>NZ_JANAVI010000003.1:0-614235 GCF_024213325.1 Paenibacillus sp. MZ03-122A | reverse complement strand
AGAATTATGCATCGCCGGCGAGGGATTAGCGCGCGGCTATTTGAACCGACCGGAACTGACGGCAGAGAAGTTTGTCACCAATCCATTCGTACCGGGAGAGCGAATGTACCGGACTGGGGATTTGGCAAGATGGCTGCCGGACGGGAACATCGAGTATCTGGGCCGAATCGACCACCAAGTCAAAATTCGGGGTTACCGGATCGAGTGCGGGGAAGTGGAGACGCGGCTTATGGAACACGAAGCGGTACGGGAAGCTGTAGTCATGTCGAAGAGTGATCAAAGGGAACAGGCCTACCTGTGCGCGTATTACGTTAGCAGTGAAGCCCTGTCTGTCGCCGAATTACGGGCGCATCTGGCTACGTTGTTGCCGGAGTACATGATCCCGGCGTACTTCGTGCATCTGAACCAGATGCCGCTCTCACCTAGCGGCAAGATCGACCGCAAGGCATTGCCGAAGCCTGATTATTCCTTCGAAATGGAACAGCAAACCCCTCCTTCAAATGAATATGAAGTTGCATTACTAGACATATGGAGGGATGTGATCGGCAGACAGCATATTGGGGTAAATGGTAATTTTTTCGAAATTGGAGGCAACTCGATTTTGCTGATTCAAGTACATGGTCGTTTAAGCGAACGTTTTCCAGACTTATTATCCATAGTTGATTTATTCGCTTATCCAACGATTCGACAACTTGCCCGACATATCGAGAACCTGCTCAGCAAAGAGCAAAACACATTCCAATTATCACCAATTAGATTTAGTAAGGAGGTTTTCACTAACGGTGCATACACACCGGGTGACACTGTAGAATTTCGTCTGACAGAACTTCAAGTGCATTATATTATGTGGGCTTCAAAGCAGTCAGGAGTGGATACAGAGTCCGTTTTGCTAGCATTGTTTCTCTATTTGTTTTCTGAATATGCCAATACTGATCAAGTATCCGTTGCTTGTATGTCGGCACCAGACATAGCTGTCCCAATAGCAATTGACCTTTCATCCATATCGAATCTACATGAGCTGTTCAATTCGGTGGGTAAACAAAAAGCGAATTCCGGCTTCAGGGTAAACCGGTCCGAATGGCAGCATATGCGATTGGAACGTCTGGGAAATGAACTATATGCCGCCTTCACAACATCAAAAAACTCTTCCACCGAGTTAAACCGTATATTCAATCTTGTAGTTCGCCTTAAACAATCCGGAAAGAGCATATCCCTCCAATGGGACTATGATTCTGGGAAAATGCAGCTCCATACTATTCATAGTTGGATACGTTCATATTCCGACCTAATTTCTCTTTCAATGGCTCAATACCTACGTGAAAGTGAGGAAAAAAATTGAGAAAGAAATTAATTGATTTCGAAATCAATGCACCCTTGTCACAGAATGATAAGATTCAGCTCACAACGATTTCGAACAAAGATATCGCTGTTATCGGGTTATCGTGTCGCATAGGCAAATCTAATGATGTTAATCTGTTTTGGCAAAATTTATGCAATGGAAATGACGATATTCGCGAATTTCCAGACGCAAGAAAAGACGATATCCGGCGCGCTTTATTTTCTGAAAGCAGTGAGGAAGACAAGCTATTATTTAGTCGAAGCGCTTTCCTAGATGAAATCGACAAATTCGATCATCAGTTCTTTTCGATTTCACGAATAGAAGCTAATTTGATCGATCCCAATCAACGCTTGTTCTTGGAAACGGCCTATGCAGCTATAGAAGATGCGGGTTACGGCGGAAGGAGACTGTCTGGAAGTCAGACGGGCGTATTTTTGGGGTACAGCGGCGATTCTGCTTTGGAGTATAAGCATTATCTTAAAACAGTTCTTTCAGACGTGCCAGCATTATCGATGGCGGGAAACGTTAAGTCAATTATCGCCAGCAGAATTTCTTACTTTCTAGATCTCAAGGGACCGAGCATGCTTGTAGATACGGCTTGCTCTTCCTCGCTCGTTGCGATTCACCTTGCCTGTAAATCAATTCGGTCTGGAGAATGTGACCTGGCAATAGCCGGTGGGGTAAAAATAATTGCCCTACCGGTAGATTCGACGAGTGATGGACATCATACGGGAATTAAATCATCAGACGGTTTTACCAAAACATTCGACGATCGTTCAGATGGCATGGGTTCAGGCGAGGGAACAGCAGCAGTATTGTTAAAACCTCTTCAACAGGCGATCAATGATGGAGACCATATCTACGCAGTCGTTAAGGGTAGCGCCTGGAATCAAGACGGCACTTCGGTTAGCATAACAGCGCCAAATGGCTCTGCGCAGGAACATGTTATTCTTAAGGCATGGCAGGATGCAGAAATTAACCCCGAAACGATTAGCTATATTGAAGCGAACGGAACGGGTACTAAGTTGGGCGATCCTATTGAGGTGCAAGCAATCACTAGCGCCTTTCGCAAATTTACAAATAGGAAGCAGTTTTGTGCGATTGGTTCAGTTAAGTCGAATGTCGGTAGCCTGGATCATGCATCAGGAATCGTAGGTTTTATAAAAGCTGTTCTTGCTTTGAAAAATCGCAAGTTGCCACCATCGCTGCACTTCGAGAGACCGAATCAAAATATTGAATTTGTCGATTCTCCGATTTATGTTAATAACAAGCTATCTGAGTGGGAGACTGAACCAGGAGCATTGCGCCGCTGTGGAGTCAGCTCGTTCGGTCTTAGTGGAACTAATTGCCATATTGTGCTAGAAGAGTCGATATCTTCAGAGCCAAACCCCATTGTTGAAAAAGGTCCATATATTCTTGCATTGTCAGCCATGTTTCCAGAAGGTCTTAAACAACTTGTCAATGTATACCGCACCTTTCTAATTAATACCTTGGAACAGGGGGATCTTGGTGACATATGCTTTACGGCCAATTGGGGAAGATTCCATTATTCACATCGATTGATTATTAAAACAAGTTCAAAAGAGGAACTCATCGAAAAGCTGGATTGGATCTGCAACAATGAAATGTCTACCATTCGTCATAATGAAATCTACTACGGAGTTCATAACGTCGTTCCGGATTTGAAGTCAAAACGGTCGGAGGCAGATATTGCTGTTACTGAGCAGGAACTATTCTCTCTTCAGGCAAATAAACTCATTTCTGTCATAGGATCTGCTCAGCAGATGGTCGACTTCACATTTACAAAGCTCGCTAAACTTTATATTTTGGGTGCCGACATTGAATGGAGTTTATTATACACAGATAAAGATTACAGGAAAGTTAGTGTGCCAATTTATCCTTTTATGCGAAGTCGATGTTGGCCCGATATGCACAATGAGATCCAGAGTGATGGACTGGCCCATCACTCAGTCAGTTTGTTTGGGAGATTGTCTGGAGAGTACACACTGATGGAATATCTTCTGGCCTCAGTTTGGGGAAGACTACTGGATATTCAAGAATTGAACATCCATAGTGATTTTTTTCAATTGGGCGGTCACTCTCTTCTAGTCATTCAATGTGAAGTAGAGCTGGAAAAGTTGAAAGTCCCAATTGATGGCGTAGTCATTGAACCTGGCCTGACGTTCGAACAAATTGCAAAAAATTTAGAACTAAACATTGACAAAGGCGGAGCATAACATGAAATCGAAAATACTAGAACCGATATCGGGTTTTAACGAGTTTTTCTATAAGAGTTGCTACTTTCATTCATTGTTCCCAGCGTTAATATATTTGAATAAGAATATTTCATCCATTTTGGCGTATGACGTTAATGTATACAAAATATTGAACGATGCTAAAGGGCTTTTGTGCCAGAGCAGACCCGATGTCGATCATACATTGATGGAGATATTAGATAACATCGGAATTAGCACTGAAGGTATACGATACGCCAATAATCTGCATGAGAGAATTGTCAAAGCGATTCAAAGAGAAAGACCAATTCTATTGTGGGTCGACTGTTATTACTTATCCATTCGCAACGATACTTATAACAAGATACATTTTCCTCACACTTTACTTGTACATGGGTATGATCAGGACCAACAAATCTATCATATTATTGAACATAAAAATAAAGAACACCTCTCTTACGAGAATCGAATCCTTCCGATGGAAGATCTGAATAAGGCTTATGAAGGATATCAACTGATAAATAGTTTCGATATTCAGGAAACCTATTGTGAGTTTTATTTGAATGAGGATAGATATAATGTTAAGAATTTGAATTCGTCCGAGGAAGCAGATTTTTATCTGAACTTGCTTCTAAATAAAAAACAGGAGATTCTAAACGGATTGACAGAGTTGGACTCATTCATTGCTTGGTTTTCTCAGCGAGCTGAGACAAGAACTCCTTTTTCACTTGATTATACATTTAAGTGGCTTAAATATCTAAATGATATAATTTTTGACAAAAAGGCCGAACAATACAAACTGCTTGTTTTTTTTGGGAATCCTGAAAAAGCCAAAATTGCAATCGATTCTATAGTGTCCTCTTGGACAGATATTCGCGCAGTTATAGCAAAATTATACTATTCTCAAAATTACAATGAAAAGTCTTTCATTTCTATATCAGACCAGTTGTCTCGTATTCTAGAACTTGAATATCAATACTATCAAGAACTCTGGTCCATAAGGAGCTGAATAACATGGCTAAGTTAGATGTCAAAAATGAATTTATCAAGCTTATTGAGGAAAGAGTCCAATTAAATATTGATCAACATCTAGATGAAGACTTAATTGTTCTAGGACTGAATTCAATATTATTTATCCAGCTTGTTGTTGCTGTTGAAGCGCATTTTGGAATTTCCTTTGAAGATGAAGATTTGGTGATAGATAAATTCAATACTTGCATAGATATCATCCAATATATTGAAAGCAGAATGAGGGCTCATTGATGTATATTCACGTTGTAAAGATCCCTTTAACGATGACACATCAATCCATAGAATGTTGTTTGAAATATGTATCTGCGGAAAAAAAGCGCGAATTAAATATTATTACAACATTGAAGATGCAGAACGGGCTATCATTGCTGATTTATTAACTCGTTTTGTCTTATGACTCTAATAAACTACAGTAATCAAGAACTGAATATTATATTATGGATGGATCCAAATGGAAAACCCTATTTGGTTGACTCAGAATGGAAATTCAATGTTTCTCATTCTGGGAATTGGGTAGCATTGGCAGTGGATATTGGATCAATAGGTATTGATGTCGAACGAATGAGTCCTATCGATCTAGATATTGCTAACCGACATTTCTCATCATATGAGTATTCCGATTTGATGTCGATTTCCCCAGAATGTAGACTCGAATATTTTTTCAGATTGTGGACACTAAAGGAAGCATATATAAAATAGCCTCTCGGAATTAGACAGGTGTTAAAGGGGAGATGACGTAGGGAATAAGGGAATTAGCGCTGGAAATTATGGATAATGAAAACCAGTTTCGAAAAAGACAGACTCCACCCATTTGTCCAAACAGTATTTTTTAAAAATTAGGCGGCTGTTGGGCAAATCGTGGGTTTCAGTTTGTCCCATTCGTCCTTCTGGCTAACATACCAAGCGTCCATATGCTGGCAGATCATAGTGCCGTACACGCGCATATACCACATTATCGTGGAGCGATGCCGACCAGTTTCAAGCTTGTAATCGATTTTCTCCCGCTTGTTGGAACGCTCAATGGAGATGCGACGCTTGTAAACCAGCTTCCACTTTTCCGAATCGCGCGGCGTTTTCGTAAACAATCTGGGATCATCACGGGTTTTCGTGTAAAAGGTACGGCCAATCTTGGCTTTCGGCAGCCGCAGGTGGGTGTGCATCTCCACTTGCGGCGTTGGAGTTTGCTGTCGGAGCCATTGGGCTTCATCGGGTGACCGTTGGGACAAATGGGGATGCCGCGAGGAGAGATTTGAATCTCACTCGCGCTTGGGCTGACGGTGCTTTTCTTGGAACGAACGTTCAGATCAATAAAGGGCTTCATGCCTTGGTGCTCCAGCAAAAGATAAATGGATTCCGCGTCGTGAGCGGCATCCAGAAGCATGTTGTCTACCGTGCCCAAGGTGAAACGTTGCTTGAACTCATCCGTGTTCATGACGAGACTGACCGCATCATCATGCCGGGAGGTAGGCTGAAGTCTTGGATACAGGGGCAAATCGTGTGGATTGTCCGATGCGGAAATCATGTACAGGTGGTTACCGTTAAAGTACTTCTCCCGGGCACTATCCCAGCCCGAGTTGCAGTCGGGCTGGGAGTACAGACGAACATGGTTGCATTCAGCTATACCGCGGGCATGACAATCGCAAGTAGATTTGCTCCGGGGATAAGCGGTAGTGACGAGCGGTGTACCATCACTGGCGGCGCTCAGTGCAGAGAGATCCCCGAGCAGACCCAACATGCCGAAACCGCAAGAATCTGCGACTAGAAGAAATCGAATAGCCGATCTGCAGGCAAAGACGCTCTAGCATCGGCATGACGCATCATCCATTTCGTCAAGCGTTCGACTCTGCCTGAAGTCGTGGTGGGAGCTTTCTCGCCTTTCTTCTTTCCTCTTTTGGCTTTTCCTTAGCGTTGCCGCTGTTTTTTGGGCTTGAGATTCTGATCTACGGCAGGCCAAAGGCGACGGAAGAAGCCATAGAACGTGCTGACGCCAGGAAGATAATCCAAGGGAAAGCCGCTCAGAATGGCATAAATCGGCGTACGTTTCATCTCGTTGATCCATTCGGTAATGCCCATATGAGGATTCGTCAGAAGAAGAGGCAGGTAAGAACAGAATAGGGATGCGGGATCACGGGGGATTGCCCCCGAGGAGAATAATCGTCGAAGAGCAAAGTCGTGACCGTTGAAAGATCGGTCATCCAGAGTTTGACGGCCCAGAGGCCAATCCTTGGAAATGGGAACAACACCGGAGCCGTAAGACGAACGAAGGTGTAGAAGAACAAAAGCTTGATAGTCCGAATGCGGAATGAAAATGGGCTTCAAACACTCCAATCTCGAGTAGTGAGCTGAAAAACAGACCCTTCCCACGCGATTTTGGAAAAATGGGCTCAAAGTCAAGGCTTTTTTGAAAAAAACGTCACGATCTCCGATTTATTTTCCAATTGGAGTTGTGGATGACCTAAAAAATCCCTCTACAGAAGTGGGAGGAAGTCACATGGGATACGGCAGGGAAAGCCTTGTCCCAACTGCCTCGGCGAATGCCGAGAGGCTATTAAAACCGACGGGAGGGGATTATCCCTCCCTTTAGATTCCTTTGGATTTCGTGTGAGATAAAATGAGATTTTCTTTAACTCTTTTTCCAATACTACGATCCCTATGTCATATTTCTTCTAGCAATATCATTTGGAGTTGGAATATAAGCTTTCTGTTTGCGCAGCACAACCGAAATTTCCGGATAAATTTATTTTGTGGGACAAAAAATGATCTTCTTTACAAAATTAATCATTTTTTGTCTTCTCTCGATTAAATTCACTGTGTCCAAATAGAGGGTGCCCAGTGCTTTTTAAAGGGAACGTACCACCAAAACAGAACGAGAAGAGAAGGTGACTCATGGGGTACCGAACAATTACTAAGACAAGCTTACTCTTTTTGCTAGCGGTTAGTATGTGGTGGCTGCCTTCAATGTGCTCGAACGTGAGCGCGAGCGTTCCGGCTCCGGTTAATCCGCCACCGACATTGTCTCAAGACGAAACCGAGAAAATTGATATTTGGATTCATGAACAGATGAAAAAAGGTAAAATTCCAGGTACGGCAGTCGTTATTGTTAAAGATGGGAAGATTGCTTATCAGAAGCAATTCGGATACGCCGACGTGAAACGCAAAGAGCCGGTGACGTCCGAAACACTGTTCGAGCTCGGCTCGACAAGCAAAGCGTTTACCGGACTGGCGGTTCTACAGTTGCAGGAGCAGGGACTATTGAAACTGGATGTTTCGGTCGAAAAATATTTGCCATGGTTCAAGATGCGCTACAAAGGGGAATATCGAGGTCAACAAATCGACGAAGACGTTAAGATTACGATCGGGCAGCTGCTCCATCATACGAGCGGAATTTCATTCCGCACGATCGGCGACATTCCCAAATCGAACGATATCGGCGCATTGGAGCTAACTGTTCAGAACTTGTCCGGAGGCCGATTGGATTTTTATCCGGGCGAAAGATTTCAGTATGCCACGATTAATTACGATATTTTGGGCTTAATTGTTCAGAAAGTTTCCGGCAAATCCTATGAGGACTATATGAAAGAAAGGATTCTGACGCCGCTTGGTTTGGAGAACACTTACTTGTCACAGGACGAAGCAGTGAATCAATCATTGGCTACCGGGTATAAAATTGGTTTTTTGCGAGCTCAGCCGTACGATGCCCCAAGATACCGGGGGAATACGCCCGCGGGATATTTGACGACGAATAGCGTCGATATGGCGAAGTGGCTCAATATCCAATTGGGAATCGGAAGCGAAGACTCGTCATTCCGTTCGTTGATCGAGCAGTCGCATACGCCGGATCGTTCCGTATACCCCAATATTGACGGTTCATCTTATGGGGCGGGGTGGTCCGTTTTCCAGAAAGCTGCGGGGGAACTGAGCCACGGGGGCAGTAATCCGAATTATTCGTCTTTTATCGTATTCCGGCCAGAAGAGAAACTGGGCGTTGCCATTTTGGCCAATCTCAACTCCGCCTATACGAATACGTTAGGCCAGGGCATTATGGATATTTTACAACAAAACAAGCCGATCAGCTCGACCTCCGACATCTACCTCAGCGTCGATAAAGTCGCAGTTTCCGTCATGGGAGTATTGGTGCCGTTCAGCCTACTCTCGTTAGGATATTTGCTCATCGAGATTTCTCAAATCGTGAGAAAGCAAAGAAGATGGAAGAGCGACTCCCATTCAGTCGTGCGCAAAACGGCGATAAGCGTGTGCGCGTTGGCGCTTTTGGGATGTTGCATTTATTTCATTCCGAACGTGTTTTTTAACGATTTGCCCTGGTCGTTCATTAAGGTGTGGGCTCCAGAAAGCCTGATCTCGGCGATCGTTACGATTTGCGCGGCGGGATTACTGTATATGGCTGCGCTTCTGCTTTCGTCGCTTTTTCCGAAGGAAAAAGAACGCTCTTTTTTTCCAGTCTTGATTGCGAGCATTATGAGTGGATTCGGCAACGCCGTCGTTATTTTTATCGTGAACGAAGCGTTGAACCGGAAAGGTACTTTTCAGGTGGGACTTCTCGCCTTTTTTGTTGCTGGCATTATTCTGTACGTTTTCGGTCAAAGAGTCGTAAGGACCAGCCTCATCAATCTAACGAACGACATGATCTATCGCAAGAGAACCAGCTTGATCGATAAGATTTTGAGTGCTTCCTATCAAAATATCGAGAAAGTCGGGAAAGATCGCATCTTCGCTTCGTTGAACAACGATACGGAAGTGATAAGCGGCGGAATTAACATTTTGATATCCGGGTTCACAAGCCTGTTCACCCTTGTTTGCTGCTTTGTTTATTTGGGTGTCATCAATTTTAGCGGACTGCTCATCTCGATAGTGGTCATCCTCGTCGCGGCAGGGCTCTATTTTATCACAGGAAGATATGCGAATCGGTTGTGGGAACAAACCCGGGACATCCAAAATACGTTCTTTCGATTTATCGATCATATGGTCCACGGATATAAGGAACTTAGCATTAATAATCAAAAGAAAAACGAGTTCAAAGAAGATGTGCAGACGAGCACTTGGGCGTATCGTTCAAAGCGGATATTGGGAGATCTGAACTTTGCGAACGTATTCGTGATCGGGGAATTGCTTTTTACGGCGGTTATCGGCATCGTGGCGTTTCTCTTTCCCATATTATTCAAGGGCATCGAAAGCCAATCACTGGCGTCCTACGTTTTCGTGTTTTTGTATATGACCGCGCCCGTGCACGGCATATTGAACTCGATTCCCAGCATGATAGGAGTTCGAATCAGTTGGAAACGATTGAACGGTTTGGAGCAGGAGTTGTCGGCCGTGGTTTCTCAAGAGACAGTTGAGAACCTGCCAGCTGCCGACGCTGGCGGTCCTTTCGAATTGGAATTGAAAAACGTCGCGTTTAACTACAAAAACCAAAAGGACACCCATTTCGCGGTCGGTCCGATTAACGCCGTCTTTCGCTCAGGGGAAATTACATTCGTTACGGGAGGAAACGGCAGCGGCAAATCCACGTTGGGCAAGTTGATCACCGGGTTGTATGAGCCTGACGAGGGAGAAATTCTGCTGAACGGCAATCAGGTTTCGGCTAAGAAACTTGGACAATATTTTTCGGCCGTTTTCAGCGATTTTCACTTATTCGAAAAGTTGTACGGACTAGAAGTCCACGAATTGAATGATCGGATCAATCAAGAGTTGAGGGCGCTGGAAATTGACGATAAAGTGCATGTTTCCGGAAATCAGTTCAGCACGATTCGGCTGTCTACTGGCCAAAGAAAGAGACTGGCGCTTCTCGTAAGCCGCTTGGAAGATCGCCCCTTTTATTTGTTCGACGAATGGGCGGCCGATCAGGATCCGGAGTTCAGAAGTGTCTTTTACCACACGATTTTGCCGGAGTTTAAAAGGCAAGGCAAATGCGTCATTGCTATCACACATGACGACCGGTATTTTGGGGTGGCGGACAAGCTGATTAAGATGGAAATGGGAGATGCGGTAACGTCGGTCGTTTCGTTCGCAGGCTAATCTATTAAGGAAGGGTGTCTTACTATGTTCCAAACGGCTGGTTAAAAAATGAGTTTGAAAAGTTCCAATAACTGAAGAAACGGTACAAGAAACGATACTAGGGGAGAAAAAGTGAGGTAGCCGTGATTCTTCGGCAGTTCGTTTAAATAACTAGCAGGATATTTCAATCGTTCGAATATTTTCTGAGTTGGATAATTTAATGAACTTTGTGAATATAACGTTATCTGAAAGATACGAAATAATTATTTTTTGAAGGGATGATTAAATTGAAGCAAGGGATATTAATTTTTCTAAATGGAGCTTCAAGTTCCGGAAAGACCTCCATATCGACTGAACTGATAAATCAGAAAGAGATCCTTTTTTATCGTTTATCAATTGATGATTTTTTTAATAATTACTATGATTTTATTAATAATAAATTTCCAGATGATCCTCCAAAAGAAATAGATCATCAAGTTGTCTCACAAATACTTCATGATTCCATATTCTCAGTGTACCATTCGACAATTAAATTGTTATTAGAATTGGGTTTTAATGTAATAGCAGATACCATAATCGACAATGACAAGAGGTTTAATGAGTTTCTTGATCAATTTTTCGATCAGCCTACGTTATTTATAGGTGTAATATGCTCGGAAGAAGAACTCATAAAAAGAGAGCAAACAAGAGAGGATAGACAGATTGGACTAGCAGCTTCACAGTTTAGCAAAATATATTGCTTTGATGAATATGACCTCGAAGTAAATACGGAAGAGATGAATCCAACAGAATGTGCCGAAAAGATATTAAGTTTTATTAAGTCCAATAAGGAATACTCGGTATTTAAGAAATTACGTAAAAGAAATGTTAGTGTTTCCTAGATGGCGTATCCATCAGATAACGCCTAAAACAAAACAACCCCCAATCAATGATTTGGTCAAGACCCCATTTTATAGACACTGAAAAAAGCCCCTAGGCTATAAGCTGCTTCCGATACTCTTTCGGAGGCAGCTTATTTAACTTTCGTTGTGGTCGACATTGGTTGTAAAATCGAATATATTCTTCTATTCTCCTTTGTGCCCCGTCCATATTTCGGATATCATATGGGTAGAGCCCTTCCGTTTTGAGATGCGAGAAGAAGCTCTCCATCGAGGCATTATCATAACAATTGCCTCGGCGAGACATGCTGATCCGGGCGCCAACCTTTGGCAGCATGTCATGGTACGCATGGGACGTGTACTGGAACCCCTGGTCGCTGTGAACGATGAGGCCAGTCACGTCTTTTTGCTGTTTAAAGGCTTGTCGAAACGTCTGTAAAACCAGTTCGTTATCATTTCTATGGCTCATCTGGTACGCGATAATTTCGTTATTGAACAAGTCTTTAATCGCAGACAGATATAGCCAGCAATCCCCCACACGATATTGCGTGATATCTGTGACCCATTTTTGATTAGGTTTGTCCGCCTTGAAATCCTGTTTTAGCAGATTTTTCGCCACACGACCTTTCGTAGAGGAAGCATAGTTGCAGCGATGTTTCCGGCGAATTTGTGAGCGGATTCCCAAGACCTGCATGAGCCGGAGTACCTTTTTATGGTTCATCCAGACTCCATGATCGTGCTGCAAAAATAGTTGAATTTGGCGATAGCCGTAGACCCCGTTATACTGCTCATACACTTTCTTCACAAGTGCTTTCGCGTCCCGATCTCGATCTGCTCCTCTACGCTTTAAGAAGGCGTAATATCCACTTCTGGAGACTTTGAAAAGCGTACACAGTTTGCTAATAGGATAGTCTTTCGCAGCTTTCTCAATGGTTATATATTTGTGTGCTTCATCTCCTGTATCCAGATTTCCAAACACTTTTTTAGCATGTCATTTTCCCGTCTCAGCTTCTGTACATACCTATCCTGGTCGATATACTCCTTACGCCGTCCTCGCTGGTCCATGAGCCCGAATTCACCGAGTTGCTTGTATTTGCGCATCCATTCTTTTAATCGATGTCGATCTGCGATTCCAAACTTCTCCATGAGTCTACGATACGTCCAACCTTCTTCAATATGGAGTCGTATGGCCTCTACCTTGGTTTCAAACGTATACTCGTTAAACTTTGTTCCCTTTTTCGCCGGCATAAAAAATGCACCCCTTAGATTTCATCGGATAAACCAGGGGTTTATTCCAATGTCTATTCTAAGGGGTGCACTTCAAATTTGATTGGGGGTTGTTTTGTTTCAGGTGCGCCTGGCATGGGTGATAACTCGGTGGTGAAAGTCCGCTACAGTCTTGGCAGTAGGAACTGTTAGCCAAAGGCAAGGGTGTCGGTCTCGAGGCCGAATCTGAAGGAAACCGGAGGCAAATCCTCGGTCTGACGAACCGAAATCACATAGGAGGCCTGTGAGACGTACGAGCTTGTTTGACAAAATAAAGTCCAATACTGCCCGAATCTTATCAAGTAAATGTGGCAGATGGATGAGGGGAAGGTTATCGCTCTTACCCAAGGGGGTCTCACTGACGTCGAGTAGGAAAAAAATCCGAGAGACGGAGTAAAGCTTGTGGTGAGAAGTCAGCAGAAGCCATAGTGCGTGCGTGGCAGCACGTTCATCAGGTGGGTTAAAGTCCCACTGAGCACCGACTAGGGGCTCATATCCAAATTCGGGGGTAACGCCTCGGGGGACAGTAATTTTTTTTTATTGGAGGGCAGGGCGTCTGCCGCGATGCAGAGTCTGAAGGGCTTGAGGAGACGTACCAGGCCGTACTGAAACGAGGCTACTCGAACTCGCGAACCGGTCGGCCAAAGATGGGGCAAGGTCGAGTCTGCACTATGGAGACGAAGGCGTTCCAGTCCACCCATCGCACCAAGGTGTGTGCGGTCGGCATGGTACGGAAGATGACGTTGTGACCCACGGAGATCACGTCGTGTCTGAAACGAATGCACTTGCAGGACGAATGGGGTAAACAAAGTCGAAGCGGTCGCGCCGCGTCTAACGCTTCTAAGAATACGCGGCAGTTTCAGTAACAGATGCTATAAGGAAACCCCGAAGTGTATACCGGACGCACGGCGAGAAGTCGGAGAGCCAGATACTACTTACGAACGGACGAACAACAGAAACGTCCGGATCGGTCACCTCGGTGTGACTGGCTTCAGTTCACCCAAAAGGCGAACCTGAAGCTCGCTTTATGGAGACCGGAACTGACATGAGTTTCGCGAGTAAGCGGCAAAGGAGGAATATTCCCTAAGTGAAAGATCCAAAACTTGCAGGCGGAGGATACGAAGCGCATGGAAGCAGAAGGCACAGACGAAAGGTTCATTCATTAATCGACAAAGTGTATCACCGAACAAACCTGGAAATGGCATGGGAAACGGTGAGGGCAAACGGCCATGTCATTAAGTTAAGCTCAAAGACAAGACAGGAAACATAAACGGAATCCGAAACGGCATGGGAAAAGTCCTGTGCCATTGCCAGCTTGGAAAGGCTACGCAATGTGATGGAAGGGGAGCAGAGCGACGAAGGAAACGAGCCGGTTCCGACTCCGTTGCAGAGAATTTCTTTCAACAATATTGATTTTAGCTACGAGCCAAGGGGCAGCGCCGTACTTAAAAATCTAAGTTTTGAGTTTCCCATGGGACTTAAAATTGGCATTGTAGGTACCAGTGGTTCTGGAAAATCGAGCATTGCTCAACTGCTGATTCGTAATTTCGAACCGAAAGCCGGCAGCATACTGGTGAATGATAGTCCGCTCCAACGGGTGCGCCGAGTTGATTGGACACAGAGCATCGGAATCGTGTTCCAGGAACCATATTTTTTCCGGATACCATTCGGAACAACCTACTAATGGGATTAGATGAGCAGAACAATACAAACACAATGAGAGCGGCCTGCAAGGCGGCGCAAATCGATGAATATATTTGGGTCTGCCGGACGGATACGATACAGCCATTGATGATTCGAGGGGTGACACTGTCAGGGGGTCAACGTCAGCGGCTCTCCATAGCCAGAGCCTTAATTCAGAACAGAGAAATCCTGATTCTAGATGAAGCTACCTCTGCGCTGGACATGACAACAGAGAGGGAGTTGACCGTTATCGTAAAGGAAAAACAATTGTCATTGCCCATCGCCTGTCAACTATACAGAATTCAGATTTGACTTTGGTCATGCATAACGGGGAGATGGTTGAATCTGGAACTCACGATCAACTTATGAATCGAGGGGCGCTATACCAGCAAATGGTCAGTAGCCAGGAGTTGAACAGAGAAGGCCACCAA
This sequence comes from Paenibacillus sp. MZ03-122A, assembly GCF_024213325.1. Taxonomy (NCBI): domain Bacteria; kingdom Bacillati; phylum Bacillota; class Bacilli; order Caryophanales; family Paenibacillaceae; genus Paenibacillus; species Paenibacillus sp. MZ03-122A. The sequence continues at coordinate 599,360 of NZ_JANAVI010000003.1, read as the reverse complement.
ACGAACCTTCTCCTGAGTTCACGCCAGGATGAGTCATCAGCTCCGGCTTAACGAAGTCTTACCCCTGTGATGCCCTGCTTGCTGAAATCACTCAGCAGCAGTTCAAGCGTTTCATTTTCTAGTTGATACAGGAATCCTAGCCTACCAATCAATTTGATAATATTATCCTCGCATTGGGTTATCCCGTATTTCAAAAACTGATTAAGCATAATCGTTGTTTCTTTTTCAACTCGGGTATAGTTATCCTTAAAAACGGCGGGGAAACGATAGTGTCCTTCTTGTTCAATATATTTAATTTTCAGATTCATGAATTTTTTATGTTCTCTAAGCGTATACAGCAAACGTGTATCAATTGTTCGATGCTTGGAAAGCATCAACTCAAAATACATTGTTAATTTGTTATAAATATCCAGACCAAAGGTCCGATCTGAGTACAGCTTTGGCGTGTAGAAGCTTTTATAATTTTCAGTCTCATTAATAGAGGTATAATAGTTTTCCATGCATTCTGCAAAGTACGAGAGATCGAATTCATAGATTTTGTTGTTGTGGTACTCCGGGTTGATCTTTAGCAAATGAGTATAGTTAAGATAATCATCATATATATCGCAATGCTCGAACGCCGTCTTCAAGTCGTCGTATGGGACGGTTGTTCGAGAATAGCTACGGTACTTGAAAAATCCGGCAAGCTGGAACTCCCGAGTTGAGTCGTCGTATCCGTAGATAAGAACCGCATGAGCGAACCGCCGGGTATGATAGGAAGGCGTATCGGGGATAAAGTATTCATCAACGTGCGTCCAAACGTAGTACCCCGCGTCGATCTGACTCCTAATGAACGACACTAGATTCGGAATAGAGCCCAGAATGAGATCACGGTGCAGCCGTTGTGAATCCTTAAACCAGGGATTAAAGTGGTGTTCGGGTGTTTGCACATAAAAATCCAGAAAAATCTCATCGTTTTTCCAGTTAGACAAAAACAGATTCGTATAGTTAGAATAAATCCACGGTTGGCAATCCTTATTGTCAGAAATAATTGATAGGTAGAAGGCATGTTGAGGATAGTTCGAAATCAGAGGATCGCAAAGAGGTAATGTTTTCATAATTAGAGCTCCTTTCACGAAAAAAAATTCTTATATCCAAATATTTCGAAATAGAAGAGCGGCTTGAATAACTGCGTCATAGTAGCCTTACCTAGCGTTATGATACTCAAACCACAAAATGAGTTCGAAAAAAGTTTTTTTCTCCCCGTTGCATCAGAATCATATGAATGTTGGCAACCAGCTTTAGGATTACAATGGATAGAGTTGAGGAGGAAGACCTACCTATTATTTTATCTGAGCTTCGACAACTTCAGAATTGAGCAGAAAGAAAATTAGAGAAAGATCAAAAAATAAACTCGTTGAACGAGTAATAACACTTGTAGAAAAATTGCCTAGCGCGTTTCAGCGTAAGGAGGTAGTTGATTTTATAGGATAGTGATAGTTTGGAATAGAGGGTGCATACAAATAAATACACCCTCTATTCAGTAAAGGGTCATTGATTAGTTATACTTTTACATATTCTTTTATAAGTAGATTATACAAGTTGCAAATGATCTTTTCTTCTTCGTCTCTGATAGATTGTAAATTACAAACTAAACGTTTTTTTATATCACCATTCTTAGAAATAATACACTTTAAGTAAAGCATACTGAGGATATTTGTTTTTTTCACAATTTCAGAATACTTGTCTTTAAGATTGCTAAGATCAATACTAAGCTCATTTTGTAAAAATTCAATTCTCATTAGCATCAACTTTTTATGTTCGGCTAACACGAAAAATGGTCTTCGATCGTGGATTTCAGTAACATTTTCTAAGAAATGTATAATCACATCATAAACTTCTAATCCAAATGCCATGTCACTTGCATGTATCATCCATTGGTCATATGGATTGCAATAGCGTTTTGGGGTTTTGTATGAGGTCAAGTAATCTTGTAATTCCATTAATAATTTATTCAGATCAAATTTATAGGCGTGATTTAGATCAAAAAAATTATTCTTTTCTCTGTAACTTAAAAGGCAAATCCCTTCAATCCAATCGTCTAAATTAAGTTCTTCTACGCTGTTGAAACCATTCAGTAATTCTTCAAATGAAACTTTTTCGAATGTATACTTGCCATTGCTGAAATTATCTGCAGCATAGAAAAATTTACTCTTAAGGTCAACTCCATAAATGAAAATATCATGTGCTTTATGCCTTTTTTTAAAGTTTTCTTTATAATTGGATATATGATAAATATCGACTAAGAAGTATGTATAGGATGATAACTTAATCGCGTTTATGCAAAAATCAATAATGGATTTAGAAGTCTGTAATAATAGAGATCTTGATACTTTTTGATAATAAACATACGGACATGATTGCAACAGGTTATTCGTTTAAAAGTCTAGTCTTAAAAAAACAGCTTTATAATCGTTTTTGTCTACGAAAAGTGAATATAGTTATTTAAGAACCATGATGTAAAATTTTTATTTTGTGAAATAACTGAAAACAAGTTTGCATGATTAGGATAGCAAGTGATTTCGGGATACTTCATAAATAGTTTTATTTCCATGGTCGTTTCCTCCAATTACATACTTAGTAAGGGGATTATTTTATTAAGTAATGTAGATTCTACTGACGGTAAAGCAAAATAAATCTTAGGACAGTAGTTTAGATCTTTTTGAACTTATTTAATTCCAATACACATTGTTATACGAAGAGAACGGGAGATTAGATTTATCATTTGGGTTAATACTGGAAAATAGGCTCCATGGCTATATTTTGAGCTGTTGAGCTAAGTTCTTTAATAAAAAGGAGGTTTGAGTTACACCTTACAAAAATAGAATAATCTGATAAATTCGTTTAGTCAAGCTTATGTAACGTTCAACGGTTGATGAATCAGAGAACGGTGTTGTAAGTAATATACTTATCGAAGAAATGATCAGGAATTATATCGCCATCAATTTACAGAGGAAAAGAACAAATGTTCAGAATTGAGGATGAGTTATCCGCAGTTCCATTACTTATGAGTGTATGGATTTTTAGAAGAACTTGACACTTACATTACGACTTTAGTCTTCGACATTACTGTCTAAGTCCACCTGCTTTGAGCAGGTGTCCGTTTAAGTAAATAAACTTTGCTACACATCAAGATGAGGAGAATAAGAATGAAGTAATTAACATAGTACTTTCTCTTTTAGGTTATAAAAAGTTGATCTATAGTAAGGGAATGGTTTGTATTTAACTCTGAAATACGCCATATTTCGACATGGTTTTTATAGATTATCTGATAAAGTATAATTATAATCAAATGTTTTACCCTTTTTAAGGGTCAAAATAAAAAGTTATTAGCATTTTCACTTCCACGATATAGTTTACTAATACCTAAAGGGGAGTTATTTGTTGAAAATTTCAGAAATTCACGTAAAAAATTACAGGAACTTAATAGATGTTAACATCCAACTAAACAGACTAGTTATTTTCATCGGTGAAAATAACAGTGGCAAAAGCAATTTGCTCAAAGCGCTTACGCTACCATTTCTAAATGATGAAATAGGAAATATAAGTAAAAATCTGGGGTGGCATGATATAAACATAAACTCAAAAGAGAAATATTTTACATTTATCCAGGAAAAATTAGAATTAATAAAGAATGGAGAAATAGGAATAGATGAATTTAGTAAATACATTCCCTATGTAAGTGTGAAAATAACGTTTGAACCTGAAGGTGCTGATGAATTTTATGTTTCTCGCTGGATAAATTCTTTTGACGGTGATACTCCATTGTATACGATTAGATATCAGTACTATATTGAGAATCCTAAAGATTTACTTGATCATATTAGGAAGATATTAAAAGATGAAACTACAATTGAAAACATAAAAATGAATTTACTCCCAATCGAATTATTTAAATATTCTATTATAAATCCTTCTACAGAGGAACAAATATCGTATACTGAATTGGCTCATTTTAAATATAATTCATTAGTTGCAGAGAGAGATGATTTTTCAAATAAAAATACTCAAATTGGATCAAAGGCACTGGTTAATCTTTTGCAAAATAAGCTCTCAGAAGATCAGAAAGTTGAGGTGGAGAAGTCTTATGAAAATTTCTTTTCAGATCTAAAAAGAATAAGTAAATTAGAAGGAATATTTAATTGGCAGAATACCTCTAATTTAGATAACGCGAAGGAATTATTTGATCAAATAACCTTGCTTCCTAATATGCCAACTATGGGTTCACTACTTAATAATGTTCGACTTGGATTAGGAGAAGAATATTTATATACTCAAGGATTGGGATACCGTAATTTAATCTATTTGCTGGTAATCTTAAACTCATTAGAAGTTAATTCTGATATGGCCCTAAACATTCTTACAATTGAAGAACCGGAAGCACATTTGTGTATTAGTAATGAGCATATTCTTTCAAGTTTTATAAACTCAATTCTAAGTTCTAGTGAACAAACACAATTGTTCATTTCAACTCACAGCTCAGGATTTTTAAATAAGCTTGAATTGAAAAATGTTACGGTAGTATCAGAGGGTACTGCTTATTCTTTAAAAACAGAATTAGATGAAGCTCAACTAGATTATCTAGCAAAAAAACCAAATTTAGATTTTTTGAAATTTTTATTTTCTAGAAAATGTATATTAGTTGAAGGGCCTACTGAGGAAATGCTTATACGATCTTATTTAAATTCCCAGACGAATTACTTAAATGATATAGAAGTTATTTCCTTGCATAAGGGTTTTACAAAAATGTTGGATATATGGTTGAAAGTTAATCAGAATTCAACACATCGTATTGGGGTTATCAGAGACTACGACAATCAACCCAAGGCTCAAGAACTCCACGAAAAATACAATATTTACTCCAACATATATGTAACAACAACTACCAGATACACATTGGAGCCTGAATTTGTGCAAACAGGGAGTAATTTTGAAAAATTAAAGAATTATTTTGCTAATCATCATGGATGGGGTAACATAGATAACCCAGAGGATTTATCTGATAAGTGGAGAGAGGCCAAGGCAGACACAATGCTTAAATTCTGTCAAAATTTTGGTACTGGAGATTTGTCATCCATTGAATTACCTCATCACATTAGTAAAGTTATAAATTTTTTGCAAAGTAGGGAGAAGATGTGAAGATTGTTGTTGCTGGAGCAGGAGCTGGAAAAACAACGTCTATGGCTCATAGAGTGTTAGCAAGATTTAATGAGATGAAAGATAAAAAGATCATTTATGTTATCACATATACAAATGCAGCAAAGGATCATATAAGAAAAAAAATCATTGAAATTAATGGTTACATTCCTAAGCAAGTATTAATTGAGACATCTCATGCTTTTTTAGTGAGGGAAGTTGTATTTCCGTTTCATCATTTATTATATGGTCAGCAATTTACAAAAGTGTCTCAAATGAAGTTATCTGAAGTTCCAAGTTTTAAGGTTATAAAGATAAAGGAACTTGCTGCGAATAAAATTATACACGCTGAAAAAATCACTGAAACAGCAAAATGGATTATAAGCAAAAAAAGTAACGATAAGAAAGAAACTAAAGATAAGCGCAAAAAAATATTAGCTATCATGTTAAGGTATTTAGACTCCATTTTTATCGATGAGTCACAAGACATTGATAAACACTTGGCAGAGATTCTTCATACATTGGATGAAAATTCCGTTAATATATGTATGGTTGGGGATCCAAAACAAGATTTACGTGGTAAGGATGCTTTCAAGAAAATGATCACAAGTTATAAGGAGAAACAACTAGTTGAATTTATAGATAGCAATCGCAGATGTCCAATATCTCATGTTATGCTGGCTAATAAATTTATTTCAGTTGATGAGGAACAATTACCGCTAACATCGGAAATAGGTGAACTGAGTTTTCTTTTCGAAAATGATATTTTCTTAAAGAGTTTTTTTGATGAAAATCAATGGGATCTTTCGTTCATTTATAAAAAGAATAAAAGATTTTCAACTCATCTAACTGATCAAAAAAAATACGAAGATAATTTGTCTTATGAATTAAAAAATTTAGTTACAAAAGCTAATATAAATCCGTCCGATATTGATAAAACAGTCTATATATTTATGAAAGAAATTATTAAAGATTTATCTAATTTAAGCAATAATAATATTTTTGCAAAAATAGAAAGTAAGCTTGATATTAGTCTGACAAGGAATGATAAAGGAAGACTAAAAGAATCAATCAATTTAAATCGTATTCCTCCTAAAGAGGAAGGAATACAAGTAAGTTCTATAGATAGCATAAAAGGATTAGAGGGAAATAGGTGCTTGTTTATATTAACAACTGATCTAGCTCCTTACTTATTCACTGAAAAAAATGTCTCTAACAAAATGACCAATTACTTATATGTTGCTTTGACAAGAGCTATGAAAGAGTTAGTAATTTTGGTCACTAAAGAAGTAGAAGAAAAGTATAACAGAGGAGCGATAAAGACAAATTTTTTAAAATTGAATATAAGTAGCAAAGAGGAGGGTTACCATTAGCTTAATAGTAGCTTTTTATAAATTCAACTTTTGCAGCAATAAATCGGAAGGTGGCGGCCCTTGAGATGCTGGACTTGACTTCGAGTGAGGGCGGATGTTAAAAAGTGGAGGGAATTAATTATATGGATGCACAAAGACTTCATCACTCGTCAGTACGTGAAGGAATCGAGACTCTGTTAGAAAAAGAAAAGATAATTGTGAATAATGAGTTTGTGAAAAATTTACTTAATGTACTTTCAAAGTTATGCAATTATGAAGAAGAAGGTCATAAAATTAGACCTCGACTAATTTTATCTTTTAATATTCATGAAGCCGTAAAAACTGTATCAAATTCATACTTAATTAAAACAAGATGCGGCAAAATGGATGGATCTGATATGGAAAAAATTATCAAGTCGCTGATACCATTCTGTAATAATGGCTGGCATGTTTTTATTGATATCCAGAACCAACAAGTACAATATGGAATTACAAGATCTTTTTCTGGTCCAATTGGTTTACCTATTACAGATAATCTTTTTAATATAGATGATCTAAGCTTAGTAGAGTATTCTATTATTGAGGTTAAAGTTTTAAATAATTTTGAACTTCATATTTGTGGATTGTACAAAAACAATTTAACAATCGACTCTAGATACCTTGAAATCGATGAGGAACCAGCAAAAACGTTTCCTCGCATGATTGAAGATATAACCTCGGCTATTTCTAATCTGGATCATAAAGATATTTTAATCAAAGCATTTGATAACTTATTTAAAATCATACCTTACAAAATACATGGTACTATTTGTGTGGTAGTTGAAACCGATTTTAAACCTGGGGAATTTTTTCGGGATGGGATTTGGTTTGAAGAACCAATAAGCTTAGGAGAAAGACTGATTGACTCTGTTTCAAACAATAAGGACATAGTTTCTGCCGAAGCCTATTATGGACTTTCAGGCTTGTTTTTGGAAATGCTTAATGTTGATGGAATGACAATTTTGGATACGACAGCTAGAGTGAGAGGGTTTAATGTGTTTGTTAGAAAAGCACCCGAAGCTGTCGAAGTACCAAATGAAGGTGGAGCAAGAAAAAGAGCAGCAAATACTGTGCTGTTCTCAGGAGAGTCCAAAATAGTAGGAGTATATTTTTTATCTCAGGACGGCAATTCTTTTTATAAGAGAGTAGGTGAAGAATAATGTCAAATCAAATAGTGTTGTGGAACTCACCCAATGGAGCAGATTTACCAGCAAATATTGCAGATGTGGTTCAAGTAACAGGCTATATTAACATGCTATCTGATAAGGAGGTAGCAAAAATACGAACTGCATTTACAAGCGAACTTTATGATATGGCAGTAGAATATACTTGGAATCGGACAGTTAATATTTTACGCGAAAAAGTTCTTTCATTTGGGAGAGAATTTGTACTAGAGATGCTCGGTAGAACTGAAGAGAGTGTCAGTGACCAAGATGATTTTCTTTCGGAAGTGGATATTATTAACCTAAGTGCTGATTTAGGTATTATTAATAAAACAGCAAAAATGTTGTTTTTAAATAGTAGTGAGTTAATCCGGCACTATTTATCAAGAAATACAGAAGACGAGTTAGACATTACGCAGGCAAACGCCACCATAAAAGCATGTGTAAAATATGTTTTAGCAATGACTGACGATGAACATCAAATATCTTTTACTAATTTTAGGGACATGCTAAAACGAGAAATACTTACAGAAGAAAATGATGTGTACAGAACCTTACTTACGAGTCCTTATTTTTATAAAAGGACTACTGTTAGAACGCTTTTAAATCTTTCTAAGACACAAAAAGGTGGGGAATTAGAAATAGTTTTTGCAAACATGGTTAGTATTATCCCAACTATTTGGGAGGATCTTTTGTCAGATGATCGTTATCCTGTTGGGTTTGCATATGCGGAAGCCACAAATGAGGGGAATTCGTCACTTGTAAAGGCTCTTAAGTCAGTTTTGTTAAAGACTAAAGGTTTCGATTACGTTCCTGAAAGTCTTCGTTCTAATACATTTATTGAGGCTGCAAACCACTTGCTCTCAAAACATTATGGGATGAATAATTTTTATAATGAACCAGCGGCTGCTAAAAACCTTCAAAATCTTGGCAATTCTATTCCTGCTCCGGCATTAGGGAAATGTATTACAGCTACATTAGCGTGTAAGTTAGGTAATACTTATGGGATTTCCTGGAATGCTCAAAGCTACATTGATGAGATCCTTCAAACGCTAACTATTGACAGATGGGAGTATTATTTGAATTCTGTATTACCAGCTGATGAAGTAATCATTTTTAAGCTACGAAATAATGAAATGGCTAAAAACTGGATAGAAGTTGTTGAAAAATATAACCTACATGAAAAAAATATTAAAAATGGTTTAGTTAATAAGCTTCTACAAGCAAGTGCAAGAGGGAGCATAGGATTGGTCAAATCTACGGCAGATGAAATTTACAATACCATTCGATAGCGAGAGTTTTGAAAATGAGAAATTTTAAATATCTCTCTCATGGAAGAACAGAAAAAAGAAATGAAAGATCAAAATTGAGTGCATTTTTAAGGTGATTTTTTCAAAATGTACACTGTGCAATAGTACAACTAATGCTTCGGCATATCTTCTTAGTTGTATCTTTGATTAACATCTTGTCACCTTCGTATTCCACAGTCGCTTGACGAATCAAATGCTTATTATATTTAAGAACTGTTACAGAATGGCAAATTGCTAACAACTGCAAAAAAATTATCACTTGCTTTTAGGATTCTTTTGGCTAATGACGATATTGTAGAGAATTTCCCTCAGAATTATAGTACCAAAGGTGAAAACCGGTGAACTTATTCATCGGTTTTTTATTTCATTAAAATTGCTTGCAGTTTAAGTAGCTTTTGATTATTACAATATAGTTACCTGCAAGAAAATATACACAAATTTACTCCTCTCCGTTGTGAATTACTTGCAACTCGACTATCCGCATTTTAAAGTTTGTTCAAATTATAAATTACAGCGACAAAAAACGACATACTATTTATAAAACTCATGGTATCATTACTTTTGACTTATATTTTTTTGTACTACTAATTTAAAAGACCTATTTGAATGGTGTTGAAAACATTAATCTATGTAAAAAAAGTATGGTTAAAACCATTTCGTTTAAGGACTGTTGTTAATGAAAAATCTTAAAATAAAGGATCATGTACAAAGCATGTATCTATCATCTCTAAACTATCTAACAAAAAAAAATACGAAATATGAAACTATAATTTATAGGAAACTATTTAAATATTTTTTTTATAATTTTCTTTTTATATTTATAATTTCTCCTTCTGAAAGTGCAATATGGATTAGAGTACTAGTTGTATTTATCGTATTTCTCTATACATTGATTACGATATCTAGAGCACAAGCGATAAAGAATATTAGAAAAAAAATAAAAAGTCACTCTTTAATATTTTTAAATACTAATCAAAAAGATTTAATACAACGTCAGCAAAGCACAAAAATGATTTTGCGATTTATTTTTAGATGTTTTATCACAATTTTCGTTATTCTAAGACTTGCCTTTTTATTTAATCCAGAAATTAATCATCGTTTCAATGAGAATGCAATTATATTTTTTTTGGTTATATATTTTATATATTATTTTTTTTGTTCACTAAGTTTAAAAATATCAAATATCTTTTGGCTTATTATAGTGCTTGTTTTTACAAATCCTATATTTGCTTTATATATTTCGCTAATTTCGCTAAACTATATCGGACAGCTAAGGAATAAAAGTATATTTGCAACTAATACAGAAGGATTTTTATACATGTTATTGCAAATAGGAACGGAAAATAGACTTATAATCTTTAGTTTAATACTATCTTTGATTTTCCATTTAACATTTGTATTTATACAGCCAATTTATAAAATTGAAAAAAGTCGTATGGCTTTAGAATCAATGACAGTTATTTATGGTGTTATTTCTATTTTAGGGTTAGTGTATTCCAAAGAAATAGCAAAAATATTGTTTGAATATTTAATGACTACTCCATATTTTGGAGAGGATTTTTTTCAAGCCGCTCGTTCATCAGGTTTTAATACTATCTCATCATTAAGTGGTTTCACTAGTTTTTTTGAAAAGACTTTTAAATTGTTTTTATTACCTTTTACAATCTGTGCTTCATTAGCCACTATGATTTTTAAATTCAGAGAATTTTTTTCTAAAAATATGGCTAATGAGTATTTTCAAAAAATAGCTCTGAGCCAAGACATTCTACTAAATGAACAAATAACCCTGCTAAAAAAGGCAATATATTACGGTGGAGGTACAATGAAAAATACGATCTTAGGACATCATCATCTCTACAAATATATTCCTGATCTATTAGAAAAATCAAAAAAAAACAGTCTAGTAAAATACTGATTAAAAAGAAGTTCAATAATCTATCGTAAATATCGAAGAAAAGCTTATAACAAAAGCTTACTAATAATTGGCCATTATAGATTTATAAAAACTGAAATTAATGAAAATAAGGAATTTATCAAAAACTTATCTATTGCAAAAAAAATTAAGTTATGTACCATAGTACCATAACAATAATTGTTTTCATTTTTTTTGTGATACTTATAAAAATATCAATAAGGTTAAATAGTACTCAAATTTTTCGGGGCCTTAAATCCCTTTGAAACTTTGCTATTACTGGATGTTGCAGTTACCAACTATAATGTCTCTAAACAACTATCTTGTCTACGGGGGCGATTCTCTGTTAATACTTTCCTGGGTGTGAAGCAGACAATTCCGGACAAAAACGGATATGTGGAGGACGACTAACGCATTGATTATTTTAGAGAGCACATTCGGGCCATGAGGGATGCTGTAGAGAATGATGGTGTTGAATTGTTAGGGTTTACAACCTGGGGGCCGATAGATATTGTAGGCGCCAGCACAGGTGAAATGAGAAAAAGATACGGGTTTATTTATGTCGACAAAGATGATCATGGCCAAGGAACATTAATGCAAATGAAGAAAAAGTCATTTGAGTGGTATAAAAAGGTGATTGCTAGCAACGGCAGGATCTAGATTAGAATTTTCTATTTATATCTTGCAAAACTTAAAGTAAAAAGAACTGACCGTCAACCTGCTTAAAATAATAAGCCGGCTTGACGGTCAGTTCTTTGTTGGACTGGAAGAGTCAGAGGGAAAAGCTTCAGGTATGAATTTGACTTTTGAGAAAATAATGAGGTTTATACTAGATGCCATCGCTCCATTTAAGAAGGAATGACCCATTTTGCGTTAACAGACTTGGATCTTAGTCTACAGAACAAATTTCCAAGGAGTGCATTGGTACTTAGAGGAGCGGTCGAGGACAGCCCCTCCAAAAAAGTCAAACAGTCCTCCATTTATTAATGGCTATGATGTGCATGTGCATCCGGCGCACCTGACTCTATAGTGCACAAAATGGATTCATCGTGTCTATGCTGTTCGGACTCGATCTGCAAAGTAGAGTGAGGAATGTTCTTATGCTCCAGCATATGCTCGATACTATGCAGTAGGGCCTCGGTTTCATACACTGTTTTATTTCCATCAACTACAATATGCGCAGTCAGAGCGTTTAAGTTGCTAGTAATTGACCAAATATGCACATCATGTACCGCTTTCACACCTTCGAACTGCGAAATGGCTTGTACGACTTCCTCTACATCAATGTTACGGGGTGTTCCTTCCATAAGCACATGCAGGGAAGACTTACTAACAAAGTAACCACTGCGAAGGACAAGTACTGCGACAATTACACTAGCAAGTGGGTCTGCCCAACCCCATCCCAAGAACATCATCAGAAGAGCAGCAATAATCGCTCCAACAGATCCCAGCATATCGCTGAGGACGTGCAGATAAGCACCTCTCATATTCAGGTTGTGCTCGTATCGCTACCTCGCATCATAATCCAGGCAACGAGTATATTAATGAACAGGCCAACAATACTGATAACTAGCATCCCTACTGTTGCCATTTCTGGCGGATTTATAAACCGTTCAATCGCTTCGCAAAAAATGTATAAGGCAATCGCAATCAGAGTAATACCGTTTAGCATTGCAGCCAATATTTCAAATCTCCTGTAACCAAAGGTTTTTCCCTTATTGACAGCTTTCTCTCCAAACTTAAACGCGAGCAAAGCGATCACCAACGCAAGAGAATCCGATAACATATGACCTGCATCCGAGAGCAAAGCTAAACTATTGGTAATAAATCCACCAAAAGCTTCGACCAGCATGTAAGTAGTGATGATAATGAAGGAGATCAGTAAAACTTTTTTGTTGTTGTGTCCATGCCCATGACTATGATCATGTCCTGCCATACATATTCCAGCTTTCTATTTTATTAACACATGAACAACTGTTCATGTGTTTTGTTGACTTCAATTATATGTGGGGAAAATCTACACGTCAAGTTGCAGCATGGCGCAACATCAGTATTTAGTTGCCTTTGAAGTTTTATAAAGCATTAAAGCACTTCCGCATTGAGAAAGTGGTTAATAGGTCTAACGTTGTTTTAGTGTATTTATTTTACAGTGTATATAAAGAGGGGATGTTTTAAACAGCTTTAAGAAGTCGAGAAAGAGCGTCGAATTTTAAAAAATAGAAACAAGCAATCAGGCTTGTTTCTCCACTGATACACTGGTCCATTCAGAACAACCACTCCAATACAGTTAAGCACACAGTATAAGTAAGGTTTGAATCGAATAGAAGAACAAATGCGAGGAATTGGAGTAAAGGGACTGATTGAAGAAGATGACCATGACGTAGTAGATGAACTTTTTACCACAGTAAATAAGTTAATCAAATAAAAAAGTTTATGATACAGATCCAGAGAACAGTTGGTGATGTTCAATATTTTGTCAAGCTGTCAACACAGGAAAATGTCCGTCTGCAATCTGCCAAGGTGAACGGTCGCCACTAACTCTTAGAGCTAATATACACTAAGAAGAACAGTTACTCTGTACAGGGTCAGAATAATATGTACAAATTAGATATTGAAATGTAAATAGTGAATAGAAAGGAAGCATTCCTTAAGAATTATTCCAATAAGGTACGAATGAATTTTACAAATGTTCATAGCAAAAATTCTTTAAGAAATCAATTATAATGCGCTATAAATAACTATAATTTTTTTAATCCTACAATTCATGAACTAAAAAGAACTCATTTTTGTTAATGAGTTCTTTTTAGTTATGATGCACTCTCTTTTTTCTTTTGTTTGTTTTTCTTAGTTGATGGATTTGAGAGAAGAGTAATGCTCGTTTGAAGAGCTTCCATTAAATCAATAATGTGATGTGACTCATTCTTTTCTGAATCTATTTGGATTACTTCTTGTCCAGAAATTTTAGATTGTATTAACGACTGCATTCGAACTTGCCCGACATTTATAAATTGGGATTCATCGGTTTTAGAAGAGGAGAGGTTCTTTATTAACTGCTGAGCTAACTGTAATTGATCCGAATCTATTTGTGCTTCGCTAGGCAAATTCGGTATACGTTCAGAAGGACGTATTTCATTTGGGTAGTACATGGTAGACAATTGGATAAATGATCCGTTCATTGGTTTAAGTATGCAAAGTTTTGTACTTGATCTTATCGTTATTTTAGCAACTGCTACACGTTTAGTAACTTCCAATGCCTTAATAAAAAGACTGTATGCATCTGTGTAGCTATCTTCTGGACCAAGGTAGTAGACCTTCTGTGTGAACATTAAGTCCACTGATGTCTCTTTAATAAATTGAATAATATTTATTCTTTTTGAATCTTCATGTATTTGCTCTAATTCCTCTTTTTCAAAAATAAAAAACTGGTTGTTATCTAATTTATATCCCTTAATTAAATCTTCTGAACTCAGCTTTTTTTCACAACTTGAACAATAACGTTGATTCTTAACTGTACCATGACACCCTTTATGTAGTAACTGAAGGGAAAATTCTTTCTCCTCTGTAGCTGCATATAACTTTACAGGGATATGTACCAAACCAAATTCGACCGTGCCTTTCCAAATGGTATGCATTTGTAATAACCTCCCGATATTCATAAAGGAGATTATTCCCTTTTCAAATAATAAATAAACCGCTAACCTATTGGTTGAGCGGTTTATTTATTGTCGAAGATCTGAGAAACCAGCAATTGAATTTTAATTAATTCAGAGTTATTCATATCAAATAATTTTGTATGCAATTGATTTAATAGTTGATCTTTCTTAGTCTTTTCATTCTTTATGTACTTGCTATATAAAAACAAGTCTAAAACTTGAACATCAAGCGCGTTTGCAATCTTCTGCAGGTTTAGTAATGTAATATTTTTTTCTGCCCGCTCTAGACCACCAATATAAGAAAAATGAAACCCTGCCTTCTCACCAAGTTCCTCTTGTGAGAATCCCTTTTTTGTCCTAAGTTCACGGACCCGTTTTCCAACTGCAACCAATATCGGTTCCTTCATTGCTACACCTCAGACTCAGTGTATACAAACTGTGAAGGGGAATACATTAGTGTATATGAGTCAAATGTCTAAAATGATATGTTAACGTATCAATTACAAAAAAATTGACCATACTTGAATTGAGGTGATGAAATGAGACATAAAAAGAAGGAATTAGGAATTGGAATGGCCACCGTTACTGGACAAGGATTAAAATTTGCAGACTTGTGTTACAGTAGCAAAATACTAATGAAATACCAGCATTTTGAGGATGCACAAAAAAACGGAGAGTGGAAGATCCCCGTTCTATTTCTTGAGAAGAATCTCGATATATTAATCATAGTTAATTTTGATTTTGTTGACTTAGCATATGTTATTGATAAAAGAGTTTCAGTAAACGAGCAAGTACTTGATGCTTATTATGAAGCAATTAGAAATCTAAGGGCCCAGTTAAAATTTGCTAAGCAAATGCTTAGGTAAAACCCAAATATTAGATAGTTTTGTTGGCTAATTTAGTAGGCGGTAAATCATGTAAAGTATTATTTAGCAACGATTGTATCGACGTATCAAGTACTTGTGCAATTTTAAATAGGGTATGAATCTGGACATGGTGTTTGCCACTTTCTATATTGCTAACCGCCGTTCGAGATAGGTCAACAGCTAACCCTAATTGTGTTTGAGTCATCCTCAAAAGTTTTCTTTTACATCTAATGTTAAAACCGATGATTCTGTACAAATCCATTGCGATCATCTCCCCTCATTTTTCTAACACTTTTCTCTATGAATCTACTTTATTAGTCTATCTAATTTATCGAAATTATATACTGTACAAAAAGATAATAATGAAGTTGGTATAAAAATAAGTGTGAGATCAAAAGAAGATATTATTCGCCATTTTGTGTTAGGTCTATTTATTTCTCAGATGGAGTAGAGGAAGTTTAAAGTATCTGATATAAACATGACTGAAAAAGTCTGTAACCTGTTGAACGATGTCTATAACACTGCCTACCAAGATGAGCTTCATGATTCGTTTAACAAAATATAATGTACAAATAAACTAGTTAAATTTTTAACTTTAGAAAGTCCAAGATTCTAAATTTGTGAATGCAACTAAATATTCATGATAAATTGTTAGGAGGTTGCATGAATGAGTATAAAGAATGTATACAAATTCCACTTACAGCTGCTAGAGATTTATGAAAAAAATCAAATCTTACCTAATCCGTATCGCAAAGAAATTAACTATTATTATCGGCAACTCAATTTCTTTTGTGAGAATACGATGCAGAGGATTTTTGTATTGAATCAATTAATAAAAATATATGAAAAATCGAGACATACACAAATTCAATGGTGTTCTCATAAATACTATTCAAACCATTTAGAAGAATAGAATGAAGAATATATCCTGTATTTTAAAAATGGTTTATTTAAAATGTTTATTGTTCAGGAATTAGGAAATAAAAGTCTTGAAAGGTGATGATAATGATGTACACACCAAATATCGTACCCCGGAGTTCTAAATACGGTAATAATTATTGGACTTCACTCGGACCTAAAGTGGGGATGAGGGAGGTCACGCTTTATAGTGATCTAGAATTTGACCATTGGATACGAATTGAAACTACGCCAGATGTGGAAACTTATTGTGAACAATATCCTAAAATCAGCTATGTTTTTAATGGTGAGCTACATACAAGTATTTTTGATATGTGGGTTCAGATGAAAAATGGAACTATAAAATGTTGTGAGGTTAAATATGAATCCGAGTTAAATGCTGAAAATCCACGTAACTCTCGAACATTGAAACAAATAGAGGCACAGAAAATTTGGTGCGATAATAATGGAATTTTGCATGAAATTGTTACAGACAAAGATCTAAGAAAGAACTACTTAGAGTTGGAAAATAGATTAAAGATTTTCTCTGTCGTGAAAAATAACGCCCAACCTAAATGTACCGAGGAGATCATAAAAATTTTAACTTCTGAGCGGCTAAGCTTAAAAACATTGACTGAGCAGTCCAACATCCCCTTTAAAGATATTCATGATGCATGTATATGGCTTTTTTACAGAGGAATTATTGATGTAAATATTAATGAATGTATTATTTCCACGCAAACGGAGGTGCAGTTGAATGAGTCGAGTGAAAGTTTTTGATAGAGGCGGCTTGTCACAAACTCAAATGGATCGTGACCTTTGGTTTAAAGTAGATGAGACGTTGCTTAACGAAGAGAAAAGAATATTATTTCTAAAACGAAAAGAAGCAATCGATCTTTATGTAAACAATGAGAAGAGTCTGAAGGAAATCTTTTCATGCACGGGTATCGATCGTAGAAATCTGATACGTTTATATAATCGTTGTATTTCTTACGATGAAAATGCTCTTCCATGGGGGTATAGAGCCCTGATACCGGGCAAAAATATAAAAAAATATGAATTAGACCCACTATCTAAAAAAAGTAATATATCAAGAAAAACAGGGGAATTCAATTTATTACTTGATAAATATCCACAAATTAGAGATGAAATAGATGACTTGTTTTTTGGTCGAAAAAAAAAGTTAACTGAACCGGTTATGAAACCTAAATACATACATAAAAAATTTGTGGATAGATGCAAAGAAGCAGGTATTCCTAGAAGTTCTTATCCATTTAACACTGATACTTTGGGGTATAGATCGCTATGTAGATACTTAGAGAACCTTAGGGATATTCACTTTGGCAAGGCTGCTTCGCGATTCGGACATGATGCTGAACAAAAAGCTAAAAATTCGGGGGTAGGCCAACAGAATTATCCTCAAAATATAACCCCTTATCAAAAGGTTGAGTTTGATGGCCATAGAATTGACGGCATTTTTGTTATAAAGGTGAAAACATTGGAAGGAGATGACGCAGTTTTAACTTTAGACAGACTTTGGCTATTGAGTTTTACAGACCGCGCAACTCGAAACGTTATTGGAAGACCTCACATTTGTCTTAACAAGGAGTATAACGCAAGTGATGTAATGATCGCTGCCAAAAAAGCGATTATGCCATTTAAGAAAAAGAATTTAACAATAGACGGTCTGTCATATCAGCCAACAGGGGGATACCCATCTGAACAATTTCCTGAGATTGAATGGGCGGTATGGGATGTCATTTATTTTGACAATGCCAAATCTCATCTTGCTCAAATGGTTAGGGAACGCTTAAGCAATTTAATAGGATGTACAACTTGTATTGGTGCAGTTGATAGGCCAATGAGACGTTCTTTCATTGAAAGATTTCATAATACCTTTACTTCCAGTAGTATTCAACGGATGGCAAATACCACCGGAAGTCATCCAAAAGATCCCCGTAGGAAAGATCCTGAAAAAATGGCAATCCGTTATGAAATGACATTTGAACATTTAGAGGAAATCGTCGATGTTGTTATTTCAAATTATAATGGCACTCCACACGGGGCATTGTTTTATAATTCACCACTTGAAGCACTGGATCAAAGACTCAAGAAAGGAATGAAACCCAGATTGTTAAATGAATCAATGCGTACAGAATTTCTGTTTACACAAGTCGAACAACCTAGAACTATTCGAGGTAGTATTTCCTCGGGAAAGCGTCCTTACATCGAATATATGGGAGTTGAATACCGTAATGAATTACTAGTAAAATCTGCTCATTTAATTGGTACAAAGGTTAATGTACACATAAATGTAGATGATCTTCGTACGATCAGAGTGTTTCTTCCAGATGGTAGTGAGTTTGGAGAGCTCGTTGCGGCTGGTAAATGGTCATTAACACCGCATACTTTACAGATACGAAAAGCCATTAATCTGCTAAAAAAGAATAAACTCATTCATTTTACACAGTGGGACGATCCGATTTTTGTTTACCATGAATATCTAATCGCAAAAGAAACGGAAAAGAAGAAAGGCTCAGGAAATCGAATAGCAAAAGTCCAACAAGTTATACGACAAGCAGAAGAAGAAAGTAATTCCCCGAATCAAAATAAATTATTAGCTCAAGAACATAAAAATTTAGCAGAACTAGATAAAGCAAGAGAATTACAAGAAAAGATTCTGGTCCAAAAAACATCAACCTCTACAAAAAGGTACAAAACCATTACTTATTAGAAAGGAGTAGTTACCAATGAAAAGGCCAAATATTATACCTGGAACACATCCAATTGAGCAGGGGCAATATGTTCTTCCTACCATTGAGATAACCAGGTTGATGGATAAGATTATTCAGATTATTAAAGATGGTGGGCCGGGAATGATTGTTTATGGTCGCCCCCGTTTAGGGAAGACTAGAGCAACAATGTTCGCTGTTAACTATTTACCATCAGAATTGGAAACCCCGATTCCTGTACTTGTTGCAGACTGCAAAAGCTATAGAGTACCTAGTCCAGAAAAGTTTTTTAGAGACATGTTGTCAGACTTCTCCTTTGGCTTTAATAGTAAAAAAGATGAAATTGTGCTACGCAATCAAATTGTGAATTTGATGCATGAAAAAGCTGAACATTCAAACCTTCGCAGAATTGTTTTGATTATGGATGAAGCTCAAAAAATGACGGAATGGCAATATGATTGCTTAATTGATATCTCTAATCAACTAGTACGTAGGAATATTAGAATGACTACAATATCGATTGGACAAGAACAACTGGTCAATCGGAGATCTTTTTTTCTGGCTAATGAAAAAGCACATATTGTAGGCCGGTTTATGGCATCTGAGTATCGTTTTAAGGGAGTTCAGGCTTCAACCGAGATGGAGTTTGTATTACAGAGCTATGATGAATCCGAGTTTCCGGAAGACAGTGGCTGGTACTACACTAAATATTACTTTCCCCAGGCTTTTAACTCAGGGAGAAGACTGTCTGAGTTTTCATCTAGTTTGTTCAATCTCTTTTTAGAAATACGGCAAGAGTTTGGCCTCTCCGGTAAGTTTGAAATACCCATGGAGTATATAGCATTTACCGTCGAAAATGCATTGAAAATTAATGGATCTAATGGTAAAGGTTCCGAATGGCTCTCAATGCATCAGTGGAGAGAAGCAATTAACAGATCTGGTTATATCGAATCTGAAATTTATATGGCCTTGGCCAGAAAGAAGGCTAATTAATGTTCATTGTATGGAGAAAAGAATGGATGAATGAATACGAGTCACCTTGGTCAATATTTGAAAAAGTAAGTTTAGCCAATCATATAGACCGCACAGAAATTCTGAAAACGCTGGGTAATGCAGAAGTAAAAAAGATTAAAAAAAATGTTTTGACTGATTCTAGAAGAGAACTAATTAAATTAAGCGGATTTGATTTAAACACATTGAAACAATATTTGGGAGTAGATTTATCCGTTCTCAACAAATCTGTAATATCAACTCTTCTAAAGCCAGTGGAGTATTATCAAGAACCTATTTCTACTTGGTTTCCTCAATCACTAAATTGGTGTCCAGAATGTATTAAAGGAGGATATCATAGTTGGTTACATCAATTCTCGTTGTTTCATAGTTGCCCGATTCATCAAATTAAACTATTGAGTTCGTGTCCAAAGTGCTTAAATCGGATTCCTTTCCTACTTAGCGATTTAGCACTAAACGAGCCATTTACCTGTAAGTGTGGATTTAAACTAGCTGATATCGGTAGCACCCCTTGGTCCCAATGGAAAATGAAGGTAAAGATAGCGGATGTTCCAGTTTCTAAATGGATAGCACAAGGGAAGAGAGATGATTCTAATCGGTTGCTTTTTTCACCTCTAGTTAGTTCAATCCAACATTTTACTCTGGAACCTAAAATTCAATCTAAGTGTTTTTTTAATGTGAAAGTTACCTCAACTCAAGATTACTCATATAGAGATGAATTTAAAAATGATTTATATAAGCAAAATTGTAGATGTTTCAAAACTATAGATCATTATGTTAGAAAGAAATTCATCAAAAAACATCTTAAATGTATACTAATGCTTCAAGAACTTAGAAAAAATGAAAATGAAGAGTTTCCTCCCATTTGTCCATATGCCTATGCATATGTATTCTGGAAGCAAACTTTATTAGGGAGAGAGCATTTTTACAATAATTTAGTTATTTCTAGAAGAAGACCCGGTATAACTGTTGCAACTGAACTTATAGAGGACATCATAGATGACTACAAAAATAGGCTCTTTACTCATACCAATCTGTCTATATATGATAACAGAGAAATGTTTCACTGGGTAATAAATCGTGTGACATCTGAACTATGTCTCAATTATTTTTACGAATGGCTTAAAATAGCGGTGGAAGGAGCCGAACAAATTAGTGTTCCGAATCGAGATAAATTAGATATTATGTTACAGAATAGTATTCCTAGAGCAATTCTTAAACACAACTCAGATGTGAGTCAGAAACAAAAGATCGAAATCATTCTTCCAAATGTTGATAGAAGAATTAATTTAAATGAATTTAATTGCCCGCTAAGTACTAAAACAATGAAGAAATTATTATTCAAGATGAATTCTTTTAAGCCATTAAGTGTAGCCATGAGAATTTACGAGAATCCAAGTGATGAAAATAAAAGAATTGAATCTTACGTTAAGCAATATGTAATGAAGTTAAGAATATAAAAAAACAAACAGATTTAATTCGCCTAATTAGGCGATTTTTTATTTTTGCTGTAATAATAATCATGAGATATAATTAAATTTATAGCATGGGAAATGAGATAAGATTCTTGTCATTTATGAGATAAAGTTCTTGTCATCCGACATGAAAAAAATCAAATCTTACCTAATCCGTTGCGGGTTTTTTAAGACATCTTCACAAAACCCGTATTTTATACATATGTATATAAAGCTGTACATCGTTTTCGATGTATATTAAAGATCCCCATTTCCCTGTTCATGCAAAAATGCGTGAGAACAGTGTTACAATTGCCTTATCTACTTCAGCTGAAAATCCCGCCACTTTTAAGACAAATCAAGCAGGAGAAAAACAAAATTGTGACATTAAGTTTCACATCTAATAAACATAAAAGAAAATATTACATCAAGAAATTATTGGAGGTAATTCGTGCATGGAAAATCGTTATAAGTTATTTTTTTTCGCACTCATACTAGCTTCTTTTAATCTTAGGCCCGGCATCACTTCAGTTAGTCCAGTCTTACATGGCATAACAGATGATTTGGGGATGAATTCGACTTCGGCGAGTTTACTGACTTCTATTCCTTTATTATGTATTGGTTTTGCTCCTTATTTGCTGGGCGCTTAGCAAATCGATACCAGTCCGAAGAGATCATTACCATCTTCATTGCTTGTAGTGGTATCGCAACATTTCTGCGTTTCTTTACGATTACTATATGATTACACAGGAAGCTTCCTTCCGACAATGTATCTGCTTATTGCTATTGGGTTTATTGTGATTTTTTAGGTTGGAAAATTACTAAACCAACAGATAAAGCAAATGTAGGATAGTACGGATATATTTCCCCCTTTACGTTGTCTTCAACGATGATGCAACAATCTGAATCATGGATTACTAGATTTCACATTAAAAGTAGCGAATTTCCTTTTGTTTTGTATTACAAAAATTGACATTTCATATGAAAATAAGTAATATAATTAGAAACATTTATACTGCAATAGGGCCTTTCTCATCCCCCTCTTTTTAAATTCCTGATCCTACCTAATTTAAGGAGTGAAATTGCTATGTGCGCACGAACGCTAAAAGCGAATACAAGGAATGTAATCGGTAACTATTGCAAATGGATCACAGTTGGTATGATTTTAACTTTCACGGGATGCCCGCTTGCATCCGCCGCTCCTTCACCCTCATCCTCTAGTAAAACTAGTGAACCCGCCTCTTCCCTAGTTACATTTCAATTGCAAGAAGCTACGATTGCTCAAATGCAGGAAGCGATGAAGTCAGGGGCACTGTCAAGTGTCGAGCTCACTGCTCTGTACCTTAACCGGGTATATGCCTATGATTCTAGTGGCATTCGACTGAATTCCATCCCTATTCTGAACCCCGACATACTAAAAGAAGCTGCTCAAGCTGATCAACTAAGGGCACAAGGTATTAAGACTGGTCCTCTGCAAGGCATCCCCTACACGGTTAAAGACAGCTACAAGGTTAAGGGACTCACTGTCGCTTCTGGATCTCCGGCTTTCAAAAACCTGATGGCAAAGGACGATGCCTTTACAGTAGAAAAGATACGCAAATCCGGTGGGGTGCTCATTGGTAAAACCAATATGCCGCCAATGGCAGCAGGGGGAATGCAAAGAGGCGTTTATGGCCGTGCTGAAAGTCCGTACAACCCAGATTATTTGGCTGCAGCCTGGTACTCTGGCTCCTCTAACGGATCTGGCGTATCAACAGCCGCCAACCTCGCTGCCTTCGGTATGGGGGAAGAAACAGTATCCTCTGGAAGATCACCGGCATCTAACAATGGTTTAATTGCCTACACCCCATCGCGGGGCCTAATCTCCATTCGGGGGAATTGGCCGCTCTTCCCTATACGTGATGTCGTTGTCCCACATACGAGGACTGTCGAGGACATGCTCCGCTTGCTTGACGTGATCGTTGTAGAAGATAAGATCACCAAGGGCGATTTCTGGCGAGAGCAGAAATCCGTTCGGCTCCCTTCTGTCAACAGTGTCCGTCCCAAATCCTATTTAGAGCTGCGAGACATTCAAGCTTTGAAAGGCAAACGCATTGGCGTTCCGAAAATTTATATCGGTAAGGACCATGAAACCACAACTCCGATCAAATTCAGACCTTCGATACAGGCATTATGGGAAAAAGCTGTTAAGGATTTAACTGCTCTTGGAGCTGAGGTTGTGGAAGTTGACTTCCCCTTGCAGGCGAATAGCGAGAAAGACCGGCCAACAGCGAAAACACCTGAAGAGCGTGGTTTGATGCCGGCAAAGTGGGCTGAAAAGGAATTCGGGTTGCTTAATCCTTATGCAGCTGAGGAATTCCTTAAAAGTGTGGGCGATCCAAATTTCCCGTCATGGGCAAATATCGACCCTGCAACCGTCTTCCCGAATCCGCCCGGTTCGGTAGATGCCGAACGTGGCAGA
Source organism: Paenibacillus sp. MZ03-122A (assembly GCF_024213325.1). Taxonomy (NCBI): domain Bacteria; kingdom Bacillati; phylum Bacillota; class Bacilli; order Caryophanales; family Paenibacillaceae; genus Paenibacillus; species Paenibacillus sp. MZ03-122A. Next base: position 575,335 of record NZ_JANAVI010000003.1, on the reverse strand, counting down.
GACCTTGGCCACTATGACGTATTCATTGAAACCATAAAGAAAGGCGTCACCCCTTACGAACAAATTCCTCAGTTTCAGGAAGGTCTGAGGGGGCTTGAAAATGTACGAAAGATTGATTTTGAAGATTGGATGAAACAAAACAACCTTGATTTTATTGCATTCCCGGCAAATTCGAATATCGGCAAAGCTGACTCCGATGTGAATGAAACGTCCTACGAGGAGGCTTGGGAGAATGGCAACTATTTCTCCAATACGAATTTCATTCTACGCGAGTACGGGATCCCAAGTGTGTCTGTGAGTATGGGCGCTATGAAGGATACCGGTATGCCCGTTAATCTGACGATGGCAGGTGCCGCATACAGCGATAATGACCTGCTTCGTTACGCTTATTCCTATGAGCAGGCGACCAAAAACCGTCCTATTGCAGCACGTACGCCAGCGCTTGAGGATGAAACCTTTTCCTATAACCCGCAAACCACTCTCCCACCCTTTAAACGCAAGGAAACAGGAACCCCTGTACTTAAGTTGAATGCTTCGATCACGGATGATGTTCTCGCTTTGGAAGGTTCAGTCACAGATCAAAGTGATATCGCGCAGCTTAAAGTTTATGTCAATGGCATTCGTGTCGTTATTACAGAAGATAAAGCCAATTGGTCAGCAACGCTTCCAACTACTAAATACAAACAGGATGTTGCCTCCCAAGCTGATACGCTGCATATTCTCGTGCTGGCCAAGGATATTTACGGAAATACCTCTGCTCAAGTCAAGTCTGTCACTTTACCCCAACGATAAAGGACATCATAGAACTGACTATAATTGTGGGTTCCCTGACCGTAAGATTATCATTAGTTGGTTGAAAAAGGCTTGTTCAGAAGCGAATATGCAGGTTCGACTCTGAGGGCACATTTGGGTATTTAACACCTGATACTGCGAGGACAAGGACTTGTACCTATTGCCGTAAAGGAAAAGAGATTTAGATTATCGGGTCAGCTATGTATAAATCATTTTGTGTCATGGATAAAAGGACGAACAGGGTAACCGCCCTTTTATCCATGACAGGATGCATTTAATACTGTCCATTATGACAGAGGCTATTACTTAGCGCATTCAGCCATTACAATATTTCGATATACCCTTCTGTTCCATGCACACGAATTCGTTGCCCATCTTTTATCAGTTTGGTAGCATTCTCCACTCCGACAACTGCGGGTAAGCCATATTCACGTGCGATAACGGCTCCATGAGTCATCAGTCCACCAACTTCGGTGACTAGGCCTTTTATGGATACAAACAATGGTGTCCAGCTGGGGTCAGTAAAGGCGGTGACTAATATATCTCCATCTTCCAGATCAGCATCTTCCATGTTTAAGATGACACGTGCTCTTCCCTCTATAACTCCGGTAGAAACAGGCAGACCTACAAGCGCTTCGGCTGGGAGATTTTCTCGATTGTACTCACCCGCAATGATTTCACCATCAGACGTGATTACACGCGGGGGAGTTAGTTTTTCATATAATTTATAGTCGTCTTTTCGTTTACGGATGATCTGATAATCCAGTTTATTTGTGCGTACGACTTCGTGAAGTTCTTCAAAAGTGAGATCGTATATATCTTCTTTCTCGTGAATAACACCAGCTTGTACGAGTTGTTCGGCTTCTTTTAGTAAAGCCTGCTTATAAACGAAGTAGCGATTAACCATGCCGTATTTGGGATATTCACGATAACCGATGAAATTCCTGATCAGGTCGATCATTCGTTTTGTTTCTTTGGCTTTTTGTTCACCATCCGGTAATTGCTTCAATCGATCTAATAACTCTTGTTCTTTTTTCAAAGCCTCCTGTCGCCCTTGCTCAAATTTCCAATAGCCAGCATTAGGCTCAAAGTTTTTGATATTACTGAGAATCATGGGGACAAGTATAATTGGTTTTTCACTCCAACGAGTTCTCGAAATATCGATTTCACCGGCACATCGCATTCCGTATTTGTTGAGATAAGCATAGATAGCGTCTTGAGTTTCCTGTCCACCATCCAACTTAACCAGTTCATCCAAAAAATTATCATCTTTTACATGTTGTAAATAATCAATTACCTCTGGATAAGGACGAATCGTATCTGCGACATCCAATAGCGCCAGACCCATTTCCGAAGTAATGTTGTTTGGTACAGATTGAGAAAGCGTATCTGCTGCGTTTTTTTCACCTAACCACTCGTACATTTTTTCATTGATCCATGACGAAGCATTCATAGCAGTCATAAAAACCTTTGAACTTTGTGGGTCAAATAAGATCTTCTTTAATTCTTGGAGATCTTCCAGAATAAAATCAAATAAATCTGCTCCTGATTTCGTTTGGATGTTTTGTTTTAATTTCTCTATCGATGTTTGACTGTTCTTAATCAAATCAGAAACGATTGCCGGATCGTTTTCGATTTGTGCTTGAAAACCTGCAGACGACCTACCTTTACTGCTATTACCGGGACTCCGTTCTGTTCTATCATCTGGTAACGATTTTATAAAATCTCGCTCTATTAGGGTCATAAATGCGTCTTTTATGAGCGGATCAGATTGTCCCAGGGTATTTAAGAAAGTTTCTCTGCTGACAGGTGAAGCCAGCATTTGTGTAACATCAACAAACAACCTTCCACCGGCTATACGCATGGGTGCAGGAGTTATTAACAGGTAAAAAGACAATCCCAATGGTTTTATCGGGTCAGTCATCATTTGTTGATGACCGACAGATACATAAACGTGATTTTCCTGATCATTTGCTTCAGGGATCGGGTATAAAGTCGTGATTGGACGACTCTGGACTATATAAAAAGTATCATTGGCCAAACACCATTCGATATCTTGTGGGCAACCAAAATGAGCCTCGATATGTCTTCCGATACGTGCCAGTTGCAAAATTTGTTGTTCAGTAAGGGTTTGAGTCTTTTGCTGATCAGGCTCGATCTGCTTTGTCTCTGTTCCGCCTTCTTTTCGTCCATAGATAGCCAATTTTTTGGTTCCAATCATCTTATCGACGATTGCCTCTCCCTGTACTTTATAACAATCGGCAGAGACCAAGCCAGAGACCAATGCTTCTCCAAGTCCAAAACTAGCATCGATTGATAGCAGCTTCCGGTTGGAGGTAATCGGATCAGCGGTAAATAAAATTCCTGAAGCCTGCGGGAAAACCATCCTTTGAACGATAACGGATAAATAAACTTGACTGTGGTCAAATCCATTTTGCATACGATAGATAACCGCGCGATCCGTAAATAGGGAAGCCCAACATTTGCTGATATGCTGCAAGATTGCTTCTTTGCCGATGATATTTAAATAGGTGTCTTGTTGACCAGCAAAAGAGGCATGTGGCAAATCTTCAGCAGTCGCACTCGAACGCACTGCGTAAGCATGTTCTTCTCCAAACCGGGAGAGATAGTGAGTAACTGCTTCCACAACATCGGCAGGAACTTCTACTTCCATAATGATTTGTCGAATCTGCCTGCTGATTTCACCAATTTGAGCACGATCTTCTGCTTTTAGCCTTGTTAGTCGATCCAACAATGCATAATACGTTTCTTTTTGTTCGATGGCTTTTTGATACCCCACTGTTGTAACACAAAATCCTTCTGGTACATGTATTCCTTCAATTTTTGATAATTCCCCTAAATTCAATCCTTTTCCGCCAACGAGCAAAAACTGCGTTTTTTCCATTTCCTGAAAACCGAGAACCAAAGAACTCATTCAATATCTCTCCTAACTATTAAATTGAGAAAAAAACATTTGACAAGAGTTTAGCGGCATGGTAAAGTTAAAGTGTAAGATATGATATTTGTGACCACTTAAATTAATAAATCACAATCTAATTATATCATCGTGTCTGTTTTATATGCAATATAAAAGAACCTGATAAAACTATCCAGGTTCTTTTTTGATTTTCCACTATCATTAGTCAAATCCAAAAACCGTGGCTCGAGCTGAACTCAGTTACTGCATAGTTCCATATCGGTTCTATGCAACCTAAAGAAATCCTGAAGTGGCGTCAGGTTCTTATTGAGCTAACCTACCCGTTAGTTCAGCGAACGAAGCACGTATAGTGAACCTCTTATATTTTTTCCGGGCTGCTCTTCTTTGCACTTGGAAAATGGGAAAACATATAAGTTTCTATAATACACTTCATCTCACATGTTAATAATTAGCCCGAGTCAACTAGCTTTGCAAAAGCCGGTACAGCAGCGCCTCCCCCTTATTCTCGAACGTTCGCTGGTTCTCCAGAAATTCAGGTACGTTCGACAGCCGAGAGGGTCTGTACCCGGGGCCGCCGCAGCCGCAGGAGTGGTGAGCGTATCCTTGTTGATATAGTAGCTCTACCTTTTTCCACTGCTTGATATCCGTTTGCTTGGGGGCCTGAAAATCATGACCCATGTCATGCATGGATGCCTGGCATTGCGGACAGACATGGACAATCCGTTCATATTCATCCTTCGGCATTTCAAACCTTGATGTCTGCTTATATACCTTCCTGCAGGTAAAGCATGCAAATATATCTTTATATGGGCCGTACATTGCATATCTGCACATATCGTTCCCCCTTATAATCTAGAATTGGTCGGCATTTTTCACTTACATCATGGAAATATTTCAGTATTTTTTAAATTGTAAATAATTTTTCTTTTGATGCAGCAGTTTAGGAAGTTCCCCGGTGAGCGGTTGCGTAAAACAATATACCCGACTACTCTTTCATTCTGTACGAATCAAGCCTTAAGAACTTTTACTCCCCAAACTATTTATAATGCTCCCTCGCTCAAATAAATTAAATTGAATTTGGGTAAACAGCCGGAACATTATACATCTCCATGTACAATTGATTTTTTATGAATTTAAATTGCGAGTCTGTCAAAAGATCGGGATAGCTCATGATACATAGAGTGTATTCAAGGAGGATTTCACCTATCATGTATACAAGGACGAAAACTCCTATGATGATTCCTCCAGTTTGACCCCGCCTGAGGGTATATAACAATACTCACGAGCAAAAACGAATGACACAGCCAGCACGTTTCCGCCCATAAATTTTGCTGCAGTCTCGCATTTCTTACCCGCTCTTTCACCGACATATTCAATTTGTGGAACAGCCCCATGAATTCCTCACTTCTTTAATATTCATAGATGTTAATTTGAGCTAGCTGCCTTATTTCTTGATATAATCAGCGAACTTCCGAAGGAAATCGAGCGAATGGATATCCTCTCTGAGATGATGATGAACCAGATCATCCATTTTAGTTGTTTCCTTATTCAGCATGTATTCAAGCATAGCTTGGTGCTCATGCCAGATGCCTATCAGCTTCCCTGTTTCCAGCATATGCAGCTTGCGATATCTGATATAGTGAACATTCGACTGCTGAATGAGCTGCCAAAGAAACCCCCGCCCCACCAATTGGAACATGGTTTGGTGGAACTGATCATCCAAACTGAGAAATTGATCCGTAGCATGATCTTCTTCAATCACAGCTCTCTGTCTGTCCAGAATATCGCTCAGCTTCTGTACATCGCTTAATGCAATTTGCGAAGAAAGCTCCTTCATAATCTCCTTTTCCAATGCGCTTCTTAAGTAAATAATTTGTTCAACGGACTCCAGATCAATATAGGACACAATGTTCCCCTTCTTGGGATAAATATCAATGTAGGACTCAAGCGCAAGCCACTTCAATACATCGCGTAGCGGAGTTCTGGACAGCTGGAAGCGTTCTGACAAAGTCGTCTCGCTGAGAAGAGTACCCGGCTTTAAGGTCAGTGACAAAATATCTTTTTTCAACAGTTGCATGATTTCTTCTTTTGTAAACATATCATTCCTACCTTCACTTTATAAATCTAGTAGACTTATTATAAAGCATTTTGAGGTGACGGACTCCTCTGAGATTATCATTGACAAGAACAAACCCTATAATTTATGATCAACTCAATCTTGTATACAAGACAGAAGGAATACAATCAGGGAGGTATCGTTATGAATATGACCTGGAGATGGTATGGGGAAGGCAATGACAATATTACACTGGATCATATCCGGCAAATTCCGGGAGTTATGGGCATTGTCTGGTCTTTACATGATAAGGTAGCCGGTGAAGTATGGGAAATGGAGCGAATTCAGGAGGTAGCTGATCAGATTACGAGCAAGGGCTTTAGTACGGCGGTCGTAGAAAGTGTAAATGTCCACGATGATATCAAAATCGGCCTACCATCCCGCGATCAATATATTGACATTTATATTGACACCATTCGAAAATTAGCCAAAGTGGGAGTTAAGGTGATTTGCTATAACTTTATGCCTGTCTTTGACTGGACCAGAACAGAGCTGTACAAGGAACTGCCTGACGGGTCCAATGCCCTCTTTTATGAAAAGGCTGCCATTACCGATGATCCCCGCCAAATGGTGGATCGGATTCTCAAGGGAGCTGGGAAGTTCACCATGCCTGGCTGGGAACCGGAACGGTTGGCGAGACTGGATGAACTTTTTGCTGCTTATGCGGATGTCACAGAAGACAAGTTGTTTGACAACCTGAAGTATTTTCTTGAGCGCATCATCCCGGTCTGCGAAGAGGTTGACATCAAGATGGCCATTCATCCTGATGATCCGGCATGGCCCATCTTCGGATTGCCGAGAATTGTCCGTAGTCGTGAGACCATCCAGCGCATCCTAGATGCAGTGAACAGCCCATATAATGGTCTTACCTTCTGCACCGGGTCACTGGGGAGCAATCCTGAGAATGATTTGCCAACTATGATTCGAGAGTTTCATGATCGTATTCATTTTGCGCATATTCGTAATATCAAGGTGTTTGAGAATGGCGACTTTATTGAAGTGTCACACCGCGGGAAGGACGGAAGCGTCGATGTACCGGAAGTAGTTAGAGCTTATCACGAGAACGGCTATCAGGGATATGTGCGCCCGGATCACGGCAGACATCTATGGGGTGAAGAAAAGAATTGTCGACCTGGCTACGGTTTGTATGACCGTGCACTGGGGGTTATGTACTTGCTTGGTGTCTGGGATAGTCTCTCTCAAGGCAAAGGAGTGAAATAAATGCTCCAACTTGACCGGAAACGCCTTTCAGACAAAGCGGCCTGGCGAGCAGCAGGCATTGAGCTGCCGAAATATGATCTGGAGCTTGTAGCCAATAACACCCGAGTTAGACCGCAATGGGTGCATTTCGGCGCAGGCAATATTTTTCGTGGGTTGATAGCCAATGCGCAGCAACAACTGCTGAATAACTTGAAAGCGGATACAGGTATTATTGCGGCCGAAGCCTTTGATTTTGAAATGATCGACAAAGCCTATAAGCCTTACGACAATCTAACCTTACTGGTGTTGATGAGTGCAGACGGAAGATTTCACAAGAGCGTGGTCGCAAGCATTGTTGAGGGACTCGCAGCAGAGCATAATCGTCCAGACGACTACCTCCGTCTGATTGAAATATTTGAGAATCCGTCCCTGCAGATGGCCAGCTTTACTGTCACGGAAAAAGGATACGCCCTGACCGGGCCCGACGGCAAGTATCTGGCTGTTGTGCAGAGGGATTTGACGAATGGTCCTGAACAGCCGATGCATGTGATGAGCATGGCTACTTCGCTTGCCTATCGGCGTTATCTGAGGGGGCGGCATCCAATGACCTTTGTGAGCATGGATAATTGCTCCCATAACGGCGATCTGTTAAAGGATAGTATGATTGCCATCGCCAAGGAGTGGGCTCGCAGAGGCCTGGTAGAGGAAGGATTTGCAGACTATCTGCAGAATGAGGAGAAAATAACCTTCCCCTTGACCATGATTGACAAAATCACCCCCCGCCCTTCCTTGCAAGTACAGTCTGCTCTTCGGAAGCTGGGGTTAGCTGACATGGAGATGATCGTTACCTCCAGGCATACGTATACGGCTCCCTTTGTCAATGCTGAGGTTAGCGAGTATTTGGTCATTGAAGACAAGTTTACGAACGGGAGACCTGCACTGGAGGAAGCTGGCATCATCTTCACGAATCGGGATACGGTGGACAAAGTGGAGAAGATGAAAGTCACTACCTGTCTCAATCCACTGCATACAGCGCTGGCCCTCACTGGGTGTCTGCTTGGGTACGAGCTCATCGCAGATGAAATGAAGGATCAGACATTACGTCGTCTGGTGGAAACCATCGGCTACAAGGAAGGCTTACCTGTTGTAATTGATCCCGGAATTATCGAACCGAAACCATTTATTGACGAGGTATTGCAGGAACGCTTCGCCAATCCCTATATTCCGGACACGCCACAGCGGATTGCAACAGATACGTCTCAAAAGATGAGCATCCGTTTTGGGGAAACCCTAAAGTCTTATGCTAGCACAGCAGGGCTTGATCCTACGAACTTGACTGCTATCCCCTTGACCATTGCGATCTGGTGTCGCTATTTGCTGGGAGTGGATGATCAAGGAGAACCCTTCACACTCAGTCCGGACCCGTTACTGCATACGTTGCAGGGATATTTGCAGAATACGAAGCTGGGCGATCAGACCTCCGAGGTTCGCTGCCTCCTCGAGGATGACAAACTGTTCGGTGTCCGATTATATGGAATTGGTCTGGGCGACAAGATTGAAGCCATGTTTCATGAAATGCTGGCAGGTCCCGGAGCAGTCCGAAGCACGATAGAGAAGTATGTGAACTAGAACTTACATTAATGCAATCCCCCCTGCCAGAAACTTTAGTCAGGGGGATTGCATTAATGAGAACCAATTCTCTAAATAATCAAATCCCGGGTTGCTCCACCCGCGAATACCGTTTTTTAACTCGCTAGAATGCACGTTTTAGAAACAAATAGTAGAATAAACATTCTAGTATCATGAAAAATGTAATATTACTTAGAAGGTCACAATCACTTTGCCTTGGGAGTGGCCCGTTGACACTTTAATCAACGCTTTGTTAATGTCATCAAACGTATAAGTTGAATCTATAGAGGGCTTGATATTTTCTTTTTCAACAAGTTTAGTGATTTCTTGTAATTGACTTCCATTGGCTTGCACAAATAAAAAGCGATATTCATTTCGATTCTTACGTGCTAAAGAATCTAAGCGAGCACCCACTAGACCAAACAATGCTTTTTTCCACATTGGAAAATGATTGTCAACTGCAAAGCGATAATTAGGTCCGGCTTTCAATGATACCAATTTCCCTTGTGGTTTTAAAATACCCAGTTCAGCTTTGATCTCTTTGGTACCCAAGGTGTCGATCACATAATCGATATCGGACAGTATGTTAGCATAATTCTCTGCCTTATAATTTATGAATTGATCAGCCCCGATCGACAGTATACGTGATCTGCCTCTTTCACTTCCACTTGTAATAACAAATAGTCCCAGTGATTTGGCAATGGGGATTGCCATAGCGCCAAATCCTCCAGTTCCTCCAGGAATGAATAGCTTTTTATTCGGCTGGACATGGAGTACATCGTGCAATGCTTGATAAGCAGTCAAGGCAGTAAGGGGTACAGCAGCAGCTTCAATAAAAGATAGATTTTCAGGCATGATGGATAAAGCATCTTCATTTACGGCCGCATACTCAGCAAAAGCACCGATTTTATTAAGCGGCAACCTCGTATAAACAGGGTCACCAACCTTAAAATTCAAAACATCATCACCAACAGCTTCAATAACCCCAGATAGTTCATTCCCTAAAGTTAATGGCAACTTATAGTCGGCAATCATCCGAACACTGCCATTCAGATTAAGAATGTCCAGTGGATTTACACCTGCAGCTTTTATTTTGACAAGTACCTCATGGCTATTGATCTGTGGTATGTTTACATCATTTAATTCCACATGGATTATTTTTGAATATTTCTGTACTTGTGCTGCTCTCATATTCATCCTCTTCCTTTGCTAATTTGGAGATCGCATAACCATGAACGCAATCGAGTTTTTAGGTTGACCCGCTCGCTATACCATTTTTTACTAAATGCGTTTTTTTGAAAACATCAAACATCTTAGACTAAAAACGTGGCGCACAATTTTCAGTTGTACGCCATGTTTCAGCCTTTATGTTATTGTAGACCCTCTTGCGATTCTAATTCTTCCAACGTAGGATAATCCGTGTAACCTTTACTTCCCAAACCAAAGAATGTTGACGGATCTGCTTCATTTAGTTGCGCACCTTTTTGAAGTCGTTCCACTAAATCTGGATTGGCTAATGACCATACACCAACAGGCACCAAATCAGCAAGGCCACTTTCTATATCCAAGCTAAGATCTTCAAGAGCTCGTCCAGCACGATTGACTAACAATGGATTTGTCCAGATTGAGCGAATGTCTTGGAGCAGCTTTTCATTTCCAAGATGCATAACATGAAGGTAAGCTAAATCCAATTGAGCTAATTCCGTTACAAGGTAGCGATAAAGTTCAGGATCTCCACGGATATATGAATTAAATTTAAAACCCTGAAATGATTGGATAGATTTGGCCTCTCAGGTTGAAATCATAGTTCTGGTCTACAAAACCTACCACTTCGTTGTTATCATAAAGATCCACCATGAATCCCGCCATTTGTTTGGCAGTGTGGTACTTAGGCATGTTTGCTTTGTAATCAAATTCTTCAGTATCTAATGATTTCTTCCCGAATTCCGTTTCCGTTATAGCTGGTGCTAAAACCTTTGCTTTTGGTTTTGCACCTTTCATTTCTAGTTCTTTTGCAAGGCCTTCTGTGAAGGCACTAACGTAATATTTAGATGCAGAATAAGCAACACTCCCAACAGCGATGGCATATCCGAGTGCAGATGAGACGTTAATTAACTGAGTTCCTTCTACATCAGCATAATCTCGTACATATAGTGTAGAAAGGATCGTCAAGGTTTCAATGTTAACACGTAGCATAGTTTCAACTTTATCTAAATTCTGTTCTGCTACAAAAGAAGCTTCACCGAGCCCCGCATTGTTAATCCAGGTCTCAATTTGGTATTCTTTTAAATTGTTATATAGTGTGTAGGCCTGGTCTGTAATAGATAGGTCACTTGTACGAACAATAACATTTATAGTAGGATCCATATCCAGAATTGCTGATTTGAGTTCTTCTAATTTATCCAATCTTCTAGCTACCAAGATTAAGTTTTTGCCACATGCAGCAAACGCCAATGCCGTTTCATATCCAATCCCTGAACTTGCTCCTGTAATAACTGTATACTTCATAATATTCTCTCCTTCATAACATGCAGATTAGTGTAAATGAGTTTTAAAGATGATTTTAGAACGATCATTCTTATTATGGTAAAAAAAGTTATATCTAACTTGCTATTAGCATATCAATTTTAGAACGAACAGTAAATAATTTTTTTATGACTAAAATTTTAATTTTGGAGCGGTATCCCTTGACTTGTTTGAGGCATAAGATACAAGTTCTTTCTTTCATTAGAGGGACAAGAAAAAACTTGTATCACGGAAACAAACAGTCCTCCATTTAGGTGACTCCTTTTGCCTGTCATGCTGTAATTCCACTTTTAATCTAAAGCGGTCAGTGTCATATCAATAATATTCTTTAATTTTTGCTGATCTGTTGTTGTCTTAACCAACGTACGTAGCCCTAACCACGCATTCATTAAATAATGAGAAATAACTACAGGATCCAAGTCAGTCTTGAACTCACCCGATTGTTGACCCTTCAGAACAAGGTTAGTCAAGAGTTCCTCAGTTCGCGAATAACTCTCATCAACTAAGGATGCAACTTCAGGATCCAACACGCCGAGTTCCACGCCTGAATTCACGAGAAAACACCCTAGAGGTTCTCCTTCATTTCTTACTGTCGCCTCAAACAACTCCCGAATTAATTCTTTGATCGGTTTTTGTTTTTCAATCAGAAACCTCATTTTGCTGGTCTGTTTCGTTTCATATCGTTCGAGAGCTTTCATAAATAAGGCATGCTTATCTCCAAAGGTATCATAGATACTTCTTCGGTGAATGCCCATAAACTCAACCAAATCTTGCATTGAAGTTTTCTCATATCCTTGTGCCCAAAACAGGTGTATTGCTTTATCTAATACTTCATTAACTTCAAATTCTTTTGATCTTGCCATCGTCATCACCTCGAATAATCATTATACAATGTAGTGAAGGATCGGCAAACTAGATTTAAAATATGTGAATACATTACAGCTATGAGATCTGTCTTATATATTTAACCCAGGATTCTTCGTTTGTTTGCTTGTAACCAATCAGGCGTCCATCCTTTTTCCAGGGCATCCAGGGTTACTCCTGGCGGAACGATAGCATCTATCGCATCCAGGATATCAGTGCTTAATCGGATGTCGCTGCCTTTTAACGTTTCACGAAGTTGCTCAATTGTTCTTGCCCCCACTATAGCAGAAGTAACTGACGAATGAGCTTGTGTAAATGCCATGGCAAGATGTGGCAAAGTTAATCCTGCTTCATTTGCAAGGGTTTGGAGCTTAGCAACGACTTCGAACTTGATGCGATTTTCTTCTCGATTCGGATCTACAACAGTTGAAAGTTTCCCTAGAGAACTTGCTGCTCTTGAATCTGGGGCAACAGCTTCTCCCGAGCGGTATTTTCCCGTTAGTAGACCACCCGAAAGTGGGCTCCAAACCATTACGCCCATTCCGTATTTAGCGGTTGCAGCAAGCAAATCGAATTCGATGCTTCGATTCAATATGGAATACGGGGCTTGCTCGGATACAAAGCGTGCGGTATTTTTGCGTTCGCTAGTCCATTGTGCTTCGGTCACTTGCCATGCCTGAAAATTGGATGTACCAATATATCGAATCTTCCCTTCACGAACCAGGTCCGTAAGTGCGTCAAGACTCTCTTCAATGTCAGTATGGAGATCTGGCTGATGTAGTTGATACAAATCGATATAGTCCGTTTGCAACCTTCTCAAGCTTCCCTCTACTGCACGCTTAATCCAATATTTTGAGTTACCGGATTGATTAAGCCCACTGCCCATGGGCATTCCGCCTTTCGTGGCCAGAATAACATCCTGTCTGCGTCCTTTTAGGATGTGACCCAGAATTTCTTCGGATTGACCACTTGAATAGACATCCGCTGTATCGATCAGATTAATGCCTCCAGCCAAAGCCTCATCTAACATGACTGCAGCTTCTTTCTCCGTATTGTTGCCCCAAAAACCAAAAGTACCTGTACCTAATACAAAACTGCTTATTTTAAGGCCTGTATTTCCTAATACACGATATTCCATGTTCAATCCATCCCTTCTCCATCTGCTATAATTAGAATGATCGTTCTAATATTCGTAGAAGAGTTCACGGCAAGATCTCACACCACTCCTCATAACTCTTGGCTTCTTATCCGTGTATTCCTCCTACGCCAACAATATAACATATTTAGAACGATCGGTAAAGAATGATTTTATGCCTGAAATTAAGATCCTTCCTGAAAATGAACGAAGAAGACTCCAAAGCCGCGGTCAAAACGGAGCTGAAGTCTTCTTTTCAATAGAAATGAACATTCAAAGCGGGATGTAAAATTTACATTAGTTTACGCATCTAACGTATACAAGGGCAGGTTTTCCGGTAAAGCCGCCGGGCGCAGACATGTGCTCTGCATTGGATAGACGGTCTGCTGATCGGAGGAATCGTGGAACGCCCACATTGCCTCCAGCACATGATAAGCCAATTCACCACTGGCGCGGTGAGGCCGTCCGCTGCGGATAGCGTAGGCCATATCGGCAACACCGATGCCCCGTGTATTCTCCTGGTAGCCCGGCAGCAGCGGTACCTCTGTCCATTCTTGCTCACCCAGCAGCCTGTAGCGAACTGGCCCTCCGAACGTGTTCGGGTCAGGCACTTGTAGCGTGCCCTGAGTGCCGTATACCTCGATCGGTGGCAGAGTGCTTCCACCAAAGATGTCAAAGCTGGTAATTAGCGTGCCGACAGCCCCCTGCTTGAAGCGCAGCAATCCGGCCACATGGGTCGGTATATCGACCGGGATGGTCTGGCCTCTCTTTTTCTCGCTCGTAATTGTTCGCCGATCCATCGCCTTGCTTGTCATGCCCGAAATGGCAGCAATCGGACCCAGCAATTGCACCAGAGCTGTCAAATAATAAGGGCCCATATCAAACATTGGACCGCCGCCGACTGCATAATAAAATTCAGGATCAGGATGCCAATGTTCATGTCCACGGCTCATCATGAAAGCAGTAGCGGCTACCGGACTCCCAATGACTCCGTCTTCAATCAGCTTCAATGATGTCTGTATACCGGAACCGAAGAAGGTCTCTGGTGCGCAGCCGACAAGCAGTCCCTTTTGATGAGCAAGATCCAAGACAGCCTGCCCCTGCTCACGGGTGACGGCAAGTGGCTTCTCCACATAGACATGCTTGCCTGCCTCAAGAGCTCTGAGACATACGTCGGCGTGAACGCCCGGAATGGTCAAATTAATGATGAGTTCGATCTCCGGATCAGCCAAAATCTCATCTACCGAATATACATGCGGAACGTTGAACGCTACCGCCTGCTCCTCTGCCCGACCTTGGTCCAGATCCGCTACAGCGTACAGCTCCAGAATGTCGAAACGATGGCAATTTTCCATGTAAATTCCGCTAATTTTACCACACCCAATAATGCCTACTTTCATTTTGTTCATGCCTAGACTCCCTTCTTCTTCAGAAAAAATGGATAATGGCATTCTTTTGTTACATCGGATACCATCCTGTCGCTGAACGGGGCTTATAAACAATCCCATTTGTTCTGATTGTTAAATATTTGTAAAATTACAAATCATCAATGTATCAATCAAATGGAGACTGGAAATACGTATTCAATCGGGACATCATTGCATAAGAATACACGCTAACGCTGTTGGTTGTCTGTCATGCCTGTATAAGCCTCTGCCAGAGAGTTCCCCCGGGGGGCCACCGCCTGTTTGCCTGCTGCTGCCCACAGAAACCCGCTGCGCATCATCTCGGTCACTTGAGGCATATCTATGATATCTGCGTGATGGCCCAGCGAATTGTAGAAGACGCGGCCGTTCCCCCAGCGCTTCGTCCATACAACGGGCATATCCACTGGCCCATTGGCTGAATGGGGGCCTGGTACGATCGGAAAGCGTGTGGTTGCCAGCACTTCAACTGCCGGGTCTACGTGGAGGTAATACTGCTCGCTTTTGACCTGAAAATCCTCAATATGGTCTAGAAGTGGGCTGGAGCCGCGCTTCATGTTCACCATGTACTCTACGCCGTCATTGCCGGGATGCGCAACCCATTGCCCGCCTGTCATAAACTGCCAGTCCACGTTGTTCCGGAAGGCATCACACATGCCGCCATGGCAGCCTGTGAGACCTACGCCGCTTTGAACCGCAGCTGAGACATTATTGACCAGTTCCTGCTCAATCTGTCCCATGGTCCACATTGGAACGATCAGGTCCAGGTCAAGCAGTTTCTCAGCATCCTGGTAGGCTTCCAGGGTATTAGACACTTCCACCTCGAACTGCTCTTCCTTCAAAATGCGTTCAAAAATGGTCGCCACCTGCTCTGGCTCATGTCCGTTCCATCCACCCCATACAATTAGTGCCTTGCGCATCTGTAATCCACTCACCTTTCGGAATGTATTGTTATACTACATTTCTTCAATGGATACCCAGCGGCGTTCCTCTATGGATCGTTCTACCGCTTCAAGCACAGCCTGACAAGCAACACCGTCACGGAAGTTCGGCGACGGTTGCCGTCCTTCAGAGATGGCACTCAACATCTCAAGCATCTCATGGGTGAAGGTATGTTCGAATCCAATCGTATGTCCTGCAGGCCACCAGGCTTCGGAGTACTTGTGTGCCGGATCGGTGGCGAGTACGCGACGAAAGCCCTGAACGTCCTCCTCATCCTGTGTGAAATACACTTCCAGTTCGTTCATTCGTTCAAAGTCAAACCGCACACTGCCTAGGCTACCGTTGATCTCGAATGAATTTGTGCTCCGATGTCCGGCAGCAAAACGTGTGGCCTCGAAGCTGCCCAGCGCACCTCCGGCGAAGCGTGCCAGGAACAACGTGGCATCATCGACTGTCACTTCTCCCATCGGAGCATTTGCTTCAGCGCTCCTTTTGGAGCTCAACCCGCTCATCTCCAAAGCCAACGGGCGCTGTTTGATGAATGTCTCGCTCATGCCGATCACTTCATGGAACTCGCCGACCAAGAAGCGAGCGAGATCAATCAGATGGGCGCCAAGATCACCATGAGATCCAGAACCGGCCACTTCTTTTTGCAGCCGCCATACCAGGGGGAAGGACGGGTCCATGATCCAGTCTTGAAGGAAGAAGGCACGGAAATGATAAATTTTGCCTAGGCGTCCGCTCTCGACTAGCTGCTTAGCCAGCTGGACAGCCGGAGAAAAACGGTAGTTGAAGCCTACCATATGTCTGATCCCTGCTTCCTCTGCTACCTGCAGCATGTCACGTGAATCCGCCAGCGAGAGCGCAAGTGGCTTCTCACAGAATAGATGCTTGCCATGGAGGGCTGCCTCAACGACAATTTCCTTATGGGCATTACTCGGGGCGTTAATGTCAATGAGGTCAATATCGTTACGTTTCACTAGATCACGCCAATCCGTAACACTTTCGGTCCAGCCGTACTGGCGGGCAGCTGCCTGAACCCCCTGCTCGTTGCGTCCACAGATAACGGACATCTCTGGCTGCAGCGGGGCATCTGGGAAGAACATGGGTAGACTACGGTAAGCGTTGCTGTGAGCCTTGCCCATAAATTTGTAGCCAACCATTCCGATACGAAGACGATTAGACATGTCGTGATCCTCCTTATGGGTCTGAGTTTCAACGAATTTTTGACGAATTATGGACGAATGGATGACGCCCTGATAATCAGCTCTGTGGACAGGAGTTCTCTTATCGAGTCGCGCCCGGTTAGTTCCAGGGCTGGAATAAGATTCAGAGAATCGGGTATAAGCTTCGAGGCTGCAAGCTCCCCCATCTCATAAAAAGGTACGCGGACACTGCTTAGCGGCGGAACAGCCATCTCAGCCGCATCCGAATCGTCATAGCCTACAAACGCCGGAAACCGGTCTGCTGCCAGTCCGCGCTCACGGAGACCCTGCATTACCCCGAGGGCCATCCGGTCGTTCGCCGCAAATACAGCATCAATATCATTCAATTTGTCTGCGATTGTAGCTGAGGCTTCGAGCCCGCTTCGACGGCTGTAATTACCTTCCAGAAGTAGATCGTGGTCATATTCAATACCGGCCTCCTGAAGCGCGGTACGGTAACCCTTCAATCGCTCAGTACTGTTGGAATAGATGTCCGGGCCGTTGAGAAAGGTAATCCGCTTGTATCCCTGCTCGATGAGGTGACTTACAGCCGCCCGGCTGCCTTCTACATGGTCTGCATCCACTTCACAGAACGATTGCCCTTCAAAATGGTGATTCATGACGCAGAACGGACGTCCTTCTTCCTGAAGTCTCTTTAGAGCTTCCTCCTCATCGTGGTCATCCCTGGCTCCTAGGATGATACAGGTATCGATCCTTTGCTGGCGGAAAAGACTACTGTAATCAATCCGTTCCCCTGGCTTTCGGAACAATAGAAGCAGATCGAGCCCGCTGTCTCTGGCCTTGTTTCCGATACCGCTCAGCATCTCAGAGAAAAAATAGGCTGAGAACAGGTGCGCCTTCGGGACATAAGGCATAACTACACCAAGATGGCCACTCTTACTTCGGGCAAAGTTACGAGCCAGCGCACTGGGTACATATCCAAGCTGATTAGCTGCGTCCAGAACCCTTCTCCGCGTATCCTCTTTGATAGGACCTACTGCATTCAAGACCCGAGATACCGTCGCTTCAGACACGCCGGAAAGTTCTGCTACTTCCTTGCGTGAAACGATATTACCCACCTCCAAATCATTTTATGTACGCGCGTACATTTTCTCATGCAGCCATACCTCTGTCAATCCCCAAAAAGCGTACCCATGGATGGATAAGCTCTTTTCGTTACTCAAAGGAAAGGGTCTTGATTCCTTAAGGCTTGAGCAAGCTAATCATCCCTACTCCAATCATAAGTACTGTAATTCCCGCAAGTATGCCTATCCATTCCTTTGGACTCTTCTTTTCCTTAAATATTAAAATGCTGCCAACACAAGCAATGGCAATGCTCGCCTGAGAGATCGGAAAACTAGCCGCCATGCCGATCAGCCCGTTGGAAATAAATAATGCTAGATTCGCGATGCTCCAAACCAATCCTGTAGGTAAATTGTGAACCACCAGAGAGAAGCGTAGCCGCTTTTTGCCCTTCAGGTTCATGACCATGGCTGAGCATAGCATACCGAGCGATTGCGGCAGAATGACGGATAGTCCCGATATATGAAAGAACTGATTAATAACGACATAACTACTTAACGCTAACCCCGAGCAAACCAACATTATGATAATGGGTACCGGTAAAGGCTTGGACAACCCTGCAGACTTGCCCTGATAGCTGGTTAACAGAACCCCTGCCAATATACACAGAAGAGAACCAACGCCTATCCCATATTGGTACCCTGTTATCCATTCACCCAAAATAAGTGCGGCAAATAGCGTCGTACCTATTAACTGCAGACCACAAATCACAGGAATGGCGATCGATACGCTTACTTTTTGAAAAGCTTGAAACTGAAGCAATTGTCCAGCAGCCCAGAAAATACCAGATATAAAACTTACCACAAAATGAATCGGTGCTAATGAGGTAGGGTGAATGATATACAAGCACAGGGCAAACAGCACAGCACCAATCACGGTACCTGTCAGCTGTTCTCGGGGACTGGCTTTTGTTATATGTGCCAATATCGGCATAACCCCCCAGCCAACGGCTGGAATAAAAGCAATAATGAAATCCACGTGCGGAATTCTCCTCCCGTAAAAAGTACTCTTCCTAACAATTGTTAAATATGCCATGCAGGAAAGAATCTACAGTTTTACGATAGCAAAAAAAACCGCTTCTAAATACAAATATTTTTATAGATTAATATAGCAAAATCAAAGAAACTGTTTTCTATACGCACTGGGAGATGTACTCATTACATTTCTAAAAGCTCGCGAAAAGGTCAATTGATCGGTATAGCCGACCGAATTTGATATGACCTGAATCGAATAGTCTGTATGTTGCAGCAGTTCGCACGCTTTTTTAATCCTGAGGTCTATCAGATATTGTTTAGGCGTTTCACCAGTCTCAAGTTTGAAAACGGAGGTTAGATAATTCTGATGTAGACCGAGGTACTCCGCTACTTCACTAATCTGGATGCCGCTGATGTAGTTTTTCTCAATAAAGTTTATCGCTTGAACCGAATAAGGAAGCTGCTCCTTTACCGACATCGTTTCTCCCAAGTCGTGCACAAGTTTGGCGAGAATATGGAATAAATACCCCTGTATAGCCAACGATGAAGAAAGTGTGTTATCTCCGATCCGCAACATCTCAAGAATCGTGGAATGAAAGAACGTAATATCTTCAATATCGATTACATAAGGGTTCTGGCTTGGAAGTGATATGTTCTGCAGGTAGATGTCGGATTTAATGCCCATAAAGCCGACCCAACAGTACTCCCAAGGCTCGGCTTCATCCGCCTGGTAATAAGCTACCCTATTGGCCGGAATTAAAAAAGCCTGTCCTTCTCCTATATCGTAATTTTTGTTGTCAATCACCAACCTACCTCGTCCTTTTAGCACAAAATGAACCAGATTAAAATCGCGGGCGATGGGTCCAAAATCCTGATTGGATAAGCAGAGCTCTGTGCCACAGTTATATAAAATCAAATCTGATATATTTTTATGCTCTGAACTGGTATACGTATCAACATATTGAATCATATTCTCGCCCATTGGCATCCTCCCCACTTTTCCAAATAAAGAACCTATGCTTGTTAATTTATCAGTATAGCATAAGTTAAGGATGACAAATATCCAGAAAAGGTTTAGCTCTAAACTATAGTTTTTTGTAAGGTTCTTTGTTTTTCCTATATTCGACTTAAAAAAAGTCATGTATTTTCTATCACTACCTTTGTTATGCTGATTCAATAATAACGCTTTCAAGTGGTTTGACATATTTTGAAAGGGGCTATGTACATGGCTAGTCTACAAGTTAACCAAAAGGAACGGACATTTCACTTAACGAACAAATACTGCAGTTATCTTTTCCGTGTCATGGAGAACGGGCAATTGGAGCATTTATATTACGGCAAAAAAATAGAGTACCTGGGTCAATATGACCGTTTTATCGAGCGAAGCTACCGTCCCGTGTCTGTCAGTGAGTTTGATAGTGACTTGGTGACATCGTTGGAAAGTATTAAGCAGGAATTTCCTTCTGCGGGAAGTGGAGACTTTCGAGAGCCGGCAATTGAGATCATACAGGAGGACGGATCTCATATAATGGAGTTCACTTATGATCGTTACGAGGTAATCGCTGAGAAGCCTAAAATCCCCCATCTTCCAGCTACGTTTTGTAAGGAAGCACATGAAGCAGAGACACTCCTCATCACGCTGACCGATTCTCTTACAGGAGCGGTGGCCGTGCTTGCTTACACCATCTTCAGCGAACTGCCCGTGATCACGAGATCCGTATCCATAACGAATTCCGGGAATAATCCCCTGAGAGTCAACCGTCTAATGAGCCTGAGTCTTGATCTCCCTGACTCCGAATATGAAATTATTCATTTATCAGGGGCTTGGGGTAGGGAACGTCATGTGGAGCGTACACCATTGAGACCTGGGCTACAGTCGATTGGGAGCACACGAGGAATTAGTAGTCATGTTCACAACCCATTTCTGGCGCTTGCCAAACCCGGATCACAGGAACACCAAGGAGAAGTATATGCGGTTAATCTCGTTTACAGCGGGAACTTTCTTGCCCAGGCGGAAGTGGACAGCTATTCAACTACCCGATTGATGATCGGCATTCATCCTGACAAATTCTGCTGGACCCTGAAGCCAGGAGAATGTTTTTATTCGCCTGAAGCAGTCCTGGTCTATTCTGAGAGCGGTTTAAATGGCATGAGCCAAGCATACCATAGCCTGTACAATAAACACTTAATTCGCAGCAGTTGGACCGAGCGGGAACGACCTGTATTGATCAATAACTGGGAGGGGACCTATTTTGATTTTACTGAGCAGAAAATAGTTGATATGGCAAAAAAAGCAGGTGAACTGGGGATTGAACTCTTTGTCTTGGATGACGGATGGTTCGGTCGAAGAAACAATGATACCTCTTCCCTCGGCGACTGGTTTGAAAATCCTGAAAAGTTACCGAACGGGATCTCGAATTTGGTAAAGAAGATCAATGAGCTCGGGATGAAATTCGGTCTTTGGTTCGAGCCGGAAATGGTTAATTCCGACTCTCATATTATGAGGGAGCATCCAGACTGGGTTGTGGGAACACCCGGCCGTCAACGCAAGCATGGACGCCATCAATATGTTCTTGATTATTCCCAACCGCCTGTTGTGGATTACCTGTTTAAGTTAATGGATGACGTGCTCTCTTCTGCTCGGATCGAATACGTAAAATGGGATATGAATCGCTGTATTTCAGAAGCCTATTCGTTATCTCTGGGCAAGGAAAGACAGGGCGAATTTTTTCACCGCTATGTCTTGGGTGTATATGCTTTATATGAGAAGCTGATTACCGAACACCCTGAGATTTTGTTTGAGTCCTGTGCTTCCGGTGGAGGACGGTTTGATCCAGGGATGCTTTATTATGCTCCGCAAACATGGACAAGCGACGATAGTGAGGCTATAGAACGTCTGAAGATTCAGTATGGCACTTCCATGGTCTATCCGCTTAGCAGCATGGGTGCTCATGTGTCAACCATCCCGAACCACCAGGTAGGCAGAACCACACCGCTGCAAACCAGATCCAATGTCGCCTACTTTGGTATATTCGGTTATGAACTTGACCCATTGGCTTTGTCCGAAGAAGAGTGCAATGTAATTAAAAAACAAATACAAGTGTATAAACGTTACCGACGATTAATTACACAGGGAACCTTTTACCGTCTGCTAAGTCCCTTTGAAAAAAATGAGACTGCCTGGATGGTCATTGATGCAAAATGTGAGCATGCTCTCGTTGGTTGGTACCAGGTGCTCTCGCGTCCGAATCAAGCTTATTTACGACTAAAGCTAGTCGGGCTGGACGAAATGGCAGTATATTTTGTGGAAGAGCTGGGCCAACGTTTTACCGGCAGCGAGTTAATGAACATTGGACTTATACTCACCCCGCCTTATAAGGCAGGACAGGATTTTAATATTGCGGAGAAATACGATTTCTCATCTCAATTATTTACTTTAACAAAAGAGATTTCCTCATGATTGGATTATGACTTGAAGAATTAGATCAAAGACCCGTTCTTCTCTCCAGTTCATCCGTATATCTGGCGCCCATCAAAGTGATCTGCGAAGCTGCGCTGTTAATATTGCGCACATCTTCAGATGTGAGTTCAATGTCTACTGCGCCTAGATTTTCTTCCAGACGGCTTAATTTCCGTGTGCCCGGGATTGGAACGATCCACGGCTTCTGGGCTAGCAGCCAGGCGAGTGCGATTTGGGCTGGCGTTGCTTTTAACTGCTCAGCCATCTCTTTAAGCAGGTCGACCAGCACCTGATTGGCCTCCAGTGCTTCTGGAGTAAAACGTGGAAGAACGCTACGCAAGTCGCCATGATTGAATGCCGTATTTGCTGAAGGAGATTTTATATAGGCTGTTGCAGGGATCTTATGGAGTCGAATGGCTCAGATTCAAAGGAAGCAGCACCTATCGAATCCGAGATGCTATTGACTATATTGTCCGGAATTGGGACCAGTCTTTTCGGATCGAAGATCTTGCAGACACCGCCAGCATGAGTGTTTCTTCGTTCCATCGGCATTTTAAAGAGGTAACCGCCATGAGCCCAATTCAGTTTCTTCATTAATAGACATATAAGTTAAAACATTCAATTATCGTTTAGAAATTTAGGGGTTGAACACAGTGAAAGTGGATCAGGGCCAAATACAAGATTGGCGGACTGCTTGGCCTCCTCGATGACCTTCATGACCTTTTCACTATGTTCAAGCATATCCGAAACTTTTTCCAAATCGTTTTCTCGGATGATACGGTCAAATTCAACGAATTCGTCATACATTCGATGCAAATGATCTTTTAGATCCACTCGAATTGGTGTTTCCTTATTCGCAGTGTAATCAAAGCAGTCGCATATATTAGCTGAACTTGCCATGTGTATATAGCCCTTATTGCCTTGAATGTTCACGGCATTGGGAGCAGTACTATCTTTTGAACCGATGCAGACACACTTGAAATCACCGTAATCAAGCAGCAGCATACCTGAAGTATCAATTCCACGCTCCATGTTCGCCCAATACTCCACTTTCTTAGGGCTCCCGAAGAATCCAACAACAAAATGAATATTATATAAATTAATATCCATCAAGGCTCCACCAGACATTTCTGGATTAAACGCAGGCTGGATTATTCCCGCTTTGAAAGCTTCATACCGAGATGAGTATTGAGAATAGTTGCATTCAACGATTTTGATCTCACCCAGTTTAGGTAGATACTCCTTCATGGACAAATAATTTTTCAAATATTGATTCGTAATGGCTTCCACCAATACCAGTTTTCTTTGCTGAGCAATTTCTTTTAGCTCTAGGAATTCTTGCAAATTGGAAGTAAACGGCTTCTCACAAATGACATGTTTGCCACTCAATAATGCTTCTTTGGCATATGAATAATGAAGATGATTAGGCAGCCCGATATAAACTGTATCCACGTCCTTATTCATCAACATTTTGCTGTAATCCGAATAAATTTGAGAGATTCCATATCTATGTTGCCAATCCAGTAATTTTTCCTCATGACTAGGTCTAGAACAAATTGCCTTTAATAAAATAGTCGGGATATCCTGAATAAAGCTCAATAGATCCCCTACGATCATCCCTGCTCCGACAATTCCCAACTTCATTTTAGTTGCACTCCTCTATACCTTTTTCAAGTATTTCCATACAAATTATCGTTTCTTCGTCTTTAATCACTTTTTCTTTACCAAGTACGATCGACTGATAGATATCGTCATATACTCGAGCATAGTCACCCTTTTCAGAAACGACTTTTTCTTCATGATACTCGCCTTTATCATCAAGATATGTTAAGATGCCGTAATGCTCGGGCTGGTCTATGCCGAAATCGGAGTGTCCCTTAGGCAGATAGTATAATTTCAGATGCTCCTCCTGACGATCCTTCGTTTGCTTTATAAAAACGCCTTTTTTTCCGTGTACAACAAAACCTGGCCGCTCTTTTAAGCGAAAAAGGCTGGATTTGATGGATACCTTGAGCGAGGGATAATAAAAATCCAGATCAAAGTAATCATTCATTCTCCCAGTACCCAGCAATTGACGAACATCATAATGGATTGTGTCCGGCTTTCCAAAATAGGAAAGAACCTGGTCAATGGTATGAACGCCATGTCCATATAGGTAACTGTTATATCTGGAAAAATGAGAAGTGGAGTTCGGGATCTCAGGGCGATAATAATCGTAATGCATCTCCACCTCCAGCAAATCTCCAAGCTTTCCTGATTCAATAACCTTCTGGGTAGTGAGGAAATCCGAATCGTAACGTCTATTCTGATAGCATTGTATAACCAGATTTTTCTCTTTAGCATATTGGAAGATCGACACGGCTTCTTCTTTGGTTAACATAAAAGGTTTCTCAACAAGTACATTTTTCCCGTGGTCTAGCGCCATTTTTGCATAAGAGTAGTGGGATTCTACAGGTGTACAGATAACAATCAACTGAATCTCCTTATCGTTCATTAAAGATTCTATATTATCTGTATACAGCACGTCAGGGATTTTTTCCCACTCTCTTTTATCTAGATTACGGGCATATATCGTCTTCACTTTCAATTCAGCTCTGTTCAATGAAAAAGGAAGATGATAACGGTTCGTGCTTTTCCCATTTCCAATATAACCGATGGTAAGCATATTATTTCCCCCTTAGGCTCTTTTTCATTTATTATAAAAGAAGAACGTTGATCGTAAAGGATTCCCCACCAAAATGGTACATTCAACCGATTATTTTTAAAAATGGTTGTTTATTTTTAAACAAAATGTTTATTTCATATTATTTTTCGAACGTTTTATTCAATTGAGCCGGGGTGAACCTGTTGAAAATACTGATACAATTATCAGAAATGCAAAACTTTACACCAAACGAAAAAAGCATTGCATCCTATATTTTGCTTCATAAGGAAAGTATTCTGGACTTAAATATTCAGGAGCTTGCAAAGGCAACGTATACTTCGCATTCCGCAATTAATCGATTAACACATAAACTTGGGCTATCGGGCTTCAAGGAGTTTATAATCAAACTTGCTCGGGAGTTTCAGCAGAACACCCAGAACATTTCCAATGTAGACCCCAACTATCCCTTCGGTTATGATGAATCCCCACTTCAAGTGGCGAAAGAAATTGCAGAATTAATGAAAGAAACGATTGAAAAAAACTTTACATTCATGGATGATGATTCATTGTCGCAAACAGCCCTATTGCTGGATCAAGCGAAAAGGATCTTTATATATGCGTTGGGCGATTCACAAATCCGTGCGAAAAGTTTCCAAAATAAATTGGTAAAAATAAACAAGTATGTGGTTATAGCTACGGAGCTGTCTGAATGGGCTTACCATACGGCTAATCTTACGACACAGGACTGCGCTGTGTTTTTAACTTACCACGGAAAGTCGCCGATTTTTTTAAAAGCAGCACGGCATTTCGCACATGAAAATATCCCTTTTATCACAATTACAGCAACCAATCAAAGTGAATTGGCCAAACTCAGTAATATCTGTATCCGGGTGCCTAATGACGAAGTAAAACATGCCAAGATTGGTACATTTTCGTCGCAAATTGCTTTTGACTATGTATTAAATGTGATCTATTCTTGTATCTATAAAATCGACTACTTGAAAAACATGCAAACCCTAACACAATCGTTGGAGAATTCGCATCTCAATGACATGATGAATGACGTATAAAATAAATATGCACTAAAACAAAAAGTCGCCAATATGGCGACTTTTTCAGTAAGTATATATATTGTTCTCCTCAGTCAAGG
The DNA here is from genome assembly GCF_024213325.1 of Paenibacillus sp. MZ03-122A. Lineage (NCBI taxonomy): Bacteria > Bacillati > Bacillota > Bacilli > Caryophanales > Paenibacillaceae > Paenibacillus > Paenibacillus sp. MZ03-122A. The sequence goes on along the minus strand of NZ_JANAVI010000003.1, from coordinate 549,253 downwards.
CTCAACTTTCATCTATTGCTTTTCGAATATCATAATCATTGATATCGATATCTACATTCATTCCAAGTGCCAACTTTGCCAGCTGATTTCCAATAAAGGGGCCCATGGTCAACCCGGATGCTCCAAGCCCATTTGCCGCTATAAGACCATCCCAGCCTGGAACAGCTCCGATCACCGGTAGAAAACCGGGTGTAAAAGGACGGAAACCAACTCTTACCTCCTGAAAAGTGCTGTTTGCTAAATCAGGGGCCAATGCTAAACCTTTATCCAGAATTTCCTGCATCCCCCCTGCTGTTACTCTCGTATCGTAACCTTCGATTTCATTTTCGTGAGTCGCCCCTATTACGATCTTCTGTTTATCAAAAGCCAGCAGATATTGATCAGAAGGCGGTATGACTACAGGCCAAGTGCCTGTATCTTGCCTATTAGGAACCTGCAAATGCATAATTTGTGCTTTTTGATAACTAACCTTAAAATGAATGCCCAAAGGCAACAGTAGTTGATTTGCCCATGCACCTGCACAAACAATGACCTTGTCAGACGAGAAGCTTTGTGCACCGACCACTACTCCCGTTACATGGTCGGACTCATATTGAAGCGTAGCATTTCCTTGTATAAGGACCGCCCCGTTTTTTTGTGCTGATCGGACCAACGCATCCCGCAGCGCACGCCCATCTATTCGGGCGGCACCGCTAATATGAACAGAATGATAACCTTCTACTAACAAAGGAAACCGTTCATGGGTTTCTTTTTCATTTAGCCGGGTAATTTCACCGATTTCCGGTGCATCCAATTGTCGTAAGTGTGCCCGCTTCTCCATTTTTTTGATTTTCTCCAAATCATCATGAATACTGAGAGCCCCCACTTGAGCATAGCCAGTTTCTGTTTCTCCCTCGCTTTTGAGTTCTTCAATCAACCCAGGGTAAAAACGTGCTCCCGCTTTGGCTAGCTGGTACCAAGCCTGATTGCGTCGCTGTGATAGCCAGGGACAGATAATGCCAGCAGCGGCATCAGTAGCCTGTCCTTTATCTTTACGATCTACAATAATGACATTAGCGCCCATTTTTGCTAGATGGTATGCTGTCGATGCCCCCAGAATTCCTGATCCGATTACGATGACCTTCTTCATGATTACATCCCTTTCCTACATCACTGTATCCATTATAGCGAATAGTGCATGAATGCATAAAGTTTGAAATTAATATTTTAAATCCTTATAAAGTTCTTAGAATTGATCTTTAAAGTAGTTGTCAGAACAAATGAAAAGGATGAACTGATATGGATAACATTATTTTACAGACTAAAAATCTCTGCAAAACCTTCGGACGACAACAGGCGGTGAACAACGTCACACTGTCTATTCAGGAGAATTCCGTCTATGGACTACTTGGCCCAAATGGGGCTGGAAAATCAACCACCTTGAAAATGTTAACCGGTATGCTACGCCCGACATCCGGTGAGATTTTATTTCAAGGAAAACCCTGGTCCCGAAAAGATCTTGCTCAGATCGGCGCACTGATCGAATCCCCTCCACTCTATGAGAATTTGACAGCTAGAGAGAACCTCAAAGTTCGTACAACGTTGCTGGGATTGCCTGATTCGCAGATTGATGAAGTGCTGAACATGGTTGATTTGACCCATACCGGGAAAAAGCGCTCGGGCCAGTTCTCGATGGGTATGAAACAGCGGCTGGGCATTGCCATTGCTCTCCTCAATCATCCCAAGCTATTGATCTTAGATGAGCCAACCAACGGACTAGACCCCATTGGTATTCAGGAGCAACGCGAGTTGATTCGCTCCTTCCCGAAGCAAGGAATTACCGTAATTCTTTCCAGCCATATTTTATCCGAAGTCGAACAAATCGTTGACCATGTCGGTATCATTGCCGGCGGCGTATTAGCTTATCAAGAGGCGGTCACTCCAGGGCAAAACCTGGAATCGTTGTTCATGCAGATTGCACAGGAATACCGAAAAGGGGATGAGTAGGATGCAGCAATATATAGCCGCCGAACATCTAAAATTAAAGCGCACCTTCACAAAAAAGTTGGTCTGGCTTGCCCCCATAGCTACTCTTCTTCTGTGTACCATACTCATGGGGGGACGTATGCTCCAAAGTGCCAGCTACAATTGGTGGTATTTCATGCTGCTGCCAGGTGCCCTCACCTTAATGTGCTCAGGAGTGATCCAAAAGGATGGCAAGAAGCTGAAATACCGTGCTGTCCTCGGCATGGCTGTAGATTTGGCTCAGGTATGGTACGGTAAAATCGGGGTTTGCGTAAGACTCTTAATGGTTTCCTTTATTGTCCTATTTATAGGGATAACGCTTGGCGGATTCGTATTCTCAACTTCCGTGACACTAGCAGGAAGCGTTGCTGCAACTCTAATCCTATTCATCACCTTTTTGTGGCAAGTTCCACTTTGCCTGTTCCTAACGGACCGAATAGGCATGTTTGCCACTCTAATTATTAACATGCTGGGCAACGTATCTTGCACCATTTTGTTCGCTACGTCCTCTGTGTGGTGGGCGGTCCCTTATGCTATTCCAGCCCGATTAATGTGCGCCGTCATTAAAGTGCTACCTAATGGGCTTGCCGTTCCTTCAGGAGATCCGCTTTTGGATAAAGGCGTGATTGTGCCCGGCCTAGTGATCACAATCTGCCTGTTCATAATTCTGTCGATACTGACGGCGATGTCCTTCCGCAAGCGGGAGGCTAAATAAGATGATTTCTTTTTTCCGCTATCTGAAATCCGATGTGCTTAAACTTAGAAGGCAGCCCTTACTGCTTGTGCAGCTGTTTGTGCCGCTTTTAGGCATAGCAATCTTTCTAGCCTACTATTCCTTTACTCCGTATTCACCGATTTCAAAGGTGGACGGCTATTTGCAGGTCTTGGCCGTGGTTCTTCCTACCATGATTGGTATTGTCTGCTCCATTGCTGTTGAGCAGGAGGCAGTCGCTGGCAATTTCCAGCAGCTATTGATCTCGCCAGTGAAGCTGTTACCTTTCCTGAGCAAGCTCAGCCTGCTCCTGATCTTGGGATTTGGCAGTGTGCTGCTTGCCTCCGGAGGCTTTGGGGCTGGCTATATATATCTTATGAGAGAGTCAACGTATGGCTTGAAGTTTTATGTGTTGGCTGCCTGCATTCTGTTTATGTCCAGTGTCTTCCTCTATTTTCTGCATTTTTTCATTAGTTTGCGGTTCGGCAAGGGAGCTTCCATCGGTCTAGGCATTATGGAGAGTCTATTGTCCGCTTTGCTTCTTACAGGGCTGGGTGATCATAATTGGATATTCATCCCCTCTGCTTGGGCTGCCCGGTTCATCACGATCTGGGTGCAATACGATATAAACTCAGCAGTATCTATTCCTGAAGCTATACGGCTTGATTCGGGAGTCAGATATTGCGTAGTAGGGACCGTAGTCATCATGGTATTATTAGGATTATGGATTTGTCGTTGGGAAGGACACAATTCGTCGGAATAAAGACTAGAGTATAGAAAGCAAGGGAAGTGAATTAAGCATGGCAAACTTGTTGGCCGTTGATGATGAACCCGCCGTTTTGGCACTCCTTCAAAATATTTTGCAGAAAGATGGCCATGTTGTCACGGTGATCTCCGACTCCCCACAGGTTCTCACCATGCAGCTTGGAGCCTTTGACCTCATCCTGCTTGACGTGATGATGCCTACCATGGACGGGTTCACACTCTGTCGGGAAATTCGCAGCAAAATAGACTGCCCGATCCTGTTCCTCACCGCAAAATCCATGGAGAACGATGTGATGTTAGGGCTTGGGGAAGGGGCCGACGATTATATTGTCAAGCCGTTTGGTGCTGGAGAATTGCGCGCAAGAATCAACGCCCATCTCAGACGGGAGAATCGTGAACGGCGTAATGTATTCTGCATCGGGGAAGTTCATTTCAATCTGTCCGGCAAGGAAATCACCGTTCAGAATGTTGTAGTCCCGTTTACCAAAAGCGAATATGAGATATGTAAGTTTCTAGCCCTGAACTGGGGACAGGTGTTCCCTAAAGAGCAGATTTACGAAGCTGTCTTCGGCTTGGATGGGGACAGCGATTCCGCCACCATCGTGGAGCATATAAAAAATATCCGAGCCAAGCTTGGCAAAGTAGAGGTTTCGCCAGTGGAGACGGTTTGGGGGATCGGGTACCGATGGAAGTAACCAAAGTACAGCAGGCACGCAAGACAACCAAACTACGAACCATTTTTCTGGGTTATTTAGTTATGTTCTGTATCGGGACGATTGCGCTCGCTCTGTTCCTGGTTCTCATCTTCTATGTCCTGATGTCTTGTGGGACCATTCTCCCCGCGAACTATGCTGAGAATCAGGTGCGGGAGGACAAGACAATCATTGAAGCTGGCAAGACCCTACAGCCGGATTCTCGGCAGAAACTGTATAAATACGCATCATTCACTTCGAAAGGCCGCCTCATTGAGGGAAACCTTTCTGAAAAGCAGGCTCTAGCTGCTTGGAGTGTTACCCAGCAGAACGATACTGCTTATCAATTTCCCTATAACTATGTAAAAGTCTCACATAATGATAAAGTTACTGTGATGCGCTATTCTGTCTCGGCTCAGTTTGAACTTCCTATCCTGCGTCAATACCTGCCGAACGCGGAATTGTCCTTTTTTGCCGTGTTCTGTATCGCCTTTCTGGGGGGAGGTGCCTTGCTGGCTTCCTCCTTCGGACGAAAGCTGGCACGTAAGATGAGTGGGTTGCAGCAGGCCACCAAACAAATTCAAGCACAGGATCTGGACTTCTCAATCGAATTCAGTGGCGTGATGGAAATCGATCAGGTGCTGCATTCCATGGATAAAATGAAAGAAACTTTAAAGACTTCGCTTCAGAAACAGTGGAATCTCGAAAGATCCCGCCGCGAGCAAATATCCGCCCTAGCACACGATGTCAAAACACCACTCACTATCGTTCGTGGAAACGTAGAGCTGCTGTCCGAGACCGATCAGTCCGAAGAGCAAAAGAACTATACGGATTATATATCGGAAAGCACCAGGCAGATGGAGCAGTATATTAAGACTCTTATTGAAATTTCAAAAGCGGAAACGCTTGTCACCCTGCGGGCGGAAACGATGGATGCTGACTTCTATTTAACGAAAGTGAAAGATCAGATAATGGCCTTGGCTGCTGTCAAAAAAATATCTGTAGCATTCGCTGCATATAACCTCCCTAAGACGCTGTATGCAGACCCAGTTCTACTTGAGCGAGCCATTATGAATGTTGCTTCTAATGCGGTAGATCAGGCGCCTGAATATAGCGAGATCCAGATGACCGTAGAGTCTGGGGAAGACTGCATTCGATTCAGCATCTTAGATGAAGGCCCAGGTTTCTCTCCGGAAGGCCTCAAACAGGCCGCCGAGCAGTTCTATATGGGTGACTCGTCCAGAAGAATAAATGGACATTACGGTATGGGTCTGTATATAACAAAATCCATTGTCAATCTACATGGCGGAAAGCTGATCATCACCAACTCCACCCAGACAGGCGGCGGACAGGTAAGCATTGAGATTCCGTCAGTTCATTAGCGACATAATGAGAAAATTACCGAAATAAATAATTTGCTCTTAAGCTTGGTTCGATTCATAAGGCACACACCTCTTCCTCGTTTGTTATTGAAACAATTTAAAACGCTACTGACATATGAAGGTCAGTTGCGTTTTATCATTTTGCCATCGGAATGAAAACACTCCTGGCACAGACTCGCGATTATTATAAGGAACATTGGTTATTGGATTACTATATGTGCTGCTGAACGGTGATGCTATAATTTTGCTTTGTACTCCTTGATCAAGTACGGAACCAAGAATAGACGTTCCGATAGCCCCGCCATAAAGCTTCCCATCATATAGATAATCATACCAACTCCGGTTTGGTTGCCACTTAATGTTCGAGAAATGGTGTTTGCCATTGTAATCTGAGCAAAGGTTAATCCAGTATTCGCTAGAATTAAGATAATCGCAATCACGGCAGGAACCGCGTCCATAAAAATACCTAATATAAGGTATGCCATGACTTGGAACAGGAATGCCAACGAGAATACAAAGCGATTGTCTAGCAGAATGACCTATACAAAAATGCTACAGGATATTCGTATTCACGAGAGTTGTAGCTTACTACTAGATACTAGTTGGCGCGTTCAAACGATCGCACTTGAAGTCGGGATTCATGATATGAAATATTTCTATCGAATCTTCAAGGAACGATGTGGATTGACCCCGCATGAATTTCGTTTTAATGCCTGTTCGAATATACAGTAATATGTAGATCAGCATTTGACCTCGTGTTAACTCCATGTATTATAATTAATACATTTTCATTAAGCGTTAAAGATTCCCTTACGAAGGTGACGAGAGATGACAACAAATTTTAAAATGAAAGAACTTATGGATCAATTCCAAATCAGTGAGGATACCTTACGGTATTATGAGAAAATGGGTCTTCTTCCTCCCGTGGCCCGCAAAAATAATGGGCACAGGATATATAACAATTCACACAAAGAGGCACTTCTAATGATCAAGTGTTTAAAAAAAGCCGGAATGTCGCTGAAGGAGTTAAAACCTATTATCCAGCTTCAATTAGATGAGAGCAACATATCAAATAATGAATGGTATGATAGGCTTTACAATTACCAAAAGAAGATAGATCAGCAGCTGCAAGAACTTCAGGAAATTAAGGATATGATTGAATTGAAATTGCAAACCGGGCAAAAATTTGGCCATAACTTTTTGCCGCTTGAGACCCAAACTTAATCTTTTTTTAAAACTGAATTGCTCTGCTTGACCTAGTGTTTACACCAGGTTGTAAGATGTGCATTAGATTCCCTCCAAGGATTCCACATCATACAAAAGGGAGCTTATAAACATGAACAATACAATAGCAATAGGAAAAACAGGATTAAAAGCATTTAAACTTGGTTTTGGAGCAGGTGTGGTAGGTAATTCAATGATGTATCCAAAAGTCGATGATACTCTAAGCCGACAATTAATTAGAACTGCCCTTGCAAAAGGAATCAATTTCATTGATACCGCATTTCTGTATGGAATGGGCCACTCTGAGGAGTTAATCGGTGAGGCCATCCGGGAACATGGTGGCCGGGAACATCTTGTAATCTCTACTAAAGCTTCTTCTAACCCGCAATTTAATCAAAGCCATCTGGAAGTCGACAACAGTCCAGCTGCATTACGTAAGGCTGTGGATGACAGCCTGATGAGATTACAGACAGACTATGTTGACATTTTCTTTCTTCACTTTCCCGACAGCCGTACCCCGCTGGCTGAAGCTGCTGACACACTTGCAGAGCTGAAGAAGTCAGGGAAAATCAAAGCCATTGGCGCTTCAAATTTAAGCTTTGAGCAGCTTAAGGCTTTTAATGCTGATAAGCACTTGGATGTTCTTCAAGCTGAGTACTCACTACTGGTCCGTCATGCAGAAGCCGACGTTATTCCTTATTGTCTAGAGCACGAAATTTCACTGATTCCTTTTTTCCCGCTCGCATCAGGTCTGTTGGCCGGTAAATATAAGAAGGATGATGTATTTAATGATACTTCACGAATGAATAATCCTTTGTTTCAAAAAGAAGCATTTCTCGCGAATTTGGAACGCGTGGATCGATTCAAAGCATTCGCGAAAGACAAGGGTGCAGATCCTGCACAGATTGCGCTAGCTTGGCTATTAACGCGTCCAGCCGTTGATCTAATTATTCCAGGTGCAACCAAGCCTGATCAAATCGAATCCAATCTTCAAACTTTGGGTGTTCGACTAACAAGTGACGAGCTTAAGCAACTCGATATTCTTTTCAATCAAAATAACTTGTTTACAGAGTAACAGATTGTTATTGTTCTACCTACACTTCCTAATACACAGAAAGGGTTCTAAAGTGAAAACTTTAGAACCCTTTTTTGCAGAAGTATTTATTTTGTAATCGTAATTTGTTTGGATGCAGTATTATAGTTCACCTGATACCCCGAAAGCTCGCTAATCACTCGTAATGGAACCAGCGTGTAGCCGTTAACAATAACCGGAGCTGTGATGTTCGTCGAATAACTCCGGGAGTTGTTCAACTCATACACGGCAAGGGTAGAATTCTTGACCTGAAGCACTACTTGTTTGCCGTCTGTAGGTCGAGTCAGAATGATCTTTTTGGTCGCTTTTTCATAATTTACCTCGTAACCTATCCGTTCACTGATAAAGCGCAGCGGGACCATCGTCGCCCCATTTATGATTCGCGGAGCCTGAGCCATCGTCGTAGCACGACCATCGACATAAGCTGATTTAGCTCCTGGTGTCAGGGTGAACGAAGTTGAATATGAGGAAACCGCATTGTTAGGGTAGGAGGACGTTGTACCAGAAGTTGTTGTAGTAGAACTCGTCCCAGATGATGAACTACTGGTCCCAATTGCTCTATTGCGAATAGCTTCTAACCGATCCAGCAAATCGCTTTTACGGGTTCCACTCGGCAGATCACTGATTGCATCTCTGGCAGAACGCCAGTCGGAGGCATTCAGACTGTTTTCTGCAATTCGCATCAAATCTCTCGCTTTCTCATAGTTCGATGAACTAGATGACGAAGAAGAGTAGTAACCATCCGAATCCGTGCGTTCTGATATCTTAACACCACTAGATTCTCTTCCATTACTATTGACAGTCACGACCTTAATCTCATACCAGCGTCCTTCTCGCAAATCCGTTATTTTATAGGACTCAGAGCTTGTAGTTCCCTCATAATCACCATCAACATATATCTTTACCTTGTCGGCTTTACTCGGCATATCGTAGGTGATTTTGATCCAGGTGTCGCTCTTACTATCTACTTCAAGATTGGACACTTCTGACGAATTGGAGGACGTACTGTCCGTTGTAGCAGTCAGTTTCACACCAGAGGACAACGTACCTGTACTTCGCTTGGATTTTATCGTGAACGTGTAGGTCTGGCTTGCCGAAAGATTGTTGAATGTATAGGATGATCCTGTTGAATCAGTTACCAGTTGCCCATCCTTATACAGACTGACCGTATTAATTCCGCTAGGTCTTGTCCAGGAAACAGTAACGCTATAGTTATTAACTGAAGTCACTGAAGCACCTGTCACTTCGGGTACAATATCGGTAGAGACCGTAGAAGTTGTAACTGAAATACTAACTCCTTGAGATATATTTCCGGATTTGTCTATCGTTTTGACCGTTACAGTGTAGGCTGTAGCAGCATTTAAGACATTAAACGTGTAAGACGTGCCTGAGGTTCGCTGCACTTCCTTACCATTTAAATAGATGATCGCTTGGCTCAGGTCAGCATCCTTAGGCAATATGTAATTTACGGTAAAAGCGTTATATCCAACATTCGTAGCTGTCAGCCCGCTTACCTCTCCTGGGGGTGTCTTATCCACAGGACCATCAACGGAAGCCGTTTTAGCCTGTATTGTCGTACCTAGAGATTCATCTCCACTCTTATTCACCGTTTTCACGCGAAAGGTATATGTCGTGTTCGGCTGTAAACCGCTCATCATATAAGAGTTACTTCGAATGTTATCTACATATACATCGTTAGTGACATTTACCACTTTTATGTGGTCAAAATTAATGTCCGACGGATTGCTCCAGGAAAAATTTACTTTTGTTGTTTCTGTAGGAACCGCTGTCAGATTGCTTACCTCTGCCGGTGCGATATTCGCAGTAACCATTTGACTCGACATTACTTTTAGCATTTGGTTAAGATAGGTATTCTGACCATAGCCTTTGGTTAACGTAGTCACTTTCGTGCCTGAAGTAACAGGCACATGACGGCCTTGAGCGGTTGCTAATTTGGTATGTAACTGTGCTGTATTCAGGCCTGTCAGATTTAAGTTATGCCTTTCAGTCGACAACGCGCTAGCCACTGCATCGGGTGCCAAAATGCCGTATCCCGTATTCAAAATCAGTGTAGCCGTTGCGAACGGAGCCATCCATTGACGCAAACGTTTTTTATTCATAATCTATGCTCTCCTTGATACCAGTATGGAAATTTTATTTGTCAAAACTAATAAGTCAAGCTTACAAACCCTTCTGCTGCAATCCAGCTTTTAAAATTCACACTAAAATGTACAGACATTCATTTAACTGTTATCGGAATTTCCATACAAAATGTTTAGGCTTCACACTAGCATTTTTACAGATAGGGGTCGCGCAAACAATATATGCTAAGCCTTCGAACTACACCAGCTTAGTGTTTTCTCATACTCCAAGCCATCTTTATAAGCCCCATTGTTTGTTTCAACAATTTAAACGAAATTACGATTATCGTTTCCGGGGACGCTAAGCTGTGGGACGTTGGATACTTCAATCATGTGAAAGCTCTGACATAACCTTTGGATTCAGCTATAAATATTCGATATATCGTAACTTTCTACCGTTTAATAACATTGCATTATAGGATATATTAAATTTTAAGCAATAGGAGAAGGAGATGTATTATGTTCAAAAATGCCTTTAAGATGTTTGGTGTTATTGGTAATATTGAAGCGATTTCATATCTGCTGCTTGTGTGTATCGCTATGCCACTTAAATACGCAGCTGGAATGCCACAAATGGTAAGCTGGGTGGGTATGATCCATGGGGTACTGTTCGTAGCCTATGTTGTAGCGACTGTGGTCATGCTGATTCTGCGAAAAATAACGCTATTGCAAAGTCTTGCAGCCTTGATTGCATCGCTGTTGCCGTTTGGTCCTTTCATTTTTGATCGTAAGGTGCTTAAGAAAGCCGAAGCACGGGCCAGTCATACCAGCCCGATAAAAGCTACATAAGCATGTACAAGGGAAAGTGCCAACACAATAACGTTGCTTTCTCTTCCCACTCATGCAGCAGTATACAAAAACAACCGATGGCTCTAAACCACTCGGTTGTTTTTGTATACGCGAATTGTAAATTGTTACTTTCCCACGCAGTAAGGGAGACTCTAACTTTGTCATTCTTTTCTTCCCTTTCTGCTATATTTATGTAATCACAACAACTAATCTCTCGGGTAATTTACACTCATAATATCCATAAAAGGAACTTTATCCGTTTCTCCATTACTCTCTACATGAACCTTTCCTGTTCTCGGGTCCATTTTAACAATTTGTCCGCGGGTTGTTTCTGCGCGTCCCCATACGGTCAATACAACTTCGGATTGCTCTCGTTGTGCTTCTACAAGCTGATTCCCGATTTCCTCCAGTACAAATTCATCCCGAGTAGGCCGTTTGGGTACCTTCGCTTTTGCCACTTGCTATCACCCTTCCTTCGTGCAAAATCAAAATCAAATTCATTCTATTTTACCATACTTTTCATCATTTGGTGCTGGTAATGTGAGTAAAATTACGTCTCAGAACCACAAAAAAGCCGAGTTCTCAAAACCGAAAACATCGGCTTTTTAAAGTTGCTTGTTGGAGCTCATTAGGAGCGATTGAAAATCGAAGAGACAGGATTATTTGACCAACTGTGGAATGTAATCCACGATATTATATATAGGAGCACTGCTCTGTTGCGTAACGGCCAAAATCAATGCACCTTCGAGCATCGAAATAATAAGTACCGCCAGACTATGTGCCTTTTCCTCTTCCCAGCCCGAATTCTGAAGGCGCTCCATATAGATGTGCTGCCAATCTGTAAACGTATTCACACAGGCATGACGTAGCGATTCACTAATACAGGAAGTTTCCGCAGCAGCCCAGAAGCCAATCGGCATGAAGTCGTTAAAGCCGGTACGGTCTGCCTCCTCAGCTGTATTACGAATAAAATCTTGAATGGCTAGTACTGGATTATCATTCCCGTTCAGTGTCTGTTTTAATTTTTGCTTTATAAACTCATTCCCTCTTCTTATGCACTCCAAAGCCAATTCTTCTTTACCACGCGGAAAATAATAATAAAGTGACCCTTTCGGTGATCCACTCTCCGCAAGAATCTGATTCAGTCCGGTCGCGTGATACCCCTGATGAAAAAAGAGCTTCGATGCGGTTTGTACGATATTCTCGTATGATTCGGGTTTAGCAGCCATATACAGCATCCTTCATTATATAGTAGTTATAACTTATACTTTGACAAAAAAATAACAACATGTTTATTATATATAGACCGATCGTTATAATTCAACACCATTAATTTATTGGAGGAACAAAAACAACATGAATACAATGAGTCAATCGAGTTCACCCTCTGAACCCAAAACGTTCAAGGTGCTACCTATTATGATTGCCCTGCTCCTTAGCGGCTTTATTGGGATGTTCAGTGAAACGGCACTTAACATTGCACTGAATGATTTGATGCAGATTTTGCATATTACAACTGCAACAGCCCAATGGTTGACTACCGCTTATCTGCTCACACTCGGTATTTTAGTACCTGTATCGGGATTGCTGATTCAAACCTTTACAACAAGACAGCTGTTTGTGACATCGTTGCTGTTTTCAATAGCTGGTTGTCTCGTTGCTGCACTTGCACCTACTTTTTCAGTGCTATTGATCGCACGTATTCTTCAGGCCATTGGTACAGCGTTGTTATTGCCGTTGATGTTTAACACCATCTTGATCATTTTCCCGGCTGAAAAGAGAGGCGCGGCTATGGGGATCATCGGATTGGTAATTATGTTTGCACCTGCCGTGGGACCTACCATTGCAGGACTGGTACTGCAAAATCTGTCTTGGCACTGGATCTTCTGGATTTCTCTTCCGTTCTTGGTTCTCTCGCTGATTTGCGGTATTTTATTTATGCAAAACGTTTCAGAAACGACCAAGCCTAAAATAGATTTTTTATCTATCCTCCTGTCTTCTATTGGCTTCGGCGGTGTTGTGTTTGGTTTCAGTAAATCCGGAGAAGGTGGCGAAGGTTGGGCTAGCCTGATGGTTCTGCTTCCTGTGATTGTCGGTCTGGTATCGTTGATACTGTTCTCTGTACGTCAGTTGAAGATGAAGCAGCCTATGTTGAACTTGCGTGTGTTTAAGTTTCCTATGTTCGTGATCGGCGTTATTATGGTGTTCTTATGTATGATGACGATCCTTTCTACGATGCTGATTCTTCCACTCTTTTTGCAAAAAGGGCTGGCTTTGTCTGCTCTAACAGCAGGTTTGGTACTTCTGCCTGGTGGGATTATCAACGGTCTCTTGTCTCCCATTATGGGCTCCCTATTCGATAAATTCGGTCCCAAATGGCTTGTCATTCCAGGGCTTGTGATCGTGGCCGCTGTTTTATTTTTCCTGTCTAGCATTACAACAACTTCAACTCTCGTACTCATTATTGTGCTTCATAGTTGCTTGATGATCGGCATTTCCATGATTATGATGCCAGCTCAGACAAACGGACTTAACCAGCTCCCTATGGATCTATACCCAGACGGAACGGCCATTATGAGCACGCTCCAACAAGTTGCTGGTGCTATTGGTACAGCCGTAGCGGTAAGCATTCTCTCGAAGGGCATGGACAGCTATTTGAGCCAATCCAGTATGCCTGAATCCGTAAATGAAATGGCCAATGCCATGGCAATCGGATCACAAAATTCATTTTTCTTTGCGATGATCATCAGTGTGATCGGGTTGATCCTTGCGTTTTTCATCCGTAGAGTTCATGTTGAACATGGCACTGCCAAAGCACCCATGCATTAATTCATAAATTTTTAGCCATTCCAAATTAAACATTTCTAAATATACTTAAAGGCTGCTAACCATCTCACTATTGGTTATGCAGCCTTTTTTCATATGAATTTACATACACATTCATCAATTACATATTTACAAAGCTCCTTCATTTGGTTACGATATGGTTTATGAATTAAAGCGTAAAAATTACGATTACTATTAAGGAGGACTCCCTGTTGTTTAAGCGTTCATATTTTAAACTATTTATACCTGCGGTAATGGCGGTGATGATGGCAGCCTGCGCTTCATCTCCGTCAGCTTCACCCTCTCCATCTGCTGCACCACAAGATAAAAGTGTCACCTTATTGTTTAACGTGCAAAGCTCTTCTATAGATCCTCATTCAGATGTAAATTACACAGCTGTTCGTGCTGGAGTAAGTGAAACACTGATCAAAGTGAACAAGGATCTTAAGCTGGAAGCTTGGCTTGCAGAAAAATGGGATAGCAAGGACGGACAGCACTGGACCTTCAACATCCGACCAGGTGTGAACTTCCACAGCGGTAAAGCCGTCAATGCCGCTGCTGTCAAAGCCTCTTTGGAAAGAGCGATAAAGCTCAATCCATCGGTCAAAAATGCGCTGCATATCCGTGATATTCATGCGGATAGACAGATTTTGACCATTACGACAGACAAGCCTTTCCCGGAATTTGTGTCTGAGCTGGTTCATCCGAATACGGCTATTATAGACACCACAACTACAGGTGACCTCCCATCAGGGACGGGACCGTTCAAGATTGCCAGCTTCCGTGCTGGAAGTGAACTGAATTTAGGTCGCAATGAACAATATTGGAACGGTAAAGTAAAGTTGAAGCATGCTAAATTCATGTTTAACGAAGACGCCAATGCGCGTCAGCTTGCTTTTCAAGCCAAAACTGCTGATATTGTGTATCGCCCGCCAATTGAAAGCTTGGAGCTATTGAAAGCTGATTCTACTGTTAAGGTAGACTCGCTTCCTAGTTTGCGAACGCATCAACTGATTTACAATATGAACAATAATGATCTGAAAAAGACGGCTGTGCGTAAAGCATTCGATAACCTGATCAACCGGGATGAGATTGCCAGTGGTATCATGTCTGGTCAGGGAACCCCTGCTCAAGGCCCGTTCTTGTCCGACTTTCCTTTTTCACCGAAATATATTACGAAACAGTTTGATTTGAAGGCTGCACGAGAAGGCTTCAAGCAAGCTGGATATACAGTGCAGAACGGAAAAGTTGCGAACCCCGACGGCAAGCCGCTTCATCTTACATTGCTAACTTACCAGTCGAGAGCGGAGCTTCCACTCATTTCCCAGCTGATTCAGGCTAACGCTAAAGAACTTGGCATTACGATTGATATCCGTCAGGTTGATAATATTGACGAATATCTCGCCGCACATCAGGATTGGGATTTAGCGACTTATAGTAGCATTACAGCCCCGCGCGGCGATGCAAGCTATTTTCTGAATGCGGCTTACATGCCTAAAGGAGCACTGAATTATGGGCGTGTAAATGTACCAGAACTCACGGGTATGATCTCACAGCTGAACACAACCGTGAATGAGGAACAACGCAACAAGCTGGCGCTGAAGGCTGTCACGCTGATTGACCAACAAAATCTGCAATCCTTTCTGGTCCATCCTAACAACGTAGTGGCATATCGCGATTACGTACATAACTGGGTAACTAGCCAAAGTGAATACTACTTGCTGACCCAGGACCTGGATGTGAACTAGCATGTTTAAATCCATCGCCAAAAAGTTTTTTGAACTGGTTTTGTTCTTTCTTATTCTTTCCTTTGTGAGCTTTTTTCTGCTTAAGCTTGTTCCGGGCGATCCCGTCCGGAGCATTCTCCGAGTCGACGATGTAGCTGTGTCCAATCAGCAAATTGCAGATATGCGCAGCCAACTGGGGCTGGATCAGCCATTACCTGTACAATATGGGAAGTGGCTGATCCAGTTGCTTCAGTTTGATTTTGGACAATCTTATTTAACCCATCGTCCGGTATTCACAGAGTTTATGGAAAAACTGCCTTATACACTTCTGCTGACCGGAGGCTCCCTGTTCATTATGCTGCTGATAGCTCTCCCGCTCGGAACAATGGCAGCGTTCTACCGTAACCGTTGGATTGACAGAGCCAGTCGTGTGTTTGCCTTAATCGGCTCCTCGATTCCCAGCTTTTGGCTGGGGCTTTTGTTTATCGAATGGTTTGCAGTTAAATTGCGCATTTTGCCGTCTATGGGTGAAGGAACCGCTTTTCATTTGGTACTCCCTTCTCTTACCTTGGGATTGGCAATGGCAGCCGTTTATGTACGAATGATCCGCGCAAGTCTGATTGAAAGCTCGGGGCAAGACTTTATCAAAGCGGCGCAAGCGCGTGGAATCAGCCCCATCCGCATTTTTTTCAGACACATGCTTCGTCATAGTCTAGTTCCGCTTATTACGGTATTCAGTGAGAGTATAGGCAGCCTACTGGGAGGTACAGTCGTAATTGAAGTGCTATTCGCCTATCCGGGGCTGGGCAAATGGATTGTGGATGCCATCGCTGCAAGGGATTACCCCATAATTCAGGGCTATACCGTATTTATGGCTGCATTCATTGTATGTATCAATATTTTGGTAGAGCTGTCCTACCGTTGGGTCAATCCTGAAATCGCTTTGAAGGAGAAACGTTTATCATGATAAAATCCGTACATGCGGAAAACGGGCAGCTCACTAGAACACGATTGTCCAAAACATGGATCGTGTCGCTCTCCATCCTGCTCATTCTTGCAGCAATTACAGTCGTTCCGTTTCTTGCACCGCAAGATCCGTATCGCATCCAGATGGGGAATCGACTACAATCGATCAGCGCTACACACTGGCTGGGAACGGATCATTTGGGCAGAGATGTACTATCGAGAGTGATAGCTGGACTTCGGACGACTGTCGGAACCAGTTTATTGATTTTGGCCGTTTCGCTGGTTGTCGGGGTCCCTCTTGGTCTGCTTTCAGGATTTATTGGAGGCTGGATGGATCGTGTATTCAAGCGGGTGGTCGATGCCTTCATGACATTACCTGATTACATTTTTGCCATTGTACTGAGCGGTTTGCTCGGACCAGGCTTAGTAAATCTTATTTTCGCGGTGACGGCGGTAAAATGGGTTGGTTATGCACGTCTGGTGCGTAGTACCGTTCTGGCTGAAAAGCAAAAGGATTACATTTCGTTATCCATACTGGCGGGTACCTCCTCCCTGCGGATTGTCATGCGGCATATTCTCCCCCATGCAATTGGGAATGTTCTTGTGCTGGCTACGCTGGATATCGGCAAAATCATTCTAATGATTGCCTCCCTATCTTTTTTGGGCTTAGGTCCACAGCCGCCAATTCCCGAATGGGGTACTATGTTGAATGAAGGACGAGCGTATTTTCAAATGGCTCCCCACCTGATGCTGGTTCCAGGGATAGCTGTCGTGCTAACAGTGCTACTAGCGAACGTATTTGGGGACAAACTGCGCGACCGTTATGATGTTAAAACCCGGACAGAGGAGTGAGCTGTACATGCTGAGTATTGAAGGCTTAACGATTCGGACAAATGTAAAAACGATTGTAGAGCAACTGGAGCTTGCCATTCGTCCGGGGGAATGGTGTGCTCTAGCCGGCGAAAGCGGTAGCGGCAAAAGCATGACGGCGTTCGCTATCGGCGGCCTTCTCCCCTCTTCTGTTACAGCGGAAGGAATCATTGCGTGGAAGGACAATAATTTGCTAGCCCTATCCGCTAAACAACGACGTTCTTTGCTTGGTAGTGAAATATCTTACATTTTTCAAGACTACCACGGGGCTTTCACCCCCTTTCTGCGTGTAGGCAGCCAACTGGACGAGCTGATGCGCGCCCATGGCAAACAAGATCGCAAGGCGCGCAAACAGCGCTGTATCGAGGTGCTGGAGCGCGTACAGCTTCCCGCCGAGCGTGTGTACCGCAGCTATCCGTTCCAGCTCAGCGGCGGTCAATTGCAACGGGCAGCTATTGCGGCTGCACTACTGCTGGAGCCCAAGTTGCTTATTGCCGACGAGCCTACAACAGCGCTGGATACGCTCACAGCTCATCGGGTGCTCCAACTCATTGACCAAATCCGGACGGAGACGGGTATTTCCGTCTTGTGGATCACTCACGACCTGCGTCATGTACGCAAGTATGCAGATCGAATCGCAGTGATGCGCGAAGGTTCACTGGTTGAAATAGGTGACACGCAAGCGGTGCTGAACCATCCGGACCACCCGTATACTCGTCGTCTACTGGCGGCTATTCCGCCGCTGTCTCCGGGCGCTCCAGCACGTTTACCTTACAACAGCACTGAAGAACAGAACGCAATGGAAAGGAGCGCTTTACATGGATAACCAAGCCACCTGCGCTCAACGGCAAGACACTTCTAATCCTGTCGTGACCGTCTCCGGTTTGACGAAGGCTTACGCTGGAGGCAAAACGGTACTGCAAGATGTTGCTCTGACGATCTACCCCCGAGAATGTCTGGGCATCGTCGGGGAAAGCGGCAGTGGGAAAAGTACACTCGCTCGCTGTATTTTGACATTGGACCCATTTGATCAAGGTGAGCTTAGACTGGATGGACAGTCTATCCGAGGGCTAAAGCGGAGCGAATTAAAACGGATTCGCAGCAGGCTGGGTGCAGTATTTCAACATCCATCTGCGGCTTTGAACCCCAGACTAACCATCCTGCACTCCCTGCTGGAGCCACTGGACCAGCTTAAGTACTATGTTCCTTCCTTTATGGCGGGTATGTCCTCAGAACGTCGGGATATAGCAGAACATTTGCTTGATATGGTAAAGCTTCCAGCCAACTATCTGGACAAGTTTCCACATCAGCTCAGCGGTGGGGAAAAGCAGCGTGTAACCATCGCACGTGCCATCAGCACAGAGCCGGATTTTATCGTATTGGACGAGCCAACGGCTAGTTTGGATGTGACTACACAAGCTACCGTTTTAAATCTGCTCAAGGATTTGCAGGATGAGCTAGGACTGGCTTATCTGTTTATCTCACATGATCTGGCGGCTGTGCACTTTATGAGTGATCGAATCATGGTCATGAAAGAAGGCAGTGTGGTTGAGCATTTTCCCAAAGAAGCATTATTTCATTCGGATCGCCATCCTTATACACAATCATTACTGGAGGTTTTTTCAACATGTTGCCTTCCCACCGAGCCTATCTTGCTTTAGCTATCCCTTTAATTATTTCGACGATTACAACCCCGCTGCTCGGTGCGGTGGATACAGCTGTAATCGGTCATTTGAGCCATTCCGCGTATTTAGGCGGTGTAGCGGTGGGCACTCTTATTTTTAATACTTTATATTGGCTGTTTGGCTTCCTGCGAGTCAGCACATCGGCTTTCACGGCACAAGCCGCGGGGGCACAAAATAACGACCAGAGCATAGCTGCTCTCATGCGCCCACTGGCCATTGCTCTACTCATTGGTGCGGTATTCATTGTGTTACAAAAGCCAATTCTGCTAGCTTCTCTTCAGCTAATCCATCCGGCTCAGGATGTAGCGGCGCAGGCAGCAATTTATTTTAACATTCGTATTTGGGGAGCCCCTCTTACATTGGTGAACTATGTGCTGCTTGGCTGGCTGATGGGATTATCCCGTGTGAAGGCTACATTATTTTTGCAAATTTCAATGAACGTAATCAATATGGTATTAGCTATTGTATTTACACAGATGATGCATTGGAATGTCACTGGTGTAGCAAGCGCTACTCTAATTGCGGAGGCTCTTGCATGTATATTGGGTCTAGTTCTGGTGTTCCGCTCATCGATTTGGAGAGAATGGAAGCAAAGCGGACAGATGAATTGGCGAGGTTGGTTTGGAGCCTCAGAGTTGAAAAGTGTCATGGCAACAAACCTTGATCTTATGATCCGTACAGCCTGTCTGCTGACGATGTTTAATCTGTTTACGGCGCGCAGTGCGAGCTTTGGAACCGATCAGTTGGCGGCGAACGCTATTTTGTTGCAGATCCATTATATTATGGCTTACTTTTTTGATGGGTTCGCCAACGCCAGTAGCATTATGACGGGTCAGGCTAGGGGTGCCGGGGATCGTAAAATGCTGCAAAGGGTTATTCACTTGTCCTGGTTCTGGACACTGGTGACCAGCGTAGTGACGGGAGGATTGTATTTCGCACTGAAAGAGCCGCTTATCTCGCTATTTACGGATAATGCTACAGTGATTAGCTTTACAGGCCCTTATAATGGATGGCTTGTGGTCTTTCCGCTGGCAGCCGGGCTGGGACTGGTGTTCTATGGTGTGTTTACAGGAATGACAGTAACGTATCCGATTCGTAATTCGATGCTGATCTCATTGCTCTGCTTTTTGATCGCCCTCTTCTGGTGCGTTCCCCAATATGGGAATCACGGACTTTGGCTATCCTTTATCGTATTTGCACTAGGACGGTCACTGTTTCTTGTAATCTATTTACCTCGCTTGCAGAGGATATAACAGCACCTGATTTACATCGCTCTCAAAAACAAAGGATGTCCCATCCACCATGTACGTGGTGTTGGGACATCCTTTTATTATATATTCATACGGCTTTCAGGTTAGAGTTTGCAGATACCTCTACTCGCCTTGAGGAACGGTCAAGCCCAAACCTTCGGCTATACGGCGTCCGTATTCAGGATCAGCTTTGTAGAAATGTCCGATCTGACGCAGTTTGATTTCATCACTTTCTACGGGCTTCATCGCATTTACGATGTTTCGGACCAAACGTGCGCGCTCTTCTTCACTGAGCAAGCGGTACAGGTCGCCCGGCTGTGTGTAGTGATCATGATGATCGTAGGCTACACTTTGCGCTTCGCCAGACACTTCAAAAGGAGCAATTTTGTGCGCAGGTGATTCTTTGGGTCCACCGAGACTGTTAGGCTCGTAATAAACAGATCCTCCGCCATTGCTGTCACTGCGTAGTGCACCATCGCGTTGGTAGTTGTGTACTTCTGCATGCGGACGGTTGATCGGCAACGAATTATGATTTGCACCTACACGGTAGCGATGTGCGTCGCCGTAGGCAAACAGGCGTCCTTGCAGCATTTTATCCGGGGATGCTTCAATACCAGGAACAAATGAACCCGGAGAGAATGTCGCCTGCTCTACCTCAGCAAAGTAGTTCTCAGGATTACGATTCAGCACCATGCGCCCAACCTCAATCAGCGGATAATCCTTTTGAGACCATACTTTTGTCACATCAAATGGATCAAAGCGGTACGTATCTGCATCTTCTACCGGCATAATCTGCACATGAAGTTTCCATGCCGGAAAATCACCTTTTTTGATGGCATTAAACAAATCTTCTGTATGATAATCCGGATTTTCACCGGCAATTTTTGCAGCCAAATCCACATCAAGATTTTGCACACCTTGCTCCGTTTTAAAATGATATTTCACCCATACTGCCTGTCCTTCGGCATTTACCCACTTGAACGTGTGACTACCGAAACCATGCATATGTCTAAGTGTAGCTGGAATACCGCGGTCAGACATAAGGATACTTACCTGATGCAGCGATTCAGGAGATAAGGACCAGAAATCCCAAACTGCATTCGGGTTTTTCAGATGGGTTTGGGGATGACGTTTTTGCGTATGAATAAAGTCAGGAAATTTAATGGCATCCCGAATAAAAAACACAGGTGTATTATTGCCCACGAGATCATAGTTGCCTTCTTCTGTATAAAACTTCACCGCAAAACCACGTGGGTCGCGTACAGTATCGGACGAGCCCAGCTCACCCGCCACAGTAGAAAAACGGATAAACATCGGTGTACGCTTGCCCACTTCAGACAAGAAGCTTGCTTTTGTATATGCAGACAAATCATTAGTGACTTCAAAATATCCGTGCGCCCCTGCACCTTTTGCATGAACGACACGTTCCGGCACACGCTCCCGGTTAAAATGCGCCAGCTTCTCCAGCAGATGCACATCCTGAATTAGTGTGGGACCCCGTGAGCCTGCTGTGATCGAATTTTGATTATCTCCAACAGGAGCTCCCCAGCTTGTAGTCAGGTTCGTTGGTTGGTTACTCATGATTGAAATCACCTCTTGAATGAATTGGTTAACTATGTGCCTTTCACTATAAATTGTGCACAAACAAAAATCAATACTTTTTTATAATTATTATAATCTAGGATTTAGAATTAGTTTAAAATCATAAATAAAAAAGCAAGCCCCATAAGGCTTGCCGTATATGCAGTACTATATTTATTTACCAATATATATGTTTCATTTTTACTTTCTATAATGATTACTTTGATCACTTCTCGAAGTTTTGCCATTGAGGCTTTCAGACAATATTCATGTAGAATTCATCATAAAATCATAATAGCAGCTGCTTCCTATCAAGAAAATCCAAGATATCCTGAACCGACTGGGTTATCTCCCGACCTTCAGTGGATATGATTAGATCAGGTTCCAGCGGTGCTTCATAGGGAGCATCAACCCCCGTAAAATGATGAATTTCTCCGGCACGCGCTTTCTTGTACATTCCTTTTGGATCGCGTCGCTCACATTCCTCCAGGCTGCACTGTATATAAATCTCATAGCAACCTTCCTGCTGTAAAATCTCCTTTACCATTTCACGATCTTCACGATAAGGGGAAATGGTGGCGCAAATCGTTAGAACACCCGCATGTGCCATTAGCTTTGCAACTTCAGCAATACGGCGGATATTTTCTTTACGGTCAGCGGGCAGGAAACCTAGATTCTGATTTAAACCGTGCCGAACATTATCTCCATCCAAAATAAACGTGTGTATGCCTCGTGCGTATAACGCTTTTTCAAGTGTGGAGGATACCGTTGATTTTCCCGAACCAGACAGCCCTGTAAACCAAAGTACCGGACTTTTATGGCCATTCAAAAGCTGACGCGCTTGCTTATCAATATCGGACACATGCCAGGTTATATTCGAAGATGGATTCATTCAGCACCTTCCTTTTTCATGGAATATTATAGTAAAACAGTTTTTATGCACTGCCTTCACTTCAAGAAAGAACATTTTTAAAGCTATTTAAAGTATGTTGGTCTGCTTTGTGATCCAACACTGCAAAAACAATCCGGTCAAACAGCAAACCATATCCTTCATCTACAAGCACTTGCTTGAACCAGAGGGCAACCTCTTCTGGCTTATTGCGAAATACTCCGCAACCATAGGCTCCCAGCACAAGATGTTCTACGCCGTTTTGCTTAGCCATTCCAAGAACGTAACGGATCCGCTCCAGCATCACTTCCCCAATCCGATTCACCTGCTCTGGCTCCCGTTCTCGCACAACTCCAGCATTTACAGCAGGTGCGGTCAGGAAGTCGACTTGATATGGCTTCTCCAACAATGTTCCCTGATCATCCCGAAATACCGGAACTACAGGCGAATAAATCATATAATCTGAATAAAAACAGCTCCGCAGCTTCCGATTATGTCCATACATCTCTTCCATTTGTGAAATGCAAGGATATAACGCTGACGAACGAGCCAAGCTTTCTTCTTGAGCCTGGCTGCCTCCGAGAAATCCACCTCCCGGGTTTTTAGCTGATGCAAAATTCAAACACGCCACGTGGGTCAGCTTCTCCTCTACCTGGAGTCTGTATGCCGCCTGTAACGTGCTTTCTCCCGTAATTTCCAATTTTGCAATAATCGTCTGTTCTTCTATGCGGGAAGAAGGCCCCAATATACTTTTTATTCTTTGCTCTGTTTCTTGCTTTACAGCTACCAGTTGAGAAGGTGTATATAACTTCGAGCCTGTGACCGCATTTCCTATCTCTTTTGTCATATTTACTTGAACCTGTTTGATATTCGTGTAATATCCATTCTCCAAAATGGTTAGTGTCTCCTGCGCCATACGTGATCGTGCATCCCGGTTACTCCGGGAATTCATTGTATTTCTCATGGTGACTATTCCTCCTTTTGCAATACATCCTCACGTAAATTCGTCAATATTTCCCCAAGCCAGTTCGTGCCACGCCATAGCTTGCGGTTCCGTATACGAGCATCGCTCTCAGCTAAGCCTACACCCCAAATGGTGTCGGTTGGACTAGCCTCAACCAGAGTGGTTCCTTTCGTTTTAAGCAGGTGCTTGAGCAAATTCGGATTTTGTGTAAACTTGGCGTAATTACCGTCATATACAAATTGCCGGCAATAGGCCTCCCACAAGGATTGGTCAAATCCGCGCACACTGCGGCCCCGGGCTTTTTGCTCCCTTGGGGTAGGGGCTTGCATAATTTTCAAGGCCGCCTCTTCATCCCCAAAAAGCTGTGCTTTTTTCAACATCATATATTGCTCGGCACAGTTAAACTCCAATCCATCCACGACAAAATCAGAAGGATACCATTGCGAAAATGGCGAATGACTGCGATAAAAAAATGTAAACTTTTCCATAAAGATTCCTCATTTCATATTCCTTATGCTACATAAAACGCGACCGAGGCTTAAATCGGTATAACTTGGACGGACGATGTCCAGCCGCCTTTCTATACTCATTGGTTTCTTCCACGAGATCAGCTATTTTGCGACGAAAAGCTGCGGCCAACAGCTCCTTACCTAGAATAATTTCATACACCTGCTGAAGCTCACTCAGTGTAAATAGAGCTGGCATCAGGTGAAATGCGATATCTGTGTATTCTATTTTGCTGCGCAGACGCTCTATACCGTATGCAATAATTTTGGCATGATCAAAAGCAATTCCTTGTGACTCCAGCACCTCTCGCTTGATTTCAATGGTTCTTCCCTTAAGAATTTCAGTTATTTTTACTTTGGCTGATAGATGGATGTCCCCATGCTTCAATGTGATGTCAATGTCTTGTTCCCATGTGTAACCTTCCGGCTGCTTCGTCCGCGTCTCCTGAGCTACGCTGTAATCCAGCTCAAACCATTGGGCATCATCAGCATCATCCCCCGCCAGTACCTCCAAGGAATCGTGATCCACCAATGCCATGTAAGCGCAGCTGATTACCCGCATACGAGGATCACGTGCCACATCTCCCCAAGTATATAACTGCTCCATATAAATCTGATCCACATTCGTTTCCGTTTTAAGCTCGCGTCGCGCAGCCTCTTCCAGACTTTCATCTATACCTACAAACCCCCCCGGCAACGCCCATTGCCCTATATAAGGGTGCTCCCCTCTTTGGATCAAAAGAAGCTGGAGGGTCTTCTCAGGCAGCTTCCGATAATTTTGTTGGAGCTGATCCATTACCGTAAATAGCAGCATATCTACTGTTACGGATGGGCGCTCATATTCATTCGCATCATAAAGGGCCAAGAACTCCTCTTCCGTCAAGCCACTGTGATTATGTTTCGATCCATCTGTCACTTGCCTCACCTACCTGTTCATAAATGGGCCATTTGTCGCTTTTAATTCAAAAGTGACGAATGCTCTATGTAACTTTTAATTTGAATTAATTGATAAAAACAAAATGTTAATATCAATACAGTAATATATAAAAACTGCTTCGTCAATAGGGTGTATAGTCCTGTTTTTAATCATTTGATAGTACTATTAGACTGTTTACTGAATTGCACTTGTTGCTTATTGTCATATCATGTATGATGTTTTGGTCAATATAGGAAACACAACATACTAATCACGTAGGGAGAAGATCTAATTGTCTAACCAGTTTAATCCGCAATTCAATCAGCAAGGAGCACCATCCAGACCAGCCCCTGTTTACCCGCCTCCTGTATCATTCAAGGAGTGGATGATCAGTTTACTTCTGATGGCTATACCGGTAGTTGGACTTATTATGCTGTTTGTGTGGGCATTTAGCGGCTCGACTAATCCGAGTAAAGCTAACTATGCTAAAGCAGGCCTTCTTTGGGCAGCTATTGTAATTGTGATCTATATCATTATGGCTGTTGCTCTGTTGCCTGCCATCATAAGTTCATTGAATTCAAACAGCTACTATTGATTCTGATTACATAGCAAAATAACCTTCCGATGAATAACCTGATCATCAGAAGATCTTTAAACTAAACTGCCGATCTCGTCGGCAGTTTTATTTGATTTCTTTTCGCTTTACTCCTCCCAATTGGCGTAGCTCCCCCTTATAGCTTGAAAAAAAGCAAAAGAGAAACCCTGATCTTGTGTGAACCGGGTTTCTCAGGCAGCTAATCTAACTTCCTTTACTTATACCAAAGATCATCTGTTTCAAGTTCCTGTAGACTGCTCAAAAACGATTTTGAGTTATCAACATAAAGTTCGGTATCGATATAGTACAGCTTTTTATCATGTAAGCATTGATCAATATACTCTGCATTTAATATACTTTTATCTTCTACATTGGCAGCAAAAGCTTGCAGTTTGGGAAGCGCGGTTTTCTGATATTCAAGCCATGAATGGTGGAATCCAGCTGGCTCCTCCAGACAATAAATGTCATGATATAACGCTTCAGCAATTCCCTTCTTCCTGAGATAGTCGGGTGAGAAAGGCATACTTTTGAAGTACCGGCCGGTCATGGCGAACACGCGGTAGCTCCAATGAGGAGCACCGTGATTAGATTGGCAAAAAAGATTCAGGAAGAATACAGAATAGTGCATTTTAATTGTAATAACTTGATGTTTCTTCACTTCCGAAACAATACGATCCGCCATCCGACTGTCAATGATCTCATCAAAATCAGCCAAAATGATCACATCATCGTCTTTAACTTTATCCTGTAAGATAGAGGAACTTCTGTTTCTTTGGCAAGCCTCATTATAAAACGCACTGTTATAGCTGAGCAGACGCCAGTACCAGCGGTCAAAGTTATCTGCGCCGCAGCTATCCACATCGAAGTACAATGAGTGCTTCTCAGGTTCACGAAACAGTTGATCCGCGTGAAATGGATGATGAATCACCTTGGGACCCACATAATCTGGATTAAAGTTGCAGGGCTTATCCAAATAGCTGAACGTCTTGTTGGCTTCGATCACGTGCAGCTCGTCAATCCAGCCGGCATTTTCTTTTATTTTAATATCTGCAATGCGATTTTCATTGAAAAATGGGCAAAATTCATATACTTTCATAATCTGAAGCTCCCCTCCCCTATCATGGTATATGGGCGAACACCGATGCTTTGGCACAGATGTTCGCTTATGAAGCGTATTAGTTCAGCGATCGTCTGATCCTTATAATGTAGTGAACTATAATAGCAGGTTAAACTTAATCTATCGCGTCTAAGCCCTGCTGTTATATTTAGCTTGTAAGCAGAGGGATTGTCTGCGGCGTTCGTATTTCCGTAAGAAATGGATAAAGGCTCGTACAACTCATCGGCTATCCCGTTCATTTCCTCTGATTGGTAATGGAAAAGCATGTGTGTTCCGTCCTTTAGTGGTTCCGTATTTGGATTAATATTCTGTATCAAATGACGTAAAATAAAGTAATCCATGCCTTCAGATGGAATATGCCGCAACGTGTGTACGACATGTCCCAGTGCTACTTCCCAATTGTCGGACAGGTCTCCTTCCGGGATCTGAATTCGAAGGGGATATGCTCCGGCGAAAAAACCAATTGTACGATCAATCACGATACCCGGCAAAAAGGACTCACGTTGATAAGACATCACATGCAGCACCAAATCTGATTGCTTTTTCAATTGGAAACAAGCCTGTGACAATGCCGTCAGTAAGATGCTCAGTGGCGTAGTATGGTGCTTTACAGCCAATGCTTTTAGAAGAAGAATATGCTCCTCTCCTTCAAGTAAATCATACGTTATAGTTCTCATGTGGCGATGAAGTGGCTGTATCTCCGATTCCGTGTCAACCTGTAAAGATTGGCCGCCTTCCACAACCTTACTCCAGAAAGTGGATGCTTTAGGAAAAAAGTCTTTCGCCGCATATTGGGTCAACGCCATGCACCAATCCCGATAACTGCTTCCCTCCTCCTCCGCATGTAACGCCAGATCATTCCCTTTTCCCGGCAGGAGAAGATGTCTCAACTCTTCTAAAAAAATGTTTATGGAAATCCCGTCAGAAATTAAATGATGGAACAGAAGTAATATCACCTGTTGTCTCTCTTCGCAATAATGGTCAAACAACACAACTTTCCATAAGGGTCCTTCTTTGATATCGAATTCACGCTGCACTTTCGAGCAGTATTCCGAAATGTAGGCGTCATGTGATCCCGAGACCATGTGCAAATCCACGTAAGAGACTACCTGTTCTACACTTATTTTCTGCTCAAACTGATACCATTCATCATCTTCCAGTTGAGCAAAGGATAGTCGCAAAGCCGCATGTTTGTTCAATAGTGACTCAAGCGACGTGTTCAGCAATTCTGTAGGGATGCAATTTTTGAGCCGGGCCAGGTAAGGTACATTAAACATGTTACGATTCACGAGATCTCTTTGAAAAAAACGTTTTTGTACAGCAGATAGCGGAAATCCGTCATCCGGATATGCTTTTCTTATAGACTGAATATATGGGATATCCATATTTGGACTAAGGACAGTTGTTGTATCCGTCATTGCATTGCTCAATGAGAGGGCCAAACGTTCGATCGTCTGTTCGCGAAATATTTGGTTAACCGTAACCGGATATCCGCTTTTTTGCAGCAGACTGGCTATGCGTAGCGCATGGAGCGAATGTCCTCCCAACGTATGAAAGTCTTCATTTTTGCCAATGTAATCTAGCTTCAGAACCATGCCCCAAACTTCTTCTATTGTTTGTTCCAATTCAGTCTTCGATCCAGCATTTACTTCTCTATCACTACTATGGATTTCAGGTAAAGGAAGCTTTTGGCGATCGATTTTTCCGTTAGCCGTTAATGGGAACGATTTCAGCCAAACGTAACGAAACGGTATCATATAAGATGGAAGACCTTCAGCCATAAAAGTATGAAGCTGCTCCACTCGTTGCTCCTCTTCCGCTGTATAGTAAGCGATCATTCGCAAATCGCCATGAACCTCCCGGACAAAGGCCAGACATTCTTTCACTACAGGATAGCTGCTAAGACGGAACTCGACTTCTCCAAGTTCGATTCGATAGCCACGTAGTTTTACCTGATCGTCAGCCCGTCCAATATACTCGATATTCCCGTCTGGTAGCCATCTCGCCCGATCTCCCGTACGGTATAGAATTAAATTTGTACCTCTTTCACCATC
Source organism: Paenibacillus sp. MZ03-122A (assembly GCF_024213325.1). Classification (NCBI taxonomy): domain Bacteria; kingdom Bacillati; phylum Bacillota; class Bacilli; order Caryophanales; family Paenibacillaceae; genus Paenibacillus; species Paenibacillus sp. MZ03-122A. The sequence continues at coordinate 520,505 of NZ_JANAVI010000003.1, read as the reverse complement.
TTTGGCAGAGCGATATGGATTCGGTGCAAACGCATGCAGTGTCAATTGGTTTTGTCGCCAATACCCCCTTGCAACCCCGTCTCCCCCCACGCATAATTCCCCGATTGCTCCGACAGGCTGAACACGACCCCACTTGTCCAGAATATAACAAGTTGAGTTACTAATGGGCTTGCCAATAGGAATATTCTGCTCAAAAGGCTTTTGGATCCGGTAGCTCGTCGAAAAGGTGGTGTTCTCCGTAGGACCGTATACATTGAGAATCGAAAGTTCCGGATAGGCAAGCCGGATACGATTTATATGCTTAACTGACAAAATTTCTCCACCTATGAGCAGCCATTGGAGTCCAGCAAATATCTTTTCATTTTCTTCAATCCAGTGATTACACAGTGCGGAACTTAGCCATAGTGTATTAATTCTCCACTCCTTCATCCGCTGCTCCAGTACATGGATATTTAGAAGATCATCTTTTGAAACTACAAACAGCTGTCCTCCATTCAGCAACGTCCCCCAAATTTCAAACGTAGAAGCGTCAAAAACAGGCGAACCCGTATAGAGCAATCTGATATCAGAGGAAAACGGGAAATAAGAGGTGTTTTTGAGCAAGCGAATGACACTGCGATGTTCCACCATAACGCCTTTCGGTTTTCCTGTCGATCCTGATGTATACATTAGATAAGCAAGGTCATTGGGAGCAATCATGTTCTCCTTCTCTTCTTGTTTCACCACTCCATTTTGGTCAAAATGCTCTGTATCAATTAATATTAAATGGATTCCCCTACTGGCTTCCGAGATACGTTCCGCTCCTTCCTGTGAAGTGAGGATGGTGTCCAGTCCAGCGTCCTTGATTAATTCATGGGTTCTTGCTGCCGGAAAATCGGGGTCAATGGGAACATAGGCATATCCCGCTTTCATGATCGCCAGGATGGAGACAATGAATTCAAGAGAGCGCGGCAAGTAAACTCCGATAAACTTTCCATGATTGTTGTCATCAGCATCATCCGTTAACATCTTGGCAATGTGCTGGGACATGAGGTTTAGGGTGTGGTAGGACATAACCTGATTGTGCGCAATTACTGCCGGCTGCATAGGCCGTAGTTTCGCTTGCTCCTGGAATAAATCAATAATTGAACGTTCTCTGGGATATGCTGTATACGTATCGTTCCAGTCATAGACGATTCGTTCATATTCATCCTTGTTCATAAAGCAAACGTCTCCGACGGTATGATTCGGATATTCCAACACATATTGCACCGTATTTAGCAAATGCTCTGCCAGTCGGCAAACCGTTTCTTGTTTCAGTCGATCTGCATCATACATAAACTTGATGGTGATCTGTTCCCCGTCATTGGCAACGGTGATCGTCATTGGATAATTCGTTTTCTCTCGTTCCTCCATAGCTGACATCTTCAATTCATTTTCAGGCTGCCGATAGTCGTTCAAATAATTTTCGAATGCTACGATGCTGTAAAACATGACATGTCCTTGAATACCAGACCAGCTATTCAGTTCGTTCAGGCTCACATAGCTGTAGTCGTTTAGTTTCTGAATGGTTTGGTGCAGCTTTTGTACATATTCAGTGATGGTTTGCTCCACATTCCAGTGCATGACCAAAGGTAACGTATTAATCAGCATACCCGTGATCCGATCCGATTGTGCAAGATCCGATCCCCTCCCGGACACGACCATGCCAAATACGGTTGTATCCGCATCTTGATAGACTTGTAGCACTTTGCCCCAGGCGAACTGCACCAACGTATTTAGCGAAACTTGTGCTTGCTGTACAAAATCAGTGATCCGCTTGGTTCGTCTCGAATCGATACAAAAAGTCTCGATCTGCTGGTTCTCAATCGGTTGATGTACATCGGGAAGTATGCCCTTCTCTATCGGCAGATGGGTCGGCTCCGTTACGTCAGCCAAATATGCCTTCCAGAATGACTCGGCCTCCGTGCGATCCTTATTGTTTAACCAACGAATATAAGTTTCAAAAGAACGGGTCAAGCTGCGCTGTGGCATCCGGTTTTGCAGGCTACAAGCATAGAGTTCATGAACCCGACTCAGTAGTAGCGGCAGGCTCCAACCGTCCAGCAAAATATGATGGTAACTCCAGATCATCGTCCATTCATTCGAAGCGGTCTGAATCAGTGTTATGCGGAACGCAGGCTGACTCAGATCAAAACGGCGATTACGATCCATTGTCATCCAGCGTTCGATACACTCCTGTTGCTGCTCTGGTTGCTCTGCTTCAAAATCCAAAAATGTCCAATCCCATTCTACATTTCGGACAATACATTGTATGGGCTTGTCCAAAGCCTCCCAAATGTAGCAAGTCCGCAAGCTATCATTTTCAGAAATGATGCTGTTCCAGGCTTCTCGGTAACGGTCTACCTCTAGCCTGCCATGATATTTCCAACTAACCTGCACAAAGTATTGATCGGAACTAGGATGATCTAAATAATGGAACAGCAGTCCTTCTTGTAAGGGACTTAGGTACATCATTTTATCCAAACCAAATTGCCAATGATATGTCTTTACGATCTGGTCGAGCGAATGCTGTTTCAGTGACACTGATGGAAAATCACTAGGTGTGAATTCTTGGTGTTCAGTCCGGCTGCAATGTTCGATAATAGCAAGCAAACGTGTTATAAATGTATCTAACAACTGAGTAATGGTGGCTTCTTCATAGTGACGTTTGCTATATTTCATAAACAAATGCAGCTTGCCATTAACAACGGAACAGTTGAGTTCCAATAGGCTTGTTCCATGATTAAGCGGCGAGCTATAATCCTGTGCAGCGTCACTTGTAAACCCTAACCACTGGTTTAATTCGCTCGCATTCCCCTGATCAAACTGGCCCAAGTAATTGAAAAGAACCTGAGGTTCAGAAGCTGATAACTCGGAACGGACTTCTGTATTCGGATGGCAGTATCTCAAAGCGCCATATGACATGCCGCGGTGAGGAATACAACGCAACTGCTCTTTGACAGATTTAATCGTCGCCCCCAAGGGGGAACTGTCCGTAATCTGAATGCATACCGGAAACATGGAGGTAAACCAACCGATGCTTCTTGTCAGATCTATATCGGATACAAAGTGCTCACGTCCATGACCTTCTAAGCGAAACGCAATCGTCTTCTGCCCAGACCAAGCGGAGAGCGCCAGGGACCAGGCTGTAAGTAGCAGGTCGTTAATCTCGGTATGGTAAGCTTGGGAGCAATGGTGCAAAAGCAGTTCCGTATCGTCTGGAGTAAGCATCGTAACCCATTCCGAAGATTCACTGCTCTTTTTACGAGCCGGTGAATGGTCCACTGGCAGCACAAATGCTGCAGTTTGATGCTGCACCTTTTTCCAATATTCAATATGACGTAAAGTATCTTTATGTTTAGAATAACTCATCAATACAGAATGCCATTTTTTGTATGGATTTAAAACAGTAGGCAGCGCTATACCCTGATACAATTGATACAATTCCTGGACCAATATTCTCCAAGACACTCCATCAATGACTAGATGATGTATAGTCATAAACAGACGGGTTTTACCGTCAGGGTGACCTTGAATTACTCCTGCATACATCATGGCGCCCGTCTCATAATTCAATTGTCTGTTCCACGTATCACATATGCTTGAAATTTCGGATTCGGGATAATCGACTTGTTGAAGGGTGTAGCTAGCCAGTTGAATGGAAGCATCCTTTCGGTAGCGCTGCGAATACACATGTTCCTTGACTACGATCTCCATTGAAAGCTCTGGATGTAATCGAATCAATTGATTAATGGCAGTTTCCAGCTTCACAGCATCACAATCACTGAGTACAAACAGCTGAGATTGGTTGAAATAATGCGGCTCTACAAACTGTTGCTCGAAAAACCAGTGCTGGATCGGTGTCAAACCAAATTCGCCTGTCAAGTCAACGCTGAGATCTTCCTTTTGATCATTGTCTGTCCAAGTCACCACAGCAGCTAATTTCTGAATGGTTGGATACTCCCCAACTTGTCTTGGAGTAAGCATGATACCATGATCCCTGGCCATAGATACGACCTGAATGGCAAGAATTGAGTCTCCCCCAACCGCGTAAAAATGGTCGTTAACCCCGATATCTCCTCTTTTTAAAATCTGCCGCCAAATCCAAAGCAAGCGCTTTTCGAAACCGTACTCGTCTGCTTCCACTACTTCATCAGCTTGAATAAATAAGTTACCCCTCGGATCGGGGAGAGCTCCACGTTCGACTTTTCCGTTTGTATTTACTGGAAATGACTCCAGATAACAAAAATATGAAGGAACCATATAAGCTGGTAATACAGAGTTTAAGTGCTGTGTCAGATCGGCCTCTTTCAGTTCTTCTACGGCAGTATAATAGGCCACCAGTTTATGGTAGGACCCGTCTTTCCAGGCTTGAACGATACATTGACCGATGTCGGGATGTTGGCAGAGCTGATGTTCTATTTCACCCAGTTCGATACGATACCCTCTAATTTTAATTTGTTCATCACTACGGCCGATAAATACCAATTTACCACCCGGCGTCCATTTCACAATGTCCCCGGTTTTATATAACCGCTCACTGTGTGGTGGATTTTCACTGCTGATTACAACCTCTTTGTGAACGAACCGTTCCTGAGTCAGTTCTTCACGATTCAAATATCCTCTGGCAAGCCCTATACCACCCACCCATAGTTCGCCGGGAACGCCGACAGGCACAGGACTGCCGAATGGATTCAAAACGAATAAACGTTTGTTATAGACGGGTTTGCCGATCGTAATTTCTTTCCCTGGTCTGCAGACAGAAGTAGAACAAATAATCGTCACTTCGGTCGGCCCGTAAGCGTTCACGAATCGTCTTCCTCTTCCCCAATAGTCTACAATATCAGACGTACAGGGTTCTCCAGCAGATACAATTGTCCGTAACCTTGGCAGTTCCCTATGTTTCATCGTTCGCAGCACAGATGGTGTCAGCATGGCAATGTGGATATTTTTCTCTTCAAGAATATCTGAAATGTCTGCATAAGGAGGCAGTTCCTCGTCTGACAGAACAACCACTGTTCCGCCTACTGATAGCGTGCCGATCCATTCGTAGACCGAAGCGTCGAAACTAATGGAGGCGAATTGCATGACTCTTGAATCTGAGGTGATACCAAACTTTTCAACAAGATAAGGGATCAACGTAACCAGACCAGCGTGTTCAATAAGCGTGCCCTTTGGTCTTCCAGTAGAACCGGATGTGTAGATGACATAAGCCAGATCATTATGTTTAACCTTGATCTTCAAGTTTTCGTAGGGATAGTAGCCCTGCCGTACCAAGCATTTATCCACACAAATCAGCGAATGTGCTCCCATACCCATTTGAGAAATATATGGATTCAGCCTACTTACTAATTGGCTGTGCGTTATAATCATTTGGGCCTGTGCATCTTCTAAAATAAATCGCAGCCGTTCCCCAGGATATTGGGGATCGACCGGAAGATAAGCAGCGCCCGCTTTCATAACTCCAAGCATCGACGGGATCACATCTGCGCTTCTATCCAAGACGATGGCAATCAGCGTGCCGGTCGGCAGAACGCCATGTCCCTGTATCGAATACGACTCCAAAATCATGCGGCTGATTTGATTTGCCTGGTGATTTAACTCATAGTAGGTCAGCTTCTGCTCTCCAAACTCTAAAGCGATTGCATTGGGTGTTCGGCCAGCCTGCTCCTCGATCAAATGAACCACAGTTTTATCCAAAGGGTAGGACTGTTCCGTATCATTCCATTGTTGCATCTGTCTGCGTTCTCTTGTGGTCAGCATGGGGTGAAATAGTACCGTCTTCTCCGGAAGAAGGAGTGCATTTGCCAGCAGTGTTTTGAAATGGCCTGCGAATCTAGCGATTTGCCTTTTTCCAAAACGACTGCCATCATACTGTATTGCGCACTCCAATACATCCGGGCCATAACGGTAGCAGAGCGCGATTTCTGGCTGATCTATACCATAAAGGGGAGGGGACTTTTCCGCATTTAAACTTGGAGAAGGAAAGTCATCATAAATTTCTGAGATACCCACATTGAAGAAATCCTTCTTCCCCCCTAATAGAGGATCGACTTTAGTTTGCTGCGAAGAATCCTCTCTCCACTCGTCGCTACTAAGTTGTCTGTTCCATTCCATTTGTATCCTTTGTATCAAAGAGAGAAGATGATCTTCCTTCTGTATATGAATGAGTAGTGGATAATCCAGACGACATCCTTTCCCTTCTTTGTCTGATACCACGGAATATAAAACAGGCAGAGCATATTGATTGGCGTAATGGGATAACAGTACGGACCATATGGCTGTTATAAAAGAAGGCATACCCAGCTGATGATGCTGTACAAAACCCATAATCGTTTTGACCTGTCTTGTCCCCAAACGAATCTTGTAAAGCGCTTGATCATGGCCTTCGGGCTGTCCGGCATTTCCACTATGGTGAGAAAATAAAGGCAAGTAACGTCGCGGTCTATCAGAACAACTCTGATTAGATGTATTGGCTGATTCCTTCACTTATTAAACCTCCCCTATCCGGGATGCCATACCTGCAGCTTGATAAAAAGCAGCCCTGACTTCCTTAACCTCTATCTCGTAACTGCATCGTATAGAAAAAATAAGGCCGTCCGTGTAGGAAGAAGCAATGCAATTGAACAGTGAATAGATCGGCAGCGGATTTGGTTGCTTTATGACAGTATCATCATAATAATTGCTGTATTTTGAGCCTGCTTTGGCACTGTTTCCTAAATAGTTAAACATGAATAAGTCTAGTTGCTCGTACTGCTTCCCAAACTGTGCAAGTGTTCTGGCACGTTTCCACTTGTCTTTGTAATCAGGACTCGTAAAAAGATGCATAAAATTAATCGTGTGGTGCTTTAATAAGTCTAGTCTGCTTCTGACAGACTGCATCATTTCATCTGGATTCTGCTTCAGTTCCATCAGCATAGGCACAAAATCGATAAATTCACCGGCCGTGTTATAATAAGCCGCCTCGTCGTACCTTCTTCCATCATATAAAAATAACAATGGTAGCTTATCCATACCTAAATAAGTTTGCAAGCCCTTTGTATAGACAGAAAGCGCAAACTCCAAAGAAGGATCTTCAGCAGGGATACTTACGTTAAACAGGTAGGCTTCTGTGCTCGTTCGAAGCTTCGGAGCTTGGAAGACGTTTTGCTTGCTTTTTTGGAACGCTTCCAAATTAAAGGCTGATATCAATTCTTGTTCCGTGATCCCTTTCGGTCCACTTTGGATTTGTTTAACATACTCCACATAGGGCTTCACTTCATCCTTAGGAAGGGGTCGATTTTGAAGCAGACTCCTGTAGTAAGCAATCAACTGTCGTTCGGCTACTTCCGAGGTCACCCGATCGCATATCGCATGATGATAAATAGTAATGACATAATGTTCACGCAGGTTTCGTTTCAGCACAAACATGTGGAACAAAGTATGTTCTCCGGCGAATCGGGTGTTCGTTACATAATCATTTATCATGTCCGTAATAGGACCACATGGATTGTAATCCGACACGTCAATGATGTTGAGCTTTGGCAAACCATCGCTAGAAAGTACGTATTCCCTCCAATAAGTCCATCCATCTCTTTGGACCGGGACGCTTCTCAGTAATCCTTGACTTTGTATAAAAAGAGCGTAAGCCTGATCCAAAAAATCGTAATTCACACACTCATCTAGCCTAAATATACCTAAGCTTGGAGGTGTATGAAACGAGATTTGCATTTGTTGAATTCCACTTAGCGGATATTCTTGTGCCACTTGCCCTGTTTTAATCCACTGATCTTTTCTCAAATAATCGTCTTCCAGCCGCTTGCGTAAACTTGCCGCCTGATCCAGATCCATGCTTTTTAAGCCCAGACGCTGGAAAAACTCCTCTTCATCCATGGTCCAGTATGGATCAGCCATTTTAGCTTTTTGATGCAGTGGTACAATGTAGTGAGGCAGTAGCTCTTGAGCTATTTTCCCATCCATGATCCGCATGATATGGTTTACGTCGGCCGCCGTGTCGTAGTAAAGCACCTGAATATCTCTAACTTCGTGAATAAAATCCCTTACTTGGTATTTCACTTGCTCGTAAATACCATCTGTTTCTTGGTGAAGCCAAGACATCAACTCTTGTGTTGTTTCTATGATGTCCTGCTGCTTTTGGGACCCTATAACACTATTCTGAGTTGAACGAAGATAATCAGCGAGTGCCCGAATCGTTTTATAGTGGTAAATGTCTGTTAAAGTGGCGTGATATCCTGCACGCTCCATTCTCGACATTAATGTAAGCGCATGAATAGAATGCCCACCGAGGTCGAAGAAGCTATCTAAAACACTGAACTGCTGCACCCCCAATACATCCTGCCAGATGTCCATCAGCTTCGTTTCCAGTCCCGGCTTCGGAGACACATATTCTGCACCACCATGTATATTCTCTTCAAGGGCCAACAGTGCCTTGCGGTCCAGCTTACCATTCAGTGTCAATGGCATTTGCTCTAGTTGTATATAAAAAGATGGAATCATGTAATTTGGCAGCTTTATAGAGAGAGCGGTTTTAACTTCATCTGCTGTCAGTTTTTTGGTCGCCGTAAAGTATGCTTCCAGCTGCTTTTGACCGTCCTCCTTTTCACGGGCGATAACTGCCGCTTCTTGTATATCATCTACTTTTAATAAATGCGACTCTATTTCCCCAGGCTCAATTCGAAAACCCCTTATTTTCACTTGATCGTCGATCCGGCTGATATATTCGATGTTTCCGTCCGCTTGCTCTTGCACCCAATCTCCAGTTCGATACAACCTGCCTCCAGGTACCCATGATGACTGAATAAACCTCTCTTCTGTCAGCTCTGGACGATTCAAATAACCTTTAACTAATCCATCGCCAGCGATGTACAGTTCACCTGCAACTCCCTGCGGCAGAGGATGCTGCTCTTGATCCAAGATGTAAACCTTCGTGCTGCTGATTGGTTTGCCGATCGGTACGGTATTTGCATTTTCGTCCAAATGATCAATCGGGTAATAAGTAGCAAATACCGTACTCTCTGTCGGTCCATAGACATGAATTAAACGGCCCGGACCTAGACGGGCAAACGCTTTACGCACATGGCTGACTGAAACCTTCTCACCACCGAATAGCAAGGTTTCAATAGTTGCAAAGCAATCGGGATCCACATCCACCAATGCATTAAAAAGTGCTGTCGTGACGAAGCATTTCGTGATCTGTTGTGTCCGTAGGACGCTTGATAGCTCACGTGCATTCATGGTTTGATCTTGTGAGTTCAATACGAGAGTGCCTCCGTTAAGCAAAGCCCCATAAATACCAAATGTAGAACCATCGAACGAAAAACTGGCCACTTGTAATATCCTATCTTTTGACGAGAATTGGATGTAATTTGTCTTTTTAACAACACGTATAATATTGTAGTGCATCGTCAGGGCGCCCTTAGGTTCGCCGGTAGAGCCAGACGTATACATAATGCAAGCAAGAGTATCGGAACCTTGATTAGATGTGAGATTCCCTGTTTCTTTCCCATAGTTCCGCTTGTCCAACAAATCCAGTACAACACTGGCGAGCTCTGTTTGTTGGTGGATTGGAAGCTGGGTCAGCAGGAGATTTGCACCAGAATCCGTCAGCATATAGCGTATACGTTCCTTCGGGTATTCAGGATCAATCGGCACATAGGCTCCCCCAGCTTTTAAAATCCCGAAAATTCCGATGATCATTTCCAATGAACATTCGACCATAATTCCGACAGCCTCGTCATTATCTAAACCTTTAGCCCGCAAAACATGTGCTAGTTGATTAGCCTGTTTGTTCAGATCAGCATACGTCAAGTGCTTGTCCCCAAATACAACCGCTATGTGATCCGGTGTGCGCTCAACCTGCTCTTCAAACAATTGATGAATCGTTTTCTCCCGCGGGTAATCCGCTAACATACCGTGTAACATGTTCCACTTCATCTCCTTCTCCTATTAACTTTTTTTAAAAATGGGAATCTTTCTTATGAGCCAACGCTAAAAAAGAGTATGTGTGGCACTTAGAAGTGATTTCGGATAGGCAGTTGGATGAAGTGAATGAAGACTACAGAGGATAAACCATAATACCGATATTACATTAGGTTGGGTATTTAACTGGAGAAAAAGAAATGACATCAGAGCTTGTTTTTCAACTGAAAATTTCTTTAAAATAAGTATATAGCTACTTTTTGCTCTACAATAAAATACCACAGATTGGTTACTCGACTGGAGGAAAAGAAATGACATCGGAGTGGCAGAGATTACAGACCAAACTGCCGGAATGGGTAGAACAAAGCCGTCATGAGTATATTCATGGCAAGGTAGCAGCATATATTCCTGAGCTGTCCAAAGCCCCGGCCGACGCGCTGGGTGTTGTTGTAATGAACGGTGCGGGTGAAACTGTGGTAGCCGGAGATACGGAAATCCAATTTACGATGCAAAGTATCTCAAAGGTATTTACGCTCATTCTGGCCTTGATGGATAATGGAGAGGACGTTGTCTTCTCTAAAGTGGGTATGGAGCCTACCGGAGACCGTTTTAATTCCATGCTAAAGCTAGAACTAGTTGAACCGGGCATTCCGTTTAACCCACTGATTAACGCCGGAGCAATCGCAGTCTCCTCTCTGATTCGCGGGAACAGTCCAGAAGAGAGATTTGCGCGTGTTCTCCAATTTTTCCGCCTGCTTACCCACAATGACACATTGGAATATGATCAGGATGTCTACGATTCAGAATCAGCTACAGGCCATTTGAACCGTTCCCTTGCTTATTTTCTAATGGAAAAAGGAATTTTAAGAGGTCATGTGGAGGATGTGCTTGAAGTTTATTTCAGACATTGTGCTGTCAAATTGAACTGTACTGATTTAGCTCGTATGGGACTTGTATTAGCTTACAATGGTCGAGATCCAGTGACAGGTATACCGCTGATTCCCCGCCGCTATGTACAGATCGCCAAAACATTTATGACGACATGCGGCATGTATGACGCCTCAGGGGAATTCGCCATTCAAGTCGGACTACCTGCCAAAAGCGGCGTATCAGGCAGTATTATGACGATGGTACCCGGACGATATGGCATTGGGCTGGTTGGACCTTCTCTGAACCGTATGGGCAACAGTACAGCTGGTGTACACTTGCTAGAGAAGATGTCTCGGGATTTGGACTGGAGCTTGTTCTAAGTATACGAAAAAGGGTATTCCCAGCCTTTACGGCTTAATAGGAATCCCCTTTTTTTTGTTACGCGCCTTCTTTGTTACGAGATTTGACCGTTAATCAGTTTAATTTGAATGCGGAACGGATCAGCTACATACTTGGCGCCCTCGCGTTCTTGCACTCCATAGCCTGCTGCCTCTAAACGAGCAACAATGGCATCCAATTCCTTCTGATCTGGTACGATCAATTCAAAATAATCCAATCCGGCAGCGTGCTCAGGAGCTGGTGGGGCTCCTTCACCTGCCCATATATTCAAGCCCATATGGTGGTGGTAGCCACCTGCGGAAACGAACAAGGCTGAAGAGCCATATCGGCACGTAATGTCAAAGCCAAGCACATCGCAATAAAATTGCTGTGCTTTGAGCAAATTAGACACATGGAAGTGGACGTGCCCGATTATCGTTCCCTGAGGTAGTCCCTGCCAAAGTAGATTTTCGGAAATCGCAACCAAGTTTTCTGCATCCACGGGATCTGTTCCCATCATGTAAAATCCATTAGCATCCTTTTTCCATTGATCACGGGGACGATCTGCATAGATTTCAATTCCGTTATTATCGGGATCATGGATATAAAGGGCTTCACTTACATCATGATCTCCCTGTCCGATTTCAATCTCATGAGCCAGCAGATTACGTAAGGACAGGCCCAGAGCTACACGGTTTGGTAAAAGAATAGCAAAATGATATAACCCGGCAGCAGATTGACGCGGCAGAATAACTGCATTTTCAATATAGTTAAGGATCAGTAGCGCATGCTTCCCATCGACAGTCAATTCGGCGGTATTCGCCGTTTGACGCAGTAGCTGAAAACCAACCACCTCTGTATAAAATTGAATAGAACGCTCCAAGTTACTAACTTTTAATGAAACCTGCCCAATTTTGGTGTTGTCATGTATATGTGCTGTCATGAGATTTCCCTCTTTCTACATGGATTGGAGGACTAAAGCAACCAAAATCACTTTTCTGTTGACTCACGACGCCCGAACAAAGAGTCCAGAGACAAGCGAGTCGTTGGTGCAAATACCAGATGAAGAGCTACCAGAATAAAAGCAATATCCAGCTCATAGCCAGCGCCTTGACCATTCCCCATCAACCCGCCGGACAGTTTTGCTGTAAAAATGGCGCCGATCAAAACAATAACCAAAAGCCCAGATACATAACGAGTAAGCAATCCAAGAATCAATGCAATCCCACCGACTAACTCAATCACCGCAACGACATAACCTAGAAATCCTGGAACGCCAATGCTGGCAAACCAGCCTGCTACATTACCCAACCCCATTTGGAATTTAGCAATTCCGTGTGCCAAAAACAAAATTCCCAGTGCCACCCGCATAATTGTAGAAATGTTTCTGCTTGCTGAACTCATGTTTATCTCTCCATTCTGTTTGTTTATTACACTCATACAAGTGCATATGAATAATTAATTTATATTACTAATAATTTGGTTAAAAAAATAATCCTGTCTGAATCTATGCCGCAACACATTAGTGTGAATCAAACTCGAATTATTAGTAATAGAAATAATTATTTTGTAATGTGAATTTATCATAAGAAACTGTAGTCTGTCAACAAATTATTTGGTATGATAAATATTAAATTAGTATACATTATATTTCCTTAAAGGAGGAACGTTCTATGAGTATAGGATGCAACATACGCGCTGCTCGTAAACGTAAAAATTTATCCATCCAGCAAATATGCGAACGAACCGGACTATCGCAAGGGTTTATGAGTCAAGTAGAAAATAATAAAACCTCTCCTTCCATCGCTACATTGGACAGTATCGCTAATGCGCTTAAGGTCCCTCTCGCTTTTCTGCTTCTTAAAGATGAGGAACGGATGCAAGTAATTCGCAAGGACGAGCGCCGTAAAACCTTATATGGTAAAAACAACCTCCAGGTTGATCATTTGGGTGGGCAAGGAAACGTTAAAATGATGCTGGTGGACATGCCGCCAGGCTCGTCTACAGAAGAGGAGCATGCTCATGGGGGAGATGAGATTCATTTTATCTTGGAGGGCACGGTATACGTGGAGCAAGGCGAGGATTCGGCTACTCTGGAAGCAGGGGATTCCTTTAGCTGGAGAGCAGCTATCCCCCACTATGCCAAAAATGTGGGAGATAACAACGCACGAATTCTGATCTCCGTGTTTCTCGAAGCAGATAATGACGCTTAATCGATATTTACGCAAGCACGAAGCAACAAAAGTACAAATTCCATCAAAAAAAGCGCGTACCGGAAGTATCTTTACTTCAACGATCCGCGCTTCTTATATTTTCATTTGCTATTGCTGCTCTTAACTTATTTCATCGCCTGCTGGGCATCTGTACGCGATTCCCACGGTAGCTTGAAGGTTTTCATAATTTGTTTGGTATCGGCCGGGAATCATTCCTGATCTATCTCTTTTTGGCTGCATCAATGTCTCCAGGATTCAGACCTTCCCATATGTTCGGGATACTAACGGTCTCTGGATGCTCAAATACGAGAAACGCAGTCGGCAAATACCGCTCTCCGTATTCAGAAGAAGGCTTGTTTACAATGGCATTATCCTTGACGAGCACCGTTGAAGAACCTCCATCCAGATTAGCACCGATAACCGCTCCATGTTTAAGCAAAATATTTTGCATATCATACAAGTTGGCACCTATGCTGTACCCAGGCTGGCGACCGTCGATGGTCACAAATATAATGGCTCCGTCTGCTCTTTGCCCCATTGCGGTACGGGGAGCGATTCCCCACCCCTCGCTTGCATTGCGAATCAGACCTTTCCCATTTACGATTAGGCGTGGTTGAAAAGTAACCGCTTCTTGCACATTCATTTTGGACAACTCGGACAACGAATAGTGACCGGCTATCATTTTCCCCTGTTTATCAATACCTACGATTTGAACAGAGGCATTTTTGCCCATATCATTGTAGTATATCTCTCCCTGGGAAATGACAACGCCAATCGGTTTAAAACCATTCCCATTCCAGTTGGGATCGGCAAAGCCACCGCCATTTACGCCAGCAACAGCCCCTAAACGCTCGACCATACTAGATACCCTTTCTCCCCGGCCGACCTTGGCAGGAACCCCGAGCCGAATTTTAGTAGGGTCATGCACCGTCATAACATAGCCATGATAGTTACGGCCCGATACCTCTTCCACTTCAACCAGCGGCGTTTGTTGTACTTTGGTCGGTATCAGATCAGGCAGATTGATTGTATGTCTGTCCTTCTCCTCCCCCATCGCTTCAAAACGGGCCGAATATTCAGCTACACGTTTTTTCGCCTCTGCTTCACCGATAAAGTACTTCGCCCAGTGACGATGTTGGGTCGTGATCAGCGTATCCGCAGCCAAATAGCGCATGTCCTTGCCAGATGACGTTAAGAACAACCACGCACCCCCCCCTATTCCTGCTACCAGGAATACAATAAACAGTCGCAGTATAAAACGACCGAATTTTCCTTTTCGTTTCTTTTTTCTATTTTTCTGCCTGCGAGCTACTGCACGCTTTGGCAAGACTTCCGGTTTCATTCATCATCTCTCCTGTTATTGGTGACTTCTATCTTATTCATCACTATGGCCCATCAAATGATCCGTAACGATAGGCAGCGACATCTAACGACAATATCATAAACTAATTTTGTAGAATGATAGTGTCAATTTTTTAACAGATTCATCCACTCTGAAAAAAACACAGGAAAAAGTCCTCCACATGAATGTGAAGGACTTTAATTAAGGGTACTCTACGCTTTTTACGGAGCAGCCTCTGGTTCGAGCAGCATGAACAGTTCTTTCATCTGCTGTCGCTTGAGTTTGGGACTAAGCACATACAATGTATCGCCCGGTTCAATCACCGTCGTGCCTCTCGGGGCAATAATTTGCTCGTTCCGAATTATGGCTGTGAATAAAATGTCTTCAGGCAACTGTATATCCTGAATCGCTTTGCCCGCAATCGACATTCCTTTTTGTACCTGAATGTGGTTGATTTCCGAAGTGGTTTTTCCCAGAGAAACTAATTCCAGCAGTGAAGGAGATGACGTCTCGTTAGGGTCCATCAAGCCAAGCTTCACCGCTAGCCACGAAATAGTGGTACCTTGAATAATCGCAGAAGTGAGCACGACGAAAAATACAACATTAAAAAACAAGGGTCCTACATCCATCTCATCCAGTAAAGGATAGGTTGCTAGTACAATAGGTACCGCCCCCCGCAGTCCTGCCCAGGATAACAGTGTCTTCTCGCGCACAGAGTACCTGGAAAAAAGTAAGCTTAGGAATACGCCTATTGGACGAGCCACGAGCATGAGGATGAAGGAGAGCGCCAAGCTTTGCCACGCAATGCCCAGCAATTGATCGGGAAAGACCAATAGCCCGAGCAGGACAAACATCATAATCTGCACCATCCAGGCGAAACCATTGTTAAAATGGATAATGGATCGCTTGTAGGTCAAGTCGGAATTTCCCAAGACAATGGCCATGACATAAACCGCCAGCAATCCGCTTGCCTCCAGTAACGATGCCGCCGCATACGTCAAGACCGCAAATGCCAGCGCCATCACAGGATACAAACCGGATGAATCAAAATTCATTTTATTAATCGCATATACACCTATGCGTCCGAGTACAAAACCAACGACTAAACCGAAACCCATTTCCCATAAAAATAACAAGATATGTATCCAAATGGATTGCTCAGGGTGATGTATCAGCTCAATCAATGTTACCGTGAGAAATACAGCCATCGGGTCATTACTGCCGGATTCCGCTTCGAGCGTAGAGGTAATTCGTTTTTTGATGTTTTTACCTCCTAGAACGGAAAACACGGCCGCCGCATCGGTCGATCCGACAATAGCGCCAAACAGCATGGATTCCATCCAGCTTACGCCTAAAATAAACTTGGCGCATACGCCAATGACTACGGTCGTAATGATGACCCCTAACGTTGATAATGACATTGCAGGTCGAATAACCGGCTTAACATCTGCAAACTTTGTCTGCATCCCGCCTTCAAACAAGATTACAATGAGCGCGAGAATGCCAACTAGCTGTGTGATAAAGGCATTATCAAAATAAATAAACTGACTGAGCACCATACCTACGGCAATAAACAAAACGAGCGCAGGCATACCGAAACGGCTGGAAAATTTGGTAGTCAGCACGCCGACCAGCAGCAAGCCGGACAGCAAAAGTACAATCAAATTAATAACGGTTGTCTGTTCCATACGGCTTCTCCTATCTTGAAAATAGATGTTCAATTTTTCGCCTTCTATCTATATACCCTCAAATCACACAGAATACTAATCCTAAATAAAAAATTATATAATAAAATCAAAAAATCCAGCTCATGGTTTGCGCTAAATCGCACTCCATGAGCTGGTTTGTATATTTTTTATAAGGCTTAAGCAGAGACTATCGTCGTGCTTTAGGCTTTAGGATGAATCATATGCGCAGGTACAACATATTGATCGAACTGTTCTCCAGTCAACAGTCCGCTGCCGAGTGCCGCTTCTTTTAGGGACAGCCCTTCTGCATGTGCAAGTTTGGCGATTTTAGCGGCATTTTCATATCCGATATGTGGATTCAATGCCGTCACCAGCATCAGCGAATTATTTAAATTGTGCTCAATTTTAGCGAGATCAGGCTCGATGCCAATCGCACAGTTGTCGTTAAAAGCAATCATGGAATCGGCCAGCAGATGAACAGATTGCAAAAAATTGTAGATGATTACTGGCTTAAACACATTAAGTTCAAAATTACCCTGACTCGCAGCAAAGCCGATAGCTGCATCATTACCCATTACTTGCGTAACGACCATCGTCAGTGCTTCACTCTGAGTCGGATTCACCTTACCTGGCATAATGGAGCTACCTGGCTCGTTAGCAGGAATCGTGATTTCGCCCAAGCCGCTACGCGGACCACTTGCCAGCCAGCGAACATCATTGGCGATTTTCATCAAATCGGCCGCAAGCGCTTTGACTGCTCCATGTACGGCCACCACTTCATCGTGGCTGGTCAGTGCATGAAATTTATTGGGTGCGGAAGTGAACGTTTTGCCAGTGAAACTAGAAATTTCCGCAGAGGTTCGGGAGCCGAACTCTGGATGAGCGTTAATTCCTGTCCCCACCGCGGTTCCGCCAATCGCCAGCTCCTTCATGTATTGCACCGTGTCGATGATAATTCGCTTGCTCTTGTCCAGCATAGCATACCAGCCGCTTATTTCCTGACCCAGCGTAAGCGGTGTCGCATCTTGTAAATGGGTTCGCCCAATTTTTATAATATCCTTGAATTGCTCTGACTTCTGTTGAAAAGTTTCTTTCAGCCTATCAATGGCAGGCAACAAACGGTCCTCCACTGCAATGACACCCGCTACATGAAGCGCCGTAGGAAACGTATCATTTGAGCTTTGCGACATGTTTACATCGTCATTGGGATGCAGCTTCGTATCTTTTCCTTGCTCTTGTAACCATTGGCTTCCCAGATGAGCAATCACTTCATTTACATTCATATTGGACTGCGTACCGCTTCCTGTCTGCCATACAACCAACGGGAAATGGTCATCAACCCGCCCTGCGAGAATTTCGTCCGCTGCATAAATAATGGCGTCCTGCTTCTCCTGTGATAGCTTACCCAGCTTATAGTTACTGATCGCCGCGCTTTTTTTAAGCACCGCGAACGCCTGTATGACCCCTAATGGCATTTTCTCCGAGCCAATCGGAAAATTTTCCTTGCTGCGCTGTGTTTGCGCTCCCCACAGACGGTCTGCCGGTACCTTGATTTCACCCAACGTATCCTTTTCGATGCGGTAGTTCAACTCATTTCCTCCTCTTGGCCTATGTAATTTAGACAAAATATGGTGCTCTCTTGCCTATTATACATTAAATTTCAAATGTTATCATTTATTTTGCAAGCGCTTTTTTACAATGAGGTCAGAGGAGGCAAAAGGAGATTTCGGCTACTATCCTGGGTCACAAAGTTCAGCTAATGGTGATATTGCTTTTGCCATGGACTTCTTTTCTGCCCAGTAGCTTGTTCAGCGCATCGATGTAAGCTTTGGCGCTAGCTTCCAAAATATCAGTACTTGTGCCTCTTCCCAGAGCTGTGTACTCACCTTGCCTCAAACTAGCGTGTACTTCCCCCAACGCATCTTTGCCATATGTTACAGATTGGATCGAATAATCCTCTAACTCCACCTCTTCACCACTGGCCTTGTCTATAGCATGGAAAATCGCATCTACAGAACCGTTACCCATTGCTACTTCATCAATTGCTGTCCCATCTTGTTTACTCAGCCGAATGGATGCGACTGGAACCGACTGATTGCCATAAGACACCTGAATGGAATCCAGTGTGTACATTTGAGGTGAGGCATTGCGGCTTTCGTCCATCAGGACGTGCAAATCTTCATCTAGCACCTGTTTTTTCTTATCCGTCAAGGCCTTGAATTTGCGGAACGCCTCTTGCAGCTGTTCCTCCGTCAAAGCATCAAACCCCATGTCCGCCAGTTTTTCTTTAAATGCATGTCGACCCGAGTGCTTGCCCAACACAAGTTTACTCGTCTTCAGACCAATACGTTCAGGGGACACGATTTCATACGTTGTACGCTCTTTGAGCATTCCGTCCTGGTGTATACCGGACTCGTGAGCAAACGCATTGGCTCCAACAATGGCCTTGTTTCCCGGTACCGACATCCCCGTACGTTTGCTCACCAGACGACTGGTGGCATACAGCTCCTCCAAAACCAGACTCGTTTGTGCACTATAAAGCTCGGTTCTGGTATCAAGGGCCAGTGCAACTTCCTCGATAGGTGTATTTCCGGCTCGCTCACCGATTCCATTGATGGTACCTTCAAATTGATCTACACCATTACGGATGGCCGCCAGCGTGTTAGCTGTTGCCATGCCAAGATCATCATGACAATGTGTGCTAAGTTGTATTTTTTCGATACCGGGCACTTGTTGCTTTACAATTCTAAACATTTCACCGAACTGATCCGGCGAGGCATATCCCACCGTATCCGGTAAATTGACGACTGTCGCTCCAGCACGAATCGCCATATCCACGACTTCACAAATAAAGTCCAGCTCGGTACGGCTGGCGTCCTCTGCTGAAAATTCTACCTTGCTGAAATACTTGCGTCCATAACGAATGGCAGCAGCAGCGGTCTCTAATACTTTCGCTTTATCCATTCGCAGCTTATGTTGGCGGTGAATGGGTGAGGTAGCCAGGAACAAATGAAGACAGGCATCCTCAGCTCCTCGTAGCGCCTCTCTGACTGCATCAATATCCTGTTCTTTCGAGCGTGCAAAACCAACCAGTGTTGCTTGGGTAACCTGTTTGGCAATCTCCTGCATGCTGATAATCTCACCAGGCGAGGTTGCTGGAAAGCCAGTCTCAATCCGATCTACGCCTAATTTTTGAAGCTGAAGCGCAATCTCCACCTTTTCTGTGCTGGTTAAGCTAACTCCTGGTGATTGCTCTCCATCTCTTAACGTTGTGTCCAACACCCATATTTTGCGCATGCAGATACCACCTTTGGTTTGATTTTAGGAGATGCTCAAGTAAAAGGCTCAAAGATCATTATATTCATCTGATCATCTGATGTTTAAGGATAAAAAAATTATGAACTTCCCATATGCTTTTGCAGCTCCAGCTTGGTGCCATCCAAATGTTGAATGCTATAAAGTTCGGCAGCCTTGCCATCCTGATCACGGATTGCTTCATATATTTTTTCATGCTGCAGAGTAAAATGATTTTGCATCGCTGGATCGGTAATGAGATTGTTCAATGCCTTGCGAATGGCCTCTACAAAGCTGCCATATACGTCTGTAAGCACCTTATTGCGTGTAGCTCCGGCAACAGCCAAGTGAAAAGTGATATCCGCATCTAGGTACCCAGTCAAATCTCCAGCGGCCAAAGTTGCAGCACGACGGTCCAACGCCGCACGCATTAAGCGTAAATCCTCTTCATTACGACGTAATGCAGCCAATCTGGCAATCTCTAGTTCCAACACACTCCGCACTTCATAAACCTCAATAATTTCAGCACGGCTTAGACGGTAATCCAATGGCTCTTGAGAAGTCGTCGGTTGGCAGACAAAAGTTCCGTGTCCTTGCTTTTTCTCTAATAGACCGGCATGCACCAGAACGCTAACCGCTTCACGTACTGTAGATCGCCCGACTCCGAATAGCTTCATGAGCTCAGGCTCGGTTGGAATCTTAGTGCCCACATTCCATTCACCAGCAGCAATTTTTCGTTGCAGCTGTTCAGCCACTTCATCGGCGATTTGCTTGCGTTTGACGGCTTGAAAAGGAAAATTCATCTGATCATCTCCTGTTTCGTATCATACTACGACTGCTTGTCATTCTGCAACCTTTTTCGTCCTCCTTCCCCATTGGTCCTTACCTATGCTTATATACCCAAATAAAGCCTGCACCGTTGGACACGATACAGGCCTATAAGGATAAATTTAAATGTTAGGATTTCGATTTATTAGGTGTAATACAATACAAACGGCTGGTTGCTTCAAAAATATGGCCTGGAGCCAGTGCAATCAATCCGATCTCCTCTGCTGGCAGGTCCGGACGATTCGGTGCATTGATCATGTTCATTTGCGGCTCAGGACAGATGAATTCCTTGTTCGCTTTGTTATTCCAGATCATCCAATGCTTATAAGCTGTGCCTACATCGTATACGAGGGTAGCACCTGTCTTACTGTGTGTCAGTTCCATGTAGTTGCGCCCATTTTGCGGAGCTGCCGTGTAATGATTATCCATAGAGGCAAAATAAGGACTAACTCCCGTCGTCTTCAGCAGTTCTTCTTCCGGAGATAAAGGCTGGAACTGACCTGTGGCCAACAACCGTTCCGTCAGCTCACGACGCTCACCGATTGTGACCTTAATCTTGTAATCCTCAGGCGAGCTATCGGGTACGAACGGAACGCGAATCGCTGTGTGAAAGGCAAATAAGTTGGGGATCGGTTGATTGCCCTCGTTGTGGATCACATAACGCTGATGCAGGCCAAATTCGTCCAGGCTGTACGTTAACTTCATGGTAAAGGTGAAGGGTAAATAGCGGAACATGGGATGTCCTTCCCTTACATGCTGATTCATTACCACATAGCTACCTTGCTCCCCAGAACCGTAGTCCTCAACCTCCCACCGAACAGTGTGTAAAAAGCCGTGCAGATGGTTGTGGGTCGCCTCTTCATTTATCGGCAGCTCATATGTAACGCCATTCCACAGGAATTTTCCATCCTCATACCGATTCGGAGGGAACAGGAAAGGAATTCCGTAAACGGACGGGCTTTGCTTAAAAGCCTCTATGCTCTCAGCATCTGGCTCACGCAGAAAAGAATATCCCGTTTCATTGTCACGAAAAGAAATCAGATTTGCACCGTTTCCCGGCAGGGCAACTGCTTCATATCGTCCAAATTTAAGACGAATCGCCGGTATTCCATAATAAAGATCACCAATTGCAGCATGTTGTTGTGTCATCAAAAAATCCTCCTTGATGAAATGACGATGTTTAATGAAAGCGTTTAGCTTTTGGCTTGACTATACCATGCTGAGCAAAAAAATTCCACGTCCACACAAAAAACGATGCCCCGCAAGGCATCGTCCTTCACACATCACTACACATAACGGCCCTGTTTGGGTACAGCCATGTGCTCAAAATCTCCCGCCAGTCGCTCCAGCTGATCTGTCAGCTCAGCACCATGCATATAATGACCATGTCCTGTGACTGCAATCTCAGGCTTTAACTTGGCCAGCATTTCCACCGAACGCTGCGCAGCTTGCCAATCTGTCGTAAAATACGCAGGAGGCCCATGTATTTCTTTTTCCTGTAAAATAACGGCCAGTGCCGATTCCTGTTTCACCGTAATAAAAGCGTCACCGGCCACCATTAACCTTCTTCGCTCATGAAAAAGCGATACATGACCAGGTGTATGTCCTGGCGTATGCAGCCACTTCCAACCAGGGGCACCGGGGACACTGCCATCTAGGGGCAGTGATGTGATGCGATCATCGAGATCTATAGCATCATTAGGGTATAAGAAGGAAATGCTCGACATTAAACCTCCCCCTACACTAGGGTCAGGTTTTTGATAATCCTTCATTCCCGTCAAATAAGGTAATTCCAAAGGATGTGCATAAACAGGTGTACCCCAATGCTGTACCAACTCAATAACCGAACCTACATGATCAAAATGACCATGTGTAAGCACAATAGCGATCGGAGGGCCAGTGAACCGTTCCTCTGCCAGGCGTATAATCGAGTCTGTAAATCCTGTCATCCCCGTATCCACCAGCACCCAGGAACGGCTTCCCGGCTCCCCAATAAAACACATATTTACAAACAGCGTCCGTAAGCTCAGGAGATCGGGAGCAGCCTCTTCATTTGCCGTCATTCCTTCGGTGAACAGATGATTTGCCAAAGCTTCACCCTCCTATTCACATGGAATTTCCTGTTAACATCGACCTTTAGGCTTCCCCCATGTCAGCAGATTATGCGGACACTGCTAAATATAATCCGCTTGTCACGAAAATAGACCATGTTTACATTACTCGGGTAATTTGCTCCATGCCGTATCTAGCAAATAGTCGAACAAATCATCGTTCTCTTCAATCCAGCTATCCATTTGCAGCATCTCTTCCTCCACCCGTGGCTCTCCCGCAAAATGGAGACTGTAATCCCATTCCTTTCCCCTTTTGCTGTGGAATGTGATTTCATATACAGAACTCTGTCCCTCTACTTTAAATACCACTTGGCCCAGATAAGCACCATTCTCATCTTTTGTCATTTGTGCCTGTTGAATATGTACTTCTTTCACTTCCTGAGGTGAATTTTGCTCTGTCATTCATCTATCCGCCCTTTCATTTTCACTAAATAGTACCAAAACTGATTTGTGAACCTTTTCGTTACATTGTACAATATATAAGCTATGTGTGGAATTTGCAAAAAAACTGTGCAAGTTACCCAAGCCTTGTTTAAGGCTTTTCGTGAAATGGAGGAAAGTTACATGTCAGATTTTCAACAAAAATTGCAAAAATATGCCGAGTTAGCCGTTCGGGTCGGCGCCAATGTCCATCCTGGGCAGACACTCATCGTTCATGCACCAATTTTGTCCGCCGAACTCGTGAGACTTATCGTCAAATCAGCGTATACTGCTGGGGCCAAGCTAGTTACAGTAAAATGGAGTGATGAGACTATTACTCGATTACAGTATGAACTAGCTCCTGATGAAACTTTTAATATTGCTCCCAAATGGTACGCAGCCGAAATGACTGAAGAGGTCGAAAATGGCGCAGCAGTACTGCATGTCATTGCAGAAAATCCGGATTTGCTTCAGGGAATTCCGTCCAGCCGAATTACTGCTGCCCAGCGTGTGCGGTCACATGAATTACGTCAATATCGTGAGTATCAAATGGCCGACAAATTCAGTTGGTCTCTGATTGCTTATCCTTCAGCAGAGTGGGCTGCCAAAGTATTCCCTGATCTGCCAGCTTCAGAGCAAATGGATAAACTGTGGGATGCCATTTTCAGCACCGTGCGTGTGGATCTGGATAACCCTGTGGAGGCGTGGAAAGAGCATTTGAAAACCCTTTCCAGCAAAGCTGATATTTTAAATGCCAAACGCTATAAAAAGCTGCATTATCTGGCTCCAGGCACAGACCTCACCATCGAATTGGCAAAAGATCATCTGTGGGTAGCAGCCGAAAGCGTCAACCAACAGGGACATACTTTTGTAGCCAATATGCCTACCGAGGAAGTGTTTACAGCTCCGCTCAAAACGGGAGTGAACGGTAAGGTCAGCAGCACCAAGCCACTTAGCTACAGCGGAAATATCATCGACAACTTTTCATTGACTTTTGAAAATGGACGTATTGTCGATGTACAGGCAGAAACCGGTTTGGAAACTCTTCAGCATCTAGTAGAAATGGATGAAGGTTCACACTATCTGGGGGAGGTTGCTCTCGTACCTCACAAGTCACCTATCTCTGATAAAAATATTTTATTTTATAATACGTTGTTTGATGAAAATGCCTCTAACCACTTGGCCATCGGTAATGCTTATGCATTTAACCTTAAAGGCGGCAAGGATATGACTCAAGAGCAGTTGGCTGCCAACGGCCTGAATTCCAGCCTGACTCACGTCGACTTTATGATCGGTTCAGCTGAAATGGACATTAACGGCGTTACCGAGGACGGTACTGAGGAACCTATCTTCCGTAAAGGAAATTGGGCGATCTAACACGGCAAAAAAGGCTCCCACCGCTTTATGCGTGAGAGCCTTCTTGCTTCTTCCTATAGGCTATGTTAGATCTATTTTACAACGTGTTAATCCAAGAATTCGCTGCAATTCCAAAAACAATTTGTATCACGCTGATGATGAAAAAGATAATAAGACAATTTACAACTCTTCGATTGGTGGTTTGATGCATGGATAAAGATGATTTCACGTAAAACATGCTGCCCAATATTCCTATACACACACCGAAAATCCCCGAAAATAGCAATCCTATAACCAAGCTGACCACGACAAAAGCCCAACTCCAGCCCGGAACTTTACTCACAGGAACATAAGGTTGATTGGACCCAAGATATACACCGTCCACGGCTAAATCTGCTTTGTTGCCAATGACAACAACATTTACAGCTTTTTCATTCAATCTAATTGGAAAATCAATCAAGTTCAAAAATGCGTTCTGGCTTTTAACCTTCTGTTCGCTTCCATTCACAATAATTTTTCCGCCAGTTAAGCTACGCTTGTACTCAATACTATATTGAGTACCTTGATCTTCTACATTCCATTTTGCCATCGCTAAACTCCTCTCAAATTTTAGGGAAGTCATAAATATACTGCTGGTATTTCCTGATTATGTACCATGAAAATTATAACATAAGTTGCAAGTTAAAAAATGGAAAAAAGGTCGCTGATCAGCGACCTTTGAATCTACTTTATTTCGTATGAGATTAGCTATTATGTCCAATTTTAGCCTTGTAGGCAAGTGAATACTGGTCAGCCGCTAAAATCGCATCAAGCACATCATCCGCTGTGACAGTAAATGGTAGATTGTGAGCAGTTTCGCCTTCTTTGGTAGCAGCCTGGGCTACCCTGTACAAATCCTCTCGGGAAGCCTCCTGTAGCTTAATGTCTTCCAGCGTGACAGGCAGATCGAGTTTTAGATAAAAGTCAATATACCGCTCCACCTCGGACAAAGGTCTTTTTTCCAAGGCAAGCTGGACTAAGGTGCCAAAGGCTACCTTCTGACCATGTGTCAGGTGATGAATATCCCCTTCCAGAACGGTAAAACCATTGTGAATCGCATGTGCGCCTGCCAAACCGCCGCTTTCAAAGCCCAAACCACTTAGCAACGTATTGGCTTCGACTACCGCTTCAAGCGCAGGCGTGACGACTTTACGTTTCACGGATTCATAAGCCTGCAGACCGTAATCGAAAAGAACTTCCTCACACTTGGACGCAATGGCTTCTGCCGCTAAGGTTGGCAAACCACCAGCCATTGTCGTTGCGCGAGCTTCAATGACCGCACGGACCTCAATCCACGTTGCCATGGCATCTGCAATGCCTGAAGAGAGGAACAAGGGCGGCGCTTGAGAAATGACTTTCGTATCCACCAGGATCAGGCTCGGATTCTTACTGAAAAAGGTATACGTATCAAATGCACCCTCATCGGTGTACAAAACAGATAGTGCACTAGTAGGAGCATCTGTAGAAGCAGTCGTTGGAATAATCACAACTGAGGAACCGAGTAGTTCATTAACGGCTTTGGCCGTATCCAGCGTTTTACCACCACCTACACCAATGACAATATCGACCTGGGCGCTTCGTCCCTGATCCGCAATACGGTTGACTTCATTTTTCGATGCTTCCCCTTGAAACTCAATTTTAACCGCCGTAATATCAGCCTGTTCCAGACTTTTTACTACGCGGTCGGCTGCGATCTCCCAAACCAGCTTGTCCGCAATAACCAAGGCGGTATGACCTAATGGCTTAACATACTCACCTGTTTTATCAATCACATTTTTCCCTTGCACATATTTACCTGGACTAATAAATACTTTTTCGCTCATCGTTTAACTCTCCCTTCCAAGTTTGTACAATTTCTATTATACGGTTGAAAGGGCACACATCTCAATTTCGAAACCAAGATCTTCAATCATTTGATGATCAAATGTGACCTCTTGGCCTTCTGTCGTTAAATAATCTCCTACAAAAATTGAATTCGCTGCATACAGGCATAGCGGTTGTAACGAGCGTAAATTCAACTCTCGTCCACCTGCAACGCGTATTTCTTTGGATGGACAGATGAAGCGGAACAGTGCCAGCACCTTCAAAGCTTGGATAGGTGATATTCGCTTTGCTCCTTCCAACGGGGTTCCAGGGACTGGATTCAAAAAGTTAACCGGAATAGAGTCAGCATCTAACTCCCGTAAGGCATAAGCCATTTGTACGATTTCCTCATTCGTTTCCCCCATCCCGATAATAACGCCAGAGCATGGAGACATTCCGTGAGATTGAGCCATTTTCACAGTTTCGACGCGTTGATCGTATGTATGTGTGGTTGTAATCGAAGGATAGTTGGCCTTACTTGTATTTAAATTATGATTGTATCGATGTACCCCAGCCTCTGCCAACCGCCGTGCCTGATCTCCCTTGAGAATCCCTAAGCAGGCGCAAATTTTGAGCGGCATCGTGCGATTAATTTCTTGTACTGCCTCAATCACCTGATCCAGCTCTCGATCTGTTGGACCTTTGCCGGAAGCTACGATACAATACGTCCCTGCTCTCCGCGCTACTGCTTCCCTAGCTCCAGCCAACAGTGATTCCTTGTCCAGCATACTGTACTTGCTCACAGGCGCCGTGGATACGATAGATTGTGAGCAATAACCGCAATCCTCCGGGCACAGGCCACTTTTGGCATTGATGATCATGTTGAGCTTTACTTTTTTTTCATAAAAGTGATGTCGCACCTGAAATGCAGCTTGCATAATTGGTAATAATTCCTCATCGTCGGCTTCCAGTATCTCCATACCTTCTTCCAGCGATATACGGCTGCCTTGGATCGCTTTTTCAGCCAACAAGCCCCAATCTATAACCTCGTTTAGTAAATTCATACTTCTTGCCTCCCAAAATTTAATGATCATGTAAATGGATAAGATTTTCAACGTAGAGGAAGTTTCTTTGTTATTGTCAACCCAGTCGATTGTAATTAGGTTGACAATAACACGAACATCATATCAATTCATGTCCTTTCTGTAAAGGAGGCAAATTAAAAAGCGACCCCACATCGTTCAAGGTCGCTCTCAAGATTTATTCCGTATTCCGTTATGAGACTCCTGCTTTTTCCACGATAATAGGCTGTTTTATCAGCCGAATACGTGAAATCCGCTTATTTTCAACTTCTTCTACCGTGAACATACATCCCTCAAACAATACAGACTGGCCAGGCTGTGGAGGAATAACCTCGACATGTGAGTATAGCCAGCCCCCTACCGTATCATAATCCTCATGATCAAGATCCAGTCCAAAGCGATCGTTCACTTCATCAATTAATAACATGCCGTCAATGGAAAATTCCTCGTCATTAATCTGCTCACAACTCGGACGTTCCTGATCGAACTCATCCTGAATTTCACCAACGATTTCTTCCATAATATCTTCCAGTGTTACCATACCCGATGTCCCGCCATATTCATCAATCAAAATGGCGATTTGCGTCTTGCTGCGCTGCATGCGTTTGAGCAGATCACTAATTTGCGTAGATTCCGGGACAGCAAGAATCGGTCGAATCATCGTACGGGTATCCAGTGTGTTCGCCCGTAGAAGGTCCTTAATATGGATAAAGCCGATAATATGGTCCTTATCTTCGGCGCAGATTGGATAACGGGTTCTCATGCTTTCCGTCGCAATCGCGAGATTTTCTTCTGTGGACTCATTACTGTATAAGCAGATCATCTCAGTTCGCGGAATCATGATTTCCCTGGCGGTCGTGTCGGTAAAATCAAATATATTATCAACAAGCGCCAATTCCGTATTATCAATTAGTCCGCTCTTATTGCTTTCTTTCATCAGAATGCGTATTTCATCTCCGGTATGCGCGGAATCGTCATTTTCAGATACCGGCTCCAGACGGAATAAACGCAGTAGGCTGTTCGCCATTCCATTTAACGCCCATATGAATGGATACATCAACTTGTAAAACCAAGTCATCAGCATGGCTGAATACAGCGTAATGGTCTCAGATTTACGAATAGCTATCGTTTTGGGCGCCAATTCACCCAACACAATATGCAGAATCGTAATAACAATAAATGCAATAACCACGGCAGTACCGTGCACATATACCGCTCCTAATCCAGCGGCTGTAAATACAGGTTCGATCAAATGTGCGATGACCGGCTCTCCGATCCATCCTAGTCCCAACGATGCTAGTGTAATACCCAACTGGCAGGCAGACAAATAAGCGTCCAAGTTGTGTAACATATTGGCGGCGTACACGGCCTTTTTATTGCCCGCTTCCACCAATGTTTCAATACGGCTGCCTCTGACCTTCACCATGGCAAATTCCGCAGATACAAAAAAACCATTCAATAGTACTAATGCAAAAACAATAAATAAGTTAAACATACTCGGTAAAGGGTCACTCAATATGCTCCCCATCAGCCGTCATTACGGCAGACAGGCGCACCTCCTTCGGATAGTTTCATCATAGACAGAACGATAACACATCATAAGCAGCGTCAACTTCCCAACACATTCACTCCCTCCGGCTTCCAAAGCCATATTCCGCATAAATGATTAGATCATTCATCAGCTTATATTTAATTATATAACTATACTCTATACAGTCAAACCACAAGCAATGTCAGAAAAAACAGCCCCCCTATCATTTAGGTCATAAAGCTCTCGTTTTCGCCGCTTACCATCAAGAAAGCTACTATATTTGAGAAAGATTATAAACAAAATACATCCCCTGCCGTCTGGCAGAGGATGTAGACTCATATATATGAAGGCATCAGCGAACCGGGGATGCACCCGGATTTCCGATGACGCCGGGATATTGGTACAACAATGGCTCATCAAACGTTGCATAGTCCAGGTTTAGCATCAGCAGAATGGTCCGTTTGCCTGTCGCCGGATCACTAATAATAATGTGATCCCGACCTGCTGCTTCCAGAATGCCTTTGAATATTTTCGCATTCCATTCCCGGTTATTTTCATAGGTCATATAAAAGGTTCCCGTTTTGCCTAAGTTCAAGCGTAAAATATTTTCGATGTATGATTGCTCGTATTGCGGAGTCTGAACCTGCACTACGGTACCCGTTGGTGTCATAGGGCTGCCACTACTTACTTGAGGTGGAAAGCCAGTCATAGGCTGCGGCTGCATGGTTCCCATTGGAGCCATCCCTCTTGGCCATTCGGGATATCCGTTGCCGGAAGCATAAGATACGGGACGGTAAGCTTGCTGTGAAATCATGTAAATTCCTCCTAAAATGGTTTTAATTTAATTCTTCAAGCCATTCTGTAAAGTGTCTAATATACATTAGGACAATCCTGTACAGACGGGCTAAAAAAGCAGTGGGCTTTAAAACGCCCGGTATTGGTCTGGTCATACCAAGTGCCCGGACAGTTTCCTGCTGGTCTGAAAAACCATAATGCATTGGATGCCGGATGTAGCTTTTCTCCATTGATTACACGCTGGGCAAGTCGAATGTCCCGATCACGGGCTTTCTGATAAAAATACCCCTTCTGAGTGGCTTCAAAACCTCCGGGGCTTTGAAACACCATGTCATTCATGAGACGTATCCCCCGGAAATCTAGGCAATTGGATAAAATTCGGTTCACACCGACATTCCCAACCATGAGCATCCCCATCTCGCCTTCACCTTCAGCCTCAGCCCGCATCAGCCGGGCGAGGGTCCTTACATCTTCTGAGTTGGTCTTGATTACAGCCACCGCGTCCCCTCCTCGCTTCTCCATCACATACCCTATCGTATGGTACAAATGCCCAATGGGTGACAGTCCAGAAAAATAAAAAAATAGCCCCAAGACTGGGACTACTCATTCAGGCTTTTATTATGGCTCATAAATCATTTTACGCGTCATGCCACCATCTACTACCAGATTCGTGCCTGTTACAAAATCATTGCCAGGTTGTGTCAAATACAGACAGGCCCGTGCGATGTCCTTAGGGGTTCCTACTCGCCCAGACGGATGCTGTTGATGGTCTTCTGCACGCAGTTTCTCATAATCGCCGGCTTCAATCCACCCTGGACTGATGCAATTGACCTGAATCCCGTCCTTTCCTAGCGATATGGCCATCGCGTGTGTAAGGGCCGCAATCGCTCCTTTGGATGCCGCGTAGGCTTCTGTATCCGGCTCTGACATGAAAGCTCGTGTAGAGGTCATATTGACCACAGAGCCACCTTCTGCGTTTCGTTTCATCACCTTAGCTGCTTCCCTAGTGGCAATAAAACAGCTGCGTACGTTTGTATTCAGAATGTCATCCCATTCTGCTATCGTTAACTCATAAGGAGATTTCCATTTGGACACGCCAGCGTTGTTAATTAGCGTATGAATCGTACCGTATTCTTCTTCCGTGGCACGGATTAGCGCTACAATATCTTCTTCCTTCCGAACATCACAAGGAATAAAAATGGCCTGATAGCCCTCGTTCCGGGCCGCTGCAGCGGCTGCTGCACCCTCCTCCTCATTGTGGTCGGCAAATACAACATGGGCACCCTGAGCAGCGTAGGCAAAAGCGACTTCTTTCCCGATGCCATGCGCCGCTCCTGTTACAATAACAACTTGTCCCTCAAATGACACAAATCATTCCTCCTCTGAACTACACTGTTCTAGTATATATGTACCAAAATGTGCTGTACAAGAAACATCTACAGCCCTCTACCCTGGCATCTCGCAGAAGGCTGTAAATGAATCCAAAAAATAATTAGACTGAATTCTACATTTTAACCTGTTCCAAGCTATAGCGATTAAGACGCTGAAACCCGATATACCTTGTACCCTGAAAAGTAAGCCGTCCCTCATCCCCTTCAGCGCATTGACCATATTCTTCCCCAGATACCTTAAACTCCATCCGGTCGCCACTTTCCACCTCGAAGGTTACGTAATAGAAAGTATAGGTACGAGTCCCTTGTTCCTCCTGCCGCCTCTGTTGGAGATGTGTCCTTCTGGCTGTAATTCGGGAACCGACCGTCAATACAGGCTGCCTTTTATTCCGACTCCATTCCATGACTTCCCTGCCTGCAGACAACACGACAATACCCAACACGACAACGAAAAATACGGGCAGTACCGTGCCCAGCCAATCGAACATCCATAATGACTCAAAACCCATGCACCGCACTCCTCTCCGCCAGGCATTTCACAGGGAAACTACCGGGCATCCTGACCTGACCTAAGCTTTCTATAACAGTATATGTATGTTCCTGCCCAAATTTGATAGCAACCCTCAAGAACGCCAAGAGCCCCCACGGAATTATCCGGGAGGGCTCAAGATATGGCGATATCAGAATGATGCATCGATTTACACATGTACAAGCTGGAGATAACGTTGTGTTTCATCCAGAACTTCATGATTTTCGTCTTCAGCGTAACGCTCTGCACACTGCTTGCAGTCCTCTTCAGTCGTGCAACCATAGGCATCCTGGCAAGTATAACAAAATTGAAGGTAGTATTGGGTTAACATATGATCCTGATTCGCTCTCATGATTATCACTCCTATCGTTGTTTACAGGTTTAGTATAACAGCGGCTTATTTGTTAGTTTGTGATTTTTTTCACATATAGTCATATAAAATTTAAATTTTTTAAAAATAAAACGCCCTGGGAAAAACACCCCAGGGCAATCACCTTTATAGCGATTATAAAATTCTCCAGTTCGCACCGCCGTCCGTCGTTTTCAGCAGCAGTGACTTTTTGTCATCAAGGCGTTCCAAAAGAAGCCAACCCACCGAAGAAGAAGCGAAACGGAGCTTAACCGATCGTGGGTAGTCTTTTAGCTTCAAAGGTAGCACTTTGTTGCCTGTGAGACTTGTCCACGTCTTCCCCCCATCCATTGTACGGCTCATTCCGGTCTCGGTTATGATCCACCCTTCCTTTTCATTTAGAAACGTACGGCCAGGGATAATAGAATTAATGTTGCTACTCAGACCCAAAGGCACACCGTTCCATTGTGTCCCTGTATCGTTTGTAAACAGTCCGTTATATTTTATGGCCTTATCCCCATAGCAAAGAACCGGAATCCAGTACGAGGCACTGCTCCCTTTCAGAGACTGCTGGGCTTCTGCTTTTGCCTGAGGACAGCCCTGTATTCTGTTAGCTACCGGAGTCCAGGTTTTCCCTTGATTCAAAGTCTTGTACAACTTAACACTGTTATCCAGATTGATCGCTACAAACCCCTGATTGTTGGAAGAAAAGCTCATCCCCGCCAGGCTGCCCCGATCGGGTAAACCTGAGCCTGATTTGTTGGATGTCATACCCGAACTTTGCGCAACTTTATTCCATGTGGCTCCCCCGTCAGTGGTGTGATACAACAGTTTTTGTTGATCCTGCTCATTCAGATTTACATATGCCATGATCCAGCCAGTAGTTGGATTTACATATTGAATCGAGTTCACATGGTCCCCACTTGGAAGCGCTGAAACATCCCAGCTCTGTCCTCCATCTGCTGTTCTCAGAATGACGGTTGCTGTTTTGTCCAAATTTTGACGGACAACCCAACCGTGACGAGAATCAGTGAAACTGATGTCCTTTCCATATTCAAGCTTGTCTTGAAATTGGACGTTTTCGGAGGGGGAAATATTATTCCATGTCTTTCCGCCATCATGAGTATCATAAAGCCGGAGCTCATTATGGGTAACTCCCCAAACTAACCCTTTATTGGTATCAATTAAATGAAAATCCGCTATTCGCGTCTGTACTACATATTTGGCGTTGGGATCGCCCACCTTTGGAGTCACTGGTGGATTAATTGTAATCGTCTGACCCTGGTCATCCGGTTCCTCAATCGGAGGTTTAGTTAACGTATCTGGGGCTTCAGCAGAACAGGCAGTCAGTAGAATGCCCGTCAGCAGCAGTACTCCCCCCAAGAGCGCACGCCAGCGCAGTTTCATATAAAAATCCTCCCTCGATGGCATGCTGTAATCACGTGCCAAAAGCGTATCTGAAACAGAATTATACCATAAACGCCTCTATGTGACACTTTTCGCGTAATGGCAAAAAAACCGGACCCTTCACAAGAGTGCAGGATGCCGGCTTTTTTTATACTAGAATTTATTAAGATTTACGGTTCAACAAACTTTTGTGGTATCCATAGAAGAAATAGATCAACAATCCAAGCAGGAGCCACACAATGAATCCAATCCAGGTGCTAATATGAAGCTGAAGCATCAGACCGATGCAAACCAAAGCACTTAAAAGTGGGAGCAACGGAACCCACGGCACGGTAAAGCCTCTTTTCAAATCAGGGCGTTTCTTGCGCAGAACGATAACTCCTACCGATACCACAGCAAAAGCGAATAGGGTTCCAATACTCGTCAGATTGGTCAGTGCATGTAACGGGAACAATCCACTAGCCAATGCGATAATGCTGCCCACCAACCAAGTGCTTCGAATTGGCGTTTGAGTTTTAGCATTTATTTTAGATAAAAAAACGGGTAAAAGGCCATCACGTGACATGGAGAAAATTAACCGCGTTTGACCATACAAGAGCACCAATAAAACGGTCGTCATCCCCGCAATCGCACCGACTGAAATCAATCCGGCTACGAAATCCTGATGAATAAAGCGGAGAGCAAACGCAACAGGATCACTTACCCCCAGCTGCGTATAAGGTACCATTCCCGTTAGTACAACTGAAACCGCAATATACAGTACTGTGCAGATCGCTAGAGAAGAAATAATGCCGATGGGCATATTCCGTTGCGGATTGCGAACCTCTTCGGCTGCAGTTGAGATGGCATCGAAACCCAGATAAGCAAAAAATACGATTGCCGCAGCACTCAAAACACCAGAAAATCCATAAGGCAAAAATGGTGTCCAGTTGTCAGGCTTAACATAAAAGATACCGATCCCAATAAATAGCAATACAACTCCGACTTTAACACAAACCATTATTAAATTGAATCGGACCGTCTCCTTGGCTCCGAGACTCAGTAACAATGTGATGAGCATAATGATACACACGGCTGGTAGATCAATAATGGTTCCCTTGGTCGAATCGAAGGCTGCGGTTAAAGCCAGCGGTAAATGTACATCAAATCCAGCCAGCAAGCCTTGAAAGTATGCAGACCATCCACTACTCACAGAGGCGGCCGCCACTCCATATTCCAGAATTAGGTCCCACCCCAGTACCCAAGCCAAAATTTCTCCAAATACAATATAACTATACGCATAAGCGCTCCCAGCTGCGGGAACTGTAGATGAAAGCTCCGCATAGCACAAGGCTGCTAGTACGCAGGCAATACCTGCAATAACAAAAGAGAGCATCAATCCAGGACCTGCATTTTCTGCTGCTGCCTTGCCAGTAATAACAAAAATCCCGGTACCGATAATACATCCTACACCTAGCATGGTGAGATCAAAGGCACCCATTGTTCTCTTTAAGCGACCTGTAGATCCGCTTTCCTCATGCGGGAACAGTCCTGTTTTTTTTCGAAATAAGTCCATATGCCGAATCCTCTTTCCATAATTTCATGCGTCAATATCGATGCTGCAACGCTTTAGTGCGTGTTCTTATCATTCGATTAATTATTAGCGAGCTCGCCTTTGAAGTCAAGGAAAAATGTCATATTTCTTTGCGGTGGGTAAATATATACGGTACACTAAGTTGGAAAGATAAAATTTTAAGAAATAGCCCAAAATGAAAAGGTATTCAACCCGAGAAGGAGATGAGATTTTATGAGCTTAAAACCTTACAAACGAAGTAGAGTGGCCATTGTCGGCATGGGGGCGGTTGGCACAACAACCGGCTATACCCTACTGCTGCGCCAACGCATGTCAGAACTTGTCTTTATTGATGTCAACGTCAAAAAGGCGAAGGGGGAAATGCTCGATATGAATCATGGGCTTCCCTTTCTCGGTGGTGTCAAAGTGTGGGCAGGTGATTATGAAGACTGCCGTGATGCAGATATCATTATTGTTACAGCGGGCGCTTCACAAAAGCCGGGAGAAACGCGCATTGATTTACTGAAGCGTAATGCCGAAATTTTTGAAAGTATTATTGATAATATCGTCAAGGTCAATACACATGGCATTTTGCTGATCGCAACCAATCCAGTGGACATTCTCTCCTACATCTCTTGGAAACGCAGTGGTTGGCCTTCAAGCAGAGTCATTGGATCAGGAACGTTGCTGGACAGCGCACGCTTCCGCTATCTGATTGGAAAGCAAAAGGGCATCGATCCACGAAGCATCCACGCCCATATTATTGGAGAACATGGTGACTCTGAGTTACCTGTATGGAGCACAGCCAACGTAGCTGGAACTCCGCTGGAACTGGGTGAAGAAACGAAAAATGAAATTTTTGAAAATACCAAGAATGCTGCCTATGAAATTATAGATGCTAAAGGCGCAACTTCTTATGCTATAGGGCTGGCTCTCGACCGAATCGTAGCCGCCATTCTCGGTGACGAGGGGTCGGTACTTAATGTGTCCACCTTGCTGGAAGATTATAACGGAGTATCTGACGTATATTTAGGTGTTCCAAGTATCGTAGATCACAATGGGGTACGTGAAATTTTGGATCTTCCGCTCAATGACGAGGAACGTGCCAGGTTGCTTCAATCTGCGGACAAGCTGAAAGATCAAATTAGCAAAGTTCATATGTAGATCAGGAACATAAAAGCTAAACAAAACTGGCCTCCACAGCGGTAATATCCGTTGAGAGGCCAGTTTTTTAGTCATTATAATGTAAAAGTTCAGTTTGTCGTCTTGTTTTGCATTCGAATTACCAAGGCGGCGTATCGCCATCCTCATTTTCATGCTGGCGTTTCTCTTTTAGCCGCTCAGCCACCGTTTCAAACGATTCAGGTTGGAGCAACTCAATCGGTGAAAATCCCTTTTCAAACGTAAATGCATCGCCTTCAATAATAAGTGCATATCTATCATGAAGTTTCGTGATGTGCAGCTTGGCGCCAAAGTCGGACAGTAGCCCACGCACGGCCGTATCATCTAGTTTAAAACGAACTTCAATTTCTGGTTTCAGCTCGACAATATGCTGTGCAGCCTCTACGACCTGAAGGGGTTCCCATTTCCCTTGCAAATCCCGTTTTTCGCTAGCCGCCCACAATTCCAGATCACGCTCTTCCTGCTGTCTTTCCTCATTAGATGCATCCGGCCATTTGGTTTCTACATAGTTCTGAACGAAGCCCATGACATGCTCATTGACAATTTCGGGCATGGATTGCTCATAGGTCACGAATTTCAAAAAATCTTCAAAATACCGGGCATGCGAAGACTGGTGAATTTTAAGCTCCCACTCATCGTTCATCCCCTCCTCAAGCATGTAAGGATACATGATGGATTTCATATTACGGGCAGAAATAGCCATTTCGACCTCACTCACCAGACTGCTTTCAGTAATTCTGGCAATTTTAGGTTCAAAATCACATTTAAGCACAAAAATAAACGGATCATCCGAGTGTGTATTCAAGGTAGCCTGTACAATGATCAGCGCTCCGCCGCGTACTGCGCTCGTATCCAGATACATCCGCACCAGATCGTCACAAGCATTTTTAAAATCTTCCTTATCCTCTGCTGCCCGCAGTCGGGCGAACATATTGAAATTCGGATTACTGCTCAATTCATGCTCCGGTTCGACGATAAAGCGGCCGATTTTGGTCGGTGCCTGCTCTGTGCTGGGATTTTTTTCAACCTTCCGCTTGCTAATACGAGTAAATTCCCCGTCCAGAAATTTTTTAACATCGCTTTCGTCATAATCGTAGTCGTCCATTGTAGCGTAATGCTTATAGGACTTACCACCCTGTCCTTCTTTTCCATCTACCTGAATTACAAAAAAAGATAAAAAATCCACTTGAAAGTTCATTTATGTTCCATTCGCTCCTTTTCAGGCATGTACGCGTAATTATATCACTATGATTTTAAAAGGTACATCGGATTCAAAGCCCTATTATTAGACAAGCAATTTAGTTAACACAATATATATTATATTAACTTTTTTTTGATTAGATATTATTACCAACTCACAAGTTTAAAGTGAGTACTTTATCACTATTCTAATTCACGTCCTTAAGGATCATTGACCTCTTTATTTCCATGCTCTACTTTCTTCTTGGTTTCAAAAAAACATTTGACTAAACAATAGTTAATTTATTATATTATCTATTATTATATAGACAAAAATAATTTTTGTTTATATAAAACGATATTACAAGGGGTTCGCACCTTGAAAACAGGAAAGGAGAGTTTGTTGTTGTTTAAAAATCCATATATAAGAACCATTATCGCCTCCAATGCGCTGTTAAATTTGGGCATTTGGGTGCGCAATTTTGCCATACTGTTGTATGTAACAGATTTGACTCATAATGATCCCGTCTACGTATCGCTCATTTCGGTTGCTGAATTCATGCCTATTTTTCTGTTCGCTATCATTGGAGGAACATTTGCGGACCGCTGGCGGCCCAAACGGACTATGATTAGTTGCGATTTGCTATCCGCGGCCTCTATTTTTATTGTCTTGTTGGCATTATGGTACGGGTCATGGCAGATGCTTTTGCTGTCTACTTTCTTTTCGGCCATTCTATCTCAATTTTCTCAGCCGTCTGCAATGAAGATATTTAAGCAGCATGTAGCACCAGACCAGCTTCAGGGAGTGATGGCCCTTTTTCAATCTCTCATGGCATTATTTATGGTTATCGGTCCTGTTATCGGTACATTTATTTATCAACACTTTGGAATTTTCTTTTCAATGTCTATAACCGGAATATTGTTTCTCATTTCGGCACTTGTCTTGACTCGTATTCCCCAAGATGAACAAGCACTTGAGATAGATGATCAACCCACTCATTTCATTCAAGAGCTTAAAGAAGGAATACGTTATGTATGGAATAACCGCACACTTCGCACGCTTGGGGGAACATTTACTGTAATTGGACTGGCGGTTGGACTTATTCAACCATTAATGATTTTTGTCGCCATTGAGAACCTTGGACAAAACAAGGAATTCCTGCAATGGCCATTAATGGCGAACGGAGCGGCTATGCTGGTGGGAGGCGGCCTGATTATGGGGGTTGCCAAAAAAGTACAGCCGCAATTGCTCCTGGTAGCCGGACTCTTGGTCAGCACACTGACAACCTGTGGTGTCGGATGGTCGCACAATATTGTGTTGACTATGGCACTACAAGTTTTCAGCGGCCTATTTTATCCTTGCATTCATATCGGTATCAACACGATGATGATGAAAAATGCCGAAGCTGCATTTATCGGCCGCGTCGGTGGTGCCCTCTCTCCCCTGTTCTCCGGGATGATGGTCGTCGGTATGAGTATCGGCGGAACACTCAAACACGAATCCTCCCTGAATACTGTATATACCGTGAGCGCCGGTTTGTTTTTGGTCGGAGCGATGCTGTTGTTACCATTGCTTCGTGACAGGCAGCCTGTACAAGCTGTCATAGCCGATGATTCTGAATAACAGCACAAGAAACCGCCCCTGGAGATATGATATGGCATTCTCCGGGGGCGGTTTCTTAATGTTTGTATCATGATTTCATACGGATTATGACTCTCTTTCTTCATGCTCTTGATTACAATTATAATGATCATCATTCTCATTTAAAAGACATTATATTTTGTTAACATAATATATATTATGTTAACAAAATGATCCCTATTGTATCGAATTAAAGAAGTCGGCCTTGACTTCAACGCCCGTCCAATCGTATAGTATGGTTATATCTTCAATTAAGGGAGAGATTTTGATGTCGGTGAACGTTCTTAACTAAGCAATTGCATATTCAGGGAGTAACACCAGGCGCTTGTACCCTTCGGGGGCAGGTTTGTTTCTTGCTGTGTTGTTATCCTGATATTAGTTAAGAACATGCGGATATCATAAATCGCCTTCGGGATTATCTTCATCCAGGCCTTATTCCGTGCTGTGTTCAGCGCGGTTTTTTGTTTTCAGATTTTGTAACTTCCCTTTTCCATTCGATCCAAATAGCTTAGCAAAGAGCTGTTGCGTGAATGAATTGGAAACACGGAACTCGGAACTACAAAAGCTGTATAACAGGCTTATTTGTTGATAAATTCCCTCTTTCCTTAAGGGCGGAGAATGAACGTTTTGTTCATTCTCCGCCCTTTTTTATTTTAATAGCAAGTTTTCCAAAATCCTGACACTACACAATTAAAGGAGAGATTTATTCATGAACGAAACTACAATGCTGCGTTTGGAATATGATCAAATTAAAACAAGAGTTTCCGAATGTGCTTTTTCTTATCTGGGTAAGCATCACGCTGCTTCTATGTGCCCAATTACTGATGTCCGTACCATTAAGATTCGTCTTGACGAAACCAACGAAGCGTTACAGATCATTCGCCACGGAGCAAGCGTCCCTGTTCCTTCGTTGGAAGGAATGGAGCACATTCTTCAACTGCTCGGAACCGGGTATATGTTCAGCGAGCGTGATTTTTCTCATATGGCTCAATTCATTCGAAGCTGCATTCAACTCATAAAATATATGCATTCCAAGGCGGACGCTGCTCCAACCGTCAGCGCTTATGCATCTTCCATGTATAGCATGGAGCCACTTCTATCCGAAATCGAAAGATGTATTCATTCGGGACGTGTGACGGATATCGCCAGTAAAGAACTAGCTAAAATTCGCAAAAAAATTGCGGTTACTGAAGAACGCATCAAGAGAAAACTTGACTCTCTCACAAGCCGTCACCGATCCATTATGCAGGAAAATATGATTAGTCAGCGCAATGGCCGTTACGTGCTTCCTATCAAAAAAGAATTCCGTAAACAAGTGAAAGGCAATGTACTGGATGAATCGGGAAGTGGTCAGACGGTTTACGTTGAACCTGCCGAAATCACGAATCTGCAATTCGATCAGAGCGCAAACATGGCAGAAGAATCTAAAGAAGAAATGAAAGTGCTGGGAGACCTGACGGCAATGGCCGAGTCATACAACCGGGAACTAAGCATCAATACAGAGACTGTAGGTGTACTGGATTTTTTATTGGCAAAAGCCAAATACGCCATGACTCTGGATGCTGTCCCTGTCGAACTTAACCTTGACGGGATTATAGACATCCAAGGTGCACGTCACCCATTGATGTCCAATACCATGGTGCCGCTTGATTTCTCAATTGGTGAAGGATATTCCTCACTCATCATCACTGGACCGAACACAGGCGGAAAAACGATGGCCCTTAAAAGCGTCGGTCTATTAACACTAATGGTGCAATCTGGGCTACTGGTACCTGTTTTGCATGGTAGCCGAATGGCTGTATTCGAGGAAATTGTGGTAGATATCGGGGATGGACAAAGCATTGAACATGCTTTGAGCACCTTTTCTGCACACATTCGCAACATGATTAGCATTTTAGAAACAACAGGCAACTCTACTCTGATTCTGATTGATGAAATGGCATCCGGCACCGATCCAGGAGAAGGAGTAGGCCTTTCTATCGCGTTGCTAGAAGAATTCCATCGCCGCCGAGCGACAGTAGTGGCTACAACGCACTTTAGCGAAATCAAGCATTTTGCTGAAAACACACCGGGATTTCAGAATGCTCGTATGGAGTTTGATACCGAAACGCTACAACCTTTGTACCGACTTCGCATTGGAGAGGCCGGAGAAAGCTATGCATATGCAATTGCCTTGAAGCTGGGCATGTGGACACGTATTATCGAACGTTCTGAGGCCATTTCTGCAGGCAGAGCGTCTCGGAATACACAGGAATCGTTTGTTATTCCCCCTTCTGTGGATGATGAAAAGTCTGATGATGCAAATAATCTTTTTTCTAAAAAAGAGGCTTTAGACCAGACAGTCACAAAACGGGGTAAACAAGAAATTCCTCTCAAAACCAAGCCTTTTGCCCTTGGCGATAGTGTTTATGTAGGCTATCTGGATCGAACTGGAATTGTATACAAAACCGAGGATGAACGGGGTAATGTCGGGATTTTGATCCAAGGACAGAAGCTAACCATGAACAAAAAGAGGCTCGTCCTTCACATCGCTGCTACTGAATTGTATCCTGACGACTATGATCTGGATATTGTTTTAGAAACCAAGGAAAACCGCAAAAAACGAAAACTGCTGGGACGTAAGCATGTCGAAGGACTGATGATTGAATCTCCCCCGGAAAATGAAATATAGACGCATGCGTATATTCTCAACTGAAAAATAAGCTATTTTGCATTGTCAGTGAAACTTGAATCTGCAAGTGGACACTTGATAAGAGTGATTCACTTGCAGATTTCACCTCACTAAAAACATAATATATATTATGTAAACTTTATGCTTCCTTATTAGACAGGACAAGATAAATCAAACATCGAAATATAACTTTTGTTATCATTCAAGATGATAGGTTTGTTTGTAGTTATATATAGCACCTAGCAAATTCGCTTCATTGCCTAATTTACTCTGCTCAATATCTGCACGCACAAAATTTAAGATCGAATCTAGATAAAGTTTCTCTAGTTCTTCTTTAATAGTAATAACCAGTAAAGGATTTGCAGATATGCCTCCCCCAATTACAAACTTTTCAGGATCAAGAATCGTTTGCAAATTAATAATTTGTGTTGCGATGTTCCTACAGTATTCTTGAAAAATCGTTTGGACCGTGTGATCACCTTCTTCAATGAGCTTGAATACTTTTTCACCTGTCATAGAATCTGCAGGAAGCCCTTTAGCTTTGGCAACGGTTTTAGATAATACAGAACTACTCCCTTGCATACCAAGCAAATAATCAACATTGTCTGCATACTCATTGTTAGTTCTGATGAAGGAGAATTCCCCAGCCGATAAATGATGGCCTTTTAGCAATTTACCTTGAGAGATGATTCCACCGCCCATTCCGGTTCCAACGACCAGAACAACACCATCAGCGATTCCCTGTAATGAACCACACCATGCTTCTCCCAGAGAAGCGCATTTTCCATCATTTTCAATTGCTACGGGTAAATGAAACGCTTTCTTAAAAACTTCGATCATATTTATATCATTTATATATCTTAATGAACCGCCATGCACCATGTGACCGCTTTCCGAATCCACAATACCTGGCATGCTGACAGCTATACCTTCACATTCATCTATAAACTGATTATGAATTTGCTTCAAAGCTACAAGTAGATTCTCAAGTGAGTCCAATGGAGTTTTAACTTTCCCCTTACACATAAACTCACCTTGAAAATACAAACTAAATTTAATAAAAGAGCCACCAATATCAAAAACCAGTATTTTATTTTTCATGCTACGTATAGTCCTTTCATGATGCAATTTGGGGTTCTCATCCTCAGTAATCCCTAATATCTCTTGGAGTTTTCTTACCGTCTCCCCTTTATGGGTATGAAGTGCTGTAATATCCAGTCAATTTGCTTCAGAATCAACGATATAAATTTGACCCAGTAGAGTCTTTTCAACATGTTTTCTTAATAAGGGACTTCTTCCAGCTGGATCATATACAGTTATTTTAAGAAAGCTAATTTTGATTTGATCAAATGAATCAATCTTAACCACTTCTTTATACGAGCCTTTCACAATTTTATAGTATTCGTCTTGAATATGAGAATGAACAAATGCTGCTTCCGTTGTACATGCTATGATATTAAAATCATTGGAAAAACATTCGATATCTCTTATCGCTTGTAATGCTAGATTGTGTCCAATCGTAAACTCTTTGACGACGACTCCATCCTTTTAATCCGCGTAGCACTGTCCCCTAAGATCCAGATCCCTTTTCCGTGCTCGCCAAACTTACTACCAGTTTAAACATATATAAAATCCTCCAATATACACTAGAATCTGAGTTTATTTTCTAACAAGAGTGGATTAAAAGCTTATACATTTAACCTAGCTTATGAAACGCGTTCCAGGTCAAGTTCTAATGTGGGGTTCTCTCACAAGTTTACAACGTTCACAATATTGATGAGACAAAGTCGTTGATTTTATTTGCGAGTCGGGATATGACTCCCCATCAAGAGTTTACATAATAATAATTATGTAAACTCTTTTTTTGTTTAATCTCAATTTTCCAACATATACTCACAATCCTGATATTGGTATCTGAATATCCAGCTTATCCATTGCTTTTTCTTTTTCCCGATCAGTGACATGTGTATATACTGTGGTTGTCTGAATGGATGAATGCCCCAGTAGCTCCTGCACGGTACGCAGATCTGCTCCCTTACGTAATAGCATTGTCGCAAATGTATGTCTCAACTTATGGCTGGAATAAGCCTCCCGGCGTTCCATACTCTTATCTTGCTGGAATCGTTCGAACGTTTCTGTAGCGATCTGTTGAATGGTGCGCACTGCCAGACGGCGGCCTTTTTGGGATACGAACATCGCATCCTCTTTACCTCTCCACGGCGTCAATCTTTCCTCCAACGCATGCTCTACAAAATCACACACGGCTTCTGGTACCGGGAGAGTACGCCACTTCCGTCCTTTACCGAACACATCTAAGGTACGTCTTTCTCGGCTATAATCTGAGACATTCAATGAATGAACCTCCCCCACCCGCAATCCCATGTAGACCATCAGCAGAAAAATAGCCATATTGCGATTTGCATATTTCCCCTCCACCGCGAGCAAAAACGGATGAATATCCTTTTCATCCAGATAGACGGGCATACGATTCTTTTCAGTCTTTGCTTTTTTAATTCCCGCTGCCGGATTTGTGCTGCATAACTCAAATTCCTGTAGCGCTTTAAAGAAACTGTTCACCGCTGCATGCTTCCGGTTCCGCGTACTATCTCCGGCGCCTCCCTCCCGCGCTTTAGACAAATACGACATAACATGAATCTTCTTCACCTGATCGAGTGGTTTTTCACGCAACGTCCGTAAAAACTGCTTCACATCCCCCATATAATTTTTTTGCGTATGTATCGTATATCCTGCATCCTTCATCCAGATCAAAAAAGCTTCCAGCTCCTCAGTATATATTTCATCAATTTCTTCAGTTGTATCGAGTTCCACATGTCGCATCTCTTTTTTCATCTCGCTCGCCTCCAATTCAGTTCATATTCCGAAATATACTGTAAAACGATCATTTTCGTCTGATTTTTATCGACAATCCAATCGACATCTTATGCAGGAGGGATTCTAAAAGTCGTTTTAAACCTAAACAGCGTATAATTTATATTATACGCTGTTTTTTTAGTGCTTTTCAAGGGCAAATAGAGCGTTTTTCCTCTTGTCCAGCCTAGTATCGCCTTCAAGCAGACATTTCAAATCACTTAACGGCGTGACATAGGGTCAGAGGGGGGCGATCCCACAATGTAGACAAATTAAAACACGCTCAAGAAAAGTTCACCTAATGTAATT
This sequence comes from Paenibacillus sp. MZ03-122A, assembly GCF_024213325.1. Lineage (NCBI taxonomy): Bacteria > Bacillati > Bacillota > Bacilli > Caryophanales > Paenibacillaceae > Paenibacillus > Paenibacillus sp. MZ03-122A. Next base: position 475,737 of record NZ_JANAVI010000003.1, on the reverse strand, counting down.
CATTCATATCCAAAACAAAACTAAATAGCCAATAGTCTTGCATGCGGCACCACTTCTCTACTTCATCAGCAAGCTGGGGGGCGCTGCTCTCGATCGGTAGCAGTCAAAATCGCCATAGTGGCCAAAACATGAATATCATGTGCAGCTTCCAACTCGCTATCCGGATCACCTTCCGGCGTGTGCACCATCTCCATATGATAGCCTGCTAGCTGATTGTAATTTTCACCCACTAGCAGCAGTGGATCACCAAGAATTTCACCGATTTCGAGATGATGACCGTGTGATCCAGCTTCTGGGCAAATTTCGAGCAGAGCGTAGAAACAGTCTTGTTCACAGGAAAAGCATGAACTGGCCTGCCTGACGGCAAATTTCTGCTGGACGCCTAAATGCCTTTTCATTTAAACTATTAAAAAATTAATTTTCTAAAGAGTGAGATTACAACGACAGCACGAGGCTCCAGCACCCGGATCTTACAAACGAAAATACAAACATCACTTTCCGTCAGCCAAACCCTGATTAATAACTACATAATAATTATTATGTAAACTACGATTGGAGGATGATTGTATGATTAACAGATTGTACTGGTTACCGATCGGTCAGCTTGATATTGATCGTTCCTCACTCAACCATCATGCACAGCCCGGTGAACTGGTGCGCCTGCAAATCTGGTCGTATCTGCTGGAGACAGATCACGGTCCGATTCTCATTGATACCGGTATGCCGGATTCGTTTATCGACAATCCAAATTATTTTAAAAGTACACCGTTTGAAGGGCGCTTCATTCCCCATATGTCAGCCGATGATAGTATCGTGGCTGTACTGGATCGGATCGGCTATCAACCGGACGATATCCATGCCATCGTAATCTCTCATATGCATATGGATCATGCCGGAGGCAATCCGCATTTTCCAAATACACCGATTTATGTGCAGCAGACCGAAGCAGACGCTGCGATCGGTAATCTGGAGTATGCGCCACCGGAATGCGTGCAGGCGGACTTGAATTACCGACTGCTTCAAGGGGATCATGAGCTGGTTCCAGGTTTGCAACTGTTCTATACTCCGGGGCATTCGCCGGGTCATCAGTCCGCGTTGGTCACAACAAAGGAATCGGGTCCGGTCATGCTGACGATTGATGTTGCCTACACGCAGGAGAATTACGCAAACGACGTGCCGTTTGACGGCTTTGACCGTGAACAGGCACGTCAGTCAATCGCCCGCATTCAGCAGATTGTGCAGGAGGTTAAGCCGAATCTGTTGTTCTTCGGTCATGATCCTGAGCAGGTAGTCGTTCAGCCGGTATATCCACAATACAAATAATGTTGATAAAGCAGCTATTTCTCCACCATTCCGGATCTTTTCGGTCCGGGGTATGATGAAAATGGTATTATGAATGCACACAAAATAGACGTATCCGGAGCCGTACTTCATTCGGATCATGGCTTCCAGTATACGTCTATGGCCGTACAACACAGGACTTGAAAAGTTCGGCCTCAAAGGCAAGCGGTGCGGACTGGCAGAATAGTCGTAATTCGGCTAGCTCCCCTCATGATCTCAATTTCTTCATCCGATTTTTAAATAATCATTATTGTATCTCCTCACTTCCAAAATGTTATAGCCTCTTATTCTTTTCTTTTCATTAGGTAGTTGTAATGACTCCGACATTTAGAACTGCAAAATTTGGTTAACTGAGCTCGCTAATATGGAATAAACCAATGATTGCATTGAATACAACTTTGCAGTTCTAGTTGCTCCCCTCCATAGCTTTTAGCAAACTGATAAGTGATTCCATATACATTCGCTTTAACTGGTCGGGTTCATCTATAAATTCTGTATGTAAAATGCTGATCTTCAGAAACCTAGCTAACTTTTAAGCGCACAAGTTGATTTTCTGCAAATACACAATGTGATCCTTTGTATTAACTCGCTATTAAGCCCCTGCTTGTTCAGAACAGCCTGAGCAATATCCAATACGCTCCTTACGGACAAATATTTCAAATGGATTAATACACTTAATCCGTTTATATCAAAAAAACAATTATATACATGAAGTTAATTACGCCTAATCCCCTGTTATCGCTAGCATCAGGAAGTATATCTAAGAACTCATGGGGTGAGTCGCTGTCGACACGGCATGGATGATGAGAAAAAGCAATTTGCTGTCTCGCTCCGTTTTCCCTTGATCATCCAGCACGATATACTTAAAGAAGTCGAAAGGCAAACTTAAATTCAGCCTATGCTCATTTCAAAAATGTAGGTTTATTCATGACAAAGGGAGTGTTCATTATTTATGAGTACCGAAATGCTGGAACGTCGAAGTGAAATTCTAAAACGAAACATCCATCAGTTGCTGGTTCAGGAAAATCAACACGGCGTGACACGTCAGGAAAATTACACGTTGCATAAAATGATCAGAGAGCTGCATCAAACCTCTCATGCCTTGAATACTTCCCGTTGAGATGAAAGGCTGCTAAATTAAATGAAACAAATAACCTTCAGCCCCACTTCCTTAGTGGTGTTGAAGGTTATTTGTTTGCGTAGCCTTTAATTGACAGGTGGTACTCTTTCGTGACGTTACCCTTTGGAGCGACTCAACAGGTATAAGAAGTATGGCGCACCAATGATGGCTACAATTAAACCTGTCGGGATTTCTTTCTGTAAAGGTAAGGATCGTGTGATCGTATCCGCTACAAGTACCAGGAGTGCTCCGACTAAAGCACAGGTTACCAGCAGCATTTTATGCTTCGGCCCCACCAGCTTTCTCGCCAAATGTGGAGCCACCAAACCGACAAAGCCGATACCGCCACTAACCGAAACACTAGAACTGGCCAATCCAACCGCAGCAGCGAGAAGGAGAATACGTTCCTTTTCGATAGCTGTACCCAACCCCGATGCCGTCTGATCTCCCAGATTAAGCACATTCATCACATTTGCTTTGTAGTATGCGAAAGGAAGCAATACAATCAGCCAAGGCAACAGAGCCATCACGAATTTCCAGTTTGAGCCCCAGATGCTTCCTGCTAACCAATTAGCTACAAACGTGTAACTTTCGGGTGTCAGCTTAAGAGTCATAATGATCATCGCAGCACTGATACCCGCCGCTACGCCAATTCCGCTCAGCAGTAGCCTTGTCGGAGAAATTCCTTCACCTTTCTTGTAAGAAAGCGCGTAGATGAGAATAGCAGCTGCTCCTGATCCAATCAGTGCAAGAGCGGGAAGTAAAAACAATGAATTCGTAGTTTGCATAGATGGAAAAAGCAATACAAACAGCATGACCATCAACCCGGCGCCTGCATTAATGCCTAGAATACCAGGGTCCGCTAGGCCGTTACGCGAAACTCCCTGCATGATGCAGCCAGAAACAGCGAGACCTGCACCGATAAGAAGGGAAATAACCATTCGTGGCAATCGGAATTCAAATAGGATTAATTCCTGCTGTGGAGTCCCTTGTCCAAACAAGGTTCTAAATAGCTCCATTGGCGAAAGCCGGATGGTTCCCGTATTCGCACTTATGGTGAACGCAGCAATGAGCAATACGAGCAGAATGACTACAACCATCCAATCATGTATTTTTTTACGATGACTAGCTTTGGCAATAGCCCCATTCGTAACGTTATTCATCTTACAGTGCCCTCCTTTCTTTACGTGCCAGATAAAGGAAGAACGGAACCCCAATTAAGGCAATAAGTACGCCCACCGGTGTTTCCTCAGGTGCGTTAATCATACGGGCTGCCAGATCGGCAAACACAATGAGTAAAGCCCCCATAATGGCCGAGCATGGAATAATCCAGCGATAATCGACGCCAACCAGCTTGCGGGTTATATGGGGAATAATCAATCCCACGAAACCTATAGAACCCACCAACGACACCGCTGCACCCGCCAAAATCAGAACAAGAATCATTCCAACTACCTTTACCACCCCAGTTCGCTGACCAAGGCTCGACGCAATTTCGTCTCCCAAACTGAGCAGCGTAATGGAGCGCGACAACATGAGAGCACCGATAAAAGCTGCCACAACCCAAGGCAAAACTATACCGAGCTGAACCCACTTGGTTCCACTAAGCCCTCCGGCATACCAAAAGGCCAAATCCTGTCCAACATCAAAGTACAAACTGATCGCATCTCCTAAGGCAGACAGCAATGCCGTGACAGCTGCACCCGCCAATACAAGACGAACTGGCGTAAGACCTGATTTGGATATGGAGCTTGTACCATATACCATCACAACAGCCAGAGCTGCACCAACAAAGGAATACAACATTAACTGTAAAAAGGAAGAGCCAGGAAAAAGGGCAAAGCAAATCGCCATCGCCAAGCTGGCTCCCGAGTTCAGTCCAAGCAAGCCCGAGTCAGCAAGCGGATTTCGGGTCATTCCTTGCATAATTGCACCTGCAACAGCAAAGCAAATTCCGATTAAAACCCCACCCAGAATCCGAGGTAGACGGATTTCCCAAATAATTTGATGATTTTGCAATTCAGGATTAAAATGGAAAACAGCGTTCCATACCTCTTCCAGCCTAATTGAGGCTGCACCAAAAGATAGGGATAGCGCGATACCGAACGCTAAAAGTCCAAGCCCAACTGTCAGGATAAGCGAAGCCGCCCAAGGTCGCGAGTGGAATTGAGTCGGCGACTGGTTATGATTACTTTGAGCGGGGCTATCCGATGATTCTGATAATTTCATAACTATTGTTCACCCTTACTGTTGAATAGTATGTAGCTATCACGAACTGTGTTGAAGATGATGTTGATAATGAGAATTATTATCATGCAATCTTTACTATTGTAAATTAATGTGGCAACGGCATCAATAGCAAATTTCGAGTAATGCCTAATACTCTGCCCTATTGTGAACAAATAAAGCCCTTCGGCATAAATACCAAAGGGCTGCCAACAACACCGAAGCGACTACTTGACTACTTCTGTGTGGCGTTCTCTTTATTCCGCTGGACGATCAAATCTGCGATTTCTTCAGCTTGCCCTACAATGGCAATGGGATCGAAGTACCAATATCGATCCTCCTGGAGCTCAAAAACCTTACCTTGCCGGACTGCATTCAGTGATTTCCATATGCTGTCTCCTTCGTAACCGCTCAAATCCTTGTTAACCGTCAGAAAGATATAAGAGCCAGCATATTGATTAATGACTTCTTTTGACACCGATTTCCATTGAGTCTCACCAAATAATTCTTTTTGGACAAGCGGCGGAGGGGACAAATTCAGTCCTTTGTATACCGCCTGTCCTCCTCTGCCAAAATTATCGCCATATACATAGTATTCTTTATCCGAAGCTTCCATTACGGTGAAAGTATCTCCAGGCTGAACAATTCCCTTTAGCTTGTCACGTGCAGCCTGCATTCGCTGATCGTATTGCGCAAGCCATGTTTTGGCTTCCTGTTCTTTTCCAAGCAGCTCACCAAAAGCTGTCAGTTCCTCATGCACATTCTTGTACGTTCCATATGGAATAACGATGGTCGGAGCAACTTTACTATATTTTTCATAATCAGAAGCATCTTTGGAACCAATCAGAATCAAATCAGGCTCCAGAGCCAATACTTTCTCAATGGATACGCTGCTGCGGTCTCCAATGCTTGCAATGCCCTGCACAAGCTCCTTTGAAAACGGATTATCCAGATAATATTTAACACTTCCTACAGGTTTAATTCCTAGTGCTAATAAATCATTCTGGTACATATCTACTACAATCCGCTGAGGGTGAACCGGAATCTTAATATCTCCATGAATCGTTTTGACTGTTTTCGTTTCCTCTGACTTTTGTTCGCTAGATGTTTGATTCTGCTTTTCATCCGGTTGCTTTACATTTCCACCACAGGCGGTAAGAGCTAAAATGACTGACAGAAGCATCATTACAATCCACATTTTCTTTGTCAAACCTGTTCATTCCTCTCTCTATTTACGGTGTCATATTGGCCTATTTACGTTCCATATTGAGCTTGGTGCAGGCGGCTATATGCCCCTTTTACTGCCAATAACTCTTCATGTCTGCCTTGCTCGGCAATCCCTTGATCTGCAACTACGATAATCCGGTCAGCATTTTTGATCGTTGCCAGACGATGCGCGATAACGAGTGTCGTACGGCCTTGGGATAGCTCTGTCAGCGCTTGCTGAATCGCGGCTTCTGTCTCTGTATCCAATGCTGATGTTGCTTCATCTAAAATGAGAATTGGCGGATTTTTAAGGAACATCCGTGCAATAGACAAACGTTGCTTTTGACCACCAGAGAGCTTCACACCTCGCTCACCGATCATTGTATCCAGACCATCCGGATATGAGCGAACAAGGTCTTCAATCTGAGCTCGACGAGCAGCATCCCAGATTTCTTCTTCCGAAGCATCCAGCTTACCGTAAGCAATATTTTCACGAATCGTTCCATCAAAGAGGAATACATCCTGCTGTACGATACCAATCATGGATCGCAGCGATTCCAGCTTCATTTCACGGATATCCATTCCATCAATAGTAATGATACCTTCCTCGACATCGTAGAAGCGAGGCAACAAACTGCAAAGTGTCGTTTTACCTGCTCCTGAAGGACCCACAAGTGCTACGGTTTCACCCGCATGGATAGATAGGTCCACTTTGCGTAATACCTTATCTTTGTTTTCGTAACCAAACGTTACACCTGCAAATTGAATATCTCCATTAAGATGGCTAACCGCCTTGGCCCCAGGCAGATCTTCTACATCCGATTCACTTTCCAGCAAATCCAGGTACCGTCGGAAGCCAGCAATCCCTTTCGGATACGTTTCGATGACAGAATTAATTTGTTTAATCGGCCCCAAGAATACATTAGACAGCATCACAAATGCGATAAATTCCCCGTAGGTCATCTGTCCTTCAATGACAAACCATGTTCCACATACTAGCACAAACAATGAAACCAGCTTCATTAGTATAAAACTAATCGAGGAATTCCAGGCCATAATCCGGTACGCGATCAGCTTCGTTTTACGGAAACGACCATTATTTTCAGCAAACCGTTCCATTTCATGTGCTTCGTTGGAGAACGCTTGAACAACGCGAATCCCGCTTACATTATTTTCAATACGAGCGTTATAATCCGCAATATCAGAAAACATACGATGGAAAGCAGCAGACATTTTACGGCTGAAATAAAGAGACAAGTAAATCATGAGGGGTACAATGATGAAAGTCAGTACAGCCAGCTTCCAGTTAATACCGAGCATGATACCAAAGGCTCCCCCCAGTGTCATCAACGCGATGAACAAATCTTCGGGTCCGTGGTGGGCAATTTCCCCAATATCCATCAGATCGTTGGTCATACGTGAAACGAGATGCCCTGTTTTGTTATTGTCAAAAAACCGAAACGATTGCTTTTGTACCCGATCAAACAGCTTTTTACGCATGTCCGATTCGATGTTAATGCCCAGCTTGTGTCCCCAATAGGTGACCACGTAATTCAGTGCAGCACTTATGACATAAATACCGAGTAGAGCCAGACAGGCATATAAAATCCATTTCCAGTTCCCGCTGGGCAGCAAATCATCGACCACCCGGTTGACTGCAAGCGGAAAAGCCAACTCCAGCAGTGCAGCCAGCAAGGCACAAGAGAAATCAATGATGAACAAAGTCCGGTAAGGACGATAGTATTCAAAAAATCGTCTAAGCATGGTTATGACTTCTCCTTTCTTATTTCAATTGAACTGATCACTTCGGATCAACGGAAAACATTTTAACAGCCTCATCGAGTGATTGGTCAACGGCTAGCGGTGAGTAGGTAAACCACGGATCGGCTTTAATGAAATACACTTTGTGGTTTTTGACAGCCGGGAGATTTCTCCACAATGCACTTTGCTCAATTTGCTTAAGCATTCCGTCCTTGCTCGCTTCATCATAAACCAGCATAATAATTCGGTCTCCTGATAGTTCAGGTAACTTTTCCATTGAAATAACATCATAGACATAATTAAATCTCGGGTCCTTCGCCAGCTTCTGGCGTATGTACTCAGGAGGATTCAATTCCAGTGAACGGTAAATAACATGTCCTACATTCCGCGCTCCGTATACCCTTAACACATTCTTATCGTAGGCCATATAAATCGTAACCGTTTCATCTTTTTTGAATTTTCCAACCAACTTCTTTCGACCTTCCTCAGCCTTTTTGTTGAAACTAGCGATCCACTGCTTGGCTTCCTTGTCCTTACCCAGCACGGCTGCGACACTCCGCAGTTGCTCAAATACATCGCCTTCTCCAAACGAAACGACTACGGTTGGAGCAATTTTCTCTAGCTGCTCCTTCACTTCGGGCGTGGTATATTCTGTTGTGATGATCAGGTCCGGTTGTAACTCCAGCACCTTTTCTACATTTGTCGGGTTCCCAATATCCGCAACTCCGTCAATCTTACCTTTTAAATAGTTGCCTTCCAACAAATGGGAAGCAGCACCTGCAGGCTTAACTCCCAAGGCCAGCATAGCATCCAAATATTGTGTTGTGACAACTCGCTGTGGATTGGCAGGGATACTGATCTTATTGCCAGTGGCATCAGTATATTCGCGCATGACAACCGTCTTGGATTGCCCGGAAGGATCATTAGTACTGGTCTTGTCGTTTGTCTGGTTGTTGCTAGCTGCGTTTCCACATGCACTCAATACAACCATCAAAAGAACCACAAGACAAAGCGTGGATTCCCATTTTAATCTGTACCTTTGTTGCACAATATACGTCCTCCTTAGATATATACAATTCATTATATGATAGTGATTCTCATTATCATATAATTGTTATTCTATCTTTTACCGTCTCTTCTTACAATACAAAAATAAAAAACTTCCATTTATGTGTATGTATCGTCATCGTAGAATAGCCAAAAAAAAGAACTGATGCGCATTACAGCATCAGTCCGAATAGCTTAATATGTTGGGTCAAGCGCCCTTTTTATTTCGATTGATCCACTAACTCCAGCTTAGCGGGAATTGATGTTTTCACGGTTTTACCTTGAAGTACATCCTTGGCTGCCTGTACCGCCAATTGACCAATAAGCTCGGGTTGCTGAGCTACGGTGGCTGTCAGTTTCCCTTCCTTAATTGATTTAAGCGCATCCTCGTTACCGTCAAAACCGATGACTGGAATGTTCTTACCTGAGCTTTGGATTGCTTCGATCGCACCCAAAGCCATTTCATCATTGTGGGCAAATACTGCCTGAACGTCCGGGTTGCCTTGCAGCAGATTTTCCATCACGTTCAAACCTTTGGTCCGATCAAAATCGGCCGATTGTTTGGCAATGACTTTCAGATCCTTATCTGCTACTTCATGAAATCCTTTTCCGCGTTCACGGGTAGCGGATGCTCCTGGAACACCTTCCAGCTCAATCACCTTGGCACCTTTTCCAACTTGATCAATCACATATCTGGCAGCCATTCGTCCTCCCTCTACGTTGTCTGAAGCGACGAGTGCTTTTACATCGCCTTTGTCAGCAGAACGATCCAGTGTAATAACCGGGATGTTCAATGCATTCGCTGATTGTACCACAGTGGAGATGGCCGACGAATCTGTCGGATTAATAAGTAACGCGTTTACTCCCTGTTGAATCAGATCATCCACGTCATTACTTTGTTTCGCCGAATCATTTTGTGCATCCACAACAATGACCTGCATTCCTTGTTTTTTGGCCTCTGCCACAACTCCGTCTTTGAGAGATACGAAGAATGGATTATTCAGTGTTGAGATCGACAAGCCGATTTTGATGTCCTTCAGGTTCGCGGCCGCTTTAGGTTTCGCCCATTCGGGCGGTTCCAAGGAACACCCTGTCATGAGCAGGAGCAGCAATGCAGTCATGATTAATGTAAGCTTTTTCATATTTATGTGTCTCCTTCTACGCAGATTAGGTGTATTATGCGGATTTTTTACGGTCAATCAATACAGCAATAGCGATGACTATCCCTTTTACTACCATTTGATAAAAAGAGTTAACCCCCAGCAAGTTCAAGCCATTGTTTAGTGTACCGATGATAAGCACACCAATTAACGTACCTACGATTCGTCCGCGTCCTCCCGAGAGACTTGTTCCACCTAATACGACAGCCGCAATGGCGTCCAACTCATAAGAAGTACCTGCTGTCGGTTGCGCCGAGTTCAAACGTGAAGTCAAGATAGCTCCCGCCAATGCGGAGAGCATTCCAGCCAGAGAGTAAATCCAAATTTTTACACGCGGTACTTTAATACCAGATACAATCGAAGCCTTCTCGTTACCACCAATGGCATACGTTTTACGTCCGAATGGTGTTTTATGCAAAATGATCCATAGGACAGCAAAGGTAATGAGCATCGTAATCGCTGGAACCGGAATACCGAACTGATAGCCACGACCGAACAATTGAAATACCAGACTGTCCCCGAGTCCTGTAATAGGGTTACCATTGGTATAAACGAGTGTCAATCCTCTGAAAATGGTCATGGTTGCTAGTGTAGCGATGAATGGAGCCATTTTACCCTTCGTAATCATCAAGCCGTTGACCATCCCCATCACGCCACCCAATGCACAGCCGATGATAATCGCCAAAATAGGATCGAACCCAGCCAGCATCATATTTGCGACAAACGCACTGGATAGTGCTAATATGGAGCCGACTGACAAATCTATTCCGCCTGTGAGAATAACGAAGGTCATACCGAACGCAATCAACGCATTAATGGATACCTGGCGCAATAAATTCAAAATATTAAGCGGTTCCAAAAAGCTGGGATTTAAGACCGATACGATAATCACCAAAATAATGAGTCCCAACAACGGGCCAAGCTTCTGTGTGATTTGTGACATTTGAAAGCCTTTGCTGCTTTTTGATTCATTCATAGTTGTCATATTACTGTCCTCCTGTAGCTAGCGTCATAATATTTTCTTGTGTGGCTTCTTCCCTGCTCAGCTCTCCGCTGATCTTTCCCTCGTGCACCACGACAATACGATCGCTCATGCCGAGTACCTCAGGGAGTTCCGAGGATACCATGATAATCGCGACTCCACGTTCGGTCAGCTCGTTCATCAACTGGTAGATTTCCCGCTTGGCTCCCACATCCACACCTCTCGTCGGTTCGTCAAGAATGAGTACATTTGGACCAATACCTACCCATTTGGCAATAACCACCTTTTGCTGATTACCACCTGACAAACTGCGAACCGTTGTTTCACCCGATTGGGTTTTAATTTGTAAGCGTTTAATTAAAGTGTTAACAAAATCCAACTCTTTTTTACCTGAAATAAATCCTTTTGAGGTAAAGCTGAAGAGATTTGGCAGCACCATATTTTCCCGAATGGAAAAATCCAGAACCAAGCCCTCATCTTTTCGGTCTTCTGTAATGAAGCCAATCCCTAGTTTCACCGCGTCATCCGGCTTGCGAATAGTCACCTTTTTTCCACGTACATGGATCTCACCACGATCCAAAGCATCCAGTCCAAATAACGCCCGCATGATCTCGGTTCGTCCCGAGCCCATCAAGCCTGAAAAACCTACAATTTCACCAGACCGCACAGTAAAATTCACATTTTCAAACAAGCCTTTATGCGTGGCATTTTTGACCTCCAGCACCACTTCTCCCAAAGCGGGCGTTCTTACCGGATAGCGTTCAGTCAGCTCTCTACCTACCATTTTCCGTACAACTTCATCAAAATTCGTATCGGGAATCGCCTGAGTATCCACCGTTTTTCCGTCACGCATGATGGTAATCCGATCACAGATCGCGAATATCTCCTCCATCCGATGTGAAATATACACGATCGAAACACCATCTTTTTTCAAAGAAGTAATAACCTCGAACAGCTTCTGAATTTCCCGTTCGGTTAAGGCGGCTGTCGGCTCATCCATCACGATAACTTTAGCATCCGTCATGAGTGCTTTGGCTATTTCAATCATCTGCTGTTGACCCACTGAACACTCGCCTGCTTCACCGTTCAATGGAAGGTTTACCGAAAGCTTGCTGAATTGCTCATTTGCTAACGCTTTCATTTTAGAGCTGTCTAGTAAGCCCCACTTGGATGTCATTTCCTTGCCGATAAACAGATTTTCCAGCACGGTCATCTCCGGCCACACATTCAGTTCCTGGTGAATAAAAGCAATTCCTTTTTGCTCCGCTTCTTTGGGGTCGGCAAAATAGGTTTCCTGGCCGTCAATGATGATCGTTCCCTCATCTCGCCGATGCAGTCCGATTAAAATATTCATCAGCGTTGATTTTCCTGCACCATTTTCACCCATGAGGGCATGTACTTCTCCTTCACGAAGATCAAAGTCAACACCACTCAGTACCTGATTGGTTCCAAAAGCTTTGTGAATTCCTTTCATTTGAATCTGCATACTGTACCCTCCTTTTTATTCAACATTGATTTATCCAAAATGAACTCCTGCCTGTAAAATACAATTGGCAAATGGCTTAGCCTCTCCTGTACGAATGACCGCCTTCGCATAACGGGTCAGCTCCTTGAATTGTTCATGAGAGCAAAACTCAATGACAGCAGCTTGCGTATTAATCTGTGGATGTTCTAATTGCTCCCCTGCAAAGGTGCGCATAATATACTGTAATGCTTGTTCATTTTCTTGTTTGATTTCTTCGGCCAGCGTTACTTTTTCGATCACCATATCTGCTGCAATGACATCAACAACGTCCTGAAAGGATGGAACACCCAGTTTAAGGGCCAAATCAATTTTGGTAACGCCTTCAGGAATAGGTAAGCCGGCATCAGCCACGACAATATAGTCTGTGTGGCCGAGATCCGCCAGTATTTTGGATATATGACTGTTTAGGATTCCATGTTTCTTCATATTATATTTGCTCCTCCACTTCATGACGGGTTGGCATTCCACCTTGGGCTCCAAATTTGGTTACGGACAATGACGCAGCACGATTAGCAAATTTCACACTGTCGGCCAGCGATTTTCCTTCGGCCAGTGCCACTGCAAAAGCAGCGTTAAACGTATCTCCTGCACCTGTTGTATCAACGGCCTCTACTTTATAAGTAGGAACCACGACTTCCTGTTCTCCGTCGAAAAATCGTACACCGTTGCTGCCCTCAGTCACAAACAGCTTGTTGGGATATTTACGCAACGCTTCTTGCAGGCTCATATCCTTAAACATAATGGCAGCTTCATGCTCGTTTGGCGTAATGTAGGTCGCATTCGCAATTACGCTTTCTTCCACTTCACGAGCCGGGGCTGGATTCAGCAACAAGGGTATCTGGTACTTCGCACAAATTTCGCTTACATAAACAACCGTTTCCGACGGTATTTCCTGTTGAATTAGCACAATACCCGAACTTCGGATGACGTCAAGCGCTTCTTCCACATAGGCGGGTGTCACTTCATTATTTGCTGCTTTTACCACGACAATACTGTTATCACCTTCAGCTAGTACAATATGCGCTGTACCGCTTTCCATATGTGTAACCGGTTTCACATAGCCAGTATGAACATAATTTTCTTCAAAATTTCTTAAAATCTGTTCTCCAAAATGGTCATCCCCTACACGTCCAATCATCGTAACGTCTGCTCCGAGTCGTGCTGCGGCTACTGCCTGATTGGCTCCTTTACCTCCAGGTACGGTTGTAAAGCTTTCACCCAATACCGTTTCACCAGCACCGGGACGTTTGGACGAAGTAACTACGAGATCCATAGAACTGCTTCCGATAATCGAAATTTTAGCCATCATAATCCACCTTTCTTGTCGTTTCCCGTTCTATAAATTTGACGGGCAATTGTATGCTTGAATACGTAAGTACTTTCGAATGAAGATTAGGTACGCTTGACTTCGTTACTTGCGACTGCTCAATCAACTGAATGAGTAGTCCTGCTGCTTCCCAGCCCATTTCATAAGCAGGCTGTCGGATCGTTGACAAAGGCGGGAATAACAAACTGCTTAATGGTATATCATCAAACCCGATAATTTGAACATCATCTGGGATTTTCTTTCCTAATCTATGTGCCTCATGCATCACCGCTGTAGCCACGATATCGTTACTTGCGATAACTCCGTCCGTATCCGGGTACTTGCTAAACAGCTCTTTGGCCCACGACTCGGCCTCCTTGAATGAAAAGGAAGTTGTCTCGACCACATGGTAAGCAATTCCGGATTGCTGAAGCTCTTCAACCGCCCCGCGAAAACGGTCTTGTGCTGGACGAATATGTGCAGGGCCCTGCATGACTGTAATTTGTTTGCTGCCGCGGGCAACCATTTCTTGAGCAGCCAAGCAACCGCCATGGGCTCCATCCGCAAATACGGAGAGGCTGTCACTGGAAGTTCGATCGAGAAAAACGACCGGGATCTTCAGTTTAGCGTAACAGTCGGCATCGGGATCATTGGTAGAAGAAATAACACCAACGACATTATTTTGAACAAAAGTATCCATGTAATCTAATTCTTTTTGGCGATCTTCATCACTATTACCGAAAATAATCCGAAAATCATTTTCCTGCATTCGATCCTCCACCCCACGAGCTAACAAGGGAAAGTAAGGGTTCGTAATATCCGGCAGCAGCAGGCCGATTAATCTGGATTTCTTTTTATACAAAGAACGTGCAACTTCATTGGGCTTGTAATTTAACTGCCTCACAGCAGCCTCTACCTTTCGCCGTGTATCCTCATGTACATATCCAGTTTCATTAATAACTCTGGATACGGTCGCTACGGAAACACCTGCAAAGCTGGCGACTTCTTTAATTGTTGTCATAGTGTAGGTTCAACTCCAATGTGTAACCGGTTACACATATAAAATATCATAGCATTAATTTTTTGACAAGCATTAATTATTTGCACGTTGAATGCTTTAGCTTTATAATTCTTGTTGTAACTAATGAAGTTCCACCTTTATGCACATTCTAAAGTGGGGAGCACTACTCCCGGTTACTCAATAAAATACGTATACATGGAGGCTTTTTCCTGATGAATATTGAAGTATGGTCTGATTATATGTGCCCATTCTGTTATATTGGCAAACGCCGTTTGGAGCAAGTATTACAGCAATTTCCACATCGCAATGAGGTGCAATTGACATTCAAGAGTTTCGAATTGAACCCGGATGCTGTGAGAGATAGCGGTAAAACGATCAATGAAGAACTATCCGCTAAATATGGGGTCAGTCTGCAAGAGGCTCAGGCTATGAATGATCGAATGAACGAAAACGCACGCTCTGCGGGTCTTGATTATAATATTCATGCCATGGTGCCGACGAACTCTCTTGATGCTCACCGCTTAACATTTTGGGCTCAAACACAAGGCAAAATGCTGGAGCTGAGCGAGCGTTTATTCCAGGCTGTATTCATCGAAGGCAAGCATACAGGGGATCATGAAGTGCTGGTAGCGCTGGCTACTGAGGTTGGTTTGGATCAAAAGGAAGCGGCTGCTATATTAGCCAGTGACCGCTTTACCGACGAAGTTAGAGCTGATGAAGCCGAAGGCGCTGAGTTGGGTGTTCAGGGTGTGCCATTCTTTGTATTTGATCGAAAATTTGCTGTTTCTGGTGCCCAGCCGGAGGAAGTATTCCATGATGCGCTTCAAAAAGCATGGGATGAACGTTCACCTTTCACCATGATAAGCGGCAGCTCGTCCAAACAAGATGCAGGTGGTATATGTACCGATAAGGGTTGTGAGCTTCCAGGACGTGAATGAAGATTATCTATTCCCTAAATAAATTTTAAAAAAGCGTGCCAGCACCCAATTAAACCTGAGCTGGCACGCATCTTTATTTTATAACGATTTAATCATTCCGCCATCCACAAGGATGGTGCTCCCTGTCAAATAGGATGAAGCTGAAGACGCCAGAAAAGCAACAACTTTACCGAACTCTTCAGGCTCTCCATACCGCCCCAATGGAATGCCCTCTTCTGCTTGTTTACGAACCTGATCCGTGGTTTGCTGAGTTTTCTCAGCTCGATGCTCGTCCAAGCTACGCACGCGATCGGTTGCAATTCTCCCTGGTGCTACAGTATGTACCAGAATATTATGAGGAGCTAATTCCAGAGACAATGTTTTCGCCAATCCAGCGACTCCAGTACGTAGCGTATTTGAAATGATTAACCCCGGAATTGGCTGTTTAACTGAGGAAGAAGCAATATTTAAAATCCTACCGTTTTGTTGTTTTTTCATATAAGGTAACACCTCACGGATCAACCGGATATGACTAAGTAAATTTTGTTCAAAGGCCTGCATCCACACTTCATCTGTAAAATCATCAAAGGTACCGGCAGGAGGCCCACCCGCATTGTTAACCAAAATATCAACGGTGCCAAACAAATCAGCTGTACGGCGGATGGCCTGGGAGATATGTTCTGGTTTTGTTACATCGCAAACTACATATTCAACGCGGCCACTCGCTGTTTCCAGTAATTCCGCCTGCGTCCGCTGAAGCTCTGCTTCGTTCCGTCCTGAAATGACGACATTCGCACCCTCGCGTGCCAGCTCCCGTGCGCTTGCTTTGCCGAGTCCTTTACTGGAACCTGCAACAAAGGCTGTTTTTCCCGTTAATCCTAAATCCATCTATAACACTCCCTTTTCTCAGTGTTCTCTATTTAATTGTACACATGACCAGCACATAATGCGAATAGCTTGGTAGTATCATGAATACGAAATCATTAATTGCAAGGTAAAATAAAAAGGCATGACATTTAGTCAGGGGCCCTTTTTGCTTTCAAAATTTTGTTTGTTTACAACACGTTATGATGTTGATGTAGTAGTTGTTGTTGGCTGCTCGTATACAACAACGGACTGGCTTTCAGGCTCCCATTTAACATTTGTCCCCAAGGCCTCTCCGATTACCCTTACAGGTACCATTGTCGTCCCATCCACTATGGATGCTGGCTGCTCGATAGAATATGGCTGACCGTTAATATATGCTTTCGGACTGTTAACAAATAATTTGACGGACACGCCGTTACGGGTGACTGTAACAGCCTTTTCTTTCGGATCCCAGGAAACCTTTGCATCCAAAGCTTCGGAAGCTGTTCTAAACGGAACAAGTGTGGTCCCATTGCGGTTAATCGGTTTGGCATCGTATTCTTCACCATTCACGAACAGCTTCATACCCGACGGCCGTCCAGCCTTCTTCGAGAATTCACCGAGCTTTTTGTAGCTGTCCAGGTCGGACACATTAGCCAGTACCGCCTCCTCCTGCATGTAAACGGCATCTGTCACATTTCCGTTTTCAGCCAGTAGCTCAGCTGCCTCAGTCAGTGCTTTACCAGAATTCCGGATCAATTCAAGTTCAGCAACCTGCTCTGGAGTCAAACGGTCCGGGTATTTCGTAAGCAGCAGATTCGCAATAACCGCTCCTGCCGGCTTATCCTTCGTATTTTCTACCGCGTGAAGCAGACCCTTGTAACCGTTGCGTCCCTTGTGACCATTATGGTCTTTGGACTCTTCGTACGTATCATCCGTTACTGCAACAGGTTCGGTTTTTCTGATTTCTGCGAGTTTTTCTTTTTTACTGTTTTCATCCTTTTTACCGGATGCTTTGTCCTTTTGTTTTTTGGACTGATCATTGTCTGAGTCATGGGGATTGATTAGCTCTTCCCCACTCTTTTCATTCCCGTCTTTAACAGACGTCTTTGCTTCCTGTTTGTTCTCATGATCATTTCCGCGTCCCTGCTTGGCCTCAGCGGTTCCTGCTGCCAATCCCAAGACCAGTATACACGCTAATAAAGCTGTCCAAGTGTTTCTCATGATGCGATTCCTCCTTATAGTAAAGACCGGGCTCAAATGTCCCTAGATGTATTAACGGCTTCTCTAAGCTGATTTTTTATCTTTTCTTTAACTAATGTGTGGGACACCAATATAGCCGCAGTCCAGATTGCCAAAACCACTATAAAATTTTATTATACGCCTAACCTATTTACACAGTATAATGAGAATTACACATGCATTTTTAAGTATCAGCCTTTACATTCGCATAATAGAAAGAAGATGAAACAGACATGTTCGGCACCATTCTTTTGGACGTTGTTTTACCTATTTTTGTACTTATCGGTTTTGGTTGTATCATGCAATATTATTTTCGACTGGATTTGTATACCTTAGCTAAAATCAATTTTTACTATATCACCCCCGCAGTTGTGTTTACGGGTCTTTATAACTCGGAAATTTCTTTAATGCTCATGGGTGAGGTTTCACTTTTTTATGCCTTGTACATAGCTATTCTGTACGTAATCAGCACTACCGTCGCCAGATCTCTGAAATACAGTCCCGGAATGCGTGGAGCTTTTACAAATAGTGTAATGCTAGATAATTCAGGAAATTATGGTCTGCCAATCAATCAGTTGGTGTTCAAAGGTGACCCTTTGGCCATTTCCGTTCAAGCTCTGATTATGACCTTTCAAAGCTTTGTCACATTTACATACGGCACTTTTGTTGTGCAAAACGGCAAGGCCAATACTCGAAAAATATTAATTAATTTTTTAAAAATGCCTGTTCCCTATGCGCTTGCGCTAGGTTTGCTCCTAAATCTGCTGCATAGTCCATTTCCTAATTTACTAGCTGAACCTTTGAATTATATTAGTCAGTCGATGGTTGCCGTGGCTCTGCTTACTTTGGGAGCACAAATTGTGCAATATCCCTTTCGTTTGCGCCGGACTGCCGTGTACATCAGTATGGTACTACGCCTGATTGTTGGTCCAATGGTCGGTTTTATGCTCGTCTTGCTGCTGGGTCTTAAGGGAATTCCCGCTCAAGCCTTGCTCATTGCATCGGGTATGCCTACCGGCGTTAATACCAGTATTTTGGCGGAAGAATATAAAAACGAACCCGATTTTGCCGCACAAACAGTATTACTTTCCACGATTGTGAATGTCATTACGATGACCCTATTAATTTCAGCATCCCGGCATCTTGTTTGAGGTGTATGATCAATATAAAAAATGGATTAGAGACGCTTTTTGTCTAAGGACAGGAGCGTTTCCTTTTTCGAGATAAAAGAACATATGTTCCCGTCAGTGTTTCTTTTTCTACTTAAAGTGGTGTGTTTGTTTTGTGGAGATTGTATGCGAGAAATAGTTTTTTTCTATTATGAATTTTTCATATAGTGAAATAATTATATAATTTAATTTGAATCTCTATTAGTTACTGTTTTCAACTTGTCGTTGCATTTTCCCCAAAAAAAGAATGCAGGACAACAAGGTCATCAAAAATAAAGCCAGCTCACTCATTAGAGTGGCTGACTTAGGATTATCCTTATTAAGGTTAGGGCTCAATTCCCCATTGCTTGCTTCCAGACAGGTAAGCGGTTATTTTAGAAGAATCTTGTAAACTGTTTGCTGTGGGATTAAATGAATAATCATCGGTTTGTGTGTAACTGCTCCAGTCCTCTTTTGATATCCGGGTTTGCAACTCCACACTTTGACCGGGCTCTAAAGAACCCGCAGCCGAGTTAAAGCCGATTTCTACATAAGAATCTGCCCCTGGCTTCGCATTGGATAATGTTTTGAAGCTAGCAATCACATTCCCTGTACCGACGCTCGACCAATCTGTGAAGAAATTTTGTGCTTTCTCCCCGTTAATGGTGTAATAATAACGCAATGTCACGTCTGCTAGGGAAATTGATGAGGTTCCCGTATTGGTTATTTTAAATTTGGAACTGATTGTATTGCTTGTGGCGGATACATTCCCATTGAAGGCTTGCACCTTCAGAACGCCCTCGCCTGTTCCCGGCTCACTTGGCGTATCTCCTTTCACCGTAATCGTGAACAACGCATCAGTGCCTGTACTAAAATGGAAGTTGAGCGTGGTCTCTCCTTTAGGAAGTTTCGATAAATACTTGTTAGTAAGAACGACCGTTTCTTCACTAACCGTATAATCTTCACTCTTGTTCAGCACCACGCTTCCCTGCTTGATCGCTTCTAGCGTATTACCGTTAAGTGTAAGCTTGACAGTAATATCGGTATTGCTGTTATCTACTCCATAGGTTGCAGTCGTTGGTGTAATACTTGCTTGCCCGGTAGATGGCTGATCACCACCCACACGATCTGCCACCAGAATGCCGCGGCCATTCGTTCCCAGATAAGCACGTCCGTAAACCCGAGGGTCCCCAATAATTTTGGTCACTCGAGCATATTGATGCTTGTCATCATTAATGCGCGCCCAGTTTGCGCCAGCATCGTCCGAACGGTAAAATCCACGTGTACCATCAATTTTACCAACGATAAATACCGCTGCATTCGTACGGTTCGGCGCTGCCTTACCAAAGCCTACAAAATCCGCTTCCTGCACATTAGAGAGCTTGGTGAACGTAGCGCCAGAATCCTTGGAATGCCATAAGCCATATGGCCCTCCATCCTCGGAGCCTCCGGCGAACCATACATCTCCTTCTGCTCCTCGTACAGCGTCAATATCAGCATTGCCTGCTGTCGGTAAGCCAGTTACCGCTGATGGCGTAAAGGATACGCCTCCATTGGTGCTCACATATATTTTCCCGGAGGCAAATGCGTAATATTTATTAGGGTTCACTCGATCAGAGACGATCTTTGCATTCGCTGGAATCCCTGTGCTTGCTGTCCATGCGTTGCCGCCAGTTTTGGAGTAGAACACACCTTTGTCCGATGTACTCCACAGCAAGCCATTCCCATCTGCCGCTACGGCGATGCTCCCTCCTCCTGTTGTACCGGAAGGCTCGCTATTTGCCTTATACCAGTTGGCTCCGCCATCATTGGAAAAACCGATGGATTTGGCATTTGGATCTTTTTTATAATCCGCTTTACCTACCCGGGCCATAAAAGAAGGATTCAACTCGGCATAATCGATGCTTTCGCTGCTTGTAAAGGTCGGATTATCCAGCATTTTAGCTGGAGCCTTGAACAGATCGTCATGCTTGAAACCAGAGACATCACCTACTGCGCTCACCAAAGGCGCGCCAACTGGAGGGCTCACCAAATCCAAAATCGCTGTTTCCTCTACCCCTTTAGCGGCTACCGAAATATCTAGCTTTCCTCCTTTATCCCAATTGGTCAGGTTTTTAGAGCCATAAATCGTAGCTCCGGTGCCATACAGCATATGGTCTGAATTAAACGGATCTATCTCCAGATCTCCGATCATCCAGCCCAGCTTGGGCGATGCTTCCGGTGGAGCAGGGTTGGCATTGAAAGTCAGCCAAGGCGCACCGCTTATATCCAGATTGTATTTCAGCTTGCGAGACGGATAACCATCGAATTCCCAAATAGGACTCCAGGTTGCCCCACTATCCGTGCTGCGGTAAATCGTTTCATCCGGCCACCAGGCATTCAAGGTAGCAACCATAAGTGTACCTGGCTTCTGGGCATCCACCGTCAGTCCACCATATCCAAAATGATTGTCCGCGCTGCTGCTACCAATAGGGCTAATGTTAGTCCACTGCCCGCTTGCTGTATTCAATTTCCACAGTTCACCCTTTGTTCCGTCATATGGACCAGCTCCATCGCTATAAGAAATATACAAGTTGCCGTCCGCTGATAACACACCGTGATGTGGCAAATAGCCCGTAGGCTGTCCCGCTATAGCAGACCAGGTTGTTCCGCCATCTGTACTGCGATAGACACTTTGCTTTTTATCTGCAACACCTACATAGATCGTCTGCGTTGCTTTACTGGAAGAGCCTGTTTTTTTGTCAAAGGTAATCCAGGCCAAACCGACAATGTCGCTGGTATATTCATTGGAAGGGTCCTGTACATACGTCCCTGGATTCGGGAAACTGCTCACCTTGCTCCAAGTTGCTCCGAAGTCAGAGCTTTTCCATAGTCCATTACCACTTCGAGCTCCAAAGAACAAAATATTATTCTTATTTGGATCAATCGTCAGACGTTCACCCATTGAACGCCCCGGCATATTGCCCCCCACCTTAAAAGGAAGCTTGGTTGTCTGCCACGTATTGCCCCTGTCGGTGGAACGCATAATCTGCCCGTTTTCTTTATCCCATGAATTAGTATACGTGCCTGTAGCTATATATACGCGATTCGGATCAATAGGATCAGTCGCCAGTGCATCGACTCCATTTTTGTTCCAATCCTCCCAGCCCACAGAATCCGTCAGCGGAACCCAGCTCTCATTGGCAGCATTCCAGCGGTAAGCTCCTCCAATATCTGTACGGGCATAGATTAGGTCTTTTTCCGTTTCATTAAAAATAATGCCAGGTACAAAACCACCACCTCCACCTGTTACGACACTTTTCCAACTGTAATCGTCACTTGGAGCAGCATGAGCCGGTGCTATCATTCCTGTCCAGGAAGCACCCGCTACCACAAGCGCCAAACAAGCAATTCTCAACCTGTTTTTTGCCTTAGTCAATGAATTCAACCTCCTTCTTCATTATCATTTGAATATGCGAGTCATTCTGAGATCAAAGTAATCAGCCGATTCTGAATACGTTCCTATCGTTATCGTTGCTTCTCACAAATCTGACAAATGTTTTCTCAGGCTCACCTCCATTCAACCAATATATACGGTGCGATACTCGTTTTGTTAGCGCTTACATCGGTGTCTTGCTCAATAGATTCGTCATCTTTTTCTCATTTCCTTGTGCGAAAAATCAAGATAATGCAATATTATCTCGTGCTCCTCAGCTTATAATATGAGGTTTGGACTTCCTTCAGAGTTAACACCTTTTATTTAATTCTATTATGAATTTTTCATATAATGAATTAATTACTTAATTTTCATTCTTTATGGATGTCAAAATACTTTGATTCAACAAAAAACCGCGCTATGCGCGGTTCCAGCTTACATTGCTTCCGTTAATACTGTCGTCAGTCATAAACATATGCATATTATTGCAAGTATTCAAGCGCCAGAGCTAAAAAAATATGTCCTGAGACGAGCAATGCTCGCTCATCAAAATCAAAGTGAGGATGGTGATGAGCAAAATGCGTTCGTTCATCCTCATTGCGTGCACCCACATGAATGAATGCTCCCGGTCGCTGCTCCAAATAATAAGCAAAATCCTCTGCTCCCATGACCGGCTTCAAATTCAAAAAAGCGTCTGCTCCATACAGTCTGCCAATGAGCTCGCGTACACGTTCCGTTTCGGCTTCGGCATTCACCAAAGAAGGATAGCCATTCAAATAGTCAATTTCGTATCCGGCATGATAAGCCTCAGTCAACCCCTTGACGATACTGCGAATTTCATTCTCGACTTCCTTACGCACTTCCTTATTGAACGTACGTACAGTCCCTTCAATTTTGGCCTTATCTGCAATCACATTAAAGGCAGTTCCAGCTTGAAATACCCCAATCGTTAACACTGCTGATTCAATAGGGTCCACCCTGCGACTAACCACCTGCTGCAACCCGTTCACAATTTGACTACCGATAACAATAGAGTCCACCGTCTGATGCGGTCGTGCACCATGCCCGCCTTTACCGTTGATCTGGATCGTAAACGCGTCGACAGCCGCCATCGCAGGCCCACTCTTTAATCCAATTTTACCAAGTGGAATTTCAGAGGCGAGGTGAATACCGTATACCGCCTCTACCCCATCCAGACAGCCATCCTCAATCATAAACTTGGCTCCACCAGGCGGTTGTTCTTCTGCATGTTGAAAAATAAACACAAGCTTTCCCTTCAACGCCTCACGGTTATGGCTCAATACGCGTGCCACTCCAAGTAACGCAGCCGTGTGACCATCATGTCCGCAGGCATGCATAACACCCGGAACGGTCGATTTATAAGGCACATCCTTTTCATCCTGAATGGGAAGCGCATCAAAATCAGCACGAAATGCAATCGTTCTACCTGGCTGACCGCCTTCTAAAAACCCGAGCACACCGTTTCCACCCACATTCGTTCTTACCTCAATGCCAAAAGAGCGCAATTGATCGGCGATAAATGCAGACGTATTCGTTTCTTCAAAAGAAAGCTCGGGATGCTGATGTAGATGTCTTCTCCATGCAATCAGCTCTTGTTCACCATCTTTTAATTCCTGAACCCATTTTTCTAGCATAATACCCTCTTTTCCTATTGAATTTATATGCTTCTATCCTTATCTTACCATGAACGGCCTGTAGAATGTAGTTCTTTAATCATGCTGATAGTAGATCAAAGGGGTGTCTTGAACCTAGGACGGGTAATGACAAGCGGCATAATGTCCTGTGCTAATCGCTGTCAGTCCTGGCACTTCTTCCTCACGGCAACGCGAGGTCGCTAGTGGACAGCGGGTATGAAAACGACAGCCGGATGGAGGCTTCGCAGGCGAAGGAATCTCACCTTGTATCGTAATTAGCTCCCGGCGGTTTTTCGGATTTGGATTAGGTATCGAGGCAACAAGCCCTCGGGTATACGGATAGGCAGGATGCCTGAAACAACTCGTCACTTGGAGCAATTCTACAAGTTCCCCCAAGTACATAACCACTATACAGAGCAATGGCACGGGCTATCCCGATTCGTTGGCGCGTCCTCCCAAAAACTCATACGGAAATCGCGAACCATAGCAGATCAGGACCACATCACCAGATCAAACGCCGACATCGGCTCCTGAAATACCATCGCCATCTTTTTGCCGCGAAGTGAGCTTAATTCCTGCTGCGACAAAACGGTCAAATCTATGTACTGCAACAGTATTTGTCCTTGGGCAATTCGTCCGTTTTCATAATACATTAGCCGCATAATCGACTTGGGGGTAATCGTTTTTCCGCTGCCGGATTCACCGTTGGGGCAGACCATTTCTCCCGTCCTGATCGTTAGTGATACGTTGTCGAGTGCTTGCAGTAAACCTTTAGTGTGAAATTCGACCGTATAAATGTTCAATCTACAGCAATGATGACAAACGGACTCCCTCCTTCTATAGCATTTAAGAATAGGCTTTTTGTTGCTAATTTGCATTTCTTTTCGGGTCCAACTGGTCTCTTAGAAGACATGAATTGACAACAAAAAAGAGCCGACAGGATACTCTCCCCGACTCTTTTTCATTACTGATTTTCTATTTCGAATTTTTCAGGTATTGAAAAACTGACTTATATTCCCTCTTACCGGATGTGTCTGTTCCTTGTACTCGCCTTTCGTATAACTTCCAATCACCTTTCGCCAAAAAGATTGTGCCGGCCTATTGGTGCTCATTTGGGTCACCTTCCAACGTCCGTTAAAACGTCCAAACAGCTCATGAGCCGCCCAAGTCCCAACCCCATTATGCCGATAAGGACGAAGTACAAAGAACTCAGCCATGTAGTAGTCAGCTTCTCGATTGCTGGACATTCGGTCAACGAGTGCAAAGCCTACAGGACTATCCTGTCTCCAAATTAGAAAAGGCAGCTTCTGTTCACCGCTCGTCCAATATTGATACAAGTCTGGATAAGCCGGGAATGTCCCCTTCTCAGTGACATCAATTCGAAGATAGGCTGTAAAATCGTATAAATAAAATTGCATGAGCTGTACAATAATGTCCTTTTGCGACTCCGGTACACTCTTAATAGACAGCTTCAGTTCCGATTTGATATTATACCCCATACATTCACCTCTCTTGGCGGTTCAATCTGTTCTTTAACTTCGAATTACATCCCATCCAGTGCTGTTCAAAATATGCTAAAATACATATATATTATGACCGGACGAGGTGGAACCCAATGAATATACAAAAGATCATCGACCGGCGCAAACTAGATGAAAAAATGCCGGGATTACCATGGTACGTGCAACAATTTATGGATTACAAGCTGCCCGACCTGTCCCCTTCCACGTTACTAGAATATGTGCGGGATTACGAAGCTTTCTTTTCATGGCTTCGCTCGGAAGGCTTGTCTACTGGAGAAACAAATGCCCAAGTTACACTGGAAGAATTGGAGACACTTCATATGGACAGTATTACAGGCTTTCGATTATTCCTGTCTACGAAGCGCGAAGGCTCCAACTCCCGTATTACCATTTCACGTAAGCTGTCGTCCCTGCGTTCGCTTTTTCATTATTTGAGTCAGATCGCTGAGGATGAAAATTTTTATCCATTGCTCAAACGCAACATTATGGCCAAGGTCGAAATCAAGCGCATACATAAACCCAAGGATACGGCGGCCAAGCTTAAAGGTAAAATACTGGAAGAGGAAGAACTGCTTGAATTCATCGGTTATATTTATGAAGGCTATGGTCAGGATTTGGCCGATAACAAGCAGGCGTTATACTCCTATGAACTAAATAAGGAACGGGATGCCTGCATCGCCAGCCTCATTTTGAACTCAGGCCTGCGCGTATCTGAAATCGTCAATCTGAATCTAGATGATTTAGACATAAACAATAAATTATTATATGTGTACCGCAAAGGCAATAACGACGAAACCTTTAAAACGCCGGTGTATTTCCGCGAGCAATCCAAAGATGATCTCATACTTTATTTGTCCCTGAGACATACCCGTTACCGCGCCCCAAAAAAAGAAAAAGCTCTCTTTGTCGCACGTCCTAACGGCAGTACAGAAGGCAAACGGATGACCAAAAGAGCGATTCAGGCAATGATCATCAAGTACGCCAAGCGTTTCGGCAAGCCTTACCTTACCGTGCATAAGCTTCGTCATTCCTTTGCTACTGATTATTATTTACAAAATGATATTTACAAAACAAAGGAACAACTGGGGCACGCTTCGACAGAAACAACAGAAGTGTATGCCCACCTGACTGACAAAACCATGTCCCAGGCGATCGAACGGCGGGTAGAGACTCTAACCGACTCAGCCGATTGATGTCTCACCCCTGCTTATTCCTCATTCCTTCTATCTGCTTTTGAATCTGTTCGAGTAGCCAGCGGCCTGCGGGTCCGTTGGCCTCGGCAGGAAATATCTGTATCATTTCATCTGAGTAGTGACCTTGAGCCCAATCCATTTGATGCTCCCAAACCGCTATCCCCTGCACATTTGTCAGCTTATCGGTAAGCTGAGCATCCGATTGTTCCCGCACCATGACCAGCTTTGGATAATCCTCCTGCTTGAAGCCTTCCAGCAACACACAATCATAGGCCTGAAAATGCCGGATCAGACTGGTGACAGGCTGACTATGCTCCTCTAAAATGGCTGTTCTTCCAGCCGAAACAATAGCTACGCCTTCAGCACCCGCCTGTCGGTGCTTGTACGTATCTGTACCCTCATGATCCATTTCAAATTCATGTCCATCATGCTTGATCACTGCTACGCGTAGACCTGACTTCTGCACATAACGAATCAACCCTCCGAGAAAGGTCGTTTTCCCCGTATTTTTGAATCCGACGATTTGACATACAAATGGATGTTTCGTATTCACGTTACCTGTCCACCTTGTAATACCAGTACTCGCACCTCTTCACCTTCGCGTAATCCTTCTGTTGTAGGAGGAATTACGATCAGACAGTCGCTGTCCTTAATGGTCACCATGACACTGGATTCATCTACTCGCGCAGGAATCGCGTATACTTGCCCACCACGTATCTCCAGAGAGCTGCGTACAAAGCGTGTATAGTTGTTTACCTTCGTATAATCTGCGCCTAACTTCGCCGTCCAGGTTTGTAAATATGGATGTGCCGAAGATAACATCATTTGGATCGTCGGCCGTACAAACAGCTCACAGCCTACAAAGCACGCACCGGGGTTGCCTGAAAGCGCAAATAACAGCTTGCCGTCAATCACTGCGGCTGTGGTCACACTTCCTGGACGCATCGTAACCTTGTTGAACAGCATATTCACATCTTCCTGTCGTACCAGGTCACCCATAATATCAAAATCCCCCACCGATACTCCTCCACTCGTGACCACGATATCATAGGCAGCTATGGCTTCACGTACAGAGGTACGGGCAAGGCTCAAATCATCATGAATGGCTTGTAAAATGAACGGCTCGCCTCCTGCCTCTCTAATTTGAGAAGCCAGCATATATGTATTACTGTTTCGAATTTTCCCTGGTTGTAACGGCTCATCCACTGCAAGTAATTCCGATCCTGTAGAAAAAACGGCCACCCTTGGCTTCCTGTAAACAGGTACCTGATGTACTCCAAACGTAGCCAGTACCGAGATGTGCCCTGCTCCCAGGCAGGTTCCCTTACTAAGCAAAAGCTGACCTTCCTGAATCTCATGACCAATCTGTGTCACATTTTTGCCAATCTCCATACGCTTCTTCAAGCCGACATATGTCTGTCCGTTTTCCTCACGCAGCTGTGTTGCTTCCAGCATGACAACTGTGTCCGCTCCTTCAGGTAATTGCGCTCCTGTCATGATACGGGCAGCCATTCCAGTCTCCACCCGCTTGTCCGATACGGTGCCACATGGAATTTCATCAATCACATGTAACCAGATTTCCTGACCGGACGAGCAGACTTCGGTGTCCGAGCCAAGGATCGCATAACCGTCCATACCTGAGCGACGAAAACGGGGATACGGGTGTGGTGCGGTCAAATCCACCGCCAAATAGCGTCCATGCGCCTGCTCCAGCTCTACGTCTTCCCTTTCACCCTGTTTAACATGGCTAGCTATCCTGCTTTGCGCCTCTTCCACCTGAAATGCTTTACGCTGGAATTTTTCTGCGTTTAATGATATATGATTCATAATCTCACTCCGTTCTTCTAAAATGCCCTCTTTCTGTTATAACGCTAAAACCGTTATCTGGCAAATCGGGGGGTGTCTAAGTATGTATGGCAATAAAAATAACCCGTGAATTCTACGGGTCATTTCTATAACTTTTTAAGTGCTTTAAGCTTATTATGAGACATAGAGCAAGTGAAGTCAGATTCTTCGAATCGTACCTCCAAATGCGTTAGACTCGATCTCACAAAACCAAGTCGTGATAGCTGAAAAGCTTCCTTGCAAGTCTGTGCGGTTAGCCCGATCGTATAAAAGCAATGCCCCAAATTGAAAACGCGGTACTTCATCAGTTCTTTTCTTTTTTCTTAAGCTCAGCCGGTATCGGTTTAGCACCAAATACTGTTTTTTCATTTTTGGTAGATTCGTTAGCGTATTTTCCCAGTCTTATATTTAAAGCTCTCGCCAATCTTTTATCCATTTTCGTTCACCTCCTTTCCATAAAGGAAGAATGCTGAATGCTTGAATAGCTAAAGCTAAACATATTATGTGGGACTGTATAAAAAAATTCACTGCGCATACCAAAACACATACAGTTTTATAATATTTGTGGTTATTGGTCTTATGAATATAAATAAAATGATTGGGTGCATAAACTAAAAACACTAATATTGAACAAGCATTAATAATCGAAATTGTTGATAAATTTAAAGAGACGAAGGGTATAGTTACACATATTGCCGTTGTAAAACAGACACAAAATGTAAGATTACTGAAGTGTGCCCCTCCTGAAAATTTTCTTACAAACATGATAGTTACTAGAGCTAATAACGCCCCCCAAAAATGCCCGGTCATCCAAGCGATAACCGCAACCATTAGTATCGACGATACTTCGGTAATTTTTATACCAAGCGCATACTCCATCACTTCTACACTTGTTGGGCCATCAGGATCAGCTTTTTTTATTTCCGTTGCGATGTACCTTGATAGCGCTTCTAGCACCCTCGTAATCTCCTCTCTCTGAAAAGAAATACGACAAACCGAAAGTAAGCAATGAAATGGATAGTAATCCTATGGTATTTGAGCTATAGAGCATATACAAAGTAATAAAAATGGTGGCAGCTGATATTAGAGCACCTAGAATCAACAGCTTATTTAGAGACGATAAGTAATTTTCAGCTCTTAAAAAATCATGTGGAGGCTGAATTATAAACGAGAATCCAAAGTTATATTTTCCCATCACAAAAGAAATAAAGTACGCAATAATAATAGAAGATAACTGAATAACGTAAATAGAAGAGCCAGAAGTATCATTAATAACACCTGGTTCTGCTACTCCGAAAAAATTTGCAAACAGAAATACAAAAAGTTGTAGGTTAATGTAGGCTGTTAGACCAGAACCAGCAGAAAAAGCTGCTAGATGGGTTTTGATCCCTAAACCGAATCTAAAAAAGATAACCATTAACAAATACTGAAGCGGCAAATCTAATTTAGGCAAGCCTATAACTTCCCTCATTAGAAAGGAAAACAAAGCTATGCCCATTGCATAGAATAATATTTTTGTGCGATATTCCCTCACGGGAAGCATATAAAGCTTTAAGACCAAAATAACAGCGGCCAAAGCATCGAATACACCAAGTAATATATATAAAAAAGCAGATAACACAGATACACCATCCTCTTATTTCGCCTGTTGTAATTGTATATTTTACTAATAGATGTGGCAATGAAATAATCTAGTAAACTGGTAATATTTGTTTTTATGTAAGGTAAATATTTATTTTTGTCGTCAAAAAATATGGAAAGAACGATTTTAAAATCGCCCTCTTGTTGCAATTTTAGCCTGTAACCTTCTGAATTATCTATCTGGCATCATCCTTTCGTCGAGCAGCTCAATTACAAGCGGCCAAGCCTGCTCATGTTGGTTCCTTGAATTCTCATCTGGAAAACCTGCATGCGTTAAGTAAAGATGCGTACCATTACCGCGAGGTTTAAGCTCAACGGTGACCACTGTTTCAGCTCCCTTGGTGCCGCCTTCGCCAGTAACCCAAGTCAGCTCGATAAGTCTGTTTTGCTCAAGTCTTAGAAATCTTCCGTAATGTGGATGACGCTTTCCCTCAAAATGCGTTTCGAAAAAGAAGGTCGTGTTCACTTCAGCCTCCATTAATACTGATCCTGGGGCTGCAAACCAACTGTCAAACTGCTTCGTCCACGCCTGATACAGGACATTCGGAGAACACTCCATTTTTCGTTCCACCATTAGATTAAATGGTCTTTGTGAAAGATCTGGCCAAGAAATAGATAGTACCATTTAATTTTCAATCCCTTCAATCAAACAGAGTTTTGATTATCTCTACATTATTATATCTATAAAGGTGTAGGTTGCGGCTGCTTTCCCTTATCTGTCCACTTCTACTTGATGGCTGTGCCGCTAGATGATCACCAACGTCATCTCTAAAAATAAAAAAGGAACTGTGCATCAGTACCACAGTTCCGCGAATCTTTTGTTTTCAAATAAATTGACGATACCCATCATCGTCGACTTCGTCGGCTGATTTTACCTGAACCGCTACGTGTTTTGGGCTTACTATAAGATCTACGCGGCGAATCAAATATGCTGGAACCGCCGCTGTCGCTCCGGTCACGTGAAATCGAGCCTCTGCTCGGTGAACTGCTGGACCCTCTGTCGAACAAACTTCCGCTTGACCCAACGCTAGAATCCGAGTTCTTTCCTCTACGGGTAACCGAGCCTTTCCGCTCCACCGTAATCGGCGGGATCGCTTTTTTCTCCTGCACCGTAGGGGCACGATATTGGCCCTGAGAAGGTCGGTATACATCTCTGCTGGAGTAGCCCCGATAGGAGCCTGAACCACGCAACGAATCAAACAGAGCATCCAGCACAGTTGCGGTTAAGTATCCTTTTAGAAAGCTTGAACTGTAATTTTGTTCGACATACTTTTTACTGTCAATTTCAATGAGTGTATCTTCCTTCTTAGCTGGATCTTGCTGCAAATGGTACCACTCATCGCTATATACCAGAAACATCCGCTCATTGCTTTGCGGTGACATTTGTTCCGGTGTACGCTGTTCTTTCAATTCCTCCGCTACTTCCGGAACTGTCTTGCCAGCTGCCCGGTATACATACGAGGTTGAGTTTCCGCTGCCACTAACCGATTCCAGCGGATACGTATCTTTTACACTTGGCGCGCCGCAGCCGCTTAACACGGATACGAACAAGCTCAGCGCCACCATGATCTTTAATGCATACTGCCAGGTGCGTTTGCTCATGTGTAACCCTCTCCTAGCTTGCCCGAATAACCTTAACGTCTCCGGTAATCACTTCTTCTCCTTCATAAAGCATAAAGCGACCGTCCTGCCACTCTACCCGCAACAGATGATAATCATCAGACTGGTACTGCCAAACATGCTGCTCTCCACCCTGTCGGAAAGGAGCACGGCCCATGACGGTAACATGCCCAGAATACTGCTCCTCCAAATGATACGTTGTATCATCCAGCTCTAAAATGGTCGGCACTTCCTCGGGGTTGTCAAGTCTGCCGTCGATGGCCTGATATAGTCCGAATTGCAGTGTTTCCCGTTCCTCAATATGAAGATAACTGACTTGATTACCATCCTGAAGCGTCAAAACAACGGCATTCCGGGCACGATTATGTACACGACCTACCACTTCATAGGTAACAAGCGACACTTCACAGATATCACCTGGATTTAAGTGAAGCATGCTTTTCTCTGCTTTTGGCGGCTCCGGCTTAGCAAATAGATTTGAAATTCGTTTCCACACACCCATGGTTATATTCCTGCCTTTCTTAGCCTAGAAGCATGCTGTAATGATCAAGGCGCCAACCAGATGAAGCGCTCCTGAAAACAGACCGAAACCAATTTTACCTTCCTGTGTACCTTTATCCAGATCAAACTGAGCCCAGTACCGCAACAGCAGACGTACAATAACTTCCAAAACAAGCAGGATGACAAAGGCGATCACAGAATACACAAGCGCTTCGAGCAAATTATTAGCTGTAGCGATAGAGCCCGACAAAATATAGCCTTGTGCAACCAGCTTCATAATCATTCGTACCGTTACGGCCATATTTCCAGCTTTCACTTCGGCAAAATCCTTATACTTCGTAAATAAAGAGTCGATATACATTAATGCGAAAATCAAAATAGCCCCCGCACCAGTCCATACAAGCATTGCTTTCATCGTTTCTAAAAAATGCATTTCATACCATCCTCCACATCTTCTTGACCTTCATATAATGTTTTGCGCCTCCAGGCAGGGAAAAGCGAAGGAGAAACGTTTCTCCTTCGCTTCCTGAGCAATCCACTGGTGGCATTGCTAAATGTTCTTATTTATTTTCGTATTGCTTTAACAAAGCGGCAAGCTCATCGTCCACGGCGCTTTTCTTATCCAGCTCTTTGAACTCCTCATCCAACGATCTTTCCTTAGAGGACATTTCGTTGCTCGCTTCGGCACGTGCTTCTGCTTGCAGCATTTTTTCTTCCATACGCTTCAATCCGGCAGTTGCCGTATCAGAGCTAAAACCGTTCATAGCTTTGTTAATTTCGGTTTGCGCTTTAGCTGCATTATAACGGGCAACCAGTGTTTCGCGCTTGTTTTTCATTTCTGTCAGCTGTCTGCGCATTTCATCCAGCTTGCCACGTAGATTATCGGCTGCAGCTTTGTTCTGTTCGTAACCAGCTTTGAACTCGTTCATTTTTTGTTCAGCAGATTTCTTTTCTTCCAGCGCACGACGGGCCAGATCTACATTTTGTGCTTTTGCAGCGGTATGTGCCTGTTCTTCACGTTTCTTTACCAAAGCAGCCTGTTCTTCGTATTGCTGTTTGAACCTCTTTTCAATAGCAATTTGAGCGGCTACCGCTTTCTCTGCATCTTCCAGGTCCTCTTGCATATCACGAATGTATTGATCCGTCATTTTAATTGGATCTTCTGCCTTGTCGATAATGGCGTTAATGTTGGACATCGTAAGATCTCTTAATCGTTTGAAAATAGACATGTGAAGTTCCTCCTAGAGTTGAATGCTTAAATTTTAAGCTCTGTACACATGTTTACGCAAGCTTTGCAAAGAGGGTTTCAAAAATATCTAAAAACCGCGCAAGTAAGGCTCTGGGA
This sequence comes from Paenibacillus sp. MZ03-122A, assembly GCF_024213325.1. Lineage (NCBI taxonomy): Bacteria > Bacillati > Bacillota > Bacilli > Caryophanales > Paenibacillaceae > Paenibacillus > Paenibacillus sp. MZ03-122A. The sequence goes on along the minus strand of NZ_JANAVI010000003.1, from coordinate 442,151 downwards.
TGTCGGCCTGTACTTTTAGCTCCCGCGATGCATGCAGCGCCCAATAGGGATCACGCAGCATGGCACGGCCTATTGCTACCAGATCAGCTTCTTTTTGCTGAACAACCCGGCGAGCGTCCTCATAATCATCCAGTAAGCCAACAGCAATCACAGGTACATTCAGCTTTTCACGGATGGTATGAGCCAAATCCACCTGATAGCCGGCACGCGCAGACGGGCCTCCGCCAGAACCAATCGGACCCTCACCACCAGAAGAGATATGGAAAATATCCACACCTGCATCACGATATCGTTCCCCTACGCCTGTTATGTATTCCACGTTATATCCATCTTCGACGTATTCTTTGGCAGATATCCGCATAAGCACAGGCATGTCAGCAGGCAGAACCTCTTTAACAGCATGTATGACCTCAACACCGAACAGTGACAAATCCTGTCCATATTCATCTTCTCTGGTATTTGTTAAAGGCGAATGAAATTGATGGATCAGATAGCCGTGAGCGCCATGTATCTCAACCGTATCAAAACCGGCTTCCATCGCGCGGCGTGCGCCTTCTTTGTATGCCTGAACCAGTTCCCTGACTTCAACTGTCTTTAAGGCGTGCGGCTTTTTAAAGCGTTCGCTAAAAGGAATCGTGGACGGACCCACAGGTTGCTCAGCATCTTCAGCCTTGCGTCCAGCGTGGCCTAGTTGAATACCAATCTTGGCACCATACTTGTGGACTTCCTCTACAATCTTACGATATGCAGAAATATGTTCGTCACTCCAAATACCCAAATCACGATCCGTAATACGTCCATCTGGATGGACCGCTGTCATTTCCACAATAATAAGTCCAGTGCCTCCTACTGCCCGGCTCACATAATGGACATGATGCCAATCCGTTGGATTTCCGTCCTTGGCCTCCACGCTGTATTGGCACATCGGGGGCATGACAATCCGATTTTTTAAAGAAAGCCCCTTTAATTGATAAGGAGTAAACAAGTCGGTCACTTTTATCCATCCTTCCTTCAATTCCATGTCTGTATAATTATGAATTGCATCCCCATTATACACCAGCTGTCACTAGTATACCGAATTCGTTGTAAGGCTAAAACTTGCGAAAATGCTCCTGTTATCGGTCATGTTTAAGAGAATATGTACGTTTAGCTCCATCATCTTCATTGATAATCGTTTCATCGTGGGCTTCTTTCCATTCGTTTATGAGCCGAACTTGGTTAACAGCATATTTTTAATAGGACAGGTACATAATAGTCGAGAGCACCACTAGGTACCACTGCACGGAAAGGGGGGATACATATGCCGTACAGGGGAGTGTTGCCATGCTTGGCACTGTTACTAGCATTCTCAAGTTTACCCGTTCACGCGGATGCGCCTCCCAACACCGGAACGCCCCATCCCAAGGAAACAGCTGTTGCTTCTTCTGTACATCAGAGCACAGATCGAGCAACTCCTACATTAGCAATGCTGCGAAAAAAACATGCGGACATTTTTAAAATGTGCGGCCCACACACCCGCCAAATTGCCCTAACCTTTGATGATGTGCCCGATTCTAGGTATACGCCGCAGGTTTTGGACGTATTACACGCCAATGGCATCAAAGCCACCTTTTTCATCGTCGGTCACCGTGCGGAAAAGCATCCGGGGATCATACGCCGTATTATTCGTGAAGGCCATGCTATAGGAAACCATTCCTATACTCATCCGGATTTTAGGAAGGCCACACCCGAACGCTTTCGCAACCAGATTACAAAAACAGAACGTATTTTACAGGCCAGCGCAGGTTTTCGCCCCAAGTTGATCCGTCCACCCTACGGCGAAATCACGGAGCCTCAAATCCAATGGGCACGTCGTCATGGCTATATGATTGTCAATTGGAATGTAGACTCTCTCGATTGGAAGGGATTAAGTAAAACACAAATTCAGCGCAATGTGATCCCAGCTACCGGGCCTGGCTCTATTATTTTAATGCACGCAGGTGGAGGCCAAAGTTCCAACTTGCGAGGCACTGTCCAAGCTCTGCCGGGTCTAATTCACTCTCTAAAAGCTAAGGGTTACAAATTTGTGACAGTTCCCCGGCTACTCCACACATCGGAACGGAAATAACCATATGTTTATGATTGAGCTACAAGCTAAAGCAACGTAAAAAGGCTGTCTTACCAGCAGAAGTTTTCTGCTCGTCAAGACAGCCTTTTTTTATGGATAAGACCTGATAAGAGTCCGACCTAGTTGTATGCGGTAGGATACAGGCATTAAGTTTACATAATATATATTATGTTTAATTAAACCGTATATACGTACAATGCTATTTACCAATAACGTACAGCTTTACATTTTGAAATCCAAAGTCGTTCACAAATGATTTGTTGCCTGGAATAAAGATATCAATCCGCTTTCCTGTAATGGCGCTGCCCTGATCGCGAGCGACAGCTACAAAAGAATGATCCGGCAAACCTGGGTGGGAATAGCCTGTAACCAGCACTTTCGTGCCCATCGGAATGACGTTCGGGTCTACCGCAATTGTACCTAGTTTAAGCGGATTGCCGTAGTAGTCCACTGCTCCCCATTTACCATTCTCGTCGGCTGCGGCAGAATACGCTGAAGCCTTAACGTCAACTATTTTGCTATAGTTGAATGTTTTGCCCCACGCTTCAATCGTTGGCCCCTCATTCGCTGGTGCTTTCTCCGTAAGAAGCTGCGGCTTCGAATCCGAAGCTGCCTTCACACTTTTTTCGCCAGGCACCTTAATTTGCAGACCTGCATATATATTGTTGGAAGCAATGTTTGGGTTCGCCTTCGTTAGCTCGTCTACCGATACCCCATAACGTTGAGCAAGCAAAAAGAAGGTATCGCCCTCTTTGGCAGTGTGAAGCGAAGCAGCATCCGCTACTCCAGCTGTCTGTGTCAGCCCTGCAATAGCTGCGGCAAGCACCGCAAATTTCATCGTTTTACCAATATGTTTTAGATGTTTCAAAGATATGTACCTCCTCTGTTATGCCTGCGAAGTTAGCTGTCGGATTCGGACTCAGGAGAAGCCCTATGCTTGTGCAATTCACCCCTAGGCATATTCCACATCGTCTTATGACGTATCGGAATGACTGCCGTTGTTACGTCCCCCGCACTTCCCATAGTTTGGGCCCAGCTTCAGCGGTTGTCATAACCACATGCTGTCCCGGTAAGTTTTGGCTTACTGCATAATATCACAATTTTGTAACCTTATCCGCATGAAAATGTTGGGAACCTCGAACATCATACTACACTCATTACAATTTTGTCATCAAGAAATCGATATTTGTTACGAAAGTATGGGGAAATGGTGACAAAAAGAAAAAAGGCTCTCCGTCAAACGGAGGGCCTTTTTTATAGATTATATCAACACTTTCTTACAATACTTTGGCAAGAAAATCACGGGTGCGATCATGGCTTGGAGTGCCAAATACCTGCTCTGGTGTACCTTGCTCCACAATTTGACCGTTATCCATAAAGATAATTCGATCGCCTACCTCGCGGGCAAAGCCCATTTCATGCGTCACGATTACCATTGTCATGCCGCCTTCGGCGAGCTTCTTCATTACATCCAGAACCTCTCCAACCATTTCAGGGTCCAATGCAGAAGTCGGCTCATCGAACAGCATTACATGCGGCTGCATGGCCAAAGCACGTGCAATCGCAATACGTTGCTTCTGTCCTCCGGATAGCTGGTTCGGATAGGTATTCTTCTTATCCTCAAGCCCTACGGTACGCAAGAGTTCTAGCGAAATTTTTTCCGCTTCCTTCCCTGACTGTCTTCTAACCTGTGTTGGGGCAAGTGTCAGGTTCTGCAACACTGTTTTATGCGGGAAAAGATTAAAATGCTGGAACACCATCCCCATCTTCTCCCGGGTTACATTAATATTATGGCCACGAGCTGTAATCGGCTCGCCCTCAAATAAAATCTCCCCGTCCGTAGGCTGTTCCAACAGATTCATACAACGCAAAAACGTACTCTTCCCTGAACCACTGGGGCCGATGATGACGACGACTTCACCTTTGGCGATATCTATATCAATGCCTTTTAAAATTTCATTCTTACCGAACGATTTACGCAGTTGTTTAACGGTGATCACTGGCTCTCAACTTCCTTTCCCATAAACCCAGCAGCTTAGACAAGCTGAATGTCATTACAAAATAAATAGCGGCTGCGATTATGAACGGACTTAATCCTTCGTAGGTAATGTTCTTAATGACCTGGGCCTGATACATAATATCCACCATCCCAATGGTCGAAATAATGGAGGATTCTTTAATGATCGTAATAAACTCATTACCGATAGCAGGTAAAATAGATTTAAACGCTTGCGGTAAAATGACGTGACGCATAGCTTTGCCTCTCCCCATCCCGAGCGAGCGGGCAGCTTCCATCTGTCCACGGTCCACTGCCTGGATACCTGCACGGAAAATTTCAGCCAGATATGCTGAACTATTCAGAGACAATGTGATTATACCAGACTGGAGTGGGGTAAAATTGACACCCAGCGTCAAAGCAACCCCGTAGTGAATGATCATGAGTTGCACCAGCATAGGTGTGCCACGCAGGATTTCCACATAAGTGGTACCTAACCACTCAATGATGCGTATACCGCTCATCCGCAGCAAGGATACGATCAGACCAATGATAAATCCAAACAGGACTCCGAGTGCAGACAGCAACAGAGTGTAGCCGATACCCGTAGCGTAAAAACTGCGGTATTTCCAAAAAATATCTACGATGTTATTAGAAGAAACCTGTCGATCTGCAGAGAGCGCGCTCGCTTCTGTGGAAAACTTCTCAATCGACCCGTCCGCTTTCAGGCGAGCCAACGTTTTATTTACAGAGGCAAGCAATTCTGCGTTCCCCTTGCGTATACCTACAGCTGTTTCTGCTCCGGCATCCTCAGGCACGGCCTTGGCAAGTGTTACGGTACCATCTAACGTGTATCCTTTAGCAACCGTATCTTCGATCACAACAGCGTTGATACGCTGGGTCCGCAGCTGGAGTACCAGATCGGATATTTTGTCCAGTGAGGTTACAGTGGCATTGGGCACTTTTTGAGCAATTTCTTCCTGAATACTCCCTTTTTGCGCGCCAATCTTCTCGCCTTTCAAAGCATCCATCGTAGGATATTTGTCTTTATCCTCTGGGCGTACCATAATGACTTGCTTGGAGCGATAATATACATCTGAAAAATCAATGCTCTTTCTCCGCTCATCCGTCGGTGTCATACCGGACAGTACCAAGTCTACACGACCACTTTGCAAAGCAGGCAGCAAAGAGTCAAAACTCATGTCCTCAGGGACCATCTCCGCATCCAAATCTTTGGCGATTTCCTTGGCGATATCCACATCGAACCCAACAATGGTATCCTTACCGTTAATGACTTTATGAAACTCATACGGCGGAAAGTCGGCACTCATGCCCACTACAAGTTTTTTCTGTGGCTTTGCTTCCGTTCCGTATGCAGTGAGCATGGGAAGACCAGTCAACAGCAAGATAACCGCCGACAAAACCAGGGCGGTAAAACGATATGCCTTTTTCAATCTTTTTTTCTCTCCTTAAATTCTTTATAATAAATAAGATTGTGTCATTATAAATGAATATGCATGATTATGCAATGAATGTTATAGTACAATTTCAGCATACCTAACGCAGTACCTACATTACAGTTTATATAAAGGAGTTTTCAGCATGGATTTTAAGCAGACCATTCAAAAGACAATTGAGCAGCATGCCCCACGGTTTAAGGACATTTCGTTATATATTGGCGCAAATCCTGAACTTGGAAACGAGGAATTTCTGGCCGCTGCCCGTTTAAAAGAAGAACTGGTTTTTCACGGTTTTGAGATCCAGACACCCGTATTGGGCATAGAAACAGCCTTTATTGCAACTTACAAATCTGCAAAACCCGGACCGGTTGTCGCTTTTCTGGCAGAATATGACGCTCTGAAAGGTCTAGGACACGCCTGTGGGCACCATTTGATATGTATGATGAGTACAGGTGCTGCCGTCGGCCTCAAGTCGATCATCGACGAAACTGGTGGAGAAGTACGGGTATATGGCACACCTGCCGAAGAAACACGCGGTGCAAAGGTCCCGATGGCCGCTGCCGGTTTGTTTGATGATTGCGACATAGCACTTATGACGCATCCTTATGACCATTACGAAAAATCAGGCAAATCACTGGCGATTGATGCTGTACAATTCGAATTTTTTGGTCAATCCGCCCACGCGGCTGCCAGTCCGCACGAGGGCATTAACGCGCTGGACGCTGTGATTCAAACGTTCAATGGCATCAATGCGTTCCGTCAACAAGTAAAAAGTACAGTGCGTATCCATGGGATCATTAATCAGGGTGGGCAAGCAGCCAATATTATTCCTGATTACGCCTCAGCCCAATTTTATGTGAGGGCCGCTACACGTCAAGAACTGAACCCGCTGACTCGCCGTGTTATTCAAATTGCTGAAGGAGCTGCTTTACAGGCCGGATGTCGTTTGGAGACCTCCAATTATGAGACATCTTATGATGAAATGGTCACAAACCGCGTACTTTCCGATGCCTTTACCGCAAATTTGGTGCAGGCTGGCATTTCGCAAGAAGATATAACGGAAGGTGAAGATCACGGCTCCATGGATATCGGAAATGTATCGCTTCATTGCCCTGCTATCCATCCGTACATTCAAGTTATTGACGAGAAGCATGCCTTGCATACACCAGAATTCCGCGATTTGGCGATGCAGGACCGGGCCATGGAAGGAATGCTGCTGGCTGCAAGAACCTTGGCATGGACTGCTTGCGATGTAATCACGAATCCTGAACTGCTAGCCCAAATAAAAAAAGAATTCTCTCTGCTGAATAACGAAAGCTAAATCTTAATTCCGTGTTCTTTCAGAAAGGAGCAGCCAGCCATCATGGATAGTATGAGCAGCTTTTGGACGTTGTTTATTGTGGTGGACCTCATCATTGTTTGGTTTATATTCCGTTCAATACGCAGGAACCGGGGAAACAGAAAAACACGGCGCCGGAATGCTTTTTTCCTCAGTTCCCCTTCTCCTTCGTCCCTTACACAGGAGCGTCATCCAGAGATTACAGAGCTGATGCAGCTACTGGAGCAATCCATACCCGCCTCCTATGCTCAAAGCGTAAGGCGTCGTGTAATGGAAGCCCACCCAGAGCTGACGGACCAAGAATATGATTGGCGCTGGCATGAGCTAAAACGATATTTTATGCTATGCGCGATTATGAATAGAGTGCCTATGTTCAGTAGTGGTGTGGATGAATTATGGCACGAAATGTTGATGTTTACCCGCGAATATCAGCAATTCTCGGAAGCTTTTTTTGGTCGTATGCTTCACCATGCGCCCCATTCTGGCGGCTCTAAGCCGATGCCTGAGGAGCGGGCGTGGTTTGACTGGTTGTATGTGGAATGCTTTGGCTGGAACCGCTATAGCGCCAGTTTGTGGGGTACTTTTTTTAATCATCCATTACCGAACGACGAGCTTTCGCGCTATTATAAACTCGCAACTTCGGCGCAGCCAGCAGGTGACCGCTGGAATACACAGGAGAATACAGCCATTTCACATCAGGCCCAACAAGCGGTTCATAAGATTGTACAACGTCTGCGCGAGCGGGTGAATAAAGCGGTGGATGATCCTGAGGGGAAGCAATTGCCTAAGGTCAACTATTTACAGGTCGACTATTTATTATTAGCTGTTGTGTGGTATTCATGGTATCAACCTGAACAATTTGCCATACACATGCACCCGGATGCTACAGGTAATGCCGTATTAGCTAGCTCATCCGGCTGTAGCTCGGCAAGCGGATGCTCGAACTGGGATACACATCACTCGCACCATCATTCCTCCCATGACAGTTCTCATCATGGAGGCTCTTCTCACCATGATTCAGGCGATTCTGGTAGTCATTCTTCGTGTAGCAGCGGCTCTTCATGTGGAAGCAGCTGTGGTGGCGGGGGAGACTGATCATAGCAAAAAGGGAATTCCTCAGCCAAACACTGGCTAAAGGGATTCCCTTTTTCATTAACATGACTATGGTGTTCCTACTCTGTTCAGTCCGTCTTTGTTAGCAAATGGTAAATATCCATATACGCTTTAGCTGAAACATCCCAACTATATTCTCCTGCAAAAGCCGTCTGTGTAAGTTTCGACCAATGCTCAGATTGGCGATAAAAATGAACAGCACGACGAATAGTGTTCAGCATATCATGTGCATTGTAGTTCGTGAAACTAAATCCGTTTCCTTCCCCTGTGGACTCATTGTAAGCCTGCACAGTATCGTTAAGACCCCCTGTTTCTCGCACAATAGGGATACTTCCATAACGAAGCGCCAGCAGTTGGCTGATCCCGCAAGGCTCAAACCTTGATGGCATAAGATACATATCACTTGCCGCATATATTTTTCGTGACAGAGGTTCGCTAAAAGCGAGCTGCGTCGACATTTTCAGTGGATAGCGTCCCGCTGCCTCACGAAACCAATGCTCAAAAGCCGGATCCCCTGTTCCCAGCACGACAAACTGGATATCATCATAATACAGGATTTCGTCAAGCACTCTCGTTACCAGATCTAGCCCCTTCATATCTACAAGCCGGGTTACCATGGCAATCATAGGTACGTCTGGCCGCACCGGCAGACCCAACTCTTTTTGCAGGCCAATTTTGTTTTCCTTTTTCTTTGTCAGACTCGTGCGGTACTTCGTATAAATACGATTGTCCGTGGCAGGATTGTAGCTTTTGGTGTCAATTCCGTTCACAATCCCTGTTAAGCGACCCTGATCTCCCAATTTACGAAGCAGACCCTCCAGCCCGTATCCGTAAAATTCGGTTTGAATCTCCTCTGCATAGGTTGGACTCACGGTCGTGACATGATCCGAGTACGTAAGCCCACCTTTCATAAAATTCAGTCTGCCATGATACTCCACACCCTCGGGGGTGAAATAGCTTCCATCCAGGTTGAGCAGCTCAGTTAAGACCTCATACGGAAAATCCCCTTGATACAGCAGATTATGTATCGTAAACACCGTGCGAATATCGCTGTAGAAGGGCAAATGTCGATAATCGGCATTCAGAAGCAGCGGAACCATTGCCGTATGCCAATCATGACAATGCAAAATATCCGGCCGAAAGTTCAGTTCAGGCAGCATTTCTAAAATCGCCCGGTTAAAAAAGGAAAAACGTTCGCCATCATCCATATAACCGTAAATACCGTCACGACCGAAGTAATACTCATTGTCTATAAAATAAACCTTGATTCCGTCTAATGTCAGTTCCTCTATTCCGCAATATTGATTACGCCAGCCTACGGCTACTAGCTTCACCGCTACCGGACGCAGAGACTTTTTATAAGTATCGGGAATCCCCGCATATTTAGGTAAAATGATTCGGACGTCGCACCCCGCCTGACGAAGTGCCTTCGGCAGTGCGCCAATGACATCAGCCAACCCGCCTGTTTTAATAAATGGATGTGCTTCTGCTGCCGCAAACAAAATGTTCATATGTGCTTCCTCCTTATGTGTTTAATCTGCTTTTCTAGGCCTCCGAGGCGCTTTCTTGAGTATAACGATGCTTAAGGGTGGTATGGTCACCTCCAAGCTGTGAAGCTGTCCGTGGCAAGGAATGGAGGCGGTCCGTATCACTCCGGTATTTAGCTGGCCATTTCCCCCAAAGTCCTTATGATCACTGTTCAGCAGTTCGATATAACCCCCGGCCTTTTCCAGCCCAATTCGATAGTTCTCTCTGGGCACGGGCTGAAAGTTAATTAGCACGACCAGTGTATCTCCCGGCTTTTTACCTTTACGTAAATACGTAATTACGCTCTGCCCACGGTCCTCCGCTTCAATCCACTGATATCCATCCCACGAATGATCCAGTTCCCATAACGCCTTTTCCTGAATATACAAATGATTCAGCGCTTTCGTATAAGTGTGCAGCGAACGGTGACTGTCATAATCCAGCAGAAACCAGTCAAGCTGCTCTTCATCCTTCCATTCGATGAATTGGCCGAATTCCCCTCCCATAAATAAGAGCTTTTTGCCCGGTGAGGTGATTTGGTAACCGAGAAGCGCTCGAAGCCCGGCAAATTTTTGCTCATAGCTACCTGGCATTTTATCAAGCAGCGACTTCTTCCCATGAACAACCTCATCGTGCGACAACGGCAGTGTAAAATTCTCGCTGTACGCATAAGCTATGGGGAATGTCAGCAAATTATGGCGCTCTGGCCTTTGATCGAAATCCGTTTCGATATAATCAAGCGTATCGTTCATCCAGCCCATATTCCACTTGTAATTAAAACCGAGTCCTCCATCGCTTACCGGGGAAGTCACCATCGGCCAGGCACTGGACTCCTCTGCCATCATCAGAGCATACGGATAATAGCGGAATACTGTTTCATTCAGTTGTTGAAGGAAGGCAATAGCCTCCTCATTTTCAATGCCTCCTTTAGAGTTAAAACGATATTGACCGTCCTGCTTTTCAAAATCCAGCCGTAGCATACTTGTCACAGCATCTACGCGCAGGCCGTCAATATGGTACACATCCATCCAGAATAGCGCATTAGATATCAGGAAAGAACGCACCTCCGGCTTGCTGTAATCAAACGTCAGCGTTCCCCAGCCGGGCTTTTCCGCAATCAGCGGATCCGCGTATTCGAACAGGGGCGATCCGTCAAACAGCCTTAATCCATGAGCATCTTTTGCAAAATGGGCTGGCACCCAATCCATCAGCACTCCGATTCCCGCCTGATGGCAACGATCCACCAAATACATAAAATCATGCGGCTCTCCATAACGGCTTGTGAGTGCAAAATATCCGGTAAGCTGGTAGCCCCAGGAAAGATCATACGGATGCTCACTCAGCGGCATCAGCTCAATATGTGTATACCCCATATCGGTCACATAAGGCACAAGAAGCTCGGCTATTTCCCTGTATGTATAAAACGTACCATCTTCTTTTTGCTTCCAAGTGCCCAGATGAAGCTCGTATATGTGCAGAGGCTTTCCATAAGGTGCTCTACGTTTTCGGCGCCAAATCGCATCGTTCCAAGCATAACCATCTATAGAAGCTACCACAGAAGCCGTTGCTGGCCTCACTTCAGCACGTACCGCGTAAGGGTCTGCTTTCAGAAATCGTTCACCGTTTGCACCCGTAATGTCGTATTTGTAAAAAGTTCCTTGGGATATCCCCGAAAAAAAACGACTCCAAAAACCGGATTTGGGAACCCTATATAAGGAATCCTGTTCCCCATTCCAGTTGTTGCGATCTGTAGCAAGCCCGACATGGAGAGCATGAGGAGCCCAGACCGTAAAGCGGACGCCCTGTTCTCCGTTCTCCACAGTAAGGTGGGAACCCAAAGATCGGTAGCTGTGATAAAGCGTTCCTTCATGAAACAAATAAATATCTTCCGATGAAATAGCCTGTTGCGGAAGAGTTTGGTCTGTCATCACGTCACCACCCTTATATGTTTTGTAAGTAAAAATGTATGAATCGGTAATGCATTCGCTTTTGGGTCAAAGCTGACTTGAGTTATTACCCCATTCTAGCCACATTGAACAGAAAAATGACTAGGAAAAAAATAAACCTTAGTTTTGGGGGAATCTTATATACCTTATGGTTTCAAGAGTACCCCATACCGTTTATGTATGTACTACACTGACAACTAAACCGGGAGGGAAACGAAATGTTTAATAAAGAATGCATTGCCATGCTGCTGGCAGGCGGAGAGGGACGCCGTCTTGCTCCCCTTACTTCAACGATTGCAAAACCCGCCGTACCTTTTGGCGGTCATTACCGGATCATCGATTTTCCTCTCAGTAACTGCGTAAATTCGGACATTGATACTGTAGGTGTCTTGACGCAATATGAGGCAGAATCCTTGCACGAACATATCGGGGATGGAACACCATGGGGTCTTACAAAAACAGATTACAAGGGAATTACCCTGCTTCCATCTTATAACACAGGTAACGCTGAATACTTAGGAACGGCAGATGCTATTCATAAGAATATCGAATATATTGACAGCCAAAATCCGGAGCATGTGCTTATTTTATCCGGTGATCATATCTACTATATGAATTATCGTGAAATGCTGAACTACCATAAGGAAAAAGGAGCTGCGGCTACCATTTCTGTCATGGAGGTACCTTGGGATGAAGCACACCGTTTTGGTGTTATGAGTGCCGATGAAGATCTGCGTGTCACAGAATTTGCAGAGAAGCCGGAGAAACCGGAAAGTAATTTGGCCTCCATGGGGATTTACCTTTTCAAATGGGATTACTTGAGAAATTACCTATTAGAAGACGCACAGGATGCTCAATCCAGTCATGATTTTGGTAAAGATATCATACCTAAAATGTTGGCGGACCAAGAATCCTTGTACGTTTATGAATTCCAGGGCTACTGGAAGGACGTAGGTACCGTTAAAAGCCTATGGGATTCACACATGGATTTGTTACACGAAGATTGTGCGATCGACCTTCAACGCAAGGACTGGCCGATGTATACACGTGAACGCCGCACAAGGTTGAGCGCACAAAAGGTACCTAACCGTCAAACACAACCATTGGGCAGCTTGTTGCATGATTCCTGCCAAGTAGAGGGTCGAATAGAACGCTCCGTTGTATTTAGTGGTGTCGAGGTAGGTAAAGGTTCAGCCATTAAAGAAAGTATCGTTATGCCTGACACACGCATTGGACGTAACGTCCATATTGAACATGCGATTATTGGTGAAGGTGCTGTGATTCGCGATGGTGCTGTCATTAAAGGTAAACCGGGCGAAATTATGGTCATCGGACCCAATGAAACGGTATTTGGTAAAATGGCGGTACGACCGCAAACTACACGTATGCTGAAAGAAGCTTACGAGCGCAATACACGCTTACGTGCCGAAGGTTTTACTTCATAACGTTACCCCAAATTAAAAACAGCCAGCCCTCCCGATTTGAGAGGACTGGCTGTTTTTCTAATTACACCTATAAGTAGGCTTTAAATCTGTCCTTCAGTAAGTTGTGATGGTTCCACGGATTGCTCTGCTTGCAGAGCAGGTAATGAAACCGTAATGGTAGTTCCAGCCCCCAGTTCACTTCTGATGAGCATCTGACCATGATGGCGCTCGATAAACTGTTGCGAGATGGCCAATCCCAGTCCAGTACCACCGTTTTGGTGGTCTACCTGGAAAAAGCGATCTCTGACTCTGGCAAGGTTTTCAGCACTAATTCCAATCCCTGTATCTTGTACGGATATCTCGATATTGCCATCCATCCGTTGTAGAGACAGAAAAATAATCGAACTTTCATGCGAAAACTTGATAGCATTATCCACAATGTTCAAAAACACCTGTTTTAGACGGTTACCGTCTCCATGGACGAGATATGCCGTTTCCTCCGAATCCAGCTGAAGTTTTATCTGCTTCATTTCTGCTTTGGCCCATACGTTCAGCATAATTTCCTGTAAAAGCTCCCGTAGATCCACCGTTCCCATCACAAGCTTCATGGCATTTTGCTCCAGCTTGGAAAAATCGAGAATTTCCTCTACCAAGCCAATCAGCCGATCGGTCTCCTTAGAAATAATCTTCATCCCGATTTTCGTCTCTTCCGGGTCATATCCGCCAGAATTTAACGTTTCACTCCAACCCTTAATAGATGTAAGTGGAGTACGCAATTCATGAGATATGGATGAAATAAAATCATCCTTGATTTGATTTGTTCTGACAATTTCCTGTGCCATATAGTTCAGAGTCGAAGCCAGTTCACCCAACTCATAACGATAATCGCCTTCAATGCGTGCATCAAACCTCCCCTGAGCCATCTGAGCAGATACATCGCGGATATTATTAATCGGTCTAACAATAGAATTCGCGAGCCCTGTGCTGACTACAAATACAATAACCAGTACAGCTGCCATGATGCCAAGAGAAAACAGCGTAATCGTAAACAGCTTATCATTTACCAATTCCAGCGAAGTCGTATACCGAATAACATACACCTGGTCTCCGACGATATTGTCAAGTTTTTGAGATACCGCCATCACCTGCTGCCCCGTACTCGGTTGCTTTCCGATCCATTTGCCTGTATCTCCAGCTAATGCTTGTGTAACATCACTTGTTTGCACACTTAGATCTGCTGCAAAATTCGTCGAGTTATCAATTACATTTCCCTGTTCATCGAGCAATTGCAGTTCAGTGAAGGGTAGAGAAAATGTATTTAACAAATACGATTGCAAAGACTGTTCCGGCTCTTTGAATTTGGGTGCAAATTCACTTACCGATTCGATACGGCTTTCGATATGTTTGTAAATGGAGTCATAATAGTACGACCGGAGTGCAAACATAAAAATGACTTCTACTAACAGAAGCGCCAAGAACACTACGAAAAAATAGTGAAGCACAATCTGTCGGCGAATCCCCTTTTTGATCATTGAGACTGACCTTTCCATTTATATCCATGTCCCCAGACTGTTTGTAAAAAAGCTGGCTCGGATGGATTGTTTTCAATTTTCTGCCGCAGACGTCGGATGTTCACATCCACAATTTTCGGATCGCCCATATATTCCTTGCCCCATACGTGGTCAAGTAGAACATCTCGGCTGAGCGGCGTGTTTTCTTTTTCGAGAAAAAATTGAATCAGGGAAAACTCAGTCGGTGTCAACTCGATCAGCTGCCCGCTCTTCTTAAATTGCTTAGCAATCAAATCTAGCGTGAACGGTCCGGATTGGAAGGATACTTTGGCTGCTGTTTCACGATGTACATTCACCCGACGCAATAACGATTGAATACGTGCAATCAGCTCCGTCGGGCTAAAAGGCTTGCTCACATGATCATCGGCCCCTACAGACAAGGCATACACCTTATCCTGCTCCTGTACTTTCGCTGTGAGAAAAATAATGCCGATGCGCTCATTCGTTTCCCGGATTCTCCGACAGACCTCAAAACCATCCATACCGGGTACCATTACGTCGAGCAGTGCAATATCAATATCCCGCACCGTGTTCAAAATATTCAGAGCCTCATGCCCTTCCGACGCCTCCAACACCTCAAAACCGTTACGCTTCAAGTTAATGACGATAAAGCTGCGAATGGATTCCTCGTCTTCCATGATTAAAACTTTACTCACTCTACTCTACCTGCCTTTCCCCCATCTTGTTTTTAATGGTTTTACGCGGTTCCAGCTCACTGGATCGCTTAATGCCAATGACCTGCGCATTCGTTCTCCACAGTTGGCTATAACCTTCGTTGTTTCGCTCCCATTGTGACAACGAGAAAAATTTAATTTCCGCTATCGTTTTGTCTGTATCATCCAAAATGAAGCGCAAATAGCTGTCCTTCTTCGAAACTTTCGGATCAATAGTCACCTTGCCATGCAGCTCTTTCGGTAATCTGAAGTAGACCTGTTCATTAGAATCACGATACTGCTGCTGCTTAAAAATCGTTCCTTTCGCCCCGTCCCACTGATAGAACGACACAAAATATGGAACCTCATCCAGCGGCTTGTTACTCCAACCTTTAGGCTTCTCCAAATTACCAAATTCCAGAATGCCGTCACCATCCACATCACCACTGGCGATGGTCGCATCCTTGAAGGTGACATCCATAAGATTAAGCTTCCTGAGCTTGCCGTGATCCATCACAATAACATTGGACACGGTAGTGGTCTGGGCAATTTTGGTGTCTATAATAATCCCCTGCCTACCCTCGGCTACCTTGCCAGCAACGACATTATAGACACCTAAGACCTGACTGTCCAAATCCAACGATCCGATTTCCTTAAAGGTTCCCCCACTGAATTGAAACGTTTTAACAGTAAAGAATTCATTACGTCGCAGCGTAATAATCGTCAAATCATTCAAATTATCCCCGTTCAAGTCCATCTTGTTATGGTTAAAATCATCTACGACGAAGTCTGTATAACCTGTAGCATATATTTTCTCCAGCGTTCCTCCGGTATAGGAATACACGATGAGTCCCTTCTGATCCCCGCCATCGCCACTATCTCCGCTGGAAAAACCCGCTACAATATCGAGTGTTCCATCATTCGTTAAATCCACGAGCTTAAATGACTCCAGCACAGTGCCTTCCCCATCAAACGTCAGCTTCTTTACCCAAGTTCCGCCCTGATCTTCAAACAAGGCACCATGTATTTTTACGCTCTCATCTGGCGTTTCATAAAAGAGCACTGCTTCGTCTGTGCCATCATTGTTCAGATCACCCGTCCGAATTGGCGTCGGGTCATCTGGGTCATTCGGCCTTAAAGGCTGTACCGCCCCTAGTTGCGTATTCACTGCACCATTCAACTGCTGTTTCTCGTCAGACATCGTCGGTGTCTCCATCAGCGAAATGGGATCGCTAATAACATTACAGCCGCTTAAAAATCCAGCAAGGAGCAGCAAGGAACAGCAGCCAGCCACCATTCTCAACAGCATTATATTCACTTCTCTTGCCGTCCCCTTCACAATTTGTTCTTTTCTGCTTGTGTCAATCGTCTTCCCTGAATATCAAACACCAATTCACCATCATTCAACCCCCATATACGGGAAGCAAAGCGTTCAGCCATTTCCAGCGGCAATACAGTCATGATCGTCACCCGCTCGTCAGAACACAGCTTGCGAAAGGTCTCCAATACATGCGCTGCCGAAGTTGGATCAAGTCCATTTACAGGCTCATCAGCTAAAATAACTTTAGCTCCGTGCACGAGAGCACGCGCAGTCGCTACCCGCTGCCGCTCGCCACCGCTGAGCTTGTCACATTTATCATGCGCCTTATCCAGCAGACCCAGATCCTCCAGTACGTCCATCGCTCCCATATAATCGTCGGAACGCACCATCCCCGTCACCATTCTCCACATCGGAGTTTGAACGGATCTGCCAATGAGCACATTTTTAAGAGCGGTTCGATTCATATTTAGATGCGGGTTTTGCTCCAGGTATGCCCATTCCCGCTTTATTTTCTTCTTGCCCGTCCACCCGGATTTCAGCACATCATTGCCACCTACAATTAAACTGCCTTCATCCCATGGCTCTTGTAAAGCAAGACAGCGAAGCAACGTTGTTTTGCCGCTTCCACTTGGCCCCACTATGGCAATAAATTCGCCCTGATGAATTTCAGCATCAATTCCTCGAAGTAGCTGGGTCCGTTCAGGCCCCACTTGCTTGGTCAGCTTCCGAATTTTAATCATCTAAGTGATTCCCCTTTGCGCGCCATCAATACTGTTTATATTTTATAGTAAATGTGAAACAAATACCATGCAAACCGCAGTTTTAAACCGCCGTTACTCTTTTTCTGGAAAACAAACCTAACAATCCGAAAACAACGTAACTACCTCCAAGGACAAGAAACATACTGCCTTGAGTTCCAAAGTCCAGCAACCCTCCGCTAATATTAGGTCCGATCACACTTCCCAGATTAAAATGAAAGGATGCCAGTACATTCGCGGCTGCTAAAAATGATTTGGGCAACAGATCAGCGGCGTAGGCCAAACCGAGGGAGAAAAAGGAGCCTACTAAACCACCTGCTAGGGTCAGCAATATCAAAGTGAACATAAAATGATTGCCGCTCCAAGGTAGCAACATAAAGGTCATTCCCCCTGCTATACCTACGCTCATTAGCACCTTTTTACGTCCCCAACGGTCACTCAATATCCCTAGCGGTAGCTGCAGCACTAACCCTCCCAAACTGACGAACGGCAGCAAGGCGGCGATTTCATCGGTATGAAAGCCAATACGCAGGCCATAGACTGGAAAGTTACTGTTCAGGCTCGCTTCCATATAGCCGTATAGAAATGCAGGTAAAAGAGCGTACCATGCCCAGCTGTAGCTGCGACGAAATCTTTGAGTGGGACGCGCCTCGGACTCCAGCTTCTCCGGTCTGGAGTCCGGCAGCTTTATTAACACCAATAACAAAACAAGCAAACATAATAAGGCCAACGCAGCGAATGGAACCAGCATTCCATAATCGAGTAGCCATAATCCCAATGGTCCTAATGCAAAACCCAGACCGTATGACATACCATAAAAGGAAATGTTGCGGCCTCGCTTCTCTGCTGGAGTCACCAGCAATATCCATAGCTGCGCAGAGTAGTGCAATGCACTGTCACCAATACCTACTAGCAGACGCAGTATGAACCATACCCGAATATCAGGGATTAGCGGGAATAGCAGCAGCGTAACGAGCACTAGCACAAGCCCTCCGGCCATCAGCTTTTTGAACCCTAACCACCCCAATGTCCGTTCTGCCACCAACGTCATTGCGAATGAACCAATATACAGGGCAGCCGCATTCATTCCGTTTAGTGAAGATGAAACTCCCATTTGTTCCAACGAGATAGACAGAATAGGTAATAATAAACCTTGGCATAATCCGGCAACAATAATAACAGCAATTAAAATAAAATAATGAACCCGTAACGACGACGACATCCTAGCTCCTCCTGATCGAACAAATAAAATAATTAAAATCAATGTTAAGAAATGATTTGCATTTGATTCCATAATCAATAATAATTCTTATCACTATGTATTTCATGCCGTCCTGCAAAACCGGCAAATCACATATACAAATTCAGGTGTAATTAGTGTATTAAAGAGAAGAAAAAAATCGCCATCTGAGATGACGATTTTACGGAAAGAGCTTGTCTGGTATGTATCCGACTCCTTCGGTTAAGGAGCCTCGTATGTTCAATCCGAACCCATTCACGTCACAACGCACTATTTCATATTATAGTGGACAATCCCTGGCAGAACAAGCCATAATAAATAAGTGAGCAATTATTAAAATGCTCATGTTTTGCTTATGGACGGGCTTAATTACGTTCACCGCTCTGGGCTAGAAGACAGAATAGGAGGCATTAGTTCCATGAGTTATCAAATTAAAATAGACACTTCTCCAATTTATGAATTGCTCGGCAGCTTCATGGCCTATGTGACTAAAAAGTGGGTCCAAGATATGGACTTGGGCCATGAATGGATCGACAAGGTAGATGCACGACTACAACATGAAGTTCGTACTGAGCTTGCTACAGCTCAGGATTGCCCTTTTAGCGATTATGACGCACTCTATGCCTGGGCGTTACTTCGACCGGAATCGGATGAAATATCTGATTATATCTCTTATTTGGACCACGGTCCGGATAAAGATATGTTTGAGTTGCTCGTTCCGCATATCCCTTTTTTAACCTTTGAAGAATCTTTACGCATTCGCAAGGTATACGCACCACTCCTCAGATTGTGGGATCGTGATTATTTTCGGGCCTTGGAAGGCGAACTACGTGTGTTGGCAGAAGAAGACGCTGCGGAAAAACGCATGCTGCTGAGTAAGATGGAACCGGAAGCATTGGTTGAATATGCGACAGCTGGACTAGTCGTGCCACACGTGGAAGACCTGGATACAGTAGTCCTATTTCCGGTTGTCCATAATCGCCCGATTAATTCATACTGTTTTTATACCCGCACACTTCTGATCCAGTATCCGGTAGATATCCCCGAGGAGAGCGAGGAAGAACCGCCTACGCTTCTGCTACGGCTAACTCGTGCGGTCAATGATCCGCAGCGACTGCGAATTCTACGTTATGTAGCTCAAGGTCCTAAGTCTCTCGAAGACATGCGCCACGATTTGAGCCGTTTGGAAGATACACTCATGTCTGATATGATGATTTTACGAGTGGCTGGTCTGCTCCGTATTCACATCGGACGTTATCATAAGGAAAAATTCAGCATCCGTCCCGATGGCGCGGCTGATTTACAGGTATTTTTGGAATCCTATATTGGATTGTAATTTGAATTGTACTTTTAGTTATAACCGAAGCAACGTTAAAGCTTTGGCTTGGAAGGAGTATGCATCATGTCGTATCCGAAGCAGCACATTTTATTTGATCTTGATGACACCTTAGTCCACTGCAACAAGTATTTTGACCTTATCCTCAACCACTTTTTCGATTTGCTTCAGGAATGGTTTGCAACTCATAACCTAACGAAAAACATGATTCGTGAAAAACAAATCGAAATTGATGTGGCTGGAGTTCATCAGGTGGGCTTTGCCAGCGAGCATTTCCCACAATCTCTGATAGATACGTACCAATTTTTCTCGGAACAATTCGGACGCCGTCTCGATTCACGGGAAGAGCAGGAGCTTCGCTCTCTTGGCCGAAGTGTATACGAACAGGAAATCGAACCGTATCCAGGCATGGTCGAAACGCTGAACTCCCTCCAAAAAGCAGGGCATTCCCTTCATCTTTATACTGGTGGTGAGCAGATCATTCAAGAAAGAAAGATTGAACAAATGAAACTGGCTACCTACTTTGATGACCGCATCTACATTCGTCAGCATAAAAATGTTGAAGCACTGGAAGAAATCATCCAGATGAATCGCTTGGACCGAAGCATCACCTGGATGATCGGGAATTCTCTGCGCACTGATGTATCTCCAGCCCTTGCCGCAGGTATTCATGCTGTCTATCTCAAGCAGCCTAAGGAATGGATTTACAATATGGTTGAATTGCAAAAAAACGTGAACTCCGTGATGTATACGATACAGAAGCTGACGGAAGTACCACGGGTTATCCACGAAAGCATACAATTACATCAACAAAAAAGGACCCTCGGATAGGGTCCCTTTTTTGTATTTAAATTGTTATTCAACCTTTGATCCAGCCAAAATAGTGGTCTAAACCCTGTCTCAGGATTCCTCTCGAACGCTAAGTCGTCCTGTACCTGGTTCATTCAGAATAATTCGCGCTTTGACGGTCGATCCATCTTTACGCTTAAAAGACAACAATTGCGTCTGTCCCTTTGTCAACAGAGACTTGAGCATCGTTTCGGTAATCTGCTTGCCAGCATATTCCTTCCAGACGACAAAACCACAGCCCTGCTTGTAGTGGCTGCACCCATACCCTTTACGCCCTTCAATAATGCTTCCGCCACAATTAGAGCATGGGCAGCTACCCAAAGCTTGCCTTTGGCTCACTGAAATGCCTGAGGGTCCGTCGGAAGAGCTGCGTGCAACGGAACCTGCTGTTCCCGCAGCACGACTTGCTGGTGGTGGTGCTTGCTCCAGCGTTGCGCTTCCAGCGTTACCACCGCGTCCTGATGTAGCACGCCCCACCCCCTTGGCGACGGTGCGTCCACTCGCACGTGCGCTACGTGCGCCTTCTTTTCCAGCCGCACGCTTCCCCCTTGCTTCCTCGCCAAAGGCATCTGCCGGAGCTGGTGGCTGCTGCCTCACCTTGTCAATGATGGACAACGTAAATCTTTTAACGTTATCCATAAATTTCTCCTGAGCCGCCTCACCCTTGGAAATTTGATGTAGACGACGTTCCCATTGACCTGTCATCTCCGGTGAGGCTAATAGATCAACCCCGGCATGACGGATCAGATCAATAGCCATCTTTCCCTTTTCCGTAATAAGAATCTTTTTGCCCTTCATTTCAATATAGCCAACCTTTTTCAATCGTTCAATTGTGGCAGCCCGTGTGGCAGGTGTGCCTAAGCCGGCATCCTTCATGACCTCACGTAATTCCTCATTCTCCATCTGTTTGCCTGCGCTTTCCATCGCCTTAAGCAATGTACCCTCCGTGTAGCTTTTGGGGGGCTGAGTCGCCTTTTCTTTCATCTCAGCGCGAACACACTCCACCGGACGTCCCGCATCAATCTCAAACTTCTTGTCCGTCCACTCGTCCGTTTCCTCTTCATCCTCTTTTTTCGATGATTTGCTCTTTTTACCTTTATCCTGGTCAACCTTACTTAAAACCACTTTCCATCCCAAGAAAAGAAGCTCTTTGATATTTGTTTTAAACAGATGCTTGTCCACCTGCGTCATTACGGTATGCATTTTATATTCAGCAGGCGGAAAAAAATGTGACAAAAACCTGCGAATAACCAGGTCATATACATTTTGCTCCTCCTTGCTTAGCGTACCTGGTCTTTTTAACGTTGGCAGAATAGCATGGTGATCTTCAACACGAGATGGATTGCAGACCGATTTATTCTGTTTATGGACCAAGTTGGGGTTGGCTTGTTGTACCAGATCAGCATAAGGACCTGTCCCCAGCATCCGTAGCGCCTTGTGCATGCCGTCTATATTTTGCTCTGTCACATAGTTAGAATTGGTACGCGGATAAGAAATGACCTTGTGACGCTCATAAAGCGCTTGTGCCACATCTAGTGTTTTTTTGGCCGAATAACCGTACTTGGCATTCGCCTCGCGTTGAAGCAACGTTAAATCGTACAATTTAAAAGGATACTCTTTTGTCTGCTTTGTGTCATATTTGGTGATTTTACCCGTTTTTCCGCGAACGGTTGCAGCGATCGCCTCAGCTTCCTCCGGCTTCGTCAGCCGATCCCCCTGCCACGCACCTTTGTACTTGATCTGATCTTGCTTGAATTCAGCCCACACATCATAGAAGGTTTGAGACTGAAATGCCTCAATTTCCTTTTCCCGGTCATGAATCAATGCCAGCACGGGAGTCTGCACCCGCCCTACTGACAGTAGTGTATTATGTCGTGTTGTGAACGCTCTGGAAGCATTCATTCCGATCAGCCAATCCGCTTCACTTCGTGCCCTTGCAGCTTGAGTCAGAAATTCAAACTCTGAAGCATCTCGCAATCGTTCAAAGCCTGTCGCAATACTCTCCGCTGTCAAATCTGAAATCCACAGTCGCTTAACTGGCTGATGCAACTTCAATTGCTGTTGAATCAACGCAAAAATATATTGCCCTTCCCGTCCAGCATCACAAGCATTTACGATGGCGTTGCAGCGTTTAGCCAGTTCACCAATTATTTTCAGCTGATCCTTTGTTTTCGGATTCGGTACAATTTTGAACTGCTCAGGGATAATAGGAAGATCCTTAATATTCCATCGTTTGTACTTAGCATCGTATGCATCCGGCTCAGCCAAACCCAGCAAATGTCCGATCGCCCAGGTTACAATGTATTTCTCCCCTTCCAAATAGGTACGGTTATTTTTCGCCCGCGGCTCCATAACGGCGGCAATCGTCCGTCCCATATCTGGTTTCTCAGCAATAATCAACGTCTTCATTCATACTCCATTCCTTCCTGACGGCCTTCTGTTTCTCCTCCATGAATCATACATATACATGGAATGTTAATGAAAACACAGGTATCCCGGCCTCATGCAAAAGGAGCCTTCTCCTGACGAAAGCTCCTTTGTAAATTCATTTAGTCAAGCGCTTCAACAATATACGTGTATTATACCATAGATACCATGGTTCTCTCAGGTCATGATTTTATACAGTCAACGAAAGTTATGTATATGTTAATTTATATAACATAAAAATCAGCTTTTATCTAATTTTCTTGTGGAATAATCCTTTTTTCTATAAAAAAATCTACACTAAACACCCATTTTTATGTTATGATCAATTTAGATAAGAAATATATGGTGATACGATTGAATTTAAGTTATATTATATAACATATATTTCACAATGTTTCACAGCTCAATAATCATTTATTCATTTTTCGCTTCTGGCAGACTCAGCTTGAAATACAATAAAGCCCCATCCGAAGATGGAGCTTTGACTGATCCGTAACATGAAATTTATAATTACACCAAAACGGTAGCGCCCATGAGGTATTTATCAACTTCTCGTGCAGCTTCTCGACCTTCATTAATAGCCCACACGACAAGACTTTGTCCGCGACGCATATCACCTGCAGCAAAAACCTTATCCACATTAGTAACATATTTTCCATAACGTGCTTTAACGTTGGAACGACGGTCCGTCTCCAAACCAATTTGCTCTACAATCGTTTGCTCAGGACCATCAAATCCAATGGCAATAAGAGCAATTTGTGCAGGGAATACGCGCTCCGTACCTGGAATCGGTTGATAGATTTTGCGCCCTGTTTCATCAACAATCCGTTGAATTTGAATGGTGTGCAGCTCTTTCAGATTACCGTTCTCATCACCTACAAATTTGGTCGTCATGATGGAGAACTCACGTGGATCTTCTCCGAACAACGCCTTAGCTTCTTCCTGTGCATAATCGAGAGAATACACGTTTGGAAATTGCGGCCAAGGATTGGCAATCGGGTCACGCTCCATAGGCGCTTTGGTGTGTGTGCCAAATTGAGTGACACTCCGACATCCATGACGCAAAGAAGTAGCTACACAGTCCGAACCCGTATCACCGCCACCGATTACAATAACGTCCTTACCTTGGGAAGACAAATAGTTGCCATCTTCCAGATTGGAGTCCAAGTAACTTTTGATGGTACCATTCAGATAATCCATCGCATAATGAACACCCTTCAAATCGCTACCTTCAATGTTGAATTCTCTTGGCTTAGTAGAACCACCGCATAGGACAACAGCATCATATTCAGCAATCAACTGATCGGTAGGGATATCTTTGCCGATTTCCGTATTTGTGATGAATTGAATACCTTCAGCCTCCAGCAAATCCACACGCCGCTGAACAACCTTCTTATCCAATTTCATGGACGGTATGCCATACATCAATAATCCACCCACACGATCTGCACGCTCATACACAGTCACGCTGTGCCCTGCTTTGTTAAGCTGTGCAGCCGCAGCCAAACCTGCCGGACCCGAACCGACAACAGCCACTCGTTTGCCTGTACGCTTTTCTGGCGGATTAGGGACAACCCAGCCTTCCTCAAAACCCTTTTCGATAATAGCTTCCTCAATGGTTTTAATTGTAACAGACTGTCCGATCAGGCCGACTGTACACGAACCTTCACATGGCGCAGGACAGACACGACCTGTAAATTCCGGGAAGTTATTCGTTTTGTGCAGCCGCTCTAGCGCTTCCTTCCACAAACCACGATATACGAGATTGTTCCATTCCGGAATGAGATTATGAACCGGGCAGCCTAAAGTTGCTCCCATGATATCCATCCCCGTATGACAATAAGGGGTTCCGCAGTCCATACAACGCGCCCCTTGGGTACGCAGCTCTTCTTCAGACATATGCTTATGGAATTCTTCCCAATCCTTTATACGCTCTGCCGGGTCCCGGTCTGTAGGAAGCTGTCGTGTGTATTCCATAAATCCAGTTGGTGTAGACATGTTACGTTCCCCCATCTCTTCGCTTATGAACCCCGATCATCCATTCAGAATTTAAGTCAAATTCGAATTTGTCTGTTGTATTATGAAAGGGTCTGTTCTCGTTGAATTTGATTTATTGTATCACAATACAGCGTAAAAGTAATGAAAACTTATGCAACTTTTTGCATCAACACCAAAAGGATTTTTTATATGGTTTATTAATTTTTCAAATGAGTGGGGTCGGCTACAGTCTATTCTTATTCCGTTTTCTCGTAAACAACAAAACGGTACTCATATGGATTTCTGTCATCCTTGACACCCGGAGTCTCATTAACTATATTCCAACCGTTCCAATCCAGCTCGGGGAACGTTGTATCGCCTTCAAAAGTCTCCTCAA
Organism: Paenibacillus sp. MZ03-122A; assembly: GCF_024213325.1. Taxonomy (NCBI): domain Bacteria; kingdom Bacillati; phylum Bacillota; class Bacilli; order Caryophanales; family Paenibacillaceae; genus Paenibacillus; species Paenibacillus sp. MZ03-122A. The sequence continues at coordinate 416,710 of NZ_JANAVI010000003.1, read as the reverse complement.
TCCGAGTCACAATCAGCCGATCGGCATGTGGCCAAAACAGTGCATAAATTTCTGCTCCTCCAATGACCATTAGCTCCTCCTGCTTTGCTAATTGGAGCCCTTCTTCCAGTGAATGAATCACTTCCGCACCTTCCGTCTGATAACACTGATCTCGAGTTAAGACGACGTTACGTCGGTTTGGCAGGCTTTTTCCTCCAAAGGATTCCCACGTCTTGCGCCCCATGAGTACCGTTTTATTAATCGTCTGCTCTTTGAAAAAGGCCATGTCTCTAGGGAGGCGCCAGGGAAGTTTGTTATCCCGGCCAATCACACCATTTTGTGCCATAGCCCATATCATTGAAATGCCCATTTTTCCACCTCCTCTAATCAGATGGCGACAGGCGCCTTAATCCCTGGATGATACTCGTAATTTTCAAAAGCAAAATCGTCATAGGTATAATCAAAAATCGAATCCGGTTTGCGCAGAATTTTTAACTGAGGCAACGGATAAGGATCACGTTCCAGCTGTGTATGCACTTGTTGCATATGATTTGAATAAATATGCACATCGCCACCTGACCAAATAAATTCGCCGGGCTCCAAACCACACTGCTGTGCAACCATATGCGTAAGCAATGCATAACTCGCGATATTGAACGGCAGCCCTAGAAAGGTATCCACAGAACGCATTGTTAGCATACAGGAAAGCTTTCCTCCAGCTACATAGAACTGAAATACAAAGTGACATGGCGGCAACTTCATGGATTCGATTTCTGCCACATTCCAAGCACTGACGATGTGTCGACGTGAGTCAGGATTGTTTTTAATAGCCTCTATGACATTCGCAATTTGATCAATATGTTGCCCGTCTGTTGTTTCCCACGAGCGCCATTGCGATCCATATACAGGCCCCAGATTCCCCTGCTCGTCCGCCCACTCATCCCAAATGGTAACTCCGTTCTCCTTGAGATAAGAAATGTTGGTATCTCCCCGCAAAAACCATAACAGCTCATGAATAACGGATTTCAAATGAACTCTTTTGGTGGTCACCAAGGGGAAGCCCTTGGCCAGATCAAAACGGAGTTGTCTTCCGAAAACAGATAGTGTACCCGTTCCTGTACGATCCTCTTTTTTTACTCCATTCTCTAAAATATCCTCCAGCAGTTCCAAATAGTTGCGCACGTTATTCCTCTCCTTTGAGCATGAATAAAAACCTGGCATCGCCAGATTCTAATCTTTAAAATTCTTTTTCTGCACCAATATCTATATTTAGTTTATCATGTACGGTGCTTCGTTGACCATGTACTGTGTGAATTTTCATAGTAGTCCTGAAAATCCTAAAGTTTGAAAAAAAAGAGACAAAGAGCGCAGATATAGCGCTCCTTGCCTCTCTTTGTCATGTATGAAAACCAAAAACGAGATAATGAAAAATGGTATTAGCGACGTGGTGCCAATGCATGGATTGGATGACCCAGCACGACTTCCGCTGCTTCCATAACGATTTCGCCCAATGTAGGGTGAGCATGAATAGTCAAGGAGATATCTTCGAGTGTAGCACCCATTTCAATCGCCAGACCCAGCTCAGCAATAAGGTTGGAAGCTTCCAGACCTACGATTTGCGTACCCAGTACCAGACCTGTGTCAGCGTCAGCTACGATTTTCACAAAACCTTCAGCAGCGTTCAGGGAAACCGCACGACCGTTTGCTCCATAAGAGAACTTGCCAACTTTGACATTGTAGCCTTTTTCTTTGGCTTCTGTCTCTGTGTAGCCTACGCTGGAGCATTCTGGATCTGTGAAAACGACAGCTGGCATACATTTGTAATCTACTACAGACGGCTCGCCTGCGATTGCTTCAGCAGCCACTTTACCTTCGTAAGAAGCTTTGTGTGCCAGAGCAAGACCAGCTACGATATCGCCGATTGCAAAGATGTGAGGAATGCTAGTACGTCCTTGGTGATCAACTTTCACCATTCCGCGCTCATCCAGTTCTACGCCGATCAGATCCAGACCCAGTTCACCGTCTGTGTTTGGACGACGTCCAACAGTTACAAGCAGATAATCAGCAGTTACTTCTTTACTTTCGCCGTTAACGGAGAATTTCACCGTTACGTCTTTATCTGTTTGCTCTGCACTTTCCGCTTTAGCGCCAGTGAAGATTTCGATGCCAGTTTTCTTCATGCTTTTCGCAACGATCGAAGTCATATCTTTGTCGAAACCAGGAAGCACTGTATCCATACCTTCAATGATCGTTACTTTGGAACCGAATTTGGAGTACATTTGTCCAAGCTCTGCACCAATGTATCCACCACCGATTACGATCAGGCTTTTTGGAATTTCAGGCAGGTTCAATGCTTCTGTAGAAGACAGAATGCGTCCGCCAAATGGGAATGGTTTCAGTTCGATTGGACGGGAACCTGTTGCGATAATTGCATTTTTAAAACGGTAACGTGGTGATTCATGTTCGTTGAATACACGCGCTTCGTTTTCGTTGATGAACATGCACTCGCCATTGAAGACTTCAACTTTGTTGCCTTTGAGCAAGCCGCTTACGCCGCCTGTCATTTTTTTAACAACACCGTTTTTGAATTCTTGTGTTTTAGCAAAGTCTACTTTTACATTTTCAGCCGTAATACCGAAGGACTCGCCATGTTTAGCTGCTTCGTATTGATGAGCTGCAGAGATCAAAGCTTTGGATGGAATACATCCACGGTTCAGACAGACACCGCCCAGCTCAGATTTGTCAACGATCAATACGCTTTGTCCCAATTGTGCGGCACGGATGGCAGCTACATAGCCGCCAGGACCCGCACCGATAACCAATGTGTCAATATCCAGAGAAGCGTCTCCTACTACCATTGATTACACCTCCATAACAAGCAACTCAGGGTTAGCGAGCAGCTGTTTGATATAGTTCATGAAGTTTTGAGCAGTTGCACCGTCAATAATACGGTGGTCAAAGCTCAAGGAAAGAGCCATTACTGGAGCGGCTACAATTTCACCGTTTTTCACGACTGCTTTTTCACTGATGCGGCCAGTACCCAAAATCGCAACTTCAGGGAAGTTAATGATTGGAGTAAAGAACATACCGCCTGCAGAACCGATGTTAGTGATGGAAATTGTACTTCCTCTCATTTCGTTCGCAGCCAATTTTCCATCACGACCGCGCACAGCCAGATCACGAATGGAATCAGCAATCATCCAGATACTCTTACGATCAGCATCTTTGATAACAGGAACGATCAAGCCGTTGTCTGTATCTGTAGCGATACCGATGTTGTAGTATTTTTTGTAGACAATTTCGTTTGCTTCTTCGTCGATTGTGGCATTCAGAGCCGGGAATTGACGGGAAGCAGCAACCAAAGCTTTTACGATGAATGGCAGGTATGTTACTTTTGTGCCTTTCTTCTCAGCAATTGGTTTGATACGAGTACGGAAAGCAACCAGTTCAGTTACATCTACTTCATCCATAATCGTAACGTGCGGAGCCGTATAAGCCGATTTAACCATAGCATTGGAAATAGCCTTGCGGATACCTTTAAATGGTACGCGCTCTTCCTCAGCACGTGGATCTGCTGCTGGTGCGGATGCTGCCGCAGCTTTCGCTTCTTTCTTAGCAGGCTCTTGTGCTTTTGCAGCTTCTTTCGTTACTGGTGCAGCCGCTTGGCCTCCACCATTTTTGAAAGCTTCTACATCTTCTTTGGTGATTTTTCCATTTTTGCCGGAGCCACTCACTTGAGCGATGTTTACACCTTGCTCACGAGCAAATTTGCGGACGCTAGGTGTAGCTAGTACATCTTTGTTAGAAGCAGCAGGAGTTGCAGCTGGTTTAGTGTTAGCTCCGCCTTGTGCAGCATCCTGTTCTTGTTTAGCAGCAGCTGGTGCTTCTTCTTGTTCAGGAAGTTCACCCTCTGCAGCGATTACAGCTACGACTTGACCTACGTTAAAGATGTCGCCGTCTTTGGCAAATACCTCTTGTACTGTGCCATTGACCGGACAAGGAACTTCAACTACAGCCTTATCGTTTTGTACTTCCATGATGATATCTTCATCTGTTACTTTGTCGCCGGCCTTGATGTGCATCTTGATGATTTCGCCTTCGTGAAGACCTTCACCCAGCTCTGGGAATTTATATTCAAATCTAGCTGTACCTGCGGCTCCGCTTTGTGCAGCAGCACTTGGCTCAGGGCTAGCAGCTGGTGCTTCTGGTGCTTCTTCTTGTTCAGGAAGTTCACCTTCTGCATCAATTACAGCTACGACTTGACCTACGTTAAAGATGTCACCGTCTTTGGCAAATACTTCTTGTACTGTACCATTAACCGGACAAGGAACTTCAACTACAGCCTTATCGTTTTGTACTTCCATGATGATATCTTCATCTGTTACTTTGTCGCCGGGCTTGATGTGCATCTTGATGATTTCGCCTTCGTGAAGACCTTCACCTAGCTCCGGGAATTTATATTCAAATTTAGCCACGTTTAAAACCTCCCAAATTTACGGTGTGCTTTAATTAAAATTCCAATACTTTATTAACCGCATCAATGATACGTGTTGGCGTTGGCAACCAAGTATCTTCAATTTGAGCAAAAGGATAAACGGTATCCGGGCCTGCTACACGCAGAACAGGTGCTTCCAGATGCAGGATTGCTTTTTCGTTAATTTGTGCAATAACTTCAGCAGCTACACCGGAGCTCTTTTGCGCTTCTTGAACCACGATAGCACGGTTGGTTTTTTGAATAGAAGCAACAACGGTATCAATGTCAATCGGGCTAATGGTACGCAAATCAATGATTTCCACTTTGATACCTTTTGTTTTTTCCAGCTCATCAGCAGCTTTAACCGAAGTGTGCACCATCATACCGTAAGTAATGATCGTCACATCGGAACCTTCACGAACTACGTTAGCTTTGCCCAGTTCAACTGTGTAATCATTCTCAGGAACTTCAGCGCGGAATGCATGATACAAGTTCAAATGCTCCATGAAAAATACTGGATCATTATCGCGAATAGACGCGATCATAAGACCTTTTGCATCGTAAGGGTTGGAAGGAACAACAACCTTGATACCAGGTGTTTGAGCCAGAAGACCTTCCAAGGAATCTGTATGCAGCTCGGCTGCCTTAACACCGCCACCAAAAGGTGTACGGAATACGATTGGAGAATTGTAACGTCCACCGGAACGGTAGCGCATACGGGATGCTTGAATTGCCATTTGATCGAGTGCTTCAAAGATAAAGCCTACGAACTGGATTTCAGCTACAGGGCGGAAGCCTTGGATACCCAGACCCACAGCAAGACCCCCGATTGCGGATTCCGCCAGCGGAGTATCGAATACACGTTCTTCGCCAAATTCTTTTTGCAGACCTTCTGTAGCGCGGAATACGCCACCTACATGACCTACGTCTTCACCGAAAAGCAGGACGTTAGGGTCGCGTTTCAACTCTACGCGCAGTGCGTCACGAATCGCTTCTTTCATGTTCATTTGTGCCATTTGCTTCATTTCCTCCTTAAACATTGACAGATCAATTTCAGTTCAGGTCAATCGAAAAGCAGACCGGATCGGGTTACCGCCCGGTCTCTTTCAAGTTCAATTATTTAAAATCAGCTTTTTGTTCTTCCAAGTGCTTAGGCGTTGTTTCGAACATGCTATCGATCAGGCCAGAAATTGTCATTTTCTCTGTTTTCTCGGCTTTTTTGATCTCTTCGTTCACTTTTGCCTTAGCTTCTTCTTTTACGCGAGCTGTATCTTCTTCAGTCCAAAGGCCTTTTTTCTCAAGGTATTTAGCAAAGCGGGCAATTGGATCTTTCGCATTCCATTCGCCTTCTTCTTCTTTAGAACGATATTTTGTTGCATCATCAGAAAGGGAATGCGGACGGAAACGGTACGTTACGGCTTCAATCAAAGTAGCACCTTCACCATTACGTCCACGCTCTGCAGCTTCTTGAACGGCTTTAATAACTGCAAGCACGTCCATGCCATCAATTTTCACGCCTTTAATACCAGCAGCTACTGCTTTATGAGCGATCGAAAGAGCAGCCGTTTGTTTTGAAAATGGAGTCGTGATCGCGTAACCATTGTTTTGCACAAAGAAAATAACTGGCAACTTGTATACACCAGCATAGTTCAGGCCTTCGTAGAAATCACCTTCGGAAGAACCGCCGTCACCTGTATATGTAATGGCGACTTGTTTTTGCTTTTTCAGTTTGTAACCCATAGCAATACCCATAGCATGCAAAATTTGCGCGCCAATGATGATTTGCGGCATCAGTACATTAACACCGTCCGGCACTTGGCCGCCGTGTTGATGACCACGGGAATACAAGAAAGCTTGGTATAATGGCAGGCCATGCCAAACGATTTGCGGAATATCGCGGTAGCCTGGAGCAATAAAGTCTTCTTTTTGGAGCGCATATTCGCTACCAATCATGGTTGCTTCTTGTCCGGATACCGGAGCGTAGAAACCGAGACGTCCTTGACGACCTAAGTTAACGGCACGGTCATCCCAAGTACGTGTAAATACCATTCGATACATAATTTCTTTCAATTGATCATCTGTAAGTTTAGGCAACATATCTTTATTGATAATTTCACCATCCGGAGAAAGTACGGACAGCGCCTCAACTTCCTCTGTGTAAACTTCATAAGGAACCTTGCTCATTTTCTTCACCTCAACAAAAAAATTTGAATATCAAGTTCCGCTGTTATAGGATTATTATACACCTGTTATATCGCTCGCGTCAAAGATTTAGTTATTTTTTTTGAGTTTACCACATTTTTGTGTATGTAACAGGGCATGTTTTTTACTATAACAGCTTAGTACATGATTGAAATTTTAAACATCTATTGCAATCAGGGTAATCTTAACTTATTGTGATCCCGAATGCAAAATAATACCCAAGAAAGGTGACGAAAAATGACGGATTCTCGGTATTTAAAACGAACCATCCTTAAAGACGAAGTAAATAGCCGCTTTCTTAGCGAGATCAGAACTCTCCGGATATATTTGCCGCCCGGCTATAATGAAATATTGAGCTACCCGGTCGTATACTGTCAGGACGGAGAAGAATTTTTCAATTTTGGCCGCATTGCAACTCACGCCAACCGCCTCATTCTAGATGAGGGCGTCGAACCCTTCATTATTGTAGGTGTGGAAGTGAATACCAAAATCAGAACTCAGGAGTACGCTCCCTTTGGCAATCGTTTTGAGGCGTATACCACCTGTTTTGCAGAAGAGATTATTCCCTATGTGGAGCAAAAGTATCCTATAAGAAAAGATGCAGCGTCCCGCATTTTGGCGGGGGATTCACTGGGAGGCAGTGTGTCTCTGCATTTGGCTTTGATGTATCCTCAGCTGTTCAACCGCATTATCAGCCTCTCAGGTGCTTACTATGAAGCTTCGCAGGAAATCATCGCCCGTGAGAAAGATCTTTCTCATTTGCGGGTCTGGATGACGGTTGGCCTTCAGGAAGATGCATTTGAGAGTGATACTGGCATTTACAACTTTGTAGAACTTAACCGTCAATGTGCAGATTTGCTGCGCGAACGGAACGCTGAAGTTTCTTACCGTGAAAAGGATGGCAAACATTTGTGGGGCTTTTGGCAAAACGAGTTGCCTGACGCGCTAATGTATTTTTTGGATCGCGCCTGAGTAAAAATTCTTCTATAGGGAATGGAGCATTGACCTACTAGGTCATTAAGCTCCTTCCTCATTTTTTAGTGCATTTTGATTGCGCTTTCAAAAAAGTATAACGAAAAACGGCAATTATCGCCGTCATCTGTCGTTCACATTATAGCTTTTCTTCTACGATCTTGTCCAGCAAGGCGTCGCAGCCTGCGTCCATTAATCGATAGGTCTCTTCAAAATTTCCTGTAAAATATGGATCGGGTACTTCTCTTAATTTTTCTTGAGGAAGCAAATCCATAAATTTTAGAATATCAGCCTCCGCTCCACCTGCAATCTTTCGCATGTTTTGTTCATTAGAGTCATCCATGCACACAATATAATCAAACGCATCAAAATCACGGCCCGTTATTTGCCGCGCCTGTATGCCTTGTTCACTGATTCCATGCAGTTTAAGTTGCTTTAATGTTCCCTCATGCGGGGGATTTCCGATGTGCCAGTCGCCTGTCCCGGCCGAGTCCACCCCGATTTCTGCTCCCAATCCCCGTTCCTGCGCTTTATGCCTCAGTATTGCCTCCCCCATCGGAGAGCGGCAAATATTGCCCAAACACACAAACAAAACGTTAATCATTTCGTTCTCCTCCTATTTACACGTTACACTTCCTTTTTTTCTGTTTCATTGTAGCCATGTCCTCCAAAATTGTGCAAGCCATATTTAACGCGGTATACTTAAAAACGATGGTATATATAGGATCGTATCAGAAAGAAAGGATGTTGATTATGACAAAAAAACGAGCGATTGTATTTTCAGGCGGTCGTCTTAATGAAGAAGATTTACATCAAATACAACCCGATGATTTTATTATAGGTGCAGATAAAGGTGCTCTTTTCCTGATCGAGCACGGTATTACACCACATATCTCTGTAGGAGATTTTGATTCGATCACACCAGAGGAAAAAGAAAAGGTAGAATCAGCAAGCCAACGTATGATTGCGTGCGATCCAGTACTTAAAGACTTAACAGATACCGAGCTTGCTTTGGAAATCGCTATGGACGAACAGGCAGATCATGTACTGCTACTTGGTGTGACTGGCACCCGGATGGACCACACATTGGCTAATGTTCAAATATTGGTACGTGCAATGCAGCATCATATTAGTTGCGCTATTATGGACGCACATAATTATATTGAGCTCACCGGATCAACGCTTGAGATCCAGCCTATGGGTTATACATATACATCGCTGCTTCCTATGACTGCCGAAGTAACAGGCATACAACTGGAAGGATTTATGTATCCGCTACATAATGCCACCCTCAAAATGGGACAATCACGTGCTGTCAGTAATAAGCTAACGGCTCCAAAAGGTACGATTTCCATCAAAAGCGGTCTTCTACTCGTTATTCAAAGCAAGGATTAATTATGACATTGTTGTAACCATTGTTTAAATTGTTTTTTCACTCAAAACCTTTGATTAATAAGGGTTTTTCCGTTTGTAGAGATCTATGAATCGATATATTTTTAACAAATTGTAATTTTTAATTGTTTTTTAATAATCACTGTGTAAGTCTTGTCCCTCAAGCATTTGAGAGTTCTTTTCCAACTATTAGGCGGCTTCAAAACTGTTATACTCAACGCTGTCAGTTAGTTAGCAACTCAGCAAAATATTGCACAAATCAATTTCTGGAGGTACTTACAACATGAATATGCAGAAAATCATAAAAAAGGTAATTATCGCAGGGGTCGCAGCCACGATCGGCTTTGGTACTTTTGCAATTGAGGGAACAAATACGGCACAGGCTGCCACTACTACTTCTGTTGGCCAAAAAGTAATTAACTACGGCGAAAAATATATGGGCACACCCTATAAGTTTGGAGCTTCCACAAGCACGACGCGCAATTTTGACTGTTCTTCTTTCATGAAGCACATATTCAAGAAATACGGAGTGAATTTGCCGCGTACTTCTGTTCAACAGTCCAAAGTTGGACATGCCGTATCCAAGTCCAATTTGAAAAAAGGGGACTTAGTGTTCTTTTCAAGCGGTAGCCGTGCCACGGGTCGCAACATTACCCACGTAGCAGTCTATATGGGCGGGGGTAAAATTCTACACACTTACGGCGGACCTGGCGTGACTATCTCCGATTTGAACTCTGGCAACTGGAAAAGAACATACATTAAAGCACGCCGCGTGCTGTAGTTTGAAACTCATTATGAAATATGCGAGCCGGGACGAAAGTTCCGGTTTTTTTTATATGCCTTATGCTATTCTGATACGGTTGGTGTTCTGAGTGAATAGCCAATTCCTCGTTCCGTACGGATCATTTTAAACTTATATCCTTTATCTACTTTAACCCTCAAATGTCTGATATAGACGTCTACTACGTTCGTATCAACGATATAATCATGTTTCCAAACATCCTTCAGAATTTGCTGTCTGCTACAAACTTGGTTAAGATGTATCGCCAGGTGAAGCAAAAGATCAAATTCTTTCGGAGTTAATTCCAGCTTTTGCCCCCCTCTGCTCACCATTCTGCTTGCATTGTCTATATGTAAATCACCCGCCTCGATTGCCCTTTTCACATCACGTTCAATACCAAAAATCCGCAATAAATTAGCCACCCTAGCCTGAAAAACTCTAGGATAAAAGGGCAGGACGATCACATCATGTGCTCCTTGTTCAAAGCAGGAAACAATATGGTCCTCCTCATCTGATGAAGTCATTGCAAATAGCGGGACATGAGGATGGTATTGCTGCAATGTGCGAAGCAAACCATGTGAATCCGTCGGTTCATCTTCTATATTGAGCAGTAGCAAATCCACAGGATTATGGGCTACATAAGAGCTTGCATCTGTCGTATTGCTAACATGAACCACCTGATAACCTGCCTGCTCCAATGGATGAACAAATACGGGAGACGCTTCATTTACATCCACAAGTAAAATTAACGGGCTCATCTTTTCACCCACCTGGTTTGGACATAGCATTACATATTGGATACGAACAAGTTTGTTATAAGCCATTAAAGCATATTAATATTATTGTAACAAAAAAGCAGAAAATCATTCTCCAAAGAATGGCTTTCTGCTTTTATAGTTTAACCCAAATAGCGATGATACAGACTTCTTGCTTTTGCCACGTCCTTTGTCCCATGAATCAACGCTCTGCCATCTGCAAAAACAACCAAGCGATGCTCGCTTGTACTAAAGGAAACCAAAAACGGATTCCGCTCTACTTTTCCTTCTCCCAAAGAAGCAAATCTATCTGCTGTTTCTGCAAGATTCAGATGTGTTGGGTTTGCTGGTCTAATTTGAACGGTATCCCTACCGCACAAAACATCTGTCTTCTGCCGATGAGAGGCCGACAAATAGGGATACGTCGGTTGGCTGCCGCAAGAAGGACAGTTCTCCTTTTTAACGCTATCTACCGCTATTGCTACATACTCATTTTTCCACAAATCAAACGAAAGCAGCTTTCCTCTCAAATCTTCCGGATATCCACCAAGAAGTTTGAAAGCTTCCGTAGTTTGGTTAGCCGTGACCATCTGTACGGCCTGCGGAATAATCCCGGCGGTATCACAGGTTTCTCCACCAAACGGTACAGTTTCCAGCAGACAGTGAAGACAAGGCGTTTGACCCGGTAAGATGGTATAGGTTACACCATAGCTGCCCACACATCCCCCATAAATCCAAGGTATCCGATGCTTGAGTGCCATGTCGTTCATAAGAAGTCGGGTATCGAAATTATCGGTTGCATCCATCATGAGATCTACCCCCAAGATCAACTCTTCCAGTTCTTCCACCCCAACATCCAGTACATGTGCATGTATAACCGTTTCCGAATTAATATCCTTTAATCTTCGCTGAGCAGCTACTGCTTTGGGATATCTTTGCGCAGCATCACTTTCCTGAAAAAGCTGCTGGCGCTGCAAATTGCTCCATTCCACATAATCCCGGTCTACGAGGCTCACTGTACCTACGCCCCCGCGAACGAGCGTTTCCGCAATACCTGTACCTAACGCTCCGACACCTATGATTAGTACGTGGGAAGAAGCAAGCCGGCGTTGTCCCGTCGGTCCAAAGGGCGCGAATCTTTCCTGTCTGGAATAACGGTCACTTGGATGTGTTTCTCCTGCATCGGATTTGTCAGTTACCTTCATGCCTGAACCATACCTTCTGTCGGACTGCTTGCTGAAGCGTAACGTTTTACAGGAATCATCCCCGCCTCAAAACCATATCTTCCAGCACGAACAGCCAGTTTCATGGCCTCGGCCATTTTTACTGGGTCCTTCGCTCCTGATACGGCTGTGTTCAACAAAACAGCATCTGCCCCTAACTGCATCGCCATTGCCGCGTCACCGGGTGAGCGAATACCCGCATCGACAATAACCGGAACCTCCGCCTGTTCAATAATTAGCCCTAATGAAAACGGATTGAGCAAACCATGTCCTGTACCAATCGGTGAAGCTCCAGGCATAACGGCGTGTACTCCAAGCTCTTGTAGCCTCTTTGCTAGAATCACATCGTCCGATATGTAGGGCAGCACGATAAAGCCTTCTTCTAACAGCTTATCACTAGCTTTCAACGTTTCAAAAGGGTCAGGGAGCAGTGTCTTGCTATCCCCAATGACTTCCACCTTAATCATATCGCACAGGCCGGAGGCTTTTGCCAATTGGGCAATACGAATCGCCTCCTCTGCTGTTGTAGCCCCTGCTGTGTTGGGAAGAAGTGTATACCGGCTCAAATCCAGCATATCGAGAAAATGCTGCTTATCCCGTTCCTCCAAGTTCAATCTCCGTACAGCAAACGTCAATATTTCCGTCTCAGCAGCCTCTACGGCTTGGGATTGGATATCCAGATCAGAGAATTTTCCTGTTCCCAACAACAACCTCGAGGTAAAAGATGCTTTTCCAATGGTTAACATAATCAACCGCCTCCCACAAAATGTACAATTTCTAGGCAATCTCCATCCTTCAGTACCGCTTCATCATGATCTTCACGGCTCAATATATGCCGATTCAGCTCCACCACTACGGTTTTCACCTTTACATCAAGCTCATGTAGCAATTGATTCACATGAGTGATTCGATTAGAAAAGGTCATGCTCTGGCCGTTAATCGTCAGCTTCATAAGCTTTTCTCCTTGAGGAGCTCCGAAGAAAAACTACTTATCCCAAGTTCTGCTGCACCAGCTCCATTAAGCATAGCTGCCATCGCACGCCCGGTAGCATCACTCAGCAGGACACCGTTGCGATAATGCCCAACCGCAGCAAATACGCCCTCGACCCCAGGAACAGTACCTATAAAAGGATGGCCTGATGCAGCCTGCGGACGTAAGCCCGCCCAAGCGCGTATAAAAGAAGCTTCACGGACGCACGGCAGCCAGGCAGAGGCACGTGCCAGCAACCCCTCCAAGCCTCCTACGGTCACTTCTTCGTCATATTGATGCGGAAGGCTCGTTGCCCCAATCCAAAGCTCGTTATTCTGTTTAGGCACGAGGTAAATATCATCAGCATAAATGGTGTATTCTAATGGGTGATCCTTCAAGGAGACCGCTACCGCTTCGCCCTTGACCGAATAAAGTGGATATTCAAATCCAACCTGCGCCAGTAATTTCATGCTATCCAAGCCTCCAGCAATAATGACCTGATCGCAGGAAAAAAAGCCGCTATCTGTTCGGACACCGCAAACTCGACCATCCTGTATGACCAGTTGCTCTGCCCGTGTACCAGACCATACCGTTGCTCCCAGCACCGTAGCAGCACCTGCATAAGCACGACAAAGCTGGACAGGAGCCACTTGTGTCTCCTTTGAACGATATATTGCTCCGATCGCTTGTTCATCCAAACCTGGAATTCGTCGGGCCAATTCCCTCGCATCCCACCAGATAGGACAATCATCCTCTCGCGTTTTAGCAGCTTTCCAGCGTTTTTGGCCTTCAGTTTCCGTACGGAAAGGGGTCACAAATCCTTCTGTACGGAATTCCACCGAAATACCCGACAAACGCTCCAGATCACAGACAAGCTCAGGGAATGCATCTCGACTTCTGCGAGCAAATCGTGCTAGCTCAGAGTCGGTGAACTCTTCACTTTCCGCTGCCAGCATTCCAACCGCTGCTCCTGAGGCTCCCTCACCCGGGATCAATCGTTCCAGCATGATCGTACTTCTTCCCTCCTTGGCCACATGATAAGCAATGGAACTGCCGATGACACCTCCACCTATGACCAAGCATTCAGCATGTCCTATCGCTCTTGCCTCTGTGTGTATCTTTAGCATTTGTTCCGTGTCTCCTCTCCATAAACCATTCTGCTTTCAGCTTGCCTCTACTCTCGTTTTCTCGCTACAAGCTGTGAACTACAAGATCTGCCATTCGCCTATATTCCATCGCAGCTGCAACGGGCGACTCAGCCTCCCATATACCAGACATCACCGCAATTCCGCTTGCTCCGGCCATATAAAGCTCAGGGATATGGTGCGGTTGTATGCCGCCCAGCGCGATCACCGGAATGTTCGACAGCCTGCAAATATGTTCAAGCTGAGCTAAACCCCGCGGTACAATACCGGGCTTACAATGGGTCTCATATACGTGACCATAAAGTACATAGTCTGCTCCTGCCTGCTCGGCAGTCTGCGCCTCCTCCAAGGAATGCACAGACACTCCACAGCGTGTACTCTTTGAAAGTAGGCTTTTCACATCCACAACAGGTAATCCATTAGCTGGTAGCTGGACGGTTCCAACCAAAGTAAGTAAAGCTACATCCACACGATCATTTACTACAATTTGTTGCAAAGGAACTTCCTGCTCCACCATGCTGCGAGTCAAAGAAAGCAATGCAGAGGCACCATTCTGTTTTAAACGTGCGTGTACATAATGAACATACGGACAAATCATAGCAGCCACTCGGGCGGCTTGTGCAAAAGTGCCCTTTTCCATCGAAATTGCGTGTAATTCGATTTTGTCTTCACCTCACATTGGATTAAAGGATCTAAGCTTAGCAGCCACGTCTACCAGCAGTAATGAAAGGGGATTGTATGTGAATCCGTCTACGGAAGCTCGAACAACTTAAAATGAACGAAACGCAAAAAAACCACTTCCCCAAGGAAGTGGTTTAACGAACGTCCAATAATCGAACGGACCATGATATCCGTATACGTGTATCGTCCCACGCACAAACAAAATAAGATGGTGTTGCCTTGTTTGTACGGCGCTCACTTCCCTACGCTGGCATAACCCAGATCAGGTGCAAAGGGTCCGAAATCCATTTATTCCGTCTCAGCCGCATGGGCGGCTCCCCTAGTGTGACTATTTTATTGTATAAGCTAAAGATAGCTTAGCATATTTTCCTAATTCTGCAAACCCCACTTCGTGTGAAATATGCAGAACTGGATTTAACTGATTTTAGTTAACTTTACTTGACCACTCTTCCACATTCCACGTTTTGGTTACCCAATCCTCGTAAAAGTCCGGTTCGTGAGATACAAGCAATACCGTCCCTTTGTATTCCTTCAAGGCACGTTTCAGCTCATCCTTTGCTTTAACATCCAAGTGGTTGGTAGGCTCATCGAACAATACCCAGTTGCTTTCACGCATTAACAGTTTGCAAAGACGGACTTTAGCCTGTTCTCCACCACTAAGCGCAGATAGCGGACGTGTGATATGCTCATTTTTCAAACCGCAGCGCGCCAAATGCGCTCGTACTTCATGCTGGTTCAAATGCGGAAATTCATTCCACACATCGTCAATCGGTGTAATTTTCTCTGCCTTTACTTCCTGCTCAAAATAAGCGGGCTGCAAAAAATCACCTTGATAGGTTTTTCCACTGATTGGCGGAATTTTTCCCAATATGGTTTTGAGCAATGTCGATTTACCGACACCGTTGTAGCCGACAATTGCAATTTTTTCGCCACGTTCAATCGTCATGGACATCTTAGGCAAAAGGGCATGTGTATAACCAATCTCAAAATCAATACCCTCAAATACCGTCTTTCCGCTTGCACGTGCCTCTTTGAATTGAAAGGTTGGTTTTGCGGCTTCTTCAGGCTTATCAATACGTTCGATCCGATCAAGCTGCTTTTCACGGCTCTTTGCTCGGCCTGAGGTAGAAGCACGCGCTTTATTGCGCTGAATAAAATCTTCCTGTTTCTTTATAAAGTCCTGTTGCTTCTCATAAGCATCAATATGCTGAGCTTTGTTCAGATCCGCCATTTCAAGAAACTTTTCATAGTTAGCTGAATAACGGGTCATCTTGGCAAATTCAAGATGGTAAATAACATTAACGACCTGGTTCATAAACTCAGTATCATGTGAAATAAGGATAAAAGCATAGGGATAATCCTTCAAATAGCGCGTAAGCCATTCAATATGCTCTACATCCAAGTAGTTGGTAGGCTCATCCAGCAGCAGGACATTCGGCTTTTCCAACAGCAACTTAGCAAGAAGCACCTTTGTCCGTTGCCCGCCGCTAAGTGCAGATACATCCCGATCCAGTCCTATGGCCGACAGACCTAGTCCATTCGCCATTTCTTCAACCTTCACATCAATGAGGTAAAAATCCCCCATATCCAGTTGCTCCTGAATTTCACCCATCTGTTCCAGCAACACTTCCAACTCTTCAGGAGAAGCATCCCCCATTTTGTCAGTAATCTGCATCATTTCCTTTTCCAATTCCAACAAAGGAAGAAAAGCGTCTTTTAATACATCACGTACCGTTTTGCCCGGTGTCAGCTTGGTGTGCTGATCCAGATAACCGTAACGTACACGTGGAGTCCATTCCACTTTACCCTCATCCTTAAGCAATTTTCCAGTGAGAATGTTCATGAGTGTCGATTTACCAACACCGTTAGCTCCTACCAAACCTACACGTTCCCCCGCAAGCAATCGAAAGGAAACATTTTTAAATAATGCGCGGTCCCCAAAGTTGTGGGATACATTTTCTACAGTCAATAAACTCATAAGCTGTTTTTGGCTCCTTATTGTCATCGGCGCTGCCGACTGTTCTTATTTCATATGCATTTCGTTTCTTTCAAAGCTTTATTGTAGCACATTCTACAACCATATCGGAATATTGAAAACAGTGAATTTTAAGGTTTTTTGGTATGGATCTGCCTAAAAAAACAAAAACCACCCATGAGGGTGATTATTTTAAGCCATTATAACATTTGTACTCAAAGTATCCCGCAGCTGCTGCAGATTTTTCATCCGTAAAACGTTCACTCGCTTTAAAGGGAGCTGGACATGAATCTCTATAAAAATATCTCATTCTAGTTTCTGGTTCTATGCCACCGATAATGTCTTGCTTTCTGACGACTCTCCCACCACCAAATCCATAGTTATTGTAATACCTGTCTCCGACCGGAATGCCTTGGATAAACGCGATCAGACCCACATCATCTATCGTGTTGTACCACTCCTCTTGCGGAATGATCGGTAGTGTGAATGTATAGGATATGCCGTTACGTGCAGCTTTTTCGTTATGGACATTAATAATTCGCGCCAGGTCCTCTTGAACGCTGCCAACAATAGTGGAACGACGTATTTGCTCAAAAGTTTCTGAATTATTCAGTAAAGATATAGGAGTCTGATCCTGAAGTTCCTTTTGAAAGCCCTCCACCCACCTGTGATTCCGCGCATCGTATGCGTGCACATAATTATCCAAGCTGAACCCCACACTGTTACCTACTGAATCAACATAAGCATATGGCTTTTTTTCGCTCCATTTGTGGGCAATAGCAGCTTGTCCACGCTCGTCTGTATAGGCTTCTGTAGTGAACGCATAATAACCGTCATAATCCAGAATTACAATGGCTGGTATATAATCCAATAATGCACGTTGTGCTACTATATCCTCATCAATGCCTACATTAAGAAAAAGGGTATGCAGGAACGTGTTCAGCGCTGCTTCTTTATCTACACGAAAAAACTTATCCGATCCGTATCCGGCCTCGCGTTCCTGACGTTCATTCTGTGAGAGCACGACCCCTGCATCCTGAACTGCGGTACGAAGAGCCGACGTATATTTCATTTCTAGCTGCTGCACTTCACGCTGATTCTGCACCCGTAAGTCACTAACTACACCAAAGGGCAAAAACAAAAGTATAAATATGACTGCAAAATCAGTAATCTTCATTCAGAACCATGCCCCCGTAAGAAGCTGTAACTGCCGGCTTGCCGCTATCTGCCCCACCGAGAAGCCATGATTTGTACAAGTTCGCAGGAGTCCGATTCGTATTATGTAACCGGACCGTAAAATAATCCCCGACCATCAAGGTATACCGACGTGTCTGATCTGATTTTGGCTGCTGATTGTCAGGAAACAGTACAGGCAAGATTTGCGGATTATAGTACCCATCATATACAGTTTCATAGTTGCCCAGAAAACTGTCTGGCTTCGCGGCATCTGCATAGTCCGGTACATACTTTTTGTGCATATGCTCCAAGTCAACTTCGTACGTATTGCCTGTCAATTCCAGATCACGCATAAAATCGTTATACATCGTCGGTGTAATGTAACCTTTGGTTCTTACCATATCAACAAAACGTACAGTTGAATGATATGTATTTAACCCGGATATATCATCCTGCCGTTCAGCAGCTTGAACTGCGGGTACGATGTACAAAAGCAATACAGCGAGCAGCGTCCCCAACAACTTGGATATTGTTTGAACCACTTCAGTCTTCCCCCAATTTCTCAAAACGTACAGATGTTATGTCCCCATCCCCATTACGCTGTGGGTACATGGAATATAAAGAGGAAGCATCCAAGGCAGATACATCAGGCTCAAATGGTCCAGAATACACATCGTACTCTGTCCCGTCGACTTGAACCGAAATCCCCTCCTGTAAGTTCATGCGAATAGCCTGTATGACCTGAGTTCCTTTAATCCGTTCCGGCAATCCCACCCCAGCAGTACGGGCTATTCGCCCTTCAGAATGCTCCTCTTGCTGTGATCTTAATTCCAGTGCACCATCCAGCTGGCTGGACAAGTCTGCTGCCGTTACACATGCGGTTATGAACAGAATAACTGACACACCAAGCCGCAGCATACTTGAAGCGTGATCAGACATACTCTCATCCCCCTTATGATTATTATCTTTGCTGTAGTGCTTAGGACTGGGTAAACAACAACCCACGGACAACGTTCGATTTGTCCTTTACGATTTCAGCCTTGAATTTGCCACTTGGATTTACGTATTCATTCTCTTTCTCATTAAGCGTATTCGTGATTTTCCCAGTCTTATCACTGCCACCATTCACTGCGCCATACTGTTCACTGTCTGGGCTAATGTTCAGAGCATTACCGTACCACTGGCCTGCCATATTTTTACCGGTTTTAATCTGAATGCCGAATTGGTCCTTCCCCTGAAACTTCCGTAGCGCGTTGGTCACCTGGGAACCGCTAATCGTTGTGCCGTCATATACCGTAAAAGAGGCTTGAGACAATTCGGTCTGGATATCAGCAAAATTGTTTTGTGCCGTTTTAGTCGCCTCCTGGGCTGAAATAAACAGTATAACTACAATCGTAATTAGAGCGATGGTCAAAAATATCCCAGCGGCTACCTTTAAAGCTGTTGATGCGTTATTCATATTTTTCTCTCCTCAGCTTGTTATTTTGTATTAGTCATATTAGAACTTACTTACTGAATTTTTTGTATTTGCTCATAATAGTTATCCATTTGAACAAAACTCATGCCGATCAACGGAATCACCAAATATAAAAAGATAAGACCATACATCGGGGCAAAACCAATCATCCTTCCCCAGATAGCCTTGCTGTCTATTATTTTTTCATACTCCTGTTTTCTTTGTTCGAAATAGTAGGACATATGGGATTCCAAATCATCAAAAGCCTCTCGAATCGTAATTTTACCCAAAGACAAATGGAGCTTGTCCACTAGACGCTCAAACTCCGGCAAAGGTGCCTCTTCTTTTAATAAGTCAAGAGCTGCCTCTGGCCCATGTTCATAATGAAGCAAACATTTTTGCAGAGGTCTTTTGAATATAACTGAAAATCTGTTCAGCCACTCCAATATTTCCTCGACAGACATTCGTTCCATAACCCGTAAAATGGAAATAACTGTTTGAAATTGATACACCTCGTGCCTCATGTCCAACCGACGCATTTTTCGTTGCAAATATAATAAAAGCATAGGCATTTGATAGGCTACATACCCAACAATCAAACTAATCAGCACTTCCCACCACTTGATGTATTCATCATTCCAATCTTTCAGCTTCTGGAGAATACGCCGAGTAATTGTGGATAGCTGTTCAGGAGTAACAGTTCCATTGGCATTATGTTCTAAAGCAGCGTACGTACGTTCGTATGTGCTGTCCGCTCTCATGTTCAGCAAATGCATGATTTTGCGATCAATCCCACTCTGCTTCAAAGCTTCTTTTTGCTCCATCGGACTTAAATGTCCAAACATTTGACCCGATTGTACCGGGGCGTGAAGGATATGCGTTTTCTCAGCTTCATGTAAAAAAAATATCGTACTAATACTGAGCACCAAACCTACGATAAAAAGAGCTATTCTGCGTATGTAGAGCCACTCCAGCTTTATCTCCGCACCACTTTCTTTTAATAGACGGGTTATCTGGAAATAAGAAGATATATGCTGACGCGGAATTAAAGAATCCACCACATTACGGATGATGGGAAAACGGTATAGCTTCTGTTCCCAAACCCTCCGTCCTCTACCCGCACGATATCCTGTTTCATCGGTCTGTTGAAGCTTCTGTAACAGAAAATAAGATACGATTATCACAATATAAACGGACAATTTCGTGATATAACCCAATTTTCCCTGATAAAACTCATCCATGGATGGAAAGCTGGATCTCGCCCATGTCTCGATTGGGGTGGTAAAGAAAACAGGTGCCAGTGCGATCACGTTTAGACTTTTTAATAGATAGTCCAGTTTATTTCTTCGCAGCAACTCCAACTGGATTTCGCGTGAGAGACTGCCGAGCCCCTTCAAATAAATGGAGCCCCCCTCCTCAATCCGATCACCAAACTCCATTACCATATACGAGATACCGGCAAATGCTTTTAAAAATCGATTAGGAGCCGACTCATAGTATCTTTCCAATGCTTCGTGCGGATCAACATCTGTTAGCGCCTCATGGATGAGTCGTGCGTGTCTCCCAGCCTCTGCCTCCGCCAAATCGGCCGCTTCGGATATGGCTTCCTCCACCATACCGTGCTGATGGTAATAATGACGTACATTGGCGAATAATTCGATCATCTGTGCAAGTAGCCTTTTTTCCATCCGGCTAATGGCCATATCCAAAATAAGACTGTTGATTACCACTCCGCATAAAACGGCCAATATAGCAAACTCTATTCCTGGCTTCATCATGACCAGTACAACGCCACTGCAAGCAAAAGCCCCCCAGATGAACAGTGTCATCTTCATAGTCTGTAGGCGAAGCTTGTACTCATCGTAGGCATGCTGACCAGCTAGTCGCTTACGTACACTCGTGATGTAGCCAGATAAGAAAGGGACCTTCATACATAGCGTGTACAACTTATGCAGTAAGGCTTGCAGCTCACGTTGCAGTACCGCTTTTCCCTTACGTCCTTCCTGCACAGAATAAATTCGTCCTCTGCGAACTGCATGACTACTACGCTTATGCAACCCCCACAAAACTATATATAGAAGCGCAAAGCTTCCACCTGATATAAGTAAAATCCATAATGAAATTTCTTTAAGACTCATAGTCTTCCTCCCAATAGCGGGTCAAAAAACTGCGGAAATCTCTGGCATCCTTTACATTCATCTGCTCACACATTTCTTTTGCACTTTTGGCTGTTAAGGGATCCATCGGTATATAGCTTCCGTTCCGATATTCCATAACGTGGCGATAACTGTAGCTCAATGAAGCATTGGAGCCTGCATCCGTACGATCCGGGTCACACGGCACACATTCTGTGATCCGTTCGATGTAGCGTCGCCCCTCCGCATCACGTTTGAGATGCACATCAAAGTTAATGACATGAACTACCTGTTCCTCAGCGATGCCTTCATGCTGAAATACTCCTGTTTTGAGCAATGAATTACGAAGTGAAAACACGAGATCACGAAATGTTTTGGCATGATGAGTAAAAATGGTGAACAGACTGGCAACCTGCGACATTTGAATCATCCAAGCAGCTACTTCATCACTTGCTACTTCGCCTAGGATATTGACGGTTCCATCTGTTTTTTTCTGCAAGTCAAGCCCTTGTTGTCCTGAAATATGGTCCGTTTCTCGAAAGGTAAGAATGTTACGGCGACTGTAAATGCTGCGCAGATGCAGTTCAAAGGCCATTTCCTGAACACGAAGCGTATACGAAGCATAAATATGCTTGACCATCGCCATTAACAACGTCGTCTTACCTGAACCCTGCGCGCCTGTAATAGCAGTAATCCGGCTGCCTTTCATTAAATAAGAAAGTAGTTGGATTGGAAAATCAGCATTCTGTCCCTTAATTAACTGTTCCAGCGATGCGCTTTGAATATCGAATTTACGAACAAAGAAAGCCCACGATTCTGAGAAAGGAGGGCGCACCACCACTACCCGTGACCCATCCTTCATTTCGTTGACCTTATAACCATTCGCTTCGGAAAGCTGGCCCGGGTAATTGTATTTGTAAATATTTTGGCACACCCTTTTAAGTTCACGCTCAGATCCGAAGGAAAGGAACGAAAGATGGATCGTTTTACCTTTATAAAAAATCCACACGCTCTCATAACCATTGGCAGTAGACGCAGATGTTTGTTCAAATGCATACCCATCCGAAGGCCAGTCTGATGATGCAGGAATCCCACCTTCCGGCATACCACTGACACCCCCACTTACACCGTCGATCCGCTGGTCACGAATATCATCAATGACGGAAAAGCCTTTGTAATGCTGATAAATGCGCTGGACAATAATATCCACTTTCTCCAAAAAGGAAAGAGGGCGGTACTCACAGTCATAGATATAACGAATATCCTCTGCGGTAACGAGATAACTTCCATCTTCTTCACCTTGCTGTGAATACCTCATTTCGGCCAAGTCATAAGTATCCAATAAACGTGATAGTGCATCAGCGCCAAACTTCTGCTGGTATTGGTAAAATATAATTTCGAATTGATCCTGTATGCTAAACAACTCAGGTCTGGAGAATGGCATAACAGTATCGACGATTTTCTCGTTCAAGCCGTAACCGTTAATCAGAAGCTCAGCCATCAGATTTTTAACAAAACGTTTATCTCCAATGCTGCCATTGGCACAGTCCTTTAACGCCCTGCGTAGTTCCGCCCTTTGATGGATACGCCGTCTATATTCCTCTTCATGCAATCCGGCATCCGCCATCTGGCTATGACTCAGTTCATGAAGTGCATTTTTGATATACTCTATTAATGTTTCGAATGTGGCATCTTCGTTCTTTTTTTCTACCCGAAGGGTTGAATGTCGCGAGTGAAGATTCCCTCGATATTTAACAATAATCAGTACGATGCACATCAGTACTATGCAGGTAAGAATCAATCCGTTGATCATTTGAGCGGACAGCATTTAAGCGCCCCTCTCCAAAGCCTTGAGTCGAAGATCGGACTCTGCCGCCTCCAGAATAGCTTTGCTGATATGTCGTATACTCTGCGCCCATCCTACGGGCATAAAAAGCTTGCGATGCTGCTCTTTTCCACTTCGTACCTCACGTTGCACATGGCCGATCACATCCCTGCGGTTCCATGCGTCCATAAATCCGGTGCTATAAGGGACTGTATACAAAGCACCTTTGTAGCCATATCTCCTGCGAATATTCGTTTCATTCACTTGAGAATGCACATCATATTTCCCAAGTACTATTAATAAGGGCAATGATGAGTAGGTAGATAACGGAGACACGGATTCAAAATAAGCATCTAATTCTCGCATATTCTGAGTGAGTGAAAGAACGGCCAGTTTGGCTCGTGCACATGCTTCATGCTGTACAGCCCCCCACCCTGCTCCACTTCCTGCATCAATCAGCGTTAAATCATAATATTGATTCGCTGTATCTATTACTGCCCGTACAAGCCCTGGAGATAGTAACGGCGGTGCAGCTCCAAAGGTGGAGGTTCCCTCAAGTACATCCAAAGTATGTTCGAGTACAGGTGTCGTATAATTACGAATATTTTCTTTAGACAGTGTCCCTCGCAGAACCAAACGTGCGGCAGCATCCCAGCCCCCTTCCTGAAGCTGTAGGGTTGGATCGTCCATACCATACTCTTGTATAGGTAATCCTGATTCAATACCGGTATATCTACGACCTAAATGTGTCAATAATAGTCTTCCTCTATATAGATTCCCTATGGTAATTGCTATTGCTGCCGCCAAAGAGCTACTTCCACTAGCCCCCTTAATGGGGCTCCAAAACAAAATGGTACTCATGCCCTACTCCTTTCCGCACGCTTTAGCGCACGACGACTCACTTTTAATTCCCAACTCATCCATTCCCCAATACAACGGCATAATTCTTTCTTATACATTCTGGATAGCGGTTTTAGTAGTAGCTGTTTTTTATGCTCATTTTCCAGTTTCAGAGCAAGCAGCCCCTCATCCCATGGCAGAACATATGGCTCTTGCTGCCAAGAAGCCGGGAAATGGTTCATGTATTCCCACAGATACGGCTCCTCCACACCACAATCCACAGCCTGTAAAAATAGCTTGTGAAATACAAGATCTTTGGGGAATTCGGGTTGACTGAATAAATGCTCAAGCCAATTCTGTCCGTTGTGCATTAGCATACGGCTATAATCACTGACCCAAACTCGCAGTTCTGCCCCTTTCCAAACAGAAATTGGACAAAAATCAGGTAACTCTACATCCAAAATAACAATGTCATAAGCCTGCTCCGCCTTTTGATCAGTCATCATAACGGTATGCAGGTCTTCCCATGCTGTAAATCCAATTGCTACATCAAAACCACTAAACTGCGTAATGGGAAGTGGTTTGTCGAGCATCCCTATGCTATACCGATACTGTCCCCGCAGCGTAGCATCCACAAGCAGTACCTGTTGGCCGGAAGTTGCTAATATACTGCTGATATATAACAAGGTATCGCTTTTGTCACAAAGCCCGGCAAATATCCATGTTTTCATACTTCCGTTCCTTTTCTCTCATTTATTTGGCATACGGATCAGAGCTTTCGCCCTGCGTCAGAATCTTTGTTTGTTCTTGATGATCCTGCTCGTTCTCATATTCATTTCTTGTATCATCTATCCCGCTTGCTGGGTTTTCTATAGTAGCACCCGCATGCTGGGCTACAATTTCCTCACTCAAACTTCTT
This sequence comes from Paenibacillus sp. MZ03-122A, assembly GCF_024213325.1. Lineage (NCBI taxonomy): Bacteria > Bacillati > Bacillota > Bacilli > Caryophanales > Paenibacillaceae > Paenibacillus > Paenibacillus sp. MZ03-122A. Next base: position 391,810 of record NZ_JANAVI010000003.1, on the reverse strand, counting down.
TCCACGGGTGTTGAAATCACATTGTTTGACGCATTAATTGCATTTTCAAGCGAATCCCGCAGCTGCTTGGACAGCTTTTGTTCAGCCACGCGTATCAAATTCGGATCACTATTCATTAACGCTAACACCTGCGCATTAGGCGGATAGGTCGGGATTGCCTTGGGCTGAAATTGGGGATCGACATATGTCAGGGCATAGATAGATGCTTTATGCAGATAAGCATCAACAATCGCACTCGAAAGCGATAATATTTCCTGCTCATTCAAAGTGACCCAGACAATTGGACCTTCCAGTCGAGAAATCTTCTTCTTAGATAATAGAATGTAATCCTGCCCTGTTGGAAATTGAATGCGGATATCCACTTCGTCACCCGACTTGAGGCTGTTGGGCAATACTACCACCTTTAGCTCACGGTTGCGTAAATCTTTAGGTGTGGGCTCATCAGCAGTAACCATGGCCGATGTAAGCACAGATCCCTTTTTTAGCTCAATCTTGGCTGTGGTACCGGAAACTTCACTTTTATCTGTCAGCAAATTTGATGGGGCCTGAGAACCGGGAACTTTAATTCCCTTCAAATCATTAGATGCAATCTGTTCGCCTGGGGAAATGTCACGGACAACCGCCCAACCTTTTTTCGCGGTTCGTTGCTCTTGTTCATACACTTTCCATTTCTGCTCTGCCTCTACTTCAGCCTGTTTCCTGACCTCATCCATTTTGTGGATATTAATCATAAGGTAGCCAGCAAAGATAGTGCCAATAATCCCTGCGCCAATACAACCGGCGTATAGCTTTTGTTTACTGCTTTTTCTTAGCTTGGACACACAACTTCTCCCCTGCCTCTTTTTGATATATACCGTTCTATTTAGCGCTGTCGTTTAAGGAATCCGAAGCGTTTTTTCCGGGTATCTGGAATGACTCCGCGAAACAGCTCGTCCAGCACCTGATCCACCTCATCATCTCGTTCGAAGGGGTCTGAGTGGAACGGTAAAGCAAATACTTTATCGTGATCCAGCTCCTTACGAAGCCTGCGAACCGCCTCCGAGGTTGCCAATGGCAAGCAGTAATTCCATTTATGCTGTGGGTGGCGCTGAAGAGATCGGGCTAGCCCTGCTATATCCTGAACTCTCCATTCGGCCCCTGAGCCAACGACAAGCGGATAATCGGCTCTCAAGAATTCTTCCAGTCGTTCATTGTCCTGCCCACTCCCCAGGTCCAGTACGATAAATCTATAGGAACCACCCAACAAAGAAATGACATCCGCACGAGATGTTTGCCGCCAGTAGTGTACTCCATCAACTTCAAAACGCCGACTTGAACTCGATTGTCCAACGGATGTGCCTTCTACGACTTCTTGAAGTCGGGCAAATGCTTTGGCTGTGCTGTGCAGCTCAACCAAAGCTACGGAGCGGGTCCTTCGAGCCAGATAGTGGCTCACCGCAATTGCTGTATGAGTAGCACCGGAGCCGGCAGAGACACCCAATACAGCCACTACCCTTGTACCTGCATAATCCATTGAGGCATCATTAACGGATATTCCTTGTTGAACAGGCTGAAAATCCGCACTGTGCCGCAGTTCTCCAATGACCTCCCCGGCAGATTGAAATCGTTCCTCAGGATGCTGACGCAGCAGTTTTCGAATCACCGGGATCAATTGGCGGGGCAATTCTCCGCGAATATACCCTTCTACTCCCGCAGTCCACTCGCTATATTTGCCTCCTGTACATAGATACAATAGCAGCGCTCCCAAACTGTATAAGTCTGAACGAGCATCCGTCTGACCTGCTCCATATTGCTCCGGGGCAGCGAAGCCCACCGTTCCCAGCTTTACCGTATCTTGATCCAGTTCAGCCTTATAGCTCCTCGCTATTCCAAAATCAATCAGTATAAATTCCATTTCCGGTGTCAGCATAATATTCGTCGGTTTCAGATCTCGGTAAATGACTGGCGGTTGACGGGTATGCAAATAATCCAACACATCCAGTACCTGCAAAGCGAATGGTACGATTTGCTCCTGTGGAATATAGCCTTGATAGCCCTTCATGTATGCTTCCAGCGTAATTCCTTCGATGTAATCCATGACCAGGTATACCGCACCAGATCGAGGATGCTCAAAAAAATCAACAATTCTCGGTAAACGTGGATGACTCAGCGAAATCAGCATCTCTGCCTCCGTACGTACAAGCTTCATCACTTGTGGCCCGGCAACCGACTCCTTCACCGCCCATTGCTTGCCTGGCAGTTTTAAATCCTCTGCCATGAACACGCGGCTCATTCCTCCCGAACCCAATGTGCGGACAATACGGTAACGCTCACCGACAATGGATCCGAATTCCAACTGTGATGGTTGCTTCATTATTCTCCTACCTCCTTTCTAAAGCAGACAACGCAAAAAAGGGAAAGCTGCCGCAAAATCAAATTTCCATGTCGCCATGAAAACCGTTTTCGCGGGATGCTTTCCCTTGATTTAAACATGATTATTATTTTTAAGGAACAATTTGGATTTATTATATAGCACACCTGTATCTATTGTAAAGTATTATTTTCCATACTTGATCATGTACAGGGTAATTTCATCTCGGTTATGGAATAGTTGCTTAGCTCGCTGAATCTGCATGCCGGACTCCTCAAATGAAGCAATTACATCATGAATGAGCGCCAAGGGCTTTTTATGCATTAGCTTGACCGTAACGATAGCAGTACCACCACTTCGCAAACTATATAGTAAATCAGTAACGAGCCTTGCCATTTGCTTAGGACTCCAGCTCATATCACAAACCAGCAGATCGAACGAATTCTCTTTAAATTTGACTTCACTTGCATTTTTACGCAAAAAAGTCAGATTGGCGTACTTCATCAGTGATGGCTCCATCTTTGCCGGATCAACCGCTGTAACTTTCAGTCCCCGCTCCAGTAAGAAGGAAGTCCAACCACCCGGTGCTGCCCCAATATCCAGTCCCTGACGGAAAGCAGCAAAATCTATGCCGAACGTTGCTTCCGCTTCCAATAGCTTGAATTTGGCACGAGAAATTTGTCCATCTTCTTTTTGAAAACGAACCGCGCCTCCGCTCCAATCCGATAGGTTATCCTCAGGACGTGATACACCTGCATACCACGTATCTGTATCTGCAAAAACGGACACAATAAGATCGGCGCCTTGTACTGTCTGCTCCATAGGTAGATCACTTATTTGTTCACTCAAAGCCTGCTTGAGCGCACCTGCGCTTTCAGTCCAACTGCTATTAGATCCTTTGCGCACTTGTAAAGAAACACGTTGATTCATCAATTCCTTGCGGTTACGGATGAATGCAACCAGCCGTTCCTGCACCTGAACCAGGTCCGTTCCTTCTTCCTGAAAATGAACAGGAAACAAGTGACGTAAAAACATCGGCGGCTGAGCTGTAATTGTCCTCACTGCCTCAATTTCTTCCGCAGGTAATGTAGCCAGAAAAATTTCACCAGGTAAAAGCATCGTGCTTTTTACAGAGCCAAATAATCTTCTAAGCTCCTCTTGAGCATAGGGTGCAAAACCATGATTGGCCGTACAAACAAATCTTGATGATGACAAAGTAGATTCACTTTGTTCATCTGTACTCATATATAGTTCCTCCAAAATAACATTACCCTCCAGTGCACACCCGAATCCAGGGACGTTCTCCATCCCAATCCAGCTCAACCGGAACTTCATATGTGTGCATAATCAATTCTTTCGTTAAAACTTCTTCTTTCGGTCCAGCTGCTGCGACCTTACCATCACGAATCAATGCAACATGCGTAAAGAGGGGGACAATCTCCTCAATGTGGTGAGTCACATAAACCACTGATAAGTCTCGCTTGCGGAGCCGATCAATCTCGACCAGCATTTTTTCCCGCTCAAATAGATCCAACCCGGCACAAGGCTCGTCCATAATTAGCAGACGAGGTTCTGCCATCAGTGAGCGGGCCAGCATCACCTTTTTACGTTCTCCTTGAGATAACGTCCCCAGTGGGTGATGAATCAAGTCGCCTAAATTCATACCCTCCAGCAAAGATATGGCCTTTTCTTTTGCCTCTGTCGGAATTTCCTGATAAAAGCGCAAAAAAGCATACGCACCTGTAGCGACCACTTCCCAAACGGGATCTTTTAGCGCCAGCTTTTCCAACAAGGTCTGGCTGATGTATCCGATTTGTTTGCGAACTTCCCGTACATCACATTGACCAAACCTTTGCCCAAGCACTTCAACCGTTCCATGACTTGGAAACATATATCCTGTCATCATTTCCAGCAATGTTGTTTTACCGGAACCATTGCGACCCAGAATAGCCCAATGTTCACCTTCTCGTATGTCCAGGCTTACATCGTCCAAAATCCGTCTTTCTTCCCGCTGCAACGTAATGCTCTTCATGGATATCATTCCATCACGCTCCTTATTTTGCTCAGCAAGTGTTCTACAGATTCCATTTTGTAGATGATTTCAGGATTTTTGTTTTCACCATTATATATAAGTAGCGCGGGAACGCTGGATATCCGGTACTCCTGTACCAGTTCAGGAATATAGTTAATGTTGCTCTGCACCACCGCTTCTTCAGGGAGCAAATGCTCTGCTACCTCCAGCATTTTACGGGCAGCCGCGCATGTTCCGCACATGGGAGTATACACAAACAAAGCCAGCTTGCATCCCTCCCATATGGCACGGCGCGCCTCTTTTTGTCCGATCTCTTTCATCGTTCAGACCCTTTTCTGATCTCTCGCATACGCTCTTCGGGTATGGGCCCGTTATGTACGGTGACTCCCTTTGGCTTATTCGCATAGAGTAGCTCATACATGGCTCGCCGCCCCTCTGGACTGGACGAATGCAAGTAAATTTCACGTGGATATAACCGTTTCTCTGCGATAGCAGCAGCCACATCCTTTACCGTAGGCTGATCTGGACCCAAATCATAATCTAGCGATAGTATCGAAATAGGGTATTCATGAAGCAGCAGCAGACACTCATCCGCATCTCTTGCCAGCTTAAAGCCCGGAGGACAAGGCCGATAATCGTCCATAAACAAATACATCAACTTCTCCTCCTTTTTCCATATATGCAAGCTCACAATCCTCAAAGATAGTTATTATCAATCAGACCAATTTACTCCCAGCTTAGAATCATTTGAATATCCTCCTGATGTGTCCCATCAGGTCCCGTCTCACTCTCCAAAACGATAGGAATACCTCTTACAGCCTCCTGATCTGTCATCCAACGCATGCCCTCAGTACCAATGTAGCCTTGTCCCACACGGGCATGTCTGTCTTTTTTAGAGCCATATGGGTATTTAGAATCGTTCAAATGAACTCCACACAGAGCTGACCAATAGCCGAGACGATTCCCTTTTTCGATCAAAGCCTCGTCCATTCCACCGTTCCACAATCCCGCTGCATATGCATGACAAGTGTCTAAGCAAAAGCCGATACTGTCAGGATACCGGCACAACTGACGGATCTGCACCATTTCCTCAAGCGTGGTTCCCATGGGTCCATGATCTCCTGCCTGATTTTCGATCAATATTTTAGCATTTCCCTGCCAGCCTTCCAGCACATCATTAAAACAGTTAATGATATTACGGTAGCCCTCTAGAGGGTCTAACGAATGCATATGACCAAAATGAACGACAATCCCTTTTGACCCACAGGCTTCAGCAATATCCAGATCATTGCGTAATGAAGCAATCGTCAGCTCATAAAGTTCCTGACCACGCTCGGACCCATGAGCCGGATTAACGGGATATGGTGAATGAGCAATGGATTGAAGCTGGTGCTCTAAACAGTAAGCGTTGCAAGCAGCAGCATCAGTAGCACTCCATTCCTTCAGCCTAAGACTACGAGGATTTTTCGGGAAATATTGAAATGAACGTCCCCCCTGCTCTCGCGCACGCATAGCAGCTTTGGAAAAGCCACCACGCGTACTCACATGGGAGCCGATGAGCAATTTAGGCATCATGCTGCTGTACCGGGCAATAAAATGCTTTTTTCCCCGCCAGTTCAACCCTTACAATTTTCCCGCCACTTGGAGATTCTTCTCCTTCGCGGTCATATACTCGACACTGATGATCAAATCCACCTGTTAGCGTGTCCCCCTCCATTAGGGGCATTTCCATGTACCCGCCTTCCGCTGTAGCTTCACGTAGTACGGATTGAGTGGCATGATATAGCTTTTCCACTTTTTCTAGCGACTGCACAATGTTCTGTACTTTGGAACCCGGTGTAAATCCGGCGATATAAGCAATTTCGTCTGAATAACAATTGCCAATACCCGAAAAAATCTGCTGATTCACCAGCGTTGTTTTCAAAATCCCCCGGCGTCCCTTCAGCCGTGCTGTAAACTTTTCCAACGTCATGCGACGGTCTAACGGATCAGGTCCCAGGTCTGACAAAGCTTCTTCTGTTTCTTTAGCCGTTAGCAGGTGCAGATAACCTAAGCGCAGTCCGATAAAATAAAGCTTTACTCCACTAAAATCTAATTCGATCTGAACTGTACGATCTGGACGTTGCTCCTCCGTTCCCAGATATAACAGTCCTCCGAGCATCAGATGAAGTACGAGCCGCCCGCCCGTGTTTAAATGAAAAATCAAATGCTTGCCTCGACGCTCTAAATATACAACGGTCGTTCCCAGCAATTGCTTTTCAAACGTTTCCACTTCAGTATTAATGGACTTTTCACGGCTAACCGTAACTCCAGTAATCGGAATGTCCAAAATTTGTTTCGATAATAAGATTCTGTAGTTTTCCATTTCAGGAAGTTCCGGCATAACAACATCTTTCCTTTCGTAGCTACATAGCTTTTAATTCTCGCAAGTTTTGTAAGACATATACTTTCTATTATTTCAGCTCTTCTTTCATCCAGTCCTGCAGTTCAGCGAGATTGTCAAACATCAGGTCAGGTTTCACTCCAACGGTACGCACATGCTCGTCCATATTAGCGCGGGTCGTCACGCCCGACAGGATCAGAGCTGTTTTACAACCTGCTGCTGCACCTGCCGCAATATCTGTAAGCATATTATCGCCCACAACCAGAGCTTCATCCGCCCTAATGTTTAAGCGGTTCAGCGCATAGTTCATCAATACGCTTGAAGGCTTGCCGATGACAATAGGCTTTACCTGTGAAGCCGCTTCAATTGCAGCTCCAATCGTACCTGCACCTGGCGTTAGCCCATCATGTGAAGGCAATTGGAGATCTGGGTTTGTCAAAATAAAAGTTGCTCCTTCCCGAATCCAGCGCATGGCAGCGGCCAGCGCATCATATGTAAATTGACGATCTATCCCCTGCACCACATAATCAGGATGGTTCTCAACAAGCTGCAAATCGGCTCCTGTGAGTGCATCGCGTAATCCTGTTTCACCAATACAAAATACACGAGCTCCAGGACTTTGCTGTGCAACATATTGTGCAGCTGCTAACGCCGAAGTATATACTTCATGGCTGGCCGCTTCAATTCCCATACCAACCAAATGCTCAGCCACCGAATCGGGTGTACGTGAAGCATTGTTTGTAACATAAGCATAAGGTATCTGGTCTGTACGCAATCGGGATATGAACAGATCCGCACCCTTGATCATCCGATTTCCATGATAAAGTGTTCCATCCAGATCAATTAGTAACGATTTTATCGCAATCCCCTCCCCTACTTCAAATCCATTCACATCATAGCATTAAAAACTATAATTCATCCCATGAACGATGTTCTCCTTCTTATTTAACCACCTTAATTATTCAGGTCATAAAATAATCGGCCGTCTCTATTCATATCATCTATCTTAAGTCAAAAATGCTTATGAAGTCCATGAATTGCTGGTAAACCGTCCAAAATAGCGCCATTCCTCGCTAAAAGCCGTCGCTTTCCCATGACATAAGTTCACTTCTTCGTCGAAATCCATCGAAGGCGCTATTTCCTCAAAGGAAATCTCCTGTATTTCCTGGTCATGCTCAAGAAATATAATCCTTTAAATTCGATATATAGAAACTCGAATATGACACGCCTCCATATGTGGTAGAACAAATTCATCCCCCACCACCCAGCACGGGTTCTCATCTCTTGTCGCATCCTGCGCTTTCCCGGAAAATAATTTCGGTGAAAAACAAAGGCACCGAGGCAAGCCCCGGCACCCATGCACATATCTTCTGCAATCGTTTATTAACCGATATCGGGTACCGGTAACAACACATGCTGCTCCGCAAGCAATGAATTAGGAAATATGCTTTGCGCTTCCTCCAGCAATGGCTGAAGCTGCTCCTGATCTTTATACCTAGAACTAAAATGCGTCATGATTAACTGACCCGCACCTGCGGCTTTTGCAGCTTCCGCTGCCTGAAGCGCTGTACTATGATGATACTCGTAAGCTGTATCTGCCAGTTCATGCAGAAAAGTGGCTTCATGAACGACGACAGTTGCATCTTGAGCCAGCACTACCGTATTCGGACAAGGTCTCGTATCCCCTAAAATCGTGATGATACGCCCTTTTTTCGGCGAACCCAGTACATCCTGAGGATGCAAAATAACTCCACCCTCTACCTCCACGCTTTCCCCACGCTTTAACTTACCGTACACCGGGCCAGGCTTAATACCATATCGCTCCAACAGCTCTTGGTTAAGCTTACCGGGCTTATCCATCTCTACAACTCGGTAGCCATAGCTGTCAATCCGATGATCCAGCAAAGCTGACTCTACCCGGAATTGTCCGTCATCAAACAGAACCCCGCCCGTATGCTCCACAATATGTAGTTGGTAATTGATACGCGATTGGCTGATCCCTAAAGATAGCTCGATATATTGCTGGATTCCAGGCGGTCCATATACCGTCAGTGGTGTCGTTCCTCCTTGATACGCTCTGCTCGACAGCAGTCCCGGCAGACCAAAAAGATGATCCCCATGCAAATGGGTGATAAATATTTTTTCAAGTCTGCTTAGTTTGAGCGGCGAACGCAATACCTCTTGTTGAGTGCCTTCGCCGCAGTCGAACAGCCACATGCTTCTTCGTTCTTCCAGCAAACGAAGAGCGATGGACGTTACATTTCGCTGAATCGTAGGCACCCCTGCATTTGTACCGAGAAAATAAAATTCCATAACTTTAACCTTCTTCCTGCTGACCAGCAAAAAACCTCCGAAGCTCGGAGGGTATTTGCTATCCCATCTGATAAAGGTGTTAAACCTTTTCGACGTTAAAATACTGCGCCTGAGGGTGGCTGAACACCATGGCTGATACAGAAGCCTCCGGTTCCATCATAAACCCTTCCGTCAGCTCAACGCCAATATCCTCAGGTTTTAACAACTGGAACAACGGCCCCTGATCCTCTAGATCTGGACATGCCGGATAGCCAAAGGATACCCGAATGCCTTGATATCTGGCACCGTGTCGCTGTTTCATTGTCATATCGGCAGGGTCCGGGAACCCCCAGCTATCCCTGATAATATGGTGAAGACGTTCCGCTAACCCTTCTGCTACTTCGAGTGCTACCGCTTGAAGTGCATGCGAGCGCAGATAATCTCCTTTATCTTTCCACTGGGTAGATATCTGCTGAATCCCATGACCAGCTGTAACGACCATGAAACCTACATAGTCCATAACTCCGGATTCCACTGATTTCAAGAAATCAGCCAGACATAGATAAGGCTCTACCTGCTGGCGCGGGAATGTAAATGTGTGCAGTACCTTGCTCACATCCGAGGGATCATAGATCAGAATTTGATCTCCTTGGGACTGCGCTGGAAAGAAACGATACATAGCATGTGCCTGGATGATTCCGTCTGTCACAGCTTCAAACATGATGCTGTCCACGGTTTCCTTCAACTGAATCGCTTTCGGATCTTCCGAAGCCAGCAGCTGTTCAACATTGCCTTTTAAACCAAGATGATGCCCCATTAGCATCTGCATATTCACGTAAGGCAAAATATAATTCAGTGGATAGTTGCGCAGTACATGGCGATCCGTATCTGGTGGAATATAAACGGGCAAATCCTGAGCAATATTAGAGCGCACAGCTCGAGTGAGCTTAGGGAGCGGCTTGGCTTCCACGACGATTGCCGCTTCCGCCTCCCGCTCAGCCTCCATGTCCTCAGCCATTTTTTTGCGGGACTCAGGATTCATAAGCTTATTGGCAATATCCAGACCATCCATAGCATCCTTTGCATAGGCGACCAGACCATCATACTCAGGACGGATACGATTTTTAGTGAACTTACGTGTTAAAGCAGCTCCACCCACCATTATTGGAATATCAATATTCGCATTTTTTAAATCTTGTGCGGTCAGCACCATTTGTTGTGCCGATTTAACAAGCAGTCCGGATAAGCCAATCATATCGGCCTTTTCTTCACGGTAAGCTTCAATAATGCGTTCTGGTGGTACTTTTATACCCAGATTCACGATATGGTAACCATTGTTGGATAGAATAATCTCCACCAGATTCTTACCAATGTCATGCACATCACCTTTGACTGTAGCCAACAAAATCTTACCTTTTATTGAGGATTCATTCTTCTCCATGAACGGCTCTAAATAGGCCACGGACGCCTTCATCACTTCAGCGCTTTGCAGCACCTCTGCAACAATCAGTTCGTTATTGTTAAACAGTCGTCCTACTTCCTCCATCCCCTTCATCAGCGGGCCATTAATAATCTCCAGCGAAGAATATTTCACGAGCGCCTGCTCCAGATCCGGAATGAGTCCCTCCTTACTTCCCTCGACTACATAGGAAGCCAGTCGTTCTTCGAGCGAAAGGTTTGATATCTTTTCTTTTTTCTCCACTTTCTTGTTACGGAAAGCTGCTACAAAAGCGGATAAAGTATCGTCATTTGTTTTATAGATCAAGTCTTCCGCAAGTTTCCGCTCATGCTCTGGAATGGATGCATAGCGTTCAAGCTTCTCAGTGTTTACAATCGCATAGTCCAGACCTGCTTTGGTGCATTCATATAAATAGACGGAATTGAGCACTTCACGACCCGCTTCCGGCAAACCAAAAGATACGTTACTGATGCCCAGGATGGTATGAACCCCGGGAAGGGCTTCTTTAATAATGCGAATGCCCTCAATCGTTTCCTTAGCTGAACCAATATATTGCTCATCACCTGTTCCTACTGGAAATACGAGCGTATCAAAAATTAGATCCTCTGCTGCCAAACCGTAACGGTTCACCAACAGATCATAAGAACGTTTAGCTACCTCAAGCTTATCCTCACGTGAAATAGCCTGTCCTCGTTCATCAATGGTTCCAACAACAACAGCGGCGCCGTACTTATGAATAAGAGGAGCCATTTTCTCAAATTTCTCTTCACCATCCTCCAAATTAATGGAGTTAATAATCGCCTTACCTTGCGAATATTGAAGTGCTTTATCAATGACTTTAATATCCGTGGTATCAATCACCAAAGGTACTTTTACCTTGTTTACAACCAGTTTCAAAAACGCTTCCATATCTGTCATTTCATCGCGATCCGGGTCCTGCACACAAATATCAATGACATGCGCTCCGCTTTTTACCTGAGCGCGGGCAATTTCAGATGCCTCTTCATATTTGCCTTCCACGATCAAACGCTTGAATTTGCGGGAGCCTAGAACATTCGTTCGCTCACCAACCATATACGGACGATTGTCCTGTTCAATATATACAGGCTCAATGCCTGATACGGCAGGAGGATGATGACCTACCAGCGGACGCGGCTCAAACTGCGCCATACTTTCACTCATAACTCGTATATGCTCAGGCGTGGTACCACAACAACCCCCAGCAATATTCAGCCAGCCTTTTTCAGCGAAAGCAGCCATTTTACGTGCTAATGAATCAGGCGATTCATGGTATTGGCCATTTTCATCGGGCAAGCCCGCATTTGGATAACAGCTAATAGCTGCAGAGGACATTTCAGACAGAGAGCGAATATGATCACGCATAAACTCTGGACCTGTAGCACAATTCAACCCAATCGAAATTGGATGTAAATGTTCCAGCGATATGCAAAAGGATTCAATATTTTGTCCGGCCAACGTTGTTCCCATAGGCTCAATCGTGCCTGAAATCATTAGCGGAAGCTCGATACCTGTCTGCTCAAAGGCCTGCCGAATTCCGATACTTCCAGCCTTGACGTTAAGCGTATCCTGTGAGGTCTCCAAAAGGAGCACATCCACGCCGCCTTCAATAAGCGCCAAGGCCTGCTCTTGATAGCTGTCAATCAGCTCAGCAAATGTAACACCACCTGTGACAGACAAGGTTTTCGTGGTTGGACCCATAGCTCCTACTACAAAACGAGGCTTGTCCGCAGTGCTGTATTTATCCACCGCGTTACGCGCCAGTTTGGCTGCCACCAGATTAATTTCACGGGCACGTTCTGGTATATCGTAATCCGCCAAAACGACGGATGTTGCTCCAAATGTATTCGTTTCAATTAGGTCTGCCCCAGCCTCCAAGTAAGCTTCATGAATCCCTTGAATGACATCTGGTCTCGTTAAGACCAGCATTTCATTACAGCCCTCTAGCTCTTCCCCACCAAAATCATCGGGGGAAAGGTCTTCCTGTTGAATCATGGTGCCCATGGCCCCATCAAGAAGGAGTATTCTTCGTTGTAATGCATCCTGCAAGCTAACTTTATCCAAATTTCTTCACCCCCGCAAAACGTTAAATCCTAGTTTAGCAGAAACCGTATCATTTAGATAGATTGAAGTAAAAACATACGTTTTATACAGGTTGTTCTTTGTAAAAACGACTTCTCTAATCCATTTTTATAGTTTGTAGCATTATAAAACGTACTTAACCCTGACCCTTTAGCTATAGTCATTTACATTATAAAATGTTGAAATCCTGTATTGTACAACGTTTCAAGACATGGTATTCTTTATACAACATTAATCCAAGTGGAAAAGAGGGAATAAATATATGGCCGAAATCTTAATACGTAATACGAACGAACGAATTAGCGGTGAAGAACAAGTACGTGAATTTCTGGAGAGTCACGAGATATTGTATGAACATTGGGATGCTTCCAAATTGTCCGGGGAGCTGCAAGAGAACTTTACCTTAACAGATGATCAAAAGACCGCTGTTCTCCAAACATTTGAACCCGAAATCAAGGATTTAGCCGCACGTCGCGGATATAAAATATGGGACGTTATCACTTTATCTGAAGCAACGCCGAATTTGGACGAGCTGCTGGCCAAGTTTGAGCAAATTCACACCCACACCGAGGATGAAATCCGTGCCATTGTCGCTGGTAAAGGCATCTTCATCATTAAAGGCCCTGAAGAGATCGGCTATTTTAACATAGAGCTTTCACCGGGGGACGTTATCTCCGTACCTGAAAATATACCTCACTTCTTCACTTTAATGGAGAATCAAAAGATCGTCGCAATCCGATTGTTCATCGAAGAAAATGGCTGGATTGCCGAACCGTATGAAGATCCAACCTTCATTAAAGCATAATTACGAATTTATCCTTGTGTGAATAAAAAGAACTCCCTCTGCTCTATAACAATCGAGCGAAGGGAGTTCTTTTAATACTCGTTTCTAAAGACTATAGAATTCTTACTTTAACGATTGAATAATTCCGTCCAATTCAGACAGATGCTTGATTTCGAACTTCGGCTTGATCTCTGTGGTATTGGTTTTAGCGTTTCGGTTCACCCATACCGAGTGTATACCTGCTGCCAACGCTCCTTGAATATCAGTCGTCAGCTTATCTCCTACCATTAAAGCATGTTCAGGCTCAATACCAAGAAGCCCCAAAGCATGCTGAAATATAGACGGATCAGGCTTGCCTCGACCAAATGAACCTGAAATGACAACATGATCAAAAAAAGGAGCTAATTGAGGAACTCCATCCAGTTTCTCCTGTTGTAGATCAGGGGAGCCATTTGTCAGCAATAACAGCTTGTAATGTCCCTTCAATTGTTCTAGAATCTCAAACGTTTCTTCATATACATGTGGACGCGCGCGTCTTTCCGAAGCAAATTGGGTAGCCAGCTTTTCCGCCAACTTCTCATTATCTATCCCTAGTTGCTGGAGTCCTCTGCGCCATGATTCCTTTCGATAAACAGGGGCCAACTGTTCCAATTGGCGGAATTCAGGTTGCTCACCTGCTGTAAAATTCGCCCACAATCCTTCAAACGGGTTAATGCCGATCATTTGAGTAAAACTAAAGGTTTCATAGGATTCATACAAAGCGCGTGCTTCCTTACGTACGGCTTCCTCCAGAATTTTAGGATCAACGCCTGCTTCACGGGAGCCTGTTTGGCACGCTGCATCAAATGCCTCTTCTACACTACGTTCATCCCATAAAAGGGTATCATCAAGATCAAACATTACCGCCTGAATCGTCATCTGAATTATCCACTCTCTTTCCACAGTATATGTACACCTATTTGCTTGGTTAAGTATTTGAATCGTTATGTGTGCCCATATTAAGCAAGCGGCCGCAGCATGTTATATGAAATAACATCATACGGCCTTTGTTACAGAGCTACAGGTTAAATCAGTTATTTCTTGTCCACCTGTATCTGATTGGATAGCGCAAACTTCTCAAGTCGCTCTGCAATGGCATCCGTGTCATAGCGACCTAATGATTTTGTGAAAATGAAATTACCACCCTTACCTTTTCTTTCAACGGTTACGTAACCCTTTTCAATCTTGATGGCTTTCATATCCCCTGCCGTCATTGGACGTTCTCTACCACCTTTCAGCATATAGAGAGTATCCTTTCCCACTTTCAGATAAGGACGACGGATGAAAAAGATAACAGCCAGCATCAAGTACAGGCCGAATACAAGCCAATCCATTCCTCGCATGCCAGTCTTAGTCAAAAAGTAACTCATAAGCATGTACAATACAGAAAGACCAGCCAGCATAATTGGCACAGTAATGTTACGGCCACGGAAAATATCCATTGCAGAACCTGCGCCGTTAATGGTTTGAATGCCTTGCTTTTTGCGCGATTTATTTAAATGCGCTGTGTTTTTGCGTACTTTTCTTTCAAATGATCTGGCCATCTCTCAATTCCTTCCCAGATATATTACAATAAAACAATTGCCTCAAAGCTGATCTATATAGATACCGAAAACGGTACCTAAAACAAAAGGCAAATTGCAGGCTTGGGCGCTTTAACAACTTTAATGCTTCAGCCCATCATTTCCCTTCGATGTATCATCGTCCACAAATTCAATCGTTTCAAGCTGCTGCCGAAAATTACGACGAATGTTACCTAAATAAATTTCCCGAAGATTGGCGCGCTCTGTGGCTTCCTCTTCCGTCAATCCCTCGGATTTTGCTTTGCGCGCTAATTCATTGATGCGCTGTACCAAGCTGTCTATATCCAAATTGTGTCCCCTCCATAAAAGCAAAGATATAATACACTTTGACATGTAGAAAAGAGCTTGTCAAGGCTCCCGCATTACGCTCCCTGACAAGCTCTAATAGTCTATAGATCAGAAGTTAGGAAGCTTGAGTACCTGACCTGCCTGCACTCCCCGATCCTCCAAACCGTTAATCCGCACAATTCCTTCTATATATACCCGTGTATCCATTCGTTCCGGTTTATGATTTGCGGCAATCTCCCACAACGTATCTCCAGGTTGTACGGTCAGTTTAGTCACTTCTTCCTTGGAAGCTGAAGGTGCCGCGAAAACCGTAAGTACACCTGCCCCTGCAATCCAAGCAATAATCACTAAAATAAGAAGCTTAGGTAAAAGAGTATTAGTAATAATTTGCATAAAACGCGCTCTACCCTCTTTTCGGGTCTCCTGCAAATTTTCTGAATTCATCGGAAAAATAC
Source organism: Paenibacillus sp. MZ03-122A (assembly GCF_024213325.1). NCBI lineage: Bacteria > Bacillati > Bacillota > Bacilli > Caryophanales > Paenibacillaceae > Paenibacillus > Paenibacillus sp. MZ03-122A. The sequence goes on along the minus strand of NZ_JANAVI010000003.1, from coordinate 376,045 downwards.
TTTGATAAGTGCTATATTTCATCATTGGCTGCGACCTCCAAACGTTTGTTCTTATGTTTTCACAATATAACACGAACATTTGTTTTGTTCAATAGAAAAGAGAACAAAAGTTCGTGATTATTTTTAGGGATTATTTAGAACTTATGTTTGTACGAACGGGGGTTCTATGTTATAATTTTCCCAAACGTTACTAAATGGGGTTGATACGGTATGTCTAAGATTTCGAGCCGCCAGCAGGCCATTCTTGAATTTATCCGCAATGAAGTGCGTCTAAAGGGATACCCCCCTTCTGTACGCGAAATAGGCGAGGCTGTCGGATTAGCCTCCAGTTCTACGGTTCACGGTCATTTGGATCGTTTAGAGAAAAAAGGACTCATTCGACGCGATCCTACAAAACCACGGGCTATTGAGTTACTCGGTCAAGACGAATCGGATAACAGCAACTTGATTAATTACTCCATTAGTCGTGTTCCCGTCGTCGGCAAAGTAACCGCTGGTCTTCCTATTACGGCGACAGAAAATATTGAAGATTACTTTCCTCTTCCCCAACACTTTGTTGGTGAGGATAAAATATTCATGTTATCTGTTGTAGGCGAAAGCATGATTGAGGCTGGGATTGCTAACGGAGACTATGTAATCGTACGTCAGCAGCAGACCGCTGATAATGGCGATATTGTTGTAGCTATGACAGATGAAGACGAAGCTACAGTTAAAACCTTCTACAAAGAAAAAGATCATATCCGGCTTCAACCTGAAAACCCAGCCTTTGAACCGCTTCGCCTGACACACGTCAGCATTTTGGGCAAGGTTGTAGGACTCTTCCGGGACTTCCACTGATTTCTCGTTCTTTCTTCCCCGTTATTCTAACCACTAATACAAAACCGGCTGCCTAGGGCAAGCCGGTTTTGTATTGTTATTATGTATCTCACAACTATTTTTTCATTTCAGCAACCTATTCCTATTGTTTCTACTATAAAATCAGCCTCCTCATCTCAAATAATCACCCACTGATCTTGAGCAGCTATACTGTTATGGGCAAAACTAATAGATCTTTCTTTGTTTTAGATAAATATGGTATATTAATTACTCATAGCTCTGTAGGAGGAATTAAATGAAAAAAATTATAATTTCAGCGTTTGTTGTGATATTTATCGCCATAAGCTGTGTAATACCAACAATGGATCATTTATATGCAAAAGGGAAATCACACATAACAACCTACGATCGTATTCAGTACATACAAATACTTATCCATTTCAGGTATTTAGAAAAGCAACTCGAAGCTGTAATTTCCGAAAGAAACAATTACCCAGAAGACAGCCAAGAATATAAACTGCTCTCTGAACAACTGAATCATATTCTTGCTCAAGAGGCGTACTACGAGAAAAAACTTAACACTCTTAATAGTAAATAATTTTCATACTAACTCCTTATTATCTTTATCTACACTATTAGACTCATGCCGACCTGCCTGTAACATTCTCCTGCAACGTAAAGTTGAAATGGCGAAGACAGGTTCGCATGAGTTTTTTTGTTAACCATTAGGAATATAGGTACCAGCTTCTTTTTGCTTTTAATAGATTTATGCTGATACATTACTATCACAATTGACATAGTATATAGCAGACCTAAGCAAAGGAGATATGCAGATGATCAGAAATAGAGTTAAAACGTATAAGCATCGCATCGGGAAAAACAGATATCTGGTCGTTAAAGTCTTTCAAGCCGCAGCTGCTAAAACAGGAAGCGGAAATGCACTAGCAACCAATGCCTTGAATATCAAAATTTCCAAGCGTAAGCATAAACACCACTAAGATTCATCCGTACCTTCATTTCCTTGAAGGGAGGTGATCATATGAGCAGAAGACATTGCAGACGTGATTTGAGAAGAAGAAGATCAAACATCCGTTCGAATCAAAGAGCCGTTGCGCGTGCAAGAGGTAACGCACTGGCTGTTAATCTGTTTAGCGTGAATGATAGACAACGCAGACGTTAATAATCGTTTTCAAGCAAAAGCAGGAAGGATTCTTCCTGCTTTTTTTGTGTTAAACGGTACACCTAACTACTGCTATGAATCGTTGAAGCAAGCGGACGAGATCGTAGAATATCAGACATAGTTGAACAGTCGCTACAATTTTGCTCTTATTATAAATCTAACAGACAGGAAATGGTGGCTCTCTTTTAGAATAGTGTACGTAGAGAAATTAAACCAGGAGGAGACAAGCCATGATAATTAAAATGTCACTTTCGAATATGGGAGATTTTAAGAAGTCAAATGAGAATAACGGCTTTATTGTGTCAGGAAGGATTATACCTAAATACGAGAACGATAATTGGACATATATAGAAGAAAGTTTCCCCGAACCATATTTTAAACAGTATGAGGATGATGACGTTGACATCAGTTATATTGATGAACAAGGAAAATCTATTTTTTTATATTATGATGAGAACGACTGTGTTGGGCAAATTAAACTTTGTACTAATTGGAATGGCTATGCTCTAATTGAGGATATTGCCGTCGCTAAAGACTGGAGACACAAGGGAATCGGAGCAGCCTTATTGAGTAAAGCAACCGAGTGGGCTAAGCAGAATAACCTTGTTGGTCTTATGCTTGAAACACAGGATGTGAATGTTTTAGCTTGTCGATTCTATGCTAAAAATAACTTTGTAATCGGCGGAGTTGATACTATGCTATATTCTAACTTTTCCACAGCCCATGAAAAAGCAATTTTTTGGTATTATAAGTTTAAGCATTCAAATTAGCCTAAAATCAAACTGATCAGCAAACAAAGCTCTGCCAACCAATTAAGGTTAGCAGAGCTTTTGAATTATTTAGAGTATCCACTTACTTCAAACGTGAGGATGCGATCATTTTCAGCATGTAAACCTTTTCTGCTCTTATCAGGAATCTGAAACTGAACGTCTATATACAATAACAGTTAAAATCCCGCTAATTATAATGACCACTGTAAAAATCAATAACATATTGCTATATAAATAAGCAGATGGAAAATTAATGATTGGTATAAATTTTTGATGAATAAAACGTATTGATAATAAGCCTCCTACAACTGAAATCCCTGTTCCTTCTGATAAAAAGCTTATAAAATTAAGCAAGCTCATTCCTGCGCCAGCTTCTTCTTGTCTTAAACTACTTGAAACAATAGTGGATATTACTGTTTTAATAAAAGAAAGACCACCGAAAACAAAGACTAGAATAATAGACATCAGCCAAGGTGTCATTTCAATAAAGAAAGCAGCTATCAAAAAGCTGACGGCAAGAAATGCAACGCCGACTGCTAGCACATGTAAGGAACCTTTCTTATCAACAAGTGCTCCTCCAAGGAAACCAAAGAAAATAACACTCATCGTTCCAGGAAAAATAATTCCACTGCCAATCATTGCGGTACTTAAGTGATGAACGTCTTTCATCATATAAGGGACCATAGAAACAAATCCAGCTACGGTACCAAACATAAGTCCGCCACAAAAGATTCCTATCATAAATGCAGTATTTTTCCCCAATGAAGGATCAACAAAAGGATTGGTTACTTGTCTGATATGTTTTAAAAAGATCAAGAAAAAAAGAATACTTATCACCAGAAAAGAAATTCTGTAAGACGTTGTATACAACATAAACATTACAATGACTAGAGATATAAGCACGATTCCTGCAATGTCAAGTGAACCGTTTGATATGACTTCCTTTTTCAATAATTTTATCAGAAAGGGAACAGTGACAAACGTTAGAACAGGAAGAAGCAGTAAATGAGACCAATGAATATAATGAGCAATCATCCCACCAATAGCCGGTCCTATCCCTTCACCGATTGCTACGATAGACCCGATGAGGCCATATGCCTTGCCCCTGTTTTCTTTTGGGATATAGCGAGCAACTACGACCATCACAAGTGAAGGAAATGCAGCTGCACCAATCCCTTGTATAAATCGCCCCAAGATAAGTGTTGGAAAAAAAGTATGTCCCATAAATCCAATTAATGATCCTATGCAATTCACTATGATTCCAAACAGGAGCAACCTTTTAATACCTAACTGATCAGATAGCTTTCCGTATACAGCGGTTCCTATAGAAAAACTTAGCATAAAGGCAGTATTTACCCAATTTGTAACGGCTGGTGTTTTATTGAATTCATCAGCAATATCAGGTAAAGAGATATTAAGAACCATTTCATTTAACACACTAAAAAACGAAAGAACACAAAGCCACATTAAAATTTGGTTATGGTGTAAAACAGACTGTGAATAAGGGGTTTTCAATTTTGACCCTCCAGAAATGAGGGTTAACGTAGTTTATAGGGCCAATGATACGCTCCCTCTTTAAATTGCCCCCAATTATATTTATCACACTTCAAATAAAACGCCTTCCATACCTATTTTTTTCATTCTACCACCTTATCTAGAATGGGAAAAGATGTAATTATATATACAAATGCAACAATCCATGAATTACAATTTTAAACTTTTTTCAGATCCCCTTTAAAGTTAATGAAGTAAGTAACGATGTAGCAATATACATCCGATCTTTTCCATCCATTTATTTTAAATATAAGAAACAAACCACTCCAGAAATAAAATACATTCAAGACATGAGTGCAGCCCCCTGATGTGTTATAAGCAAATTATATTCCGAGTACAAAAAATAAGCTCCATATCATTGGAGGTTTAATACAGCGCGTATTTCCATACGAGAAAATGTAATGATCTTTGGGTCACCATTCCAGCCCTCTATGATTACAATATAGAGCGTATATCGCTCTTGTTGTCCCCCTCTTCCAAAGCCAGCAGACGCGCCTTTATGTCCACTACACTGCTACCTGTTTTCAACTCCAGTTCCTTCATGTTGGGCCCACGTCATTGCTCAGTAGAATAACTGTAGAGTATTGGTAGTAGCGTTTTGATATCGGGTAACAAAGCGCTCAACTTCTTTGTTACCTGTCGTTTTCCGTATACTATACAGATCAGAACAAGGAACGATAAAAGAGGATACAGCTATTGCGCAACAATAGCGGATTAGACGGTTGCCCAAGTGATACTGAACTTTTTCAGAAGCTTACGATGGTGTACGTGAAGCCATGGAAAGAATATGGGGGCGATATTCCTGAGCCAGTAGGATAAGACAAGAACTAGCAGTAAACTTAATGTGTGTATTCCTAAAAGCCTGTGTCGTCCAATGTCAAAAAGGGCTGCCGCAAATGTTTCCTTGAACCAGCATTGTCTTTAAAAACTTGAGCAAATGAGAAATTTACAATAAAATCCGGAGTTCACACTCCGTTAGCCCAGCCTAAACAGACGTATCCCAGCTAGTACCAGCCTCAAACAGCAGGTCATTCACCAGATTGGTGCCAAGATGCCAAAGGCTGAGGATAGCTGCCACTTCCGTAAAACAGTTTCCAATTAAGCGTACAATCGCAGCATGTTAGATACATTTAAACTAATCAGGAAATTATCCAAGTAGGGGGAAATAACCATGTCATTTGAAGGTTATAGAGAAGACAAACGAGGACATTGGTTTGACTGGCCATTCCCCTTGTCGGTATCAATACTGTATGTAGATGCTGATGTAGACGTAGATGTAGATGAAACAGAAACGAAATGGTACCTCATTGTCGAAGAAGAAAAACATTTGATCCGAATTAGAGATGAAAAGCAAATTGAGCTGCTTCATCACTGTATGTATGGAATCTTGTTAAATGACGAGAAGATCAACTGGATTATTGATAAAAATGGCGGTAGATTTACCTATCACGACAGTGTGCAAGATTTCATCAAATTCCAGAAAGAATACCTGGATATATTCTAAAAGCCGTGAACAGTTAAAAGCTCTGCCGACCAATTAAGGTTAGTAGAGCTTTTAGCTGATCCTGCTTTAGTCCACTCTTTTGATTCTAATTGAATCCATCCATATACTTTTGAATCGGAGTTGATCTTTTGTTTTATCAGAGAAAGGTTCTCATAACTACTGGAACCGTAAAGACTCCCTATTTTTGGAGCAATTTTTACTGATAACGTATTTTCTATACTCGGTGTATTTTCATCACTTGTCCAGACCAACCGATTATAATAATTAGCATTAAAAAGATTTTCCAAACCATTAATTGAAAATTTCACTCTTTTCACTGTATCAGATACATCTGTATATGCCGTGTCATCTTTAAATATTACTGATTGTGATAAAACTATTTCTTGATTTGAAAAATTTTTGTAAGTGTCAAGCGTTACAGTTGCTGCATCTGCAGAAGCTGACAACGGAGCAATAACTCCTCTCCTTCTTTTAATCTTCGTCAATAAACATACAGCTTAATGACTGTCAAAGTAAGGGGAGCTTTGTCTGACATGAAAAATACACATTTGATTAGCGTGGTTCATGCTGATCGCCTCGAATTAAGCTATTCTGGCTAAATCACAAAAAAACCTTCTATAAATAAATATTCATACCATTCCGTGATTCATTAAAAATAAGAATATTCGACACATAAATATGAAATACAACAAACAAAGACAAGGAAAAAAGTTTTCTTCACAACCAAAGAACTATGTACAAACATATTACACATGTATAACATTAAATACAAATACTAGAAAGGTGGTAACTAATTAATGAAAAAAGTATCTTTATTAGCATCAGCAATGCTCATATCATCTGTAGCTTTCGCAGCACCTTCTTTCGCGGATCAGGTCACAAGCGACACTTATAGCTCATTACAAGACTCTAATAGAAGCATAGAGTCTGTTACACCTTTTGCTAATGTTGAATATGTTGTTACCGTAAACACAGGCAGTATTGCGGATTCAGGTACAGACTCAAATATTTCTATAACTCTGTATGGTTCTAATGGCGACTATGTTACCGCCGCACTCACTGGCAGCTTTGAAAAAGGAGATTCTGATACTACAAGAATCAGTACCAGCAACCTTGGTGACATCAGAAAAGTTACCATTAGGACTGATGGATCTGGAAATAAATCAGGTTGGAGACTCGCTAATATCAAAGTAACCGGGAACGGAAAGACTTTCTCATTTGCAGGCCCTGACCGTTGGCTTGGTGCCGGCGGAGAACCAGATTCCGAAACTCTCTTTCCATCATAAAAACAAGTACTTATACAATTCATACAAAAGACTCTATCAAGTGTGATAAGTTCCCCTCATAGTAGACAGAAAAGAGCAAGCCATCTAATCTGTCTATTATGGAGGGGATTTTTCTATGGGAGAAATAAGAAAAACTTACGATGTGAGCTTCAAGAATAAGACAGTAGATCTGTACCTCAAAAAGGGAATCGGATATAAAACCGTGGCACGAGAAATGGAGATTGACCCCTCGCTGGTTCGCCGATGGGTCAGGGGAGCATGCCGTTCAAAAGTATATCCATTTCTACAACCATGAACGCTTTCAAGAGAAACTAAACAACCTGACTCCTTCTCAGGCTACTTAATTATTGCTTTTTGATAGCTGTTTACTTTGCAGGGGTCACTTCATGTGAGGCCATCCAACTCCTAAATGCCCTCTTCGTCTACATTCTTGTATTCTTCCTCCGTCAGTCCTTCTACCAACACAAGGTTAAAGGCTTCCTTATGCAATGCTCAACTTTAGGCCAAACGACCTCGGCCCGTTCTTCTGTAGCTTCCATTTTTCGCGACTAATCAAAAAAGAAAATTTATATTGATTGCCGCTCATGAGTTGTCGTACCTGACGGATCAAAGCAATAGTTCCGATTTGTCACAACAAAAAGAAGGTGGGAGAAGTTTCCCGACCTTCTTAGCATTCATATTTCTATGTCTGAATAATATCATCTTTTTACAAAGTTATCCATTTCATTTTTGAAGATAGGCTTTGGAGTAGTGGTAGTGTTTAATGGATCTTATTACTGCCACTACGTTCTCTTGCCATGCTACACAATCCCCTCATAAATGCGTCTGCTTACTATGAGTGTAATTAGACAAACTGACGATGGAAATCGTACAGTCTTTTCTAAGGCGGCTACATATAATGTTCTATATATCATTAAGAATGGCTTAAACAGTCAACTTTAATATAGTAAGAGTGGTATTGGTAAAGTTATGAAGTTGGGCCGGGGTTGCATTTGCATTTACCAATTGAATAGTTGTAGGAACGACCCCTACAGTAATAATGACTTCTGCCGAAATTGGTCCGCCACCGTTACCCGTGAAGGGAACAGGGGTAACAGGGATTCCATTTACGGTAAGGTTAAAGTCAGCATTACCTTGGTTATGAATTGTAAAATCTATTAGATAGCTCCCCGTTTCGTTGATTGTTATCGTTGTAGATGGAGGAGTGAAAGTAAATGCACCACCAACATTAGCTAAAACTCCTGTAAAGGTAATTGGTGAGTTACCCGGAACTGTGTCAGTTCCCGTGCCAGGATCTGCTCGGAAAACACTTAAGAAGTCTGTTATCCCGGCGCCTGCAGGCCCTGCTGCCCCCGTTGCTCCTGCTGGTCCTACCGCCCCCGCTGGACCTGCTGGGCCTACCGCTCCTGCCGGCCCCACTGGTCCTGCTGGCCCTACTGCTCCTGCTGGTCCTACTGCTCCTGCTGGTCCTACTGCTCCTGCTGGTCCTGTTGGTCCGAGAATTCCTTGAAAACCTTGAAAACCTTGTAGCCCTTGCTGGCCTTGAGCGCCTGGAACTCCCTGTGGACCCGGCAGTCCCTGCGGTCCCTGAGGTCCTTGAGGTCCTTGAGGTCCTCGGATCCCTTTAACAATAACTTTCGGTAACACTTTGACTTTTTTAACTACACATCTTCTAAATTTTCTCCGATGCATATTCTTCTGCCAACAATAATGTCGAAACATAATTAATGGTCACCTCCAAAGTCTAGTCAAAGTAGCATATTGTGCAATTAACCAAAAAGATTGGGCTGTTGACTTCATTTCGGGAAAATAGGCATAGGTCTGACCCTATCGTGTTAGCATTATTACAGCTCATTCTTCTGAAGCTTAATATCTAGTTCAATCAACCGGTCCAAATCCTACACTGTCTGTATTTTTATATTTCCAGCTTGCAAATCCTTTACCCAAAAAGGGAGATGAGATAATGACTAGATTGTTAGATGCTCAAACATCACAAAACGCAAGTTACGGTAATACAATCTCTATTCCCTTGCCAGCCAATACACCCGTTGCCATTGCTGAGCTTGGCTTAGATGTAACGGGCGCAGGGGAAAACATGCGTGTACAATTATCCGGGATAGCTGAGCTTGCATTTCCTACCCCTCCACCATTTGACTCCGTTATTTCTTTTTCCATTGTTAGAGGCAATTTCGATTCGCTTGTTGCTTACGCCCTTTACTCTGTAAGTGTCTCCGAAGCAAACCCAAACGCTGTACAGGTCGTCACCATAAATGCTTCCGATTACAATATCCCTCTACCACCTTCAAATGAATTGGTGTATACCTTATATCTATTTTGCACAGCAGATGCTACCCGAATAGGAATAGAAAGTTTTAATGCTGTTGCCTACTCAGATTAAAATTGAACCATCACATGGAGGGCAAAGCCCTCTTATTTTCTTCTATCTGTCCTTGAGAGACGATACTTTCCATCTGTCGTTCTTTTTTGGTATAGTTTACTTAAAGGGGCTGATCAAATGGGATTCATGCTTATTTTTATTGCGATTATTTTTTTCTCGCTTGGTATTTTAAGTAAACGAAATCCCACTTGGGGATGGCGTGCAAACGAAGCCTGGAAGATCAAAGGTGACTCTGAACCGAGTGATGCTTACATTGATGACATGAAATTTAGAGGCTCTGTTTCGATACTCTTTGGGTTCTTCTTTTTAACATGTGGACTTTTAGTTATATTCCTGTAAATTCTACTATCTGTTTTCAATCCTCAAAATACCCTTATCCAAAAGACACTTGCTGTTTAGCTGAAGCTCCTAAAATATTATTTAGCATATTTTCAAAAACAGAAATCTGTCTCTTATCCATAGCTTCCAGCAATCGAACTTCCTTAATCTTAGACCGGCCTGCCGTTGTAATAAGTAGTAAAGATCATTTTCTCCCATTGTATTTACTCATCTAACCAGTCACCCTATAAGGAAGAACAATGCAGAAACTCGACTCGTCACTCTCGAGAGTGAATGGTTTAGAAGAGCCAGTATACCCGAGTGTAGTTACTTCGTTTTCTAAGACTTTCAAGACATCCAACACATATTTTGCATTCAACATTAGTTTAAAAATTTTCCCCTTGAAAGCGATTGGCGTTATGTTTTCTGTTCGGGCAAACGCATATATAGCATCATGCGCTATTGCTACTTGAAGCTAGGGCTACAATGAAGTATGTACAGGAGAGACTTGGACATAGTAGCATCCAAATAACAGCCAACGTTTATGCACACATCTCCAAAAAATAGAGATGAATAGCATGGAGAACTATGAGTCTGTTACTGAAAATTTATTCTGATAATAAAATTTTTGGGGGCAATTAGGGGGCAATTATAAAAAAACTTAATAATTTTTTTTACCTACCACAAATAAAAAAATCCCTCAACGCTTAGAGCGCCAAGGGATTTCCCATTTTAGTAAAGAGTCAGATATTGATCGCGTTCCCATTGATGTACTTGGGTGCGATACATATCCCATTCAATTTCCTTAAGCTCATAGAAGTAGGCCAGAGCATGGTCGCCCAGTGCGTCAGAGATAACTTCGCTCCGAATAAGCTCAGACAAAGCTTCTTTCAAGTCTGCTGGCAGACTTGGAATGCCTTCTTCAATCCGCTCTTCCTCAGACATCACGTAAATGTTACGATCAATCGGAGCTGGCAGAGCCAACTGACGTTTGATACCATCCAAACCTGCTCTCAGCATCACTGCCAAGGCCAAATAAGGATTCGCTGCCGGGTCAGGGTTACGAACTTCAACGCGAGTGCTCAGACCACGGGACGCAGGAATCCGAATCATTGGACTGCGATTGCTTGCAGACCAAGCCACATAACAAGGCGCTTCATAACCTGGTACGAGACGTTTGTAGGAATTTACCGTTGGATTCGTGATCGCTGCCATTGCACGTGCATGTTTAAGAATACCAGCCATATAATGGCGGGCCGTCTGGCTTAATCCGAGTTCGTCCGTTTCATCATAAAATACGTTTTCATTGTCCTTAAACAACGATTGATTGCAGTGCATACCGGAACCATTTACACCAAACAAAGGTTTTGGCATAAAGGTAGCATGCAAACCATGCTGACGAGCAATCGTCTTAACAACGAGCTTGAACGTTTGAATCTGGTCGGCAGCTTTAATCGCATCTGCATATTTAAAGTCAATTTCATGCTGACCAGGTGCAACTTCATGATGAGATGCTTCAATTTCGAAGCCCATCTCTTCAAGCTTGAGTACAATTTCACGACGGCAGTTTTCACCCAGATCCATCGGAGCCAGGTCAAAATACCCGCCTTGGTCATTCAGTTCTGTAGTTGGCTCGCCTTTTTCATCCGTTTTGAACAAGAAGAATTCAGGCTCTGGTCCGACATTCATCGAAGTGTATCCCAACTCTTCTGCTTCCTTAAGTACACGTTTCAAGATGCCCCGCGGGTCACCTGCAAACGGAACTCCATCCGGCTTGTAAATATCGCAGATCAAACGAGCTACACGATCCGAGGTTACCCAAGGGAATACCACCCAAGTGTCCAAATCCGGATATAAATACATATCAGATTCTTCAATACGCACATAACCTTCTATGGAAGAACCGTCAAACATCATTTTATTATCCAATGCCTTTTCCAGTTGACTAACCGGAATTTCAACGTTCTTAATAGTGCCCAGCAAATCTGTAAATTGCAAACGAATAAAACGTACATTTTCTTCTTTCGCAATCCGAAGAATATCTTCTCTGCTATAACTCACTCTAACCTCTCCCTTTCTGCAACGACTATATACGAATCAGTTGTTCTATAAATACTTAAATGATGAGACCTGATTTTAAAGTAAGGCGACCTTGTACCAAGAGGTAGGTCAAAGCATTATCTCTTATTGAAAAACCGTGATAATTCGCCTTGGATTAGGGATACCTGTCCTGGTCTTTTGCCTGCAACAAGTTGTTGTTTCAGTAAGCGGTGAAGCTGAGTATCGGACATTTCACGGCGTTTGACTTCCGTATCTGCAGTAATAACCGTAGCTTCCTCCGATTCCTTGGTAACCGGATTCATGACTTGTTTAATTCCCGCAATGTTAACACCCTTCTCGATCAATGCCTTAATTTCAAGTAGACGCTCTACGTCATTAAAAGAAAAAAGACGTTGGTTTCCCGATGTACGGGCAGGAACTATCAAGTTATGCTGTTCATAATAACGAATCTGACGTGCTGACAAGTCCGTTAGCTTCATGACAATACCTATTGGAAATAAGGCCATATTTCTGCGAATTTCGTCGCCCATTTGTCATCAACCTTCCAGTGATCTATTATTCACCTTATTGTACATTTAGCTGATGCAAAGTGTCAATGACATGTTAGAAAAACTCACAATAATTTACGTTCTTTCATCGTTTGCAGAGCCATAAGCACTCCAAATTTAACATGAGAGTAGGTTAAGCCCCCTTGCATGTAACCAATATAAGGCTCACGAATCGGAGCATCTGCAGATAGTTCCAAACTTCCCCCTTGTATAAACGTACCTGCTGCCATGATAACTGGATGCTCATAACCCGGCATATCCCACGGCTCCGGCACCACATGGCTATCCACGGCAGCCGCACGCTGAATACCCTGTACAAAAGCAATTAGATGTTCTGGTCCGCTAAAAGAAATAGCCTGAATCAAATCCGTACGCTCTTCATGCCAGGCAGGTTTGGTCTCAAATCCCATCTCCTCAAAGACCGCAGCTGCGAATACACTCCCTTTAACCGCTTGCCCAACCAGTGTTGGAGCAAGGAATAGTCCCTGAAATATGCCTCGTGTAGTACCTAACATGGCACCTACTTCTCCACCGATTCCAGGTGCAGTTAATCGGTAGGATGCCAGTTCTACATACTTTTGTTTGCCGCAGATATATCCACCCGTTTCTGCAATGCCACCACCGGGATTTTTAATCAACGAACCTGCCATCAAATCGACACCGACCTGAGTAGGTTCCAACTTCTCGGTAAATTCACCATAGCAATTGTCAACAAAGACAATGACGTCAGGTTTTATTTCCTTCACACGTGCTGTCATTTCTTCAATATCTGCTACACTAAACGAAGCTCTCCAATCATAACCGCGTGAACGCTGAATACCGATCACTTTGGTATTGGCATGGATAGCAGCCTCCACCGCTTCCCAGTCCACTTTACCTTCCGCTGTCAGTGCGGTTTCTCCATAAGTAACTCCAAAATCTTGCAATGATCCTGTCCCGTCGCCGGGCTTACCAATCACTTTGTGCAGGGTATCATAAGGCCTCCCGGTAATGTATAACAGTTCATCCCCTGGACGCAGCACACCAAATAAAGCAGTGGCAATTGTATGAGTACCCGAGGCAAAATGCGGACGCACCAACGCTGCCTCCGCACCGAACACATCCGCATAGACTTCTTCCAGCACCTCACGTCCCCGGTCATTGTAAGCATATCCCGTAGAACCTGCAAAATGAAAATCACTCACTTGCTTCCGCTGGAATGCCTGAATTACCTTCCACTGATTTGAATCTACAATATGATCTATGTGCTGTATACGTTCTTGTATTTTATGTTCTGCCGTTTCCTGAATTTGCTGAATTTCTGGACTAAAAACTACCATTTACCTTCTTGACCCTCTCTCTTACGCAGCCTTAGGCTATTCATGTTATATTATTGTTCAGTTTTAACGATGAGCATTATCATTTTATTGACCCAAAAACATCATTACATGTTAACCTTCTGTGAACTCGCTGAGTGCATGACCATACTTTTCGTACTCGCCTCTTTGAATTTCAACCTCATAAATGACATCATTTCCATCATACTCTGTCAGCAGTACATCTCCGATTCGATAAAGCACCGAGGTTAAATCCCCACGTTCCGCAGGAATGCGGAATCTCAGCGTATCACCGCTCAGATGCTCTTGAATCAGTTCACGAATGCGCAGCAAATCGCCTTCATCAAAAGCGCTAATTTTCAAATAGCCCTCCCCAGAAGGAAGCATTTCCAGTTGCTCAGGGGTACAGGCATCTTTTTTGTTAAATAATACGATCTGAGGCTTGTCCGCAGCCCCTAGCTGTTGTAAGATCGTCTCTACAACTTTCATCTGTTCGTCTCGCATATCCGAAGACGCGTCTACGACATGCAAAATGAGATGAGCCTCATTCGCCTCCTCCAAAGTAGCACGGAAGGAAGCGACCAAATCATGAGGGAGATTTTGAATAAAACCGACCGTATCCGTAAGAATAACTTCTTTTCCACTCGGTAGCTCCATTGTTCTGGAGGTAGGATCCAGCGTCGCAAACAGTTGATTCTCAATATATACATCGGCTGCTGTCAGTTGCTTCAACAGCGTCGATTTGCCCGCATTGGTATAGCCAACAAGTGCAATCTGAACAATGCCGCTCTTTTGTCTGCGCTCCCTGTGCAAATACCGGTGGCGGGTCACTTCCTCCAGTTGGCGTTTCAGATCACTGATTCGATCACGAATATGACGGCGGTCTGTCTCCAGCTTGCTTTCACCAGGACCACGTGTCCCGATTCCACCACCGAGACGCGAGAGATTTTTTCCATGTCCAGACAAACGTGGGAGTAAATATGACAACTGCGCCAGTTCAACCTGAATAATACCTTCCCGTGTTTTTGCACGTTGTGCAAAAATGTCCAGAATCAATTGTGTCCGGTCAATAATTTTGAGATCCAGACTTTCTTCCAGATTGCGTACTTGGGCCCCCGAGAGCTCCTGATCAAAAATAGCTGTATTCGCTCCCAATTCTTCAGCAACTGCGCGCAGTTCCTCTACTTTTCCTTTGCCAATAAACCATTTTGAATCCTTAGCTTCCTTATTCTGTGTCAGGACGCTCAACACTTCAACTCCCGCTGTCTCAGCCAGTTTCACCAGCTCATCCAACGAGTATTCCGTATTGATGCCAGATCGTTTAACTTCATCCGTAATTAGACTAACCAGTACCGCCTTGTCCTGCATTTCGGTTTGTGTATCATGAGTGGAGTTCGCCATATTGTTTGCTCCTTTATTTTCATGTCAACTCTCGAACAGAGACCGACCTGATGTTCAGGCCGGCCCCCGCTCGATGTCATACCATTCGATGTGATTCAGATTCCTATTATCGCCTATCTTTTGTCCATTTTCAAATCTTCTGGACGCAGCGTCATCAATTCCTGTTTGCCAGGTTGCCCGCTCCGGTACTGATTGAGCAACCTGACAGCTTGGTGCCGAATCGCTTTTTCAATCACGTTACGAACATATCGTGCATTACTAAATGCATGAAGACTGTCATTACGCTCGTTTAGCAAATGCTCCTTCATTTTAATTATGGACTGAGGCATGAGAATATAATCCCGCTCCTTGGCCATCATCTCGGAAATTTGGATAAGCTGATCCACAGTATAATCAGGAAAATCCAACTGGATCGGAAAGCGAGAAGGAAGGCCAGGATTTGTTCGTAGAAAAAAGTCCATTTCCCCCGAGTATCCAGCGAGAATCAAAATAAATTGATTTTTTTGGTCTTCCATGGACTTTACCAAGGTATCAATCGCTTCTTTTCCAAAATCCTTTTCCCCTCCGCGTGCCAAACTGTAAGCCTCATCAATGAACAACACGCCGCCAAGAGATTTCTTTACCAGATCTCGCGTTTTTTGTGCCGTATGGCCAATATACTCACCGACCAGATCAGCCCTCTCTACCTCAATCAGATGACCTTTGCTCAGTACACCCATTTTTTGCAGCATTTTAGCGATAATGCGGGCTACTGTCGTTTTCCCTGTACCTGGATTTCCTTTGAAAATCATGTGATATACGTGTGCATTGCTCAATAATCCCGCATCCGTACGCATATGGGCGATTTGCAAAAAGGCATATACCTCAAATACCAGGTCTTTGATGTTATCCAAGCCGACGAGATGATCGAGTTCTTTCTGAATTTCCTGATAAAGACTGAGATACTGCGGTAGCGCCTGTGACTTGGTTGAAGCCACTGCTTCCGTCTCGTCCACAGTCACCGAAGCTATCGGCTCCGGGCTACGCAGCACGACATTAATTTGTCTGGAAGGTCTCTCCTCCGACCGCTTGCCCGCGGCGATTCCCCGTCCGTTCATGCATCCATCACCTCAACATTTCTTCAGGCACAGCTTACCCTATTAATGTATTCGGTCTGGCATGTCCTTATTAGCATAAAAGCACCGGGAACGTGCACAAAGCCTTTTCTTTAATTCAGGCAACCCAAGTTTGAGCGCTGATCCACCACCGTTGCAGCGTCCATTTAGCGTATGCCAATACTTCTCTTGATTGATGAATTGGCATATTCAGCACTTTGGATTCCGTCAGTGCCATCTGAGGATGATCAAATTTCAAGAATTGAGCAATCTCCATCGCCCGAGGGCCATGATAGCTATGTGTGATGATCACGGTGGAGGTCCATCCATATTCATTCATGATGCGCTGGCTATAGAGCAGATTTTCGTAAGTACTGGTCGCATGGTTTTCCAACACAATATGCTGTACAGGGACCCCCCTATCTACTAAATAGCGTTGCATGCCCTCAGCCTCCGTATACGGAAAATCTGGTTTATCCAGTCCCCCACTTACAATTAGACGCTGTACCGTCCCGTTGCGGTATAAGCGCAATGCTTCTTCAAGCCTTTCCTTCAATCCAGGACTGGGCTCAGCCCCCCACATAGAAGCACCTAGTACGATACCAATTTGCACTTGCTTGAGCGGAGTGGTAGAGGCGGCTGTATTCATGTCCCACACTCGGATACCTGCCCATACCAATCCGACCAAAATGAAAATCATCAAACAAAGTACAAGACGCTTGGATACCATAGATATCTTCTTAAGGCGACTCTGCCCGCTATTAAACTCAGGGCGTTTGGGTCCAGTGTCTTTAATCCACTGCAAAACTTTCACCGTTCTCTCTTGAAATCACCGTTGTGAAACCATTCTGCCCGGTGTTTCAGCGACATTTTAAAATAGGGGAACACGTGGACATCTATCTGATGTAACACATCAGCCGCTGTACGGTTGGCCAATTCTGCCTCTTGCGTTGAGATATGCCCCCGTTGTAACGCCTCCTCCAATTCATCCTCATCCACTAGGAAGATTTCACCGTTTTTAAGCACCACAACATCCAAATACAAATCGTCAAACCATGGGACTCCTTGATCGGTCACACCCTGATTTCGGCAGGTATCAATGTACCATTCAACGATTTGCTCCCGGTTGTCGAACATAGCAGTCACCACATAATGCTCACCTTTTGGATAATATTGTAGCCAGGAATATCCTTTATCGGCTATGCAAAACGTATGACCACCGTAACTTTTCCATAACGGCTCCTTGAGACTCAAAATTGTATACAGGGTCACATATCCTGTAAACGCGTCACTTTCTACATACCGGCAAGCAAACTTGCGATTGGTGATTCTGCGCCAGTTGGCCCGGTCTCCGAATTTGCGCTTCATAAATGATGTTCCTCTCCAACATTGGTAAAACCAGCTTACCATATTTAAACTGTACACTCAAAAAGAACCCCTTTACCAAAGAAAAAAAAGGTATTCTCAGACCGTGAAACGGTCCGAAAATACCTTTGATTTGAAGCAAATTCAACTTACATAAAGCAATACTTGCTAATCCCGATTGTGACGTCCACGATTGGAGTTCGAATGACCGTTAGAATTGCCTTCTTGAGTTCCATCCGTTGTGACTTCAGTCGTAGATGCATCCGTATTTTCTGGATTTACCATAGTACCTTCATCAGAAATACCTGCATCCGGTGTAGTAGTCTGACCATTTTCCTGATTTGTATCGTTTCCATTGCCGGAATTGCTATTATTGTTGCCTGTGCCTCCAGCACCATTCCCACTAGTATCTCCAGGAGATGCCGGAACCTGACCTGAGCCATTATTGTTGTTGGTACCGCCAGGATCTGTATTTCCCTGATCTGTACCGTTTTGTCCGTCTGTAGCCCCGCCATTATCCGGTAAGGTTCCATTCTCGTTTGGATCAGTCCCTTGTTGTGGATCAACCGGAGTAGTCTCTGCCGGAATTTCCACACGGATCGTATTAGAAGCCTCGGATTCTTTACCATCCGCTCCATAAGCCACTACATAATATTCATACGTGTTTCCAGCTATAGGAGACGTATCTTCACCACTCGTGCCCTTCATGGCCTCCATGATTGTTGCAAAGCCTGCATCAGAAGTCCCTTTGCGATACACACGGTATTGTACATTATCCCCCGTCGCCGCAGTCCAGGACAACGATACAATTTGGGTGTCCTGACTATAAGACCCGCTCAGCCCGCTTGGAGCGGTAGCCTGAACCGGCTCTTCTGGCTTCTGCTCAACTGGTGGTTCATATCCCTTCGGCTCGCTGAATTGCGTAACCGGGTGTCCCTTGAGAGCTTCACCCATGACTCTTCCGAAAAAGGCTGCCGACTGCCCACTGTAGTTTCTGAGCATATGTTTGCTGTCCGGCTTATCATAACCCATCCATACTGCTCCGGTATATTCTGGCGTATAACCGACAAACCAGATGTCCCGGTTACCACTGTTACCGCTAATTCCGCTTTGGGTCGTACCCGTTTTACCAGCTACAGGCCAGTCAATACGTGCTTTGCGACCTGTGCCGCTATTGACTACATTTTGCATCATTTGTGTCATTTCATAAGCCGTTTTTTCACTCATTACAGATTTAGATTCCTCTTCATGAGTATAAACTACCTGATCATCACTATTATTAATTTTTTTAATGGAATAAGCCTTTTGGAATTGTCCTTTATTGGCAAAAGCGCTGTAGGCCTGCGCCATTTCAAGGGTATTCGTTCCTTTGCTTAATCCACCCAATGCGATAGCAAGTGAGTGATCATTTTTGTCCATCGGAATGCCTACGCTCTCGGCAAATTGAACCCCTTTTTCCACACCGATTTGGTTCAGCAACCATACAGGCGGAATATTTTCAGACTTCGTAATGGCATCGAGCATGCTGATGGTTGATGAGTAACCATGTAAGTTTTTCGGACTGTATCCGTTAAAACTCTGGCGTTCGTTACTCAAAGGGGTATCCACCGTAAATTTACCGGATTCAAGAGCTGGCGCATAGGCTACAATCGGCTTGAAAGCCGATCCTGGCTGTCTGCGGCTCTGTGTCGCACGATTGAAGGTTCCCTTTTTATAATCTCGTCCGGGTGCCATCGCGGCAATTCCACCTGTTTGGTTGTTAATAATGACCATCGAGGCTTGAACAGGCTGATCGTCAGGACTTTTTTCGAACATGTCATCATCTGCCATCGCCTGATCCAGCGCATTTTGGGCCTGGGCATCCATTGTCGTATGAATCTTATAACCACCAATAATCAAATCATTGCCGCTAACTCCTGGCAGTGCATCCTCTGCCTCATCCATGACGTATTCCATGAAATTTTGATACTTTTGAACTTTTTCTGGTTGTTTGTAATTGTAATTTACAGCCTTGGCCTCTTCCATCTCTTGCTTTCCAATCATCCCTTGCTCAAACATCAGCTGGAGAACCACCGCACGTCGTGCCTTCGAGTTTTCCGGGTTACTGATCGGATTATACTTGGATGGCCCTTTCGGAATAGCTGCCAGTGTAGCAACCTGCCACAATTTTAATTTGTTTAAGTCTGACACGCCAAAATAGCCTTCCGACGCTGCCTTAATTCCAGAATACGAGCGTCCAAACCAAATCCGGTTCAGATAAAGGGTAATAATCTCATCTTTAGTCAACCTCCGCTCCAGCGCCATTGCGATGGATACCTCGGTCGCTTTACGGAAAAAGGTTTTGTCACGTGTCAAAAACAAGTTTTTGGCCAACTGCTGAGTCAGCGTACTGCCGCCCTCCACTGCAGAACGAGCCACGATATCCTTTACGGCCGCCCGACCGATAGACCAAATATCAACCCCTTGATGCTCCATAAAACGCTTATCCTCTGTTGCGATAAAAGCTTTTTTGAGCAATGGTGGAATTTCTTCACTTTTGACAGGATCGCTTTTTTGCACAGACAACTCACCCATGAGGACACCGTTGCGATCATAAACCTTCGATGTCTCGTTCACTGTAATTTTGTCCTTGTTGGCTTCGTAAATTTTTTCACCATTTATCATGACAAATAAATACCCGCCAAGTGCGCAAAATATGGCTAACGCCGCTGTAATAAAAAGCGTCCACCCCACTCGCTTACCTGTTATTTTCTTTTTCTTGCCCTTCGGCTTCTCTTTAGATGTGGTTCTATTGCGATTGCCGGATCTGGACAATGAATCGTTTGGCATTCCCCTGACTCCCTTTCGCGAATAATCATATGATACCTAACATAAGCCTAAAGCTTGCTGTCGGCAGCATGAAAGTAAACGGAATGAAAAGAACAACCCTGATCAGGTTGCTCCCGGTCACATTCCTATACAGTTAGACGAGACGGACGCCTGAAAAGTTTCATGAACCCGGGCGACCGTCAAGCCGTAATCAGTTATCGCTAGCGTTATCCTGTTGCTGTACAAGCGATACATTGCGTTGCGGTGTAAAGGTGGAGATGGCATGCTTGTAAATCAGCTGTTGCTTTCCATCCGAGTCGATAACGATCGTAAAATTGTCAAATGCTTTAATCGTCCCTCGCACCTGAAATCCATTGATGAGGTATACCGTTACAGGTATAGAATCCTTGCGCAATTGATTCAGAAACGTATCTTGGATATTAATGGACTTGTTCATTTTAGCCGTACCCCCAATAATCATTTGGATTGTTTTGAAGTATATTCAAGGTCTGTCCGGAACTTTCCTGCTATAATTTCGTGTATTCGGGCTGCATGAGCAGAAAAATTTCCGAAATCAGTGACATCTACCCACTGGATATCCTTCATATGGCGAAACCACGAGAGCTGTCGCTTCGCAAAATGACGCGTATCCCGTTTTAGCCAAGTCACCGCCTCTTCCAAAGACACCTCTCCCCGCAGGTAGGAGGATATCTCTTTATAGCCTAGACCTTGCATGGAGATGGCATCGCTTCGCACTCCCCGTTCCATTAAGGAGGTTACCTCAGCAACAAGCCCTTGATCGAGCATCCCGTCAATTCGGTCTTCAATACGTTTATATAGCATTTGCCTATCCATTGTCAAACCTACGATGCAGAGTTGGTAGGGAGATTCCTTTTTTTGACTGGCAAGTTGAGAGCTAAGTGTCGTTCCGCTAACATGGTAAATTTCCAGTGCCCGAACGACACGACGACGATCATTAGGATGCAGACGAAGTGCACTTTCGGGATCAACCGCCTGTAGTCGCGCATGAAGCGCGTCTGCTCCAAACTGTTCGGCATAGTCAAGCTGTTCCTGACGAAAAGCTTCGTCAGCCCCTACCTCGGAAAACTGGTATTCATAGCAGACTGATTCTACATATAAACCTGTTCCGCCTACGATAAACGGTAGCTTTCCTCTAGATTGAATATCAGGTATGAGACGACGACAGTCTTCCTGAAATTGGGCTACTGAATATGGGTATTCAGGCTCATGAATATCAATTAAATGGTGCTTGATTCCTTCCATTTCCTGTTCGGAAATTTTGGCAGTTCCAACGTCCATATGACGGTATACCTGCATGGAATCCCCGGAAATAATTTCCGCGTCAAATTGTCGAGCCATCTCGATGCTTAGTTTCGTCTTGCCAACCGCAGTCGGGCCAACAAGAACAAGTAATTTAGGCTTAGGTGCCACTGTCAATATCAATCACTCCGTACACTGTTTTCGTTGTGCCCCGCTGCTCTACACGGAAGCCGAGGCGGGCAAATTCCCCGCTACCCCGTTTTTCTTTTAATACAATTGTTTTTCGTGCAATCCGTTTCGCATGAACAATACTTTCCTCATTCAACGCGTCTGGATTAGCCAGCCCTCTCAATGGACCGATTGCGCTGGAATCGAGCAACGGATCACGAAACATAGGGTCAAAATAAATAATATCTATACTGCGATCCGGCAAACTGCGCAAATAGTCTAAATGATGACCAAAACGAACGTCAATGTTGGAAAAGGCCTGATCTACTTCAGCGTTGCCGGAACGGTAATGCCTCATTCCATCCTTGATTAAAGCATAGACGGGGAAAGAACTCTCCACAGCCGTGACTTGTCCAGAGCTTCCCGTTCCAATTGAAAATAGAAGAGAATCCGTACCAAGTCCTGCGGTGCAATCCAGTACAGTATCACCCGGGACGAGCCGGGCAGCCGTCAACATCGGGTCAGGTTCACCCTTTAATACCCGTTTGGCGCGAATGAAGCCCATACTCGGGTGAAAAACCATCGGTGATTGTTCTGGACTAATCAGCCTCACTCCGCCCTGCACCAGAACCAATGCTTGGCTGACTCTGTGAGCCGCGATTAGCTTAGCTACCGATATGCCACGACGAGGGGCATACAACACCCCTAACTCGGCTGCAAGCAGCTTCGCTCGCTCCACAACCTCAGCCGAGGGGGAATCTCCTGTCGTGACCAGTAATTCGACTTTCTTCTCCCGTAGCCTCGACCGCTCTTCTTCATGGTTTTCCCGATCCTGCAACATATATATACTCCCTTACATTACTCTTTTAAACAGCTTCTCTAAATCATATGTGGAAAAGGAAACCACAATAGGTCGCCCATGAGGGCAAGTATATGGTTGTTTGCATGCTGCCAAACGCTCTAGCAGCACGCTAGCCTGTCGGTCAGTCAGCTTCTGGTTTGCCTTAATCGAAGCCCGGCAGGAGCACATGATCGAGGCTGCTTCCCGCAGCTTTGCAAGATCAATGGCTCTTTCCTCGAGCACCCATCCGGCCATTTCCTCAATAACATCCGCTTCTTCCCCTTGGGGAAGCCAGTACGGGTAAGAGCTGACACGGAAAGTTTGACCGCCAAAATGCTCCAAATACACCCCCGCCTGCTCAAACCAGTGCAGCCTTGTTTTCAACTTTTCTGTCTCGGAAGGCGTAAAATCCAGTGTAATTGGCAGTAGCAATTCCTGCGATACTGACTCGGGATTACCGAATTTTTCATAATAAAATTCATAATTGACTCGTTCATGTGCGGCATGTTGATCAATTAAATACAAGCCCTGGTCGTTCTGTGCAATCAGATATGTCCCGTGGTGCTGACCGATTAAATTCAGTTCAGGAAAAGTGGGCAGCTCTGGAACTTCTCCCGACACCGCTGCCAATTGCTCTGCATTCAGACGTTGCTGGCGAGGCTTCTGATCCGCGAAATGACGGGAATCCGTAGCGTGTCCTGCAATCGGCGGCACAGAAGATGGGTAAGCTGCAGAAGCAGCCGTTTCCTTTATCCCTCCACTGTATAAAGAAGATGGGCCTATTGCGGCATTATCTCCTTCAGGCGACTGTACAGTCGCTCCATCAGGGAGCGGCACGTCCCCTCTAACTTCACTACCGTTGTTTTCTTCCACAAAATCTGCATCCAGTTCATCATCACTAATACTTTTACCTGAAAGGTTGTTTGCCCGTCCAATAGCTGAGAGGCTATCCCTGCTCGGACGTTGCTCACGCTCCTGGCTACCTCTGTTATTCTCTTCGTTTCTGTTCAAGTAATTGGATTGGCCCGGTACCTGGTTCTCCGGCGAGGTCACGGAAAGTGGCAGTGCTCCCCCTCGGTCTTTGTCGGAAGGAGCATCCCCTTCCGTAGCATTTCCCTTTGAGAAGTGAAACTGCTCCTGCACAAACGAGCCACTGTCCTTGCCACCGATCTCGCGCTTGACTGCCTTCGGAATCAGCACTTGCTGCCCTAAAACAGCTTTTACCGAATCCTCGACCAACTGAAACAGTTCAGCTTCCTTGCTGAACCTTACCTCCAGCTTGGCAGGATGAACGTTAACATCCACCAAAGAAGGATGCATATCCAGTTGGATCACAGCCAGCGGAAAACGATTGATAGGCAATAAGGTATGATACGCCTTGAGCAACGCCTGATTAAGCCCGTAGCTACGCACAAAACGTCCATTCACTACCGTCGATATCGCATTCCGATTCGATCTGGTCCACTCTGGGCGGCTGATATAGCCGCTAATTCGGTAATCGAGGCTCTCTCCTTCCAGCAGCAGCATGGACTTCGCCGCAGAAGTTCCATAAATAGCGGCAATCACCTGGAGCAAATCACCATTACCCAGCGTTTGCAACAATGTATTGCCATTATGCCGCAATGTGAAGGCAACCTCAGGGTGCGAAAGCGCCATTCGGTACAATACATCCGAGATGTGTCCCAGCTCGGTCTGGATTGTTTTCATATATTTCAGCCGTGCAGGTGTATTATAGAACAGCTCCCGTACGGTAAAATCCGTCCCTTGCCTACTAGCGGCATCCTCGTGAAGCACCAGCTTACCGCCCTCAATCACCAATTTACGGGCACGCCCGTCATCTCCGGCTGCTGTAAGCAACTCTACTTTCGATACAGCCGCTATACTTGGCAACGCCTCTCCCCGAAAGCCGAGACTTGTGATCTGAAACAGGTCGCGACCATGTCCAATTTTGCTTGTCGCGTGCCGATAGAATGCCGTCTCCACATCCTCAGGCTCAATGCCACTTCCATTATCCGTCACCCGGATACTTTGCAGACCGCCCTCTTCTACCCATACGTCCACCCGCGTACCGCCTGCATCAATCGCATTTTCCACCAGCTCCTTCACGACGGAGGCTGGACGTTCCACGACCTCACCGGCAGCAATCTGGTTCGCAATATGTTCATCCAGTACCCGAATTTTAGACATCCTTTTAACCTCCTCCTGACTTCAAAGTGTGATGAAAAATAGGAATAAATGTCACTTATTTGAACTACAGGCCATTGGCCTTGTTTTTAAGATCATTTAATAGCTGCATTGCCTGTAAAGGAGTCATATTCATGACATCAGCATTTTTCACCTTGCGCAAAATTTGGCGCACAATCGGATTAGCCTCTACTGTCTCTGCATGGGGCTTGGAGACGGCAAGCTCCTGCTCTCCAAAAATGGACAGCTGTACCACTTCGGTTGCTCCTTGCTCCAACCTGCTGGAATCCTCCACAGTCTGTAGAGTATCTTCTTTTACCAGGGTGGCCTGCTGTGATAAAGACTGAGTTGATGATGCTGTTTCTCCGCTTTCTCGCAATGTCTGGCCTGAATTATATTCGGTCAAAGAAGAAATATCTTCCGTCCCTGAGGCTGTACGAGGTTCAGTCCCTTCCTTCCCTCCTACTACTATCTCGGTACCTGCCGTTACTTGAGCTGCTGCCTGTTCAAAACCATTCAGCAGTCCATTCGCTCGCTCAATAATGTTATTGGGCAAGCCTGCAAGCCGAGCACAATAAATGCCATAGCTACTGCTAGCCGCTCCCGGTATGAGCTTGCGGAGGAAATTCACCTTGTCGCCGCTTTCCTGCACGGCCATAGAGTAATTTCGCAGCGAAGACAGGCCTTGCTCCAAATGCGCCAGCTCATGGAAATGCGTGGATACCAGCGCCTTACAGCCGATCGTGTCATGGACAAATTCGATGACTGCCTGTGCAATTGCCATCCCTTCACTAGTGGACGTACCTCGTCCCAGTTCATCAATAATGATCAAGCTTCTCGGAGTTGCCTTGTCCGTCATTACTTGGATATCTGCCATTTCGACCATAAACGTACTCTGCCCGCCGATGAGATCATCCGCCGCGCCGATCCGTGTGAAAATGCGATCCAGCATCGGCACCTTGGCACGTGCAGCTGGGACAAAGCAGCCAATTTGAGCCATAATTGCAATAAGCGCAACCTGACGCATATACGTACTTTTCCCAGCCATGTTCGGCCCGGTGATAAGTAGAATATGCGCATCGCCTTCCTCCAACACCGTGCTGTTGGCGATAAAACCGCCATCTTTCATTACGGCTTCCACCACGGGATGGCGCCCCTGCTCCACTACGAAATCATATCCTGTAGTCAGCTCAGGTTTCACGAATCCCCGTTCCGCACTAACCGATGCCAGCGACTGATACACGTCAATTTCAGCCACTTGCTCTGCCAGCTTTTGCAAACGGGGAATTTCAGCGTTCAGTTTACTGCGAAGCTCGGTAAAAAGCGTGTACTCCAGATCAACCATTTTATCCTCGGCTTCCAGAATTAGAGATTCCTTTTCCTTCAACTCAGGTGTGATATACCGTTCCGCATTCGCCAACGTCTGTTTGCGTTCATATCGACCTTCTGGTAATGAAGCCAAATTGGATTTGGTCACCTCGATATAATAACCAAATACTTTGTTGTATCCAATTTTAAGTGACCGAATGCCGGTTGCTGCACGTTCCTTGGCCTCTAGCTCAGCGATCCAACGTTTACCGTTCACACTCGCCTCGCGCAGTTCGTCCAGACGCTGATGGTAGCCTTCCTTAATAAGACCTCCATCCCTTACGGAAATTGGCGGTTCATCCGCCACCGCTTCCTCAATCAACGCACACAGGTCTGTACAGCTATCCAGCGTTTGTGCAATCCGTCTCATCGTCTTCGAAGGAGATCCAGCGCACAGCTCGCGTAAAGAAGGAATTTGGGCCAGCGACAGCTTGAGAGCGATCAGATCACGTGCATTAGCACTACCAAAGGCGATCCGCCCAACTAGACGCTCCAGATCGTAAATCTCTTTAAGCTGAGCACGTACATCCTCTCGGAAAATAAACTGGTGGTATAGCTTGTCCACCGCCTCCAAGCGTTCCTCAATAAGACTGCTGCTCAACAGTGGCTTGTCAATCCAACGACGCAACAGACGCGCTCCCATGGAAGTCTCTGTGCGGTCCAACAGCCACAGCAGCGAGCCTTTCTTGGAGCGTTCCCGTACCGTCTCCACCAGTTCCAGGTTCCTGCGGGTAAATGGATCCAGAATCATAAAATGGTTTGGCTCATATACCGAGATTTGGGTCAATTGGCCTAGCGATCTTTTTTGCGTTTCATTCAAATAGGAAATCAAGCGCGATACGCACCGTCTGCGTTCCTCCGTAAGCCTTGCCCACATGGCTTCCCCAAATTGATCCCGAACCAAATCATCCTTGGATTTGTCCCAGGCCGTATACACAACACGCCGTCCAACGGGGGACATACGGGATGTCACAAAATCCAGCAGATGACCATCTCCCAACATTTCGGAAGGCTCATAAATGTTAATTTCATCTAGTAGCCATTCTTTCGAATCAGGCACAGAAGTCACATACAATTCACCTGTTGACAAGTCGCACGAGGCAAGCGCTAGCATCCCGTCCGTCTCTGTGACACATACCATGTAGTTGTTGGATTTGTCACCCAGCACCTTGCCTTCCATTACCGTTCCCGGGGTCACAACGCGGACAATATCCCGACGCACCATCCCCTTCGTAGCTGAGGCTTCCTCCATTTGCTCACAGATGGCCACCTTATAACCCTTCTCAATGAGACGCTGTATGTAATTTTCAGCTGAATGATAAGGCACGCCGCACATCGGAATTTTTTCCGTGGCGCCACCCTCACGACCCGTAAGTGTAATTTCCAGCTCCTTGGATGCAAGAATTGCATCATCGAAAAACATCTCGTAAAAATCTCCCAGACGGAAAAACAAAAATGCATCTTTAGCCTGCTCTTTTATGGATAAATACTGCTCAATCATCGGTGTATATTTGGACATACCGTTCACTAACCCCCACACTTTGTTCCGTTTAAACTTATAATTATCTCTTATTATATCAAAAATGACAGTCGATAACATGAAACCGTTTCTGGTGTCGACACTTGATTTTACGTAAGCTTCCAATACGGGCGCAAATCCCGTGATTCATCCCACTGTTTCCCCTTACGGAGGCTGTCCAGCAATGGTTCTACATAAGCTTCATATTGCGAGTATATTTCCAGTGAAACCATATCCAAAATAAGAGGTTCCACATACTCCCTAAGCACAAATTGATTTCCTTCATAAAAGGCTCTGTGAGCCTCCTCCTGACCCAGCGGCCTACGTTGCAAACGCGGATATTGAGAAGCAATGAGAAACGCCATTCCAATCACACCTTTCGCCAGCTGTGGCGAAATAAGAAAACTGGGCAGTGTACGATATTCAAAACCTCCGTACGACTGACGGCGAAAATCACCCAAATTGCCATAATGCGGTCTGCGCCGGGCCGCACGCTTGTCTTCCAGTAGCGCCAAAGGCAGTGCCAAATAGTTATCCAGTGCCCGGAGCAAGGCACCGTTTAGCGAAACCCCGCTAAAATGCAGATGTCCGCCCAGCGGAAAACCCGGTTGCGGCATCCCCCCCGCCTGCCAGATGAGTGTGCGGTCAGCAATGCGCCGGGCTGCGTTTGCAAAAGCTAGACGCAGATGCTTCAGCAGACGGGCCGGATCTCCACTTGGCGCAGGACGAAGCTCAGCGACTGGATACAGTGTTCGTCCCCGGCGGGTAACAGCATCGCAGCCGGCTATGCCGAGACGCCCCAAATATCTTGAGGCCGGAACGACCCGCCCCTCTGGCATACGAACCAGTAGAAATTCGGGGTCCATTCCGATGAGTAGTCGATCTCTCCCTCGTTCCACTGAAAGATTCTCACCCTCAATATCCCCTTCACGCGCAGCAATTTCATATAGCGTGGCCAAACGTCTATCGTTCAGCCATGGCTGTGCCAAGACTTCGCGCACCTGACAGTTGTGCTCCCCCAGCGGCGTCAGTACCACCTCACCACTGTCCAAACCCAGTGTGTACAACGCACGTACAGCCAGCCGCTCCATCCGGACATAGAGCGGTGAATGTTGATCCAGTTCAGACAGATCGTATGCGCGGACTTTGGAAGGGCCTTCGATGGCACGTCTACGAATTTCCAACACTCGCAGTTGATGGATTTGCACCGCGTAGCCTATCGCAAAATCTGCAAGGCTGCTATCCATCCACTGAACCGCTATGCCTGAACGCTCCAGTCTACGCTTTTTTTCATCATTTGGCATCTGTCTGAAGCGTATGAGCGCCTGTCCCGGCTGCTGCATCGTATTCCCCCCTACGGACTACGTACGGATTTCAACCCACAACAACAAAAAAGGAGGGCCTTTGCCCCCTGCGCAGAATCAGCCGGCGCAAAGAGTAAAGCGGCCCTCTTTTTGGTTACTTCTGTCAGAGCTCGTCGTCAATGAGGTCGGGGTCGAGCTCCTCATAGTCCCCCTCTTCCGCTCCAAAATCAAAGTCTTTTTCAAAATCATCGCTGCTACCATTCGGGAATACTTCTACAACAATCTTCGTTTCCGCCACCAGCTCCACCGCAAATTCCCGCTCGACCCGGATCATTACGCTGCCACCTCCAGAAGACACACTGGCCTCGACACAACTCGGCTCCTGTGTAGCTTCGGCGGATACTTCCACTGTAGACGCCCGGTGCTTCGGATCAAGATACGAGAGCGGCACATTTTCTACGTACGACACCGTTTCCTTGGCCACATCGGTCTGCGAGTTTTTATCGTATGAATACCAAATATTGATATCATACGTCCCGACGACCTCAATGCCGTCCCCCGCCGCCACAGCTTCATACTGGTGGTTAATAATCCATGCCCCTAAAATGCTCGTCGGATTATTCGGCGGAGTTACGGTATGGGTTACGGTAGAGAATCTGCGACCTTTACCACAGATCGCTTTGGTAATAATCTCTCTACGATTTTTATGACTTAATGCCATTCTTGAACCTCCTCCATACAATCAATCATTCCATACATATGTATGCAGGTTGTGGGCGAATGTTGAGTGAATAGGCGAAAAGGAAAAAATATTATTTGTATAAGCATATGCCGCGATGGCTTGAACTCATGCACGCCAATGTGTTACATGCTGCTCAACGATCTGTAAAAATTCGCTAAGAGCCGGAGATTTCCACTTTTTCGTGTGATAAGCGACCTGAGTAGCCACCTGCTGTTCACTGTCATCCCAGGCTAAACGCGCCATTTTACCTTCTCGCAGCTCATTTTGTACCGTTACCAGCGGAAGCAGCGCTATACCCAATCCAGCCATGACACACTGCTTGATGGCTTCAATACTCCAAAATTCCAGGCTAGGGTCTGAAAAAATTCCGTGTTTATTCAAATACTGCTCAAAAAGGATACGGTACGTACATCCTGCCTCCGTATGCAAAATGGTTTCGTCCTTCAAGTCGGCAGGCTCTACCCGGGTATAGGTAACCAGCGAATGCTTAAGTGGAGCAACCAAGGCCATCGGCTCATGAATAAGCGTGGTGACATTCAGTTCTCTATCCTCCGTCTCAGGCTGAAGCAAAAAAGCCAAATCCAACTCACCGGAACGGATCAAATCGCGTAATTCCCAGCATTCGCCGGGTTTAAGGACAATTTTAACCTTCGGATACCGTTCTCTGTACTCACGGATCAGACTTGGTAGACGAAAAGCGGCCAGAGACTCTGGTGCTCCTATTTTCAGCGTGCCCGCCAATTCTGTTTCTGAACGAAGTGCATCCTTAGCCATAGCATGCATCTTGGAAATTTCCTGCGCATAGGGCAGCAGACGTCGTCCGGCATCCGTCAGCATGATTTTTTTGCCAATGCGATCAAAAAGCGGCGTACCCAACTCTGTCTCTAGCGCTTGAATTTGAGCAGTGATACTCGACTGTGCATAATCCAGTATACGCGCTGCTCGCGTAAAACTGCCTGCCTCAACTACATTTAAAAAGGTAAACAAATGCCGCGATTCCATAATCCGCTCCTTCAATCGGTTTTTCCGATGCAAGCAATCGTTATATTCCGTTTTTCCGATAGATTGATTATCTGATAAGCTGGAGAAAATAACAAGAGAAAGAAGGCTTTTCTGCATGACAAATGAAAATAAACTTCAATCCACCATTGGTCTTCCACAGGCCATTGCACTCTATATCGGAGCTGTACTGGGTTCGGGGATATTGATTGTGCCTGGTCTTGCTGCCCAAATGGCGGGGCCGGCATCGCTGCTGGCATGGGGTTTTATGACCCTGCTCATCCTGCCAATGGCACTTTCCATGGGGCTTCTATCTGCCAAATTCCCGAATGCGGGAGGGGTATCGCACTTTGTCACGTTGGCCTTTTCCCCACGTGCCGGTGCTTATATCGGGTGGTTTTTTCTCATGTCGGTTCCGATCGGAGCACCTGTTGCCGCACTCACTGGAGCCGGCTATATGACCGCAGCCATGGGCTGGGGAGAGGAAAGCCGCATAATGTTAGCCGTTGCTATGCTGGCGGTGGGCCTGATCATCAACTGGATCGGCATGAAGGTCGCGGGACGTATTCAGATCGCAGTCGTCATAGCTATCGTTGCCGTCCTTATATTCGCCATTGCCGCAGCACTTCCTCAGATGAAAACAGTCCACTTCACCCCGTTTGTTCCACATGGCTGGCTCTCTATCGGTCAAGCCGCCGCGATTCTGTTTTGGTGCTTTATCGGTTGGGAGGCCGTGTCCCATATGTCAGAGGAATTCACCAATCCCCAGCGGGCGGCCGTTAGAGGTGTGACCATTGCAGCCGTCATTGTCGGTTTGCTTTATTTCTTAACTGCGCTGGCTACTGTGGGCACACAAAGTTACCTTGCAGTGGATTCGGATGCTTCGCTCGTATGGGTGATTAGTCGAGCTATCGGGCCATGGGGCGCGATAATTGCAGGCTTGACGGGTATCTTTATTTGTACCGCTACTATTATTGCTTATGTTGGTGCCGCTTCACGTGTCGCTTATGCTTTATCCCGGCAAGGACAGGCCTTTCGCTGGATGGGCAGGTTATCGCAACGTTTCCATACCCCTATCGGAGGCATTGCTTTTCTTAGCGTGTGCTTTGTGATCATTATGGTGTTGTACGGTAGTGGCGCTGTTTCACTCACTAAGCTGATTCAATTCCCGAACGCCACCTTTATTCTGACCTATCTCGGTGGTTGTGCAGCAGGAATTAAGCTTCTGCGTGGTAGTCGCTGGGGCGTAGCCATTAGCTGGATATCGTTCATCTCTACGGCTATCGTTTTCCCCTTTGTCGGATGGGCTATGCTGTACCCTTGCCTGATCACCGCTGTCTTATGGATCACAGACCGAATTCGGCACAAACGGACTTTGAATCTTCCGACTTCTACCATTACTGAACAAGAAAAGGCTACTGTCCGTCATGGATAGTAGCCGCTCAAGGCCTTTACTCTAATTTTTCACTGGGGTAGGGGCCTTGTCCTTTTTCGCAATTTTCAAATACTGATGAAGCTCATGTGTAAGCTGCAATAATGCCGAGCGAATCTCAAATTCCTCCCGGGTTGCGGGAAGCTCCATGGCTTTAAATTCTTCACGAACCTGCTCTAGCAGCTTCTCGGTCTGTCCCGTATAATGTCCAGCCAAAACGTCATTGCTAAGCTGGTCGAACAGCTCGGCCAGAAGCTTGGCCTGCGGCATATGCTGATACATTTGTGCGATCAACTGCATCATATTTTGGATCGAATCCAGCTGTTCTTTTCGCATATAAAAATACACATTCCAGCCCTCTTGGGGACGAAGCATCTGATTTTCCAAGGAACGCCCCGCCTCAGTAACCCCTTTGGCTATCACGCTGTTCGCTTCAATAACTTCCTTGCCATCCCATATGTATGCTGGACTACGTAGCGTATTGGCCATATTTCTGAATATAACAGAAAATGTCCGATCCACCTCCTGCCGAATTTGTTGCATTGTATTATCAGAACCCGGCATATAGGCTAAATTGACAATCATCGCGGAACCCAGTCCAATCACTAGCAGAGCTAGCTGGGTCAGCAGTACCTCCATATCAATCACGCCGCCGCTAAATACGCGAAAAACTACGACCGAACCGGTGACGATCCCTTCTTTAAATCCCACCCGTACAATGACTGGAAACGCCGTTAAAATATATAATGCCAGTACCCAATCATGGAATCCGAATACCACAAACAAAACACAAGCAAAAAGAAGCCCCACGACGGATGCAAAAAATCTCGCCGAAATGGTACGGAGACTTCTCTTGCGTGTGACATCCACCCCCAAAATCGCTAAAAGCCCTGCTGAGGTGGCTCCATGAATGCCAAAACCATCCGCAATAAGTACGGCCATTAATGCGGCAATAGCCGTTTTAATCGTACGAAAGCCCATGAAAAAATTCTGTCCTCTCTAGATGAAATCTGTTTCAGCATTTTGCATAATTCGAAATTTATGCATAATGTTCATTTTCATAAATTTTAAGTATTTTCATTTTTCATGGTACTTTATTTTCACGTTTTACACAAATGTTCAGAAATTTTATTATTACCGATGAGGACGACCAGAAAGCAGACGATGCTCCACATACACGACCGCCTGATACATCAGTGTAGCTACGACAGCAATGATCAACAGACTGGACATAACCAGCGTGAAATTGAACACCTGAAAACCATAGATAATCAAATAGCCTAAGCCGTTTTTAGCCACCAGAAATTCACCAACAATCACACCAACCCATGCCATACCGACATTCACTTTCAGCGTAGAGACGATTGCAGGAAAGGATGCAGGTAAAATCACCTTTTGAAACGTATCACGGCGTGATCCGCCAAACGTGCGAACCACTTTGATCAGATTCGAATCGACTTCCTGAAAGCTGTTGTATACGACTAGTGTCGTAATGATGACCGTAATGGAGAGGGTTGTCATTAGGATAGCAGTAAATCCCGCCCCAAACATGACGATAAAAATTGGACCTAGCGCCACCTTAGGCATACTGTTGAACACGACCATATAGGGATCAAGCACCCTCGACAAAAACGGTGACCACCAAATAAGTACAGCCAGCAACGTACCTAACAGTGTACCGAGTAAAAAACCCGCCATCGTCTCTCCCACGGTGACACCTACATGTCCCCATAATTCACCACTGACCGCATCCTTGCCGATCTGGGTAAAAATTTTGCTCGGATAGCTGAACAGTAGTACATCAATCCACTTCAAACGGCCTGCAATTTCCCATAGCACAAACAAAAGCAGTAAAATAGCTGTCTGCACACCTGTCACTAACCATCGTTGCGAACGCCTGCTGCGTAAATACGCCTGATGTAGTCCTTGAATCCAACGTTGCTCAAGCTGATCCGCTTCGTCCTTCATACGTTAACTCACTCCTTTGCTCCCGAAGCCTCCAGTTCACCCCATATTTCATGAAAAAGCTCATTAAAACCCGGCTGCTCGCGTGCATAAAAAGGCTGAGCTTCTCGGATGCAATCCGGAATCTCGAAGGTACGTCGGATATGACCCGGATTTCGACCCATCACTATAATCCGGTCACTGACCGCAATGGCCTCAGCCAAATCATGTGTGACTAAAATAGCCGTCTTCCTCCGCTCGCGCAAGGTTTCCGCAATCAGATCTTCCAGCTGTAGCTTGGTTTGATAATCCAGCGCGGAGAACGGCTCATCCAGCAGCAGCAGTCCCGGATTGGTCGCCAGCGTCCGTACCAGCGCCACGCGCTGGCGCATTCCCCCAGACAACTGGGATGGATGCAGATGCTCCTTCCCTCCCAGACCCATGCCTTCCAGTAACAGCCGTGTCCGCTCACGCGCAGCTTCATCTACTCTTTTGCCTAGTTCCAGACCCAACAATGCGTTATCCATTATCGTCCGCCACGGGAACAGATAATCCTGCTGCAACATGTAACCGACCTCTGGACTCGGACCACTTACCGGCTGACCTTGCAACATAACTTGGCCTGCCGCTGGACGCAGTAGCCCCGCGATCATGGACAGGATCGTCGTTTTGCCGCAGCCGCTTGGACCAACCAAGCTGACAAAATCCCCTGTCTCTACGGAAAAATCAATATTCTCAACCGCCAGCGAAGCTTCACGATCCGTTACATAGACATGCGTCACTTGCTCCAGTCTCACCATCGGGATGGTCGCGTCCAAAGTTAGGCCACTCCGTTCCTCCATCATGATGAACCTCCAGTACCGACACCTGCATCCGTAGATTCAGTTGTGCTCTTTTTCACAGGCGGTTCAGTATTCCCGGTAGAGCTTGACGAAATCGCTTGTTGTGCAAAGCTTGGGTTCACTAGCTTATCTAGTGCAACCGGACTTTTAAGCTCCCCTGCCGAGGTCATGACATCCTGTAAGTTCTTCCATTCCTTTTCCTCAATCATCGGGTTCAAAGCATAGGTACTCTGTTCCTTATATCGCTTGATACTACTCGTTAAAACAGCTAAATCTGTATCTTTAAAATAGGGCGTGATTGCTTCGGCAATCTGTTCAGGTGAATGCGTAGCAATCCACTGTTGTGCCCGATATACAGCATTTGTGAATTTCTGTGCAGCCTCGCTATTTGTGTTCAGGTAGCTTTGCTTAGCCATATATACTGTATACGGCAACTCGCCGCTCTCCACACCGATAGAGGCAACAACCCGCCCACGACCTTCCTTTTCAAAAATAGATGCCTGCGGTTCAAACAGCTGCACATAATCCCCTGTACCGGAGCCGAAAGCAGAGGCAACATTAGCAAAATCAATATTTTGAATCAGCTTCAGATCTTTGTGAGGATCAATGCCGTGTTTGCGAAGCGTAAATTCAAGTGACATTTGCGGCATTCCACCCTTGCGTTGCCCCAAAAAATTTTGTCCTCTCAGCTTTTCCCATTCAAAGCTATTCTGCGTTTGACGGGCAAACAAAAAGGTTCCATCCGTCTGTGTCAGTTGGGCAAAATTAATGATAGGGTCCTCTGCTCCTTGCTGATACACATAAATAGATGTTTCCGCGCCGATCAGCGCGATATCCGCCTGATTGGACAACAACGCCGTCATTGCCTTGTCACCCCCGGGAATCGTTGCCAGCTGGACATCCAGTCCCTCCTGAGCAAACATTCCCTGGCTCAAGGCTACATACTGCGGCGCATAAAAGACCGTACGGGCTACCTCGCCTAATCTGATCTCAATCGTCTGCTCCCCTCCTTTGGGGGTGCACCCACTGAGCAACAGTAATCCGAGTAGTGCCGCAGCCACCACAGCTTTGAAACGAGCGCCGTTTTTCATCCTTATTCCCTCCCCACCTTTTTACATCGGTTGACTTCATATATTGTTATGCCATTGTCGATATATTGGTTAATTGCAAAAAAAAAACCCACGTTCGCCCGGGAACGCGGGGTAGATGCTATATGATTTACAGCTTGTATATGGAGGTATATTTCTCTTCCAGATAGTCGGCCAGATAATCCGGGTTCAGATCCTCACCTGTAATGGCTACAATCAACTCGGACGGCGTCCGACTCTTGCCGTAACGGTAAATACGTTCGGTCAGCCATTGCTTGATCGGCTCAAGCTCTCCAGCAGCAATTAATTCATCCAGATTTGGCAACTCTTTGCGTAATGTCGCCAAAATTTGCGCTGCATACATATTGCCAAGTGAGTAGGAAGCAAAATAACCAAAATCACCGCCGGACCAGTGAACGTCTTGAAGTACGCCCAGTCCGTCATTCGGTGGAACAAGTCCCAAGTATTCCTTATATTTCGCATTCCACACCTCGGGGAGACGCTTCACATCCAGCTTTTCATTAAACAGCATTTTTTCAATTTCATAACGGATAATGATATGTAAATTATATGTTAGCTCATCCGCTTCAATACGAATCAGTGAATTTTCCACACGGTTGACTGCCCGGTAGAATTGCTCTGCCGTAACCTTTGCCAAACGATCAGGAAAATGCTTTTGCAAATCATCGTAATACCGATCCCAGAAAGCACGACTGCGTCCGATTTTATTCTCCCACAAGCGGGACTGGGATTCATGAATCCCCATAGAGGTTCCTCCAGACAGTAGTGATCCTGTCAGCTCTGGAGCAATATTTTGTTCGTACAGCGCATGACCTCCTTCATGCAAAGAACTGAAAATAGCACTGGTTACATCATCTTGCAGATAATGAGTTGTTATACGCACATCACCTGGATTTAATCCTGTTGCGAAAGGATGTACACTCTCATCCAAACGACCTGCGTCAAAGTCATACCCCATCTGTCCTAAAATGAATAGGCTGAACTTCTCCTGCTGCTTCACATCAAACACACCATCTAAAAAGCTCTTATCCGGCTGGTTCGATGAAGCCTGAATTTTAGACAATAGGGGTACAAGGCGCTTCTTGAGACGATCAAACACAGCATCCAGCTTTTCAACCGTCATCCCCGGCTCATATTGATCCAAAAGCGTGTCATACTCTGTATCCTTAACCCCCCAGTAGCCGATAAATTCACGCTTCATGTCTACGATTTTAGACAAGTACGGTTCAAATCCGGCAAAATCGCTATGTTCCTTTGCGTCCTCCCACTTGCTCTCTGCCTGTGCTGCAAGAATGCTATAATCCCGGTATCGGTCTGCCGGAACCGAACGATTCAGTTCATAATTTTTACGGCATTCCTCCACCAATCTGCGATCATTGTCCTCCAGTTGCTTCAGCTTGTCTTCTACGGCAAAAAATTGCAGCAATTGTCCCATTTCATCCGAGATCATCAGCTTGAACATTTCAGTGGACAGCATACCCAACGTCTCCGACCGAATATCAACGCCCTTGCGCGGAGCGCCAGTCCGTAAATCCCAGTGCAGCAGACCTACTGCTTCGCCATAACTACTAATTTTGTGTGCAAGCTCCTTTAAAGCCGTCAATTGATCCAACGTCTGTTGCGTCATATTTGAGGTCACCTCTTTAACTTAAAATGGTTAAAACTTTACAATACCTATACTTGATGATACTTATATTAAAAAGTATAATCAACACACAACATGTACGACCAGCTCCTAAGACCTAAAACAAACGTTGGACTGTACATATCAAACTTTATTAGAATCTGGAGGGAACAATCGTGGATCACATCAAAGAAATTTTAGAGTACAATCGTGTTTTCGTAGAAAACAAAGAATACGAGGCCTATAGAACGGGCAAGTTCCCCAATAAAAAAATGGTCATTATCACCTGTATGGATACACGGCTAACGGAATTACTCCCAAAAGCTATGAACCTGCGCAACGGTGATGTGAAAATCATCAAAAATGCGGGTGCGATTATTTCACAGCCCTTTGGAAGCGTAATGCGCAGTGTGCTAGTCGCCCTGTATGAGCTGGGAGCAGACGAAGTCGTCGTTGTAGGCCATTATGAATGCGGTATGGCTGCATTAAATGCAGACCACATGGTCAATGAAATGCTCGATCGCGGAATTTCTCAGGAAGTGCTGAACACATTAGAAAATTCAGGCATTAAGCTAAATAAATGGTTAAGAGGTTTTGATAACATTGAAGAAGGGGTAAGAACTACCGTGAAGCTTATTAAGAATCACCCGCTTCTCCCCCCTAATGCCCCCGTTCACGGCATGGTTATTCATCCAGATACAGGAGCGTTAACGCTTGTCGTTGACGGGAATGAACAGTAAACAGGATA
Organism: Paenibacillus sp. MZ03-122A; assembly: GCF_024213325.1. Taxonomy (NCBI): domain Bacteria; kingdom Bacillati; phylum Bacillota; class Bacilli; order Caryophanales; family Paenibacillaceae; genus Paenibacillus; species Paenibacillus sp. MZ03-122A. The sequence continues at coordinate 337,521 of NZ_JANAVI010000003.1, read as the reverse complement.
CGCTTCGGCAGAAAGTTACCAGGGTAGTTTAAGCTCGTACATACGAGCCTAAACTACCCTTTTTTATGAAAAAAAGCGCATATACGTGGAGAATGACAGGAGCCAATTTTGGCTAACCTGTGAACGACCTGTCTGAAAGTTGTCAAACCATACAGTTTCAGTGTACACTTTTCATGAAGCTGCAGAATACCTGCCGCAGTGCTGTTACAACCGTTACTATGATGGATGAAGGAGATAAGATCTATGAATTTACTATCGTATGGTCTGTTGGGGCTTCTCGCAAGAGAGGAATCCTCCGGCTATGATCTGATGTTGCGTATTCAGCCTTTTTGGCAGGCTAAGCACAGTCAGATCTATCCGCTACTGGCCCGTATGGAGAGCAAGGAACTGCTAGCCTCTCGTTGGATTCAGCAGTCCGACAAGCCTGATAAGAAAATGTATACCATTACCGACAAGGGAATCCATATGCTTCAGCAATGGTCCCAGGAAGCGTTAGCTGCTCCGGTTACACGGGATGAATTAAGTCTTCGACTGTTCTGTCTTTGGTTGACGGACAAAAGTAGTGCCAATCGTATGCTGGAGGAACGCAAACGTCATTTTATTCAGAAAATCCAGCATCTTGAGGATATTTTGAACGACATTCCAGCAGAGAATTTACATTTTGGCAGTAAGACCTTTGGTGACTATATTTTAGTACAAAAAGGACTTTTGAATGCTAAAGCAGGTCTGGAATGGTGCCAAATGGTTCTGCGTATGCTGCTTGCCGGTGATGTCAGTACGGATACTAATCCGTTTTTACTTAAGCCGCAAAGCTGAATGCTTTTACCAATCCATGCATAGGATTTATGGGACGTTATTATTTAATTTTTAAAAATTAAAATTCTTTGAAACCCTTTTCCATGCCATTCGTATTACTGATTAGCGGTTGTTTGACCTATAAAAAAAATTTACTAAGGGGGATATATTTACATGAAAAAAACATTTACTTTGAAAAATATGATGATGCTGATGATGGCTTTTACCCTACTCATTGCTATGATCGCACCATCTACAGCTGATGCAAGGCGAGGCGGCGGGTTTAAATCCGGGCCTAAATCATACCAATCTACACCAAGCAAGACAAATGACAGCAGTGGCGTCAATAAGTCAGATAGCGGAACCAAGTCAGGAGCAACTGCTGGGAATACAAACAGAACTGGTGGATTCCTTGGCGGTGGCGGCGGATTCCTGAAAGGTATGATGCTGGGCGGTTTGGCAGGTATGCTCTTCGGCGGATTGTTCGGCAACATGGGCGCATTGGGTAGCTTGCTTGGTCTGGCCGTTAACGTTCTCGCCATTTACGTCCTGATCATGGCCGGAGTAGGTATCTACCGTGCTATTAAAAATCGTCGCAGACCAGATGATTCCCGCGGAGGACGTTACTAAGCTATGATTTTGAGTATGGATGAGATTGTCAACGCTATTTGCTTGCATATGGCTGAACGCAAAGGTGTCCAGCCCACTGATGTAACAGTAGAATTAAGCTGGGAAGAGGATACAGGTTATTCCGCAGAAGTCCATGTACAGGGCCGTAGTCAATATCTGGTGGAAGCCAACATGATTGAAGCAATTCTAAGATACCTGTATTCCGAATACAATATTCGTGCCTATCGCGAACAAATCAGATTGGATCTGGATGAAGAAATTACTGCTATTGTCCAAACTTGATTATTTCGCATAAGATCGTCGCACAAACTTATTATAAAACAGAAGAACCGACCTTTGCTTGATGGCAAGGGTCGGTTTTTTTGCTCGTTTTCTAATAGATCATTAAGGTTGCTATAGCATTACATTTAGACGCGGACGTACCTTGTTATATGGATTCATTTGCTCTATGAATAGCCTGTCTGCTAAATGATGGAGCCGGAGATAGCTGTACCTGCGGCACCCTTTCGAGTAAGCCACTACCGTACATTTCCCGAAACGGCTGCTCCTCCATATGAATATAGCCGATATAGCAGCCGCATTCTTTCATCCGGCACGGACGTTTGCCACTCAGACCCTCAAGACCATTCCTGTATAAGTGTCCTAGCACCCTTCGATCCTGATAGCAGTGTTTTACTCTTCCGTCACCCTGGACATAAAATACATCTTCACCAGCGCGACATGCCCGCCCCTGACTGCTATAATCCTTTAAATTCCATTGAAAATAGGGGTCTATCGCAGTTAATTCAGCAACCTCAGCATCTGTATAATAATGTGGACGATCCTTGTAGGCGTTGATCCACAAATAAACATCTCTTGGAAGTTTCGATCGCAAGGAATGAATAGCCGGAAATGCCTGTCTTAACCCGACGGTACCGACACTATAGGAAATGCCAAGTTCATATAGCTTCATAGCCTGCGATATAAAAACTTGCTCTTTTGTCTCTCCAGGGTGATATGTAGCCCACAGCGCAGCAGTCTCCGGGTTCAGTTCTTGCGTCCAATCCAGCTTAGTCGATAGATTCGTCTGTACCGCCACTTTTTCCACATGCGCCATGTGGGAAAACTCAATCATGGTCTTGCGATACCAGGAATGAATCAAGGCTTCTCCATACGGATTAAAAAAAATAGAGAGACGATGCCCCAGAGCGCCCTGTTCTCGTACCCAATCGGCAAAACGTTCCAACTGGGTCCGATCCTTGTTCAACGTTTCCCGACTATCAACGTTTTTACTGAACGGGCAGTATGGGCAGGTATAGTTGCACGAGGTCAACGAACCACGATAATATAAGGTCGCTCTCATGCGCCTACATATCCTTCCATGCGCTCACGTACTGATGTGGAGATCATCCAGTCCCCAATCGCATCGGAATAGGCCATTCCTTCCTCTGTAAGTTGCAGCCTACCCTCCTCGACGACAGCCATACCGGATTCCAGCAGCAATGACATTCCCGTAAAATCGTCCGATAGGGATACATCGAAGCGCTCTGCATAGGCCGATAGCTCCAAACCTTCCCGATGAAGAAGCGCCTTTAAGATAAAGCGTCGCTTACTCTCATCCACATTTAAAATAAAGCCGTAGTCAGCCAGATCATGACGTTCCGCAGCAACATAATCTTCGATAATGCTACGCGTAGCTGCTGCACTAACACCGTACCGGCTGGCATAGTGAACATTACGTGTATAGGATCGCGCACCACATCCCAGACCAGCCATACCTTCCTCCTGACAACTGTAGGGCAAAAGCTCTTTGCTGGATAAACCATCATTTTTTGCAAAACGGCGCATGGAATATTGTACATATCCTGCCCGTTTGAGCCGTTCGCGCGCCACTTCATACAAGCTAAGACGAATATCATGATCCAGCCCGGTATAGCCTGGCTTTAAAATCGTATTTTCTCGAATATATAGCGGATAAAGAAAAATCTCTCCTGGCGAGTAAGACAGTGCTTCCTCTAAAGAATACAGCCAGGTTTCCACCGTTTGACCAGGCAGGCCATAGATCAGATCCACGTTCAGCAATGGAAAGTTGTATTCCACCAGCCGCTCAAGTGCTTCTCTAACAAGTTTGGGCTTCTGAGGTCGGTAAATGGCGGCACTTTCTGATTCCACAAAGCTCTGAATTCCCATGCTGACACGATCTGTCCCGCGGCGCTTGAGCACCTCCAACCTATCCTCAGTCACAGTATCGGGAGAGGTTTCCACCGAAATAGAAGCTCGTTTAGGGTCCAGTCCCATTATATTTTCCGCTATGTCAAACAAACGCTCCACCAAAGGAGTCTCCAGTAAGGTTGGTGTACCGCCGCCGATCGCAAAACGCGAAAAAGGCCGACGGCCCATAATGGGTGCCCATTGCTTGGCTTGTCTTTCTAGCGCATCCACATACTCCTTATGTACATCCAGACGCTTGTCCGGCAAAGTGAAGAGGTTACAAAATCCACAGCGAGCCGCGCAAAACGGAATATGCATATACAAAAAATAGCTTTCTAACTCCTCCTTCTCCCACAGCTCCTGCAATGAGAGCGGTGTATCAAACGAACGATAGGCCGTTTTATGCGGGTAAGAGTACAGATAGGAGCGGTAGGGAGCTTCACGGATCGTGCGTGCCCATTCAGCAGGAGTTTCAGGCCACTGAAACCTAGACGGTGCTAAGTTTGTGTCTATCTTCGGGGCTACCGCACCCGTTGGATGTGAGTGATTCAGATTCATGGCTTTCATTTCTGCTCCTTCCTCGCGCTGGATTGATTTCTTAATATTTTACTAGTGCAATCTATATTTCTATTTGCTTTATAATATAAATTCGCGGTAAGGCACATTCCAGACTACCTCATGTGCCAGACGATGTCCTTCATAGCCGTCTTCCCCATAAGCTGTACCATGATCGGAAAAAACCATGCAAAACGTCTTGCCCCGATTTCGTAAAGCATCAAACAAACGTCCAAGTTCACCATCCACATACCGCAAGGCTGCTCGTTGAGACTCCACTGAATCTTTAGCTGAGCCCTTCACAAAATAATGATTAGGCCCATGGATCGCTGATACATTCAGAAACAAAAACAAGCGCTGTGACGGGTCTGTATTCCCCAACAGTTTCAGAGCATGATTCACCTGATGCTCCGTCGAACGGGGGTTGGTAACGCCAAAGTTCATACGCCAGTAGCTTTCTTGGAAATACCCTGGCAGCACTTTGGCAAGCTTATTTTTCTTCGTGAAAAAAATAACGCCGCCGATACAGATGGTCCGATAACCTTCACCCTCTAGCCCGGACACAATATCCGGGGCATCGAACAGCCAGGTATGTGGATGCGTACGCAGTCCCGTATCCTTTGTGTGAAACAGACGGATATGTGAAGTCTTATCTGTATCCGCTGGAGTCGGCAAAAATCCGCCAAAAAAAGCATGATGTGCAGCATAGGTAAAGCTACCCGGTGTATGACGCTTTTCCCATGACCCGGAGCCGCACAAATTCGGACAGTTCTCTTCCTCCAGCTTTGCTACATCATAACGCAGAGTATCAAGCGTAATCATGACAATATCATGAGAGCCGACAATTTGGTTCATATCAATCATATCTGTCTTTCCTTTCCGTACCCACGCTCCTATTAGCGAGGTGCTGCATTTCCCATTCATACGGATTCCAACCCTGATGATCAACCCGATACAGCAAATCACCGAACGGATTAACATCCAATACAAAGGGACGACCGCCATGAGCCGGAACCAGCACATCCAGTCCAGCAACCATGGAGGCTGGAAAAACACTCATAGCGGCTTTCGCCGTAAGCTGGATCGATTCCACCGTATTCTGTGGTAATCCGGCTTCCTTCAGCGAGAGCCGCTCATTACGCAAATGCAAATTCGTAATGGGGCTGTGGCTCAAACGTAAAACCGCATGGCAAGCTTCTGATCCGCACACGAGTTGGCGGACATCATAAACACGCCCGTTCAGGGTCGCTTTGGGAATCCAGCGCTCTACATGTACCCCTTCCAGGCATAGCCAGTTAAGGATTGCATGAATGTCCTGCTTATCCGTATAACGACGCAGTCGTCCGGCATTATAATACACGCGCTGTCCGCGTATGATTTCCGTTCCAATCGTGGTCACCGCCAGTTCCGCGTGTGTATGGGGATGTACCTGATAGGCCATGACACCAGAAGCACCAGACCCACAAAATATTTTCACAAATACGCGGTGAAACCCGCTCTCCTTTATTGCCGCGTGCAGATCGACAACATCATGAAATGCACCACCTGAAGATGCAAGCACTGGCGGGACTCTTATATCTGCCTTGCCTAAATCGGCGCTACAACGCCGTTTGTCGAACATCACGGCCACTTCCGCCGGATCGTTCATCCAGTATGACGAGGGCCAGAGCAGAGCCACTTCATCCCGCAGCCAGGCCAGCAGACGGCAATAGCCCCGGAACCATTGTGCCGGGTGCCAAATACGACCGTGCTGCTCCTGCAGACGTCGCGCTTCTGCCGCCGATATACTTGTGCCTTGTGTCCATTCGGGCCATGGTAACAGAGAATCGTCTCCCTCACCATCCGAGGCGCCAAGAGCAATCAACTCACACTCTACCTCAAAGCTTTCGCCCGGTGCATCCAGACGAAGCAGCGGACCACTGTTCATCTGCCCCGCCAGTAACTGATCAATGCTCTCTTGCAGAAAGGAACTGCCATTCACGCTATCATGCGTAGCTCGCGCAACTATTCGCGCCATCAGCTCTCTCAGACCTTGTTTCTGCCGAATAGCTTCCAGCACATTCTTATAGGAAACCTCCAGAGCGGGTGGAAGCATTAATCTGCTTCGCGCCTCCTGCAGCCCGGTAGTTCGACGATTCCCCGGATTACCGAACAAGATAAACGGCTCGCTGACATTACAGTCTGACATCTTAACCATAGAGCCGCCTCACTTTAGATCATTTTAATTTTGAAAACAGTCCGTTTTAAGTCCATTTGTACAAATTACTCAGTCAGTGATGGATAACGCCAATCATCTTCCTCATCCGCTTCTTGTTGATCTTCCACGTTCACAGATAGACCCGAGTTTTTCCAACGTTGCATCATTTCACTAGACATATAATGATAGCTCAAATCCAGATGCTTCAGCCCTTTTATACTTTCACTAGCCAGCAGCGCTTCTGCACCTTTATCAGACAACGTACCTTGTGAGAGATCCAGCACTTCCAGTTGTCCAATCACAGGGGCATTAGCTGCTGCAATTGCAATTTCATCCTGTATTTCACTATCTTTCAGTCCCAAGTATGTAAGTTTGGGGAAAGGATTGCTATTCAAAAACGGCAAAACATCTTTCAGGTTACCGTCAAAACCATAGTTATCGACACCCAAATACAGTTCCAGCTTGCGCAGTTCAGGCAGTTCTGCATTGTGTATTTGCTGAAGAACGCTCACAGGCAGGCCGCCACAAATAATAACCAATTCCTGAAGGTTGTTATGACGAAGTGGTTCCAGACTCAGGTCCTGGCTTCCTTTGATATGAAAGGACTCCAACGCTGGAAACGCTTCTAATAACGGGGATAGATTCGTCTGGTTAATCCATGAAACCTCACACTCATCATATTCCATATCACCAATAAACAGCTTGCGTAACTTAGGGAAATGATCTTTAAGCTTCACTAACACTGGGATGAAATCATCTGGTGAGCTCTCATAGGCTCCACCCCAATCTCCAATGATCAGATCCGTAACTTCCGCGCTCTCCGGCTTGGCTGCCAGTTCCTCAAGCAATTTAGCCATCGTTTGGCCATTCTCATAAGCTTCAAAATCCACTACCAATTTTACTTCCATCTTACAATTCCTCCGATCATTTATCTGAGAATGTAATAAATCTTGAAAACTATCTATTTCCAATTTAGTCTATCCTATTCTACCAATGTTCGTCAAAAATAGTCCTATATCGACATCAATCCTATGTAAAATGTGCTCAATGAAATCAAAACAAGACAGCCCACTAAGCAGGCTGTCTTGCGCATATGTCTATAATAAACTTCTACTATTATATAGTAGTAATTCTAGAACCAAATTATTGGCTAATTGTAATCGGTGAGTTATCGGACAGCAATGCCAGATTATTCACGATCACATTCTCCTCATTGCTCAAGCCACTGGTAACGAGTGTTTGTGAACCTGCCGTCTGAACAGTCTTCACTTCCTTACGTTTCGCATGGTCTCCGTTTACAACATATACATATTCTTTACCTTGATCCTTTTGAACTGCCGCAGTAGGAACCACAATGCCTTCTTGTGCATTGGCAGCGACAAAGCTGATATCAGCCAACATGCCGGATTTCAATTTTGTGTCTGGATTCGCAACTGAGATTTTTACAGGATAGCCTTTTCCACTTGCATCCAACGGGCTTACATTCTTAACTGTACCTGTTGTTACAATGTTGGACGCTGCAACACGAACCTGTACCTTGTCACCTACTTTTACATTGTTTATCTGTTCCGCTGGAACATAGATTAATGTATTGACCGTACTCAGATTCGCAATGACCAGCGCAGGAGATTGAGCGGATACCATTTCGCCCACTTCTGCATTTTTCGTACCCACAATACCATTAATCGGTGATGTAACAACGGTGTCATCCAATGCATCCTGAGCAATGTTTACATTCAGCTGAGCCTGCTTAAGAGATTGTTGGCTGGACTCGATGACCGCAGTATTTTGAGATACTTTGAGTTGGTTTTGCGCATTGCTGTAACCACTATTGGCATTACTGTAGCTATTTTTTGCTGAATCATAGCTGTTGCGAGCTGTAGTCAAGGCCTTCTGCGCAGCTACCAACTGATCTTGTGCATTAGCCTGCGCATTTTGTGCATTATTGTAAGCCGCTTCCGCATTCACAACTGCTGTTTTGGCTTGTTCTAATTGTGCTTGAGTGCTCGCACCTGCATCGAATAGACTTTGTGTACGTGTTACATTCTTCTGTGCATCTGCCAAAGCTTGCTGCGTTTGTTTCACCGTATTGGCTGCCGAGGAGACACCATGTGTTGCTTGTTCTACGGCTGTAGTGGCTTGATTAATAGCCCCCTGTGCCTGATTGATTGCGCTTTGGGATTGAATCACGCCGCTCTTGGACTGCACTAAGCCCGAGTTTGCTTGAACCATCGTAGATTCGTGGGATGCTTGAGCGGTACTTACTCCGGCTGCTGCCGCAGCTGCTGCGGCGCGAGCTTTCGCAACATTATTCCGCATGTCTTTATCATCAAGCTTGAACAGTACTTGACCCTTTTTAACCTCGGAGCCAATATCCACAGGCAGTTCAACCACTTTACCGCCCACTTTAGGCACAATGTTCACCGTCTCCGAAGGTGTTACCGTTCCTGTATAAATATTTCCCTGTCCGATGATGCCTTGCTGTGCTTGGCTGATTTTAACCGGAACGACCATGTCCTGAGCCGCCCCGCTATTACTGGAGCAGCCTGCCAGCACTGCGCCGCCGAGCACTAAAGCCGCTAATGTACTTTCTACTCTCAATATTTTCATGATAATTCCCTTTCTTTCTGTCCGTGGAAATAATGTAAGTCATCCAGTCGATATTTTGTACTTCACTTATTAAGCTTCCGGCTGTGTCTTTGCTTTCTTCCTCTGAATAAACAAAAAGATGAGTGGAATTGTGCAAAACAGCGGTATGGATGAAATGAGGAACGTATCCCCAATTCCTCTTGATGTAGCATCCAGTGTAATTAAACTACTTATGGATGACATCCATGAGCTGCCCAATGTCGCTTGAAGCGCATGAGCCGAGTCTGGTGTAATGGACTCCGAAATTTGCTGGGCATGAGCAGCCGAACGGCTTTGCATAATGGCGGTTAACACCGCAATCGCCATAGATGCAGCCACAGTACGTACCAGATTGGACGCTGTAGACGCATTGGCTACCTTGCTCGGATGAACGGCATTCATGCCGACCGTGGACAATGGCATCATACAAATACCAATTCCCAGACCCCGTAATGCCATTACGGTTTCCAACCAGGCATGCGAAGTATCTGGCGTAAGCTGGTGAAGATGATAGGTCATAAAGCTGGTTAGCGTCAGGCCCACAAGTCCCAAAGGCACAATGCCGAACTTATCGAATAGCTTCCCGGCAATAGGCATCATAGCCGCCATGGCAATGGCCTGTGGAATGAGGATAATACCGGTATCAATCGGTGACACACGCTGGATATTTTGCAAAAACAACGGTGTTAGGAACGTTCCTCCGTACATCCCCATCATGACCAGACTAGAGGCAATTACACTAATCGTATACTTTGAATTCTTGAATAATGAGATTTCAATTACAGCATTATCCTTGCCGCTTTCTACATAGATCAGAAAAACAAGTGCCCAGAAAGCAATAAACAGCAGGGATACAATTCCAAAGGAAGTCCAGCCATCACGCTGGCCGTTTGTCAATGCGTACAAGAGTGTTCCGGCACAAGTTGCCGCCAGCAAAAAGCCCGGTAGATCAAACGGCTTCGGCTCTACTTTAGGCGGTTCTTTAATTAGAAGAATAACCATTAAAATTGCAAATAAAGCAACTGGCACACTGACAATAAACAAGAATCGCCAGTTAAACCACTCAATTAAATATCCGCTGAGCGTAGGCCCTACAGCCGGCGCTGCCATTGCGGCGATCCCCCATATACCAAGGGACATACCGATTTGTTCACGCGGCATAATTTTGTAAATAATCGTCATACTCAGCGGCATAATAACACCACCGCCCAGACCAGCCAGCACCCGTGCTGCGATCAGGGAAGAATCACTCCATGCAAAAATACATATTCCCGTTCCCAGCGAAAATACGCTGAGCGCAAGAATCAAAAACTTTTTGTATCCGAGGCGCTGCTCCATATATCCGGTAATCGGTACGATTACACCAGATGCAAGCGTGTAACCTGTAATAACCCACTGAATACGTGTCGTCGTAGATCCTAAATCTGTCGTCAATCTAGGAATGGCGACATTGATCAGACTGTTGTTCAGAATGGCGACAAAGGCGCCTAAAACGATAGCGAAAAAGGCAAGCCAGCGTTCTTTGGAAGAATCTGTCGAAGGAGCAGCAGCAATATCATTGGCAGCCACATGGACCCCTCCTTTTTAAGGTGTATGAATTTTTACTTCCACGTTCGTTCCAGGAATAAGTTTCAGATCCTTCGGCTTGTTCACAGCAATCTCTACAGGCACACGCTGAGTCACCTTGTTAAAGTTACCACTTGTGTTCACTGCAGGAACGAGTGAGAACACGGCGTTGGAGGCTTCGCCCACTTTACGAACTTTACCCTGAATCACCTGGTCACCTGCTGCATCAAGCGTAATATCAACAAGCTGTCCTGGTTTAATACGGTTAATATCAGTTTCTTCAATATTCGTAGATACGTACAAGCTGTTCATATCCACCATAGTTGCAACAGCACTACCCGGCGATCCGATTTCATGTTCTTTCGAATAAATCTTAATGACGGTTCCGTTGATCGGCGCGCGCAGTACGGACTTGCTGATCATGCTCGCATCCAGCCCCGATACATCCTGCTCGGCAATCGGTTCATTACGCTGAACAACATCTCCTTCTTCCACATCAATGTGGCTAATTTCTCCAGAGATTTGCGGCATTACCTTATATTGATCGGCTTGAATGCGCGCATCGTCACTTTTAACAAAGTGTGTTGCTTGATACCAATAATAGTAGCCAATAGCTCCACCGCTCAGAATGAGCAGTACAATGAGGATTGGCAATACAGTTTTCTTACTCACTTCTTCCACCCCTGTTGTCCAAAAAATTTTTATTATTCAACGCTAATATTTTAAAATTGAAATATTAGGCCATTAAACCAAATAGAGAACGTAAATAAACACATGGCAACATTCCATGCAAAAGACAGGACTATCTTATGTACATAGGACAACCTGATCCATGGTCCACAAACCGCCTTTTATATTTAAATATTTTCATATAACTATTGTACATTGAAATATTATAGATATATTTATCTATTCAGGCAACATAAATTTTCAGTTTTTTCATAATTTTTTTTCATAAAAAAGAACCTTGTTTCCAAGGTTCTTTCACGAAAAGGGATAGTTTACAATTAAAGGGTTACACAGTAACGTTAAGAGAAAGGCGCAGGTACAGCTGACCGTTGTTTGCAGTTTTTCGCCTCCTGCCCTTCCTTCGTGTTCTTATTCATTCTGTTTCCCTGAGAAACTTGCTCCCCTATGCACCCCCCGCAACGGCAGCGTTCTGCCGTCCCATGTACATCCTCTTTGGAATCCCGTAATAGCCGTACGTAATCCAGAGATTGCTGTAAAGAAGCAGGTCCCGGAATGAAGCGAACCTTTTTGCCTTCCAGCAGACAGTATACCTCAATAAGCTGAGGAAGAGCTCCAAATGCATAATAACAAAATACATTTGTCATATGTTGGAATGTACTGACAACGTTAGGATTATAGTCAACGATGTACTTTTGAATGAGCAGGGAATCTACTTCTGCTGATAGTTGCCAAGCAGCCTGAACAATAAGCGAAATATTGACCTCTAACTCAGGCACAGACGTACAAAATTGTTCATACAGCATCACAGGCACCATCAAGTCATTATTTAAGCCGCAAATTTTTGACAACTCACCTGACACTTTATTTTTGACATCCCAATAATGGAACAAAGATTCAAAGTTGTCTGACTGCTTGGGCCACCATTTCTCCAGCACATACTGGACAGGGACTTCCCGCCGTACCTTTACTTCCATTCCAAAGTATTCGTTGAGCGCATGCCCTACTGCATATTGAACCCGTTGCCGCCAATTCCAGCCCTCACGCCCTCTTTTCCTCTGTGATTGACGGATTGGCTGTGGAGTTCTCCACATCTCCTCTAGCTGATAGTCGTGCAGAAGAGGAAAGCCGCTTAAGCTATCGCTATTGCGCATACCTATCCCTCACTCTCTTCTCAGGACACTTCAATACCAGCCTGTGCAAATTGTCTTCCGTAAGCTCGGCAATTCTCCTTGTCATCATCCAATGGATTGAATTCAATCTTTAGACTCTCTTGAATGACCGATGCGCCGCGTTCTTTGACTTTTTCCTCTACCAAGTCCACTGCGCCACAGAATTGCGTATAAGATGTATCTCCACTGCCAAATACTGCGGTCTTTTTACCAGACAAATCAAGTTCGTCTAGTTCCTCGTAAAAATCCAAAAATTCATCAGGAAGCTCACCATCTCCCCATGTATATACACCCAGTAGGAACCCGTCATATGCGAGCAGTTCTTGCGCGCTGCAATCATACGAAGCCTTCAACTCCGCCTCATGCCCTGCCTGACGAACGCCCTCGGCGATCAATTCCGCAATTTCCTCTGTATTACCGGTCAAACTGGCATAAGCAATCATGATTTTACCCAAGTTCATCCCTCACCTTTATTTGAAATATGGGATGCTTTCATTCCCTGTTACTCAAATAATATTTGATAATGATTCTCATTGTCAAATATTAATTTCAAAAACTAGCTTTAATCTTGGGGAGATATACGCAAAACAGCCGCATTACATGCGACTGTTGGCTGATAAACTCTATGGATAAGCACATTAAATTAGAGCCTTGTTTAATTAAGGAGAATTTCAGCTGTGTTGATAAAAAATATTATGTACGTACAATTCAATCCATTTTTCATTATTATAATAAAAAAACGGATTGTTGTACGTACAAGTGGGATTGATTTCATTTTAATATGGAAGCGCTATAATTACAAGTACATCCGAGAAAAAATATTTTAGACCATTTGACTACTTACTTATTTATGTAATCATTCGATTGTTGCTGAGGTTTGTTGTACAATAGACTCCATATGGGGATTTCTGTGCAGCTTGCTGCCTGAATCCTGAATTGACTGCTGAAGGATGGATTGTACATGTATGTAGCACAAGAGTGGAAAGACTATGAAGTAATGGATACAGGCGGTGGTGAAAAACTGGAACGTTGGGGTGATATTGTCCTGCGTCGTCCCGATCCGCAAATCATATGGCCTTTGGCCCAGGAAACAGCCGAATGGCGTAATGTTCATGGACATTATCACCGTAGTTCCTCCGGTGGCGGCAACTGGGATATGAAAAAACCTATCCCCGAGCGCTGGACAATTAGCTATGGACCGCTTAAATTCCACATTAAACCGACCAGCTTCAAGCATACCGGTCTTTTTCCGGAGCAAGCAGCGAACTGGAGCTGGATGATGGATAAAATCAAAGGCGCAGGCAGACCGATTTCCGTACTGAACCTGTTTGCATACACGGGAGGAGCCACGACTGCTGCTGCGTATGCTGGAGCCAGTGTAGTTCACGTGGATGCCGCCAAAGGCATGGTGCAGTGGGCAAAGGAAAACGTTCAATTGTCCGGTCTGGCTGACCGTCCGGTACGCTTCATTACGGATGACGTATTCAAGTTCGTGCAACGGGAACAACGTCGGGGCAACCGTTATGATGCCATTATCATGGACCCTCCTTCTTACGGACGCGGACCGAACGGAGAAACTTGGAAGCTTGAAGAAAGCTTATACCCGTTTCTCGAATCCTGCATGAGCATCATTTCGGATCAACCGCTGTTCATGCTGATTAACTCCTATACTACAGGTATTTCGCCTACTGTATTGCGCAACATGCTGAGCATGACCATGCAACAAAAGTACGGCGGACAAATTAGCGCTGGTGAAATCGGATTGCCGATCACACGCTCGGGATTGAATTTGCCTTGTGGTATTCTCGGACGCTGGGAGGCTTAAATTTCCTCTTATGACTCAAAATGAACTTACCCGGCATGAGCATGCACTGCCCAACATTCCTGTCCTATATGAGGACAATCATGTTTTGGCAGTTGTAAAGCCTGTCAATGTTCCAACACAAGAGGATGCCAGTGGTGATCCTGATCTGTTGTCTTTACTCAAGGAAGATCTAAAAATCAGACACAATAAGCCTGGTAACGTTTTTTTAGGCTTAGTTCACAGACTGGATCGGCCTGTAGGTGGAGCCATGATTTTTGCTAAGACGTCCAAAGCTGCTTCTCGCCTGTCAGAGTCGGTACGAAGTCGTCATTTTCACAAACTGTATACCGCAGTTCTGAATGGCGTTCCGACGGCCCCACAGAGCCGTCTAACCCATTATCTGCTAAAGGATAGCCGTACCAACACGGTTCAAGCGGTTCGACCTGGCACAGCTGGTGCGAAAGAAGCCATTTTGGAGTACCGCGTGATCGGACAAGCAGATGGACTCAGTCTCGTGCAGATTAAGTTGCACACCGGACGCTCACACCAAATTCGTGTGCAAATGCAGGCGATCGGCTGTCCCCTCTACGGTGACCAAAAATATGGCGGTCATCTGAGCCGTCCCGGTCAACAGCTGGCGCTCTGGTCTTTACTGGCTGGAGCACCGCATCCGGTTAGCAAAGAAGATATGAGATTTCACTCGTTACCTCCAGTCCAATTTCCATGGAATGAATGGCCCAGGTCGCTTTATGAGAACATGATTACGTCTAAAATTTGAACCGGAAAGCCCTGCCCTATCTGGATATCAACATCTTCAACCCCATTTGCACAAAGAACCTGCAACGCATGTAAACAAACATGCATTGCAGGTTCTTTTTTTGCAGAAAATTAAATTAATGGGTCATCTCATCCTTTTATGACGAAGAAGCCACGGACTGCCCCTTCTTGCTGTTTACCAGCTGTTGACGGGGATGAGCGTTTTGTGCATTCGTATTTTTGATGAAAAATGCTAAAATCAGAGCGGCCACACTCAACACTGTTGCAATGATAAAAGCCGAGTTAATCCCATAAATCGTAGCTTGATTACCTGCAGCCAGCATCCCCGCTTTATCCGTCACGCTTAGTCCCTCAGACGTAACAATCGATGTCAAACGGTTGCTGCTTTGTGTGGACATCACTGTCACCAGAATTGCCGTCCCAATCGAGCCGGAAATCATACGCAGCGTGTTACTCATTGCCGTACCATGTGCATTCAATCGTTGCGGAAGCTGATTCAACCCGGCCGTTTGGATCGGCATCATCAGCAACGACATCCCGAACATCCGCACCGTATAATTAATTAACAGTGTCATATAGGTGGTTGTTTCGGTCAACCTTGTAAATTCCCAAGTCGTTATAGCCATGATCAGCAAGCCAATTACAGACAACCAGCGTGCTCCGATTCGGTCAAAAATAGCCCCCGTTACAGGAGACATGAGCCCCATCAGAATCGCTCCCGGTAGCATCAGCATACCGGATTGGAGCGGTGTAAAACCCCGAATATTTTGCAAATAAATCGGAAGCAATATCATACCGGCGTACAAAGCCATCGTCACAATCACATTAATGATTGTCGTCAAGCTGTATACATCGTATTTAAAGATACGGAACTCCAGCATAGGCTCATCTGCCTTCAGTTGGCGGACAATAAACAAAATAAGCGCAATTGTCCCAACGATAAGCGTAGACAGGACAGGAATACTTCCCCAACCTGATGTTCCTGCATCACTAAAGCCGTATAATAGTCCACCGAAACCGAGCGTAGACAAAATGATGCCGGGAATGTCCAGCTTTGGCTTGGACTGCTCCGTTACATTTTTCAGAAAAATAAATCCGATCACAATCGAAATCACTGAAATCGGCAGGATGATCCAGAACAAAACCCGCCAGTCATAATGCTGTACTATATAACCGGATAAGGTTGGCCCAATGGCTGGAGCAAAACCCATCGCAATCCCCAAGGTTCCCATCGCCCGGCCACGACGCTCTATTGGGTAGATGTTCAAGATAACGACCATCATTAAGGGCATCATGATACCTGCTCCCGCGGCCTGAATAAGCCGACCGATCAGCAATACGCTGAAGCTTGGCGCTATAGCACATAACAGCGTGCCGATTGAAAAAATAGTCATCGCGCTAATAAACAATTTACGAGTGGAGAAACGGGCAATCAAGAACGCGGTCACCGGGATCAATACCCCATTCACGAGCATAAACCCCGTGCTGAGCCACTGAGCTATATTGGCATCTATATTCAGATCACTCATCATTTTCGGTAAAGCCACACTGATCAACGTCTGATTTAATATCGCTACAATCGCGCCAATCAACAGAGCGGCCACAATGGGTGCTCTGCGTACATTACCTGGTAGTGTCATTTGAGGACTGCTCAAGTTGATTCATTCCCTTCGGTGTTAATTTCATGATCATTTGTTTATGGATATCCATGGCCATCTCTAGCTGCTCCTTCGGGATGTCCAGAATGGGCAAGATGCGCTCCATCCACATGGCGTCTACTTTTTGCATGATATCTTTTCCCTCCGGCGTAAGCGTCAGCACTAAGGATCTACGGTCATGCTCGTGCCGTCCGCGAGCAATATATCCCGCCTTGGTCAAGCGGTCAACCACCCCACTCATAGAGCTGCTTCCCACATGCGCTATATCTGCCAACTCGGATAACCCGATGTTGGGACGTTTATTCAGAATTGCCAAAGCCATATGCTGAATGGCCGTCAGATCCAAATGCTGCTCCTCATTCCAGAAGGCATAAAATATCGTTTTGTTAACCTCCCTTACCGATTGAATAATCCGGTACACCTCAAGTCTGTCTTCCTCTCTGTCTCTCACTGAAACCATCCTTCTTTCTAATACCCAATTCACAATCCATATAATATAAACAAGCAACTATTTGTATACGAATTGTTATTTATTTATAACTATTATTTTATCATCTCTTATGTAAATGTCAACATTCACCCTAATATCACCTTATTTCAACACAAAAAAGCGCGGTATGAATACCACGATAGGTATTTACATCCGCGCACTCCTATTTGCCTTAAAATGATAATCTGCTGCGTACAGCTACTTTTCATGTAGCCACCATTCTAGTTATTCTGCTCGCTCTATTGGTTCCTTTACTCCCTCAGTCTCACTTGCCGATACTGAAGTCTTCGCCTTCGTTGTAATTTTCCCCAACAAATAAACCAGCAAATTTTGATTGTGCTGAGAAATTCGGTTTAGTGCAGAACCCAGAAAATCATCCCGTATTCGTAATCCACGCTCTACTTCTTCTCTCCCTTGATCCGAAATGACAATCCATACAATTCTACGGTCTTTTACATCTCTGAAACGGGTGACCAATCGATTCCGTTCCATCCGATCCAGCAGCATCGTAACCGCGGCTGGTGTGGTGGCGAGATATGGGATTAGTTGAGACGGTTTCATACGGCCGTATTCGTTCAAAACCTCCAGCACCGTAAGTTGAGCTTCGGTTAGTGTTGGAGCCAGTTGCTGCTCCATATGAACCTTATAATCCTTAGCCATTCTGGACCAGATTTTTGCAAATTCGGTCGTTTGCATTTTGCCTCACTCCTTTAGATAACAGGGTCAGTAAAAGCATCAAAGTTACCGTATGGGCCACCGTCCGGATTGTATTTCATCACATTAAATTTTCGCCATTCAGCCCCGGTTTCCTGCCGTTTTTGGAGCACGAAATGAAAAGGGGAAGGAAGTCTCACCTGGGTTTTGAAGGCTGGTCAGAGTTCGACACCATGACGGCAAAAAGGTCCTCATTCGTGCCGGAATGGCACGAGAGGACCTCTCTTTTTCGAGCTAATAAGCGCTTGACTTTCCTATTATTCTATGGACTGAGAAGCTTGCGGCTCACTACGCAGCAGCACATTCACAATTTCGTCCTTCTTCTCCACTGGAGCCAGCAGCTTGCCTGTATCCTTTCGGTCGGTCAAAGGAGCCTTTTCCGAAAGGAAGGACATCGTTTGTCCTTCTGCTGTGATTGCAAATAATTGAACAGCTTCACGGCAATAGAAGGCAGCCACGATTCGAGTTCCATTCGAACGTACCCGTTTGCCTTCCTTGAACTCAAAGGTAGTGATACCTTTGCCGCCTCTTCCCTGTGTAGGATAGTCCAACAGAAGCGTACGCTTACCATAACCAGACTCGGTCAGCACCAACACTTCTCCTTCATCCTCTTCTACCCATAACGCCGCGATAATTTCATCGCCTTCCGTTAGCTGTATACCTTTGACACCAGCCGAGACGCGACCCATCGCATTAACCTCTTGCTCCTTGAAGCGTATACTCATACCCGCGCGGGTAATCAGCATAATATCCCGGGTACCCTCGCTTAACGTTACTGATAACACTTCATCGTCCCCTGCTACTTTGCAAGCGGCTACGGCACTAGAACGTTTTGTAGCATATTCTTTCAATTCTGTACGCTTTACTTGGCCTTTCTTTGTTACAAATACCAGGCTTTTGCCGATTTCCTCGATGTTTTTAAGCGGAATAACACTTACAATACGATCTTCCTTCGATAACGGAATGACGTTGACAATGGGTGTGCCCGGCTCTTTCCACTTATACTCTGGCACCTGATGTACAGGCAGTAAAAAATATTGTCCGCGCTGGGTGAAGACGAGCAATACATCCAGCGTATTCACATCAAGCAATTGGGTAACGTAATCCCCTTCTTTAACACCAGAACTTGAACGTTCCCCGCCTGAACGAGTGAATGACAACATACTTGTACGTTTCACATAGCCATCTTTCGAGAGTGTCAGCAGCACATCCTCTGCTCCCACCATGACTTCCAGGTTCACCTTAATCTCTTCTACCTCGCCCTGGATATCTGAACGACGGTCAATGCCGTACTTTTCGCGAATTTCCAAAAGTTCCTTGCGAATCAGGCTGATCAGCTTGCGATCACTTTCCAGAATAGAACGATATTGCGCGATTTTTTTCTGGATGTCACCCAGTTCTTTTTCAAGCGTGGTGATTTCCAGATTGGTGAGACGGTACAACTGCAAAGTCAAAATAGAATCTGCCTGACGTTCGCTAAAACCAAACATCCATTGCAAATTATTTTGTGCGTCCTGACGATTTTTGGAAGCTTTAATGGCTGCGATGACCTCATCCAGAATGTTCAGTGCTTTGACCAAACCTTCCAGCACATGGGCACGATCCTCTGCCTTTTCCAGTTCATACTGGATACGGTGAGTAACAACTTCGCGTTGATGGGCGATATACGCTTCCAAAATAGACTTCAGCCCAAGCTGATGTGGCGCCTTGTTCACAATGGCTACCATGTTGAAGTTATATGCCACCTGTAGGTCGGTTTTTTTCAGCAAATAAGCTAAAATCCCTTCCGCATCAGCTTCCTTCTTCAGCTCCACAACGATGCGCAAACCATTTCGTCCACTTTCGTCACGAACCTCGGCAATCCCTTCCACCTTTTTCTCCAGACGGATATTTTCCATGGCGGTTACGAGCCTTGATTTGACGATCTGATACGGAATCTCGGTAATGACCAGCTGCTGCTTGCCTCCGCGCAAAGACTGAATTTCCGTTTTGGAACGAATATAAATGCGTCCTTTTCCCGTGCGGTAAGCGTCCTTGATGCCTTCGCCACCCATAATGAGTCCGCCCGTCGGGAAATCAGGACCTTTAATAAAGGTCATAATCTCTTCCAGCTCAATCTCTGGCTTTTCCATCACCGCAATGCTGGCATCAATAACTTCGCGTAAACTATGTGTAGGGATCTCTGTCGCAAATCCTGCCGAGATCCCACTGGAACCGTTCACCAACAAATTTGGATAACGAGACGGCAACACAACAGGCTCTTTGGCCGAGTTATCAAAATTGTCTTTGAACAAAACCGTACGCTTTTCAATATCGCGCAGCATTTCCATTGCGATCGGGGACAAGCGAGCCTCCGTATAACGCATAGCTGCCGCCGGATCATCATCCTGGGAGCCCCAGTTACCGTGACCATCCACCAGCACGTGACTCATTTTCCAAGGCTGCGCCATCCGTACCATGCCATCGTAAATCGACGAGTCACCGTGGGGGTGGTAATTACCCATAACGTCCCCAACGGTTTTGGCTGATTTACGATATGCTTTATCCGGCGTATTGCCCGAATCGTACATTGCATACAGAATACGACGTTGTACGGGTTTTAATCCGTCCCGTACATCGGGTATCGCCCGATCCTGAATAATATATTTGGAATATCGGCCAAAGCGGTCACCGACCACTTCCTCCAGAAAAGCTGGCAAAAACTGCTCCGATAAGCTCATGTATACACCTCTTTTGATAGCACTACTCTACGTATTCCGTGAAATCTACGTTTTCCACGATCCAGCGTTTGCGCGGGTCCACCTTATCACCCATCAAAGTGGACACCCTGCGTTCAGCCTTGGCTGCATCCTCTATCTGAACGCGTAACAAGGTGCGTGAATCGGGATTCATTGTTGTTTCCCATAACTGATCAGGGTTCATTTCCCCAAGTCCTTTATAGCGCTGAAGCTCAAAATTTCGTCCAAATTCTTTTAGATAATTATCAAGTTGCTCGTCAGTCCAAGCATAACGCACCGTTTCGAGCTTACCCGACTTTCGAGTTATTTTATACAATGGCGGTTGAGCAATAAATATGCGTCCTGCATCAATAAGCTCTTTCATGTACCGATAAAAGAACGTCAACAACAGCACTTGAATGTGCGCACCATCTGTATCTGCATCGGTCATAATGATGATTTTGGAATAATTGCTGTCTTCCAGCGAAAACTCTGTTCCTACCCCCGCACCAATAGCTGCTGTAATAGCACGGTACTCATCATTCTTCATAATATCCGCCAGTTTGGATTTTTCCGGATTCATCGGCTTGCCCTTCAGCGGCAATATGGCCTGAATTTTGGAATCCCGTCCCTGCTTGGCTGATCCTCCAGCCGAATCGCCTTCCACAATAAACAACTCATTACGTGTAAAATCCTTGGACTGCGCAGGCGACAGTTTACCATTCAAATTGGAACTTTCACTGCGCTTTTTGCCGGAACGCATCTCATCCCGAGCTTTACGTGCAGCTTCACGCGCTCTGGATGCTTGAACTGCCTTCTTGATCAAAGTTTGTGCTATCTGCGGATTTTCTTCCAAAAAACGCTGCATCTGCTCAGATACGATGGCATCCACTGTACTCCGTGCCGAAGCGCTACCCAGCTGATCCTTTGTCTGGCCGACAAATTCAACTTCAGCCATCTTGACACTGATTACAGCCATCATGCCCTCACGTAGATCGTTGCCCTCCAAGTTTTTATCCTTTTCTTTCAACATCACCGTTTTGCGGGCATAGTCGTTCATGACACGAGTGTAAGCGGTTTTGAATCCCGTTTCATGCGTACCCCCGCCACGTGTCGGAATGGAGTTAACGAACGAAGCAATCGTCTCTGTATAACCCGCATTGTACTGGATGGCAATCTCTACTTCAATGTCTTCTTTCTCGGCATTAAAGTGAATAACGTCATGCAGCACATCCTTGCCCTCATTCAAAAAAGCAACAAACTGACTTGCGCCACCCTCATAAAAATACTCATCTGACTTTCCGCTGCGTTCGTCTTTAAGTTGAATACGAAGGCCCGAATTTAGAAAAGCAATTTCCTGAAGGCGCTCAGCCAACGTATCGTAGTTAAAATGAATGCCTGCCTGAAAAACACGAATATCCGGTTTAAATGTAATTTTCGAGCCCGTCTTGTTAGTATTGCCCAGCACTTCAAGGCCTGTGGTCGGTTCTCCGACATGCTCCACGCCCTTCTTGTCCTGCCAATATTCAAACCGCTGACGGTGAATCTTGCCGTCCCGGTAAATTTCTACTTCAAGCCATTCCGAAAGAGCGTTCGTTACAGACGCACCTACACCGTGCAGACCCCCGGACTTTTTATATCCCGAACCGCCAAACTTACCTCCGGCGTGCAAAATGGTGAATACAACCTGAGGCGTAGGAATTCCCGTTTTGTGCATTCCTGTAGGAATACCGCGCCCGTTGTCTGATACCGTAACGGAACCGTCCTTATGCATTGTAATATCAATGCGAGAGCAAAACTTGGCGAGATGTTCATCCACCGCGTTGTCTACAATTTCCCATACCAAATGATGCAGTCCCGAAGAACTGGTGCTCCCGATGTACATGCCCGGCCGTTTGCGAACTGCCACAAGCCCTTCGAGCACTTGAATGTCGTCCGCGCCATATTCTGAAGCTCCGCTTTGTGTGCCGGATACTCCCGCAGACAAGTCGATTTTGTCGACCATTCATGCTCCCCCTTTGTCTAATCGTAACCGTGTTTTGCCTTATTCTTGATGATTTTCACCAAAAATGCAAACAGATGTTTTCTTTTACCTTGTCCATTTTAATTCAATATATCCCGTTTCGTAAAGACGGCGAATGAAACAATCAATGCCGCAGCCCCCCAAATGCACAGTACAGCTAAAGAAAAGGGTAAGGTCATTCCCTCAATCGGGGCGGGGCTTCCAGATAAATAATCGGTTAATTCGAGGTTAACCATAAATAAATATTTAGCACTCTGCCAAGATGAAGCCATGTTTGTCAAAATAGTGCCCGAAATAAGCGCAGCCATCATGACCACGATACTTGCCGCCGTACTTCGTACCAGGACAGATACCATAAAGGCTAACGAAGCTACCACAAGACTGACAAACCAGATCAATCCGGCTTGCAGCATCAGATAATGCCATTGTGGAATCGCATGTACAGCAGACAAATCCACCGTCGATCCAACAATTTGAAATCCGGTAAATACCGGAACATTAAAACCGCGAAAACCAAAAAACAAGCCTGATATGAGATAGCTAATTATAAATACAGCCAAAATGATGAGCGAGACGAACATATACAATGTCAACAGCTTGCTCAGCAGTATTTTCCACCGCCTGACTGGGCGAGTCAGCAACATTTTTATCGTGCCAGTCGTCCGTTCTCCAGAAACCAAGTCGGAGGCAATGGCCATAATCAACAGCGGAACGAACAGATTTATGGAATTATCCATAAACTCTCTGGTAAAGGTGACACCACTCGGCTCATTAGGATTCACATCATTCTCCAAATAATATTGCATCTGCTGCACAAAGACCCGACGATAGGTCTTCCATTCCTCGGGAACCCGGTCACTTCCCAGCGAGTTTTGATTATCGGTAATCGCCTGGCGTAGTTCAAGCCGCCAATCATTGCCGAATTTTTCGCGATTGTTTTCTGCCACTTTCATCTGAGCGTACGTAAAAATCGGCACAAGCACAAGTAAAACAAGTAAAATGACATAAAATCGTTTCTTCTTGATAATTTTGAGCGTTTCATTTTGTACGAGCGGTAAAATGTTATTCAAGTATCTCACCTTCCGTCATTTTCAGGAATAGCTGCTCCAGTGTAGGGTTGATTTTGGTTACACCTTTAACGGAAATACCAGAAGCCGTCATTTGTGTCACCAGCTCCGCAATATGCTCTTCATCCATTTCTGTAAAAATTGCATCGGCTCCGCTGCCTGCAACAATGCTGTCATCAATTAATTCATCGGCATTCGTAATCATTTGCACATGCGGAGAATTTTGCAATATGGCAAGACCCTGATCACGAGGCTCCAGTTGCCACACGGCCAAGTGCGAGTGCGTCTCAACCAGTTCCCGTACACCACCTACAGCTAGCACCTTTCCCCGACTTATAATTGCCACCCGGTCACATAGCAGCTGGATTTCGCTGAGCAAATGGCTGGAAACAAATACAGCCATGCCTTCTGCCGCTAGCAAACGGATAAAAGCTCTCATTTCCTTGATCCCCTTGGGGTCTAACCCGTTCGTCGGTTCATCCAAAATGAGTAATTTCGGTCTACCTAGCAAGGCTTGGGCTATACCAAGGCGCTGGCGCATTCCGAGAGAATACGTACTTACTTTATCATGGATACGGCGATCGAGCCGAACCAGCTCAACGACTTCGCGGATACGCTGCTCGTCTACACCAGGCTGCATACGGGCAAAATGCTCTAAATTCTCCCACCCTGTCAGGTAGCTGTACACCTCCGGATTTTCCACAATAGACCCAATATGCCGTAAAGCCTGCTCAGGGTCACGATTTACATTATGACCACAGACGGTAATCGTCCCTTCCGTAGGCTTAATTAAATCGACCAGCATACGAATAGTCGTCGTTTTTCCAGCCCCATTAGGACCAAGAAATCCGAAAATTTCACCCGCACGAACGTCGAATGTGACATCATGAATGATCATTTTGCGTTTGATACGTTTCTTAACGTGCTGAACAGAGAGAACTGTTTCGGTATTGCTTCTGTCTCTGCCTCCGCTGCCAACCTGATTGGCGGAATGGAAACTGGACAATGCATCCCTTGATGTCGATTTTTCGGTTATTCCAGCCCCGGTCTTGTCAGCAGATTGGATGCTCATTGCTTGTTTCCTCCCTTTTTCACTTCAGCGGGTTGGCTACTTGTAGACTGTTGTTCGTTATCCACTTTATCGGCATCCTTCGTGTTTGCAACTGCAAACCCTTGCGCGATACGTTCAGCGATTGCCTGATAGCCCTGTCCGTTTGGATGAAAATGATCGGATGATAAATAGACGGGCAAATTTTGCTGGAATAAATCGAAAGTTGGAACCAGAGTCATATTGCTGTTTTGGTTGGTAATTGCCATGGCAGCCAGATTCCATTCTGTTACTACAAGATTACCGGGAATTTTCATTTCCTGCAGATCACTGAATGGATTATATAATCCGACATAGATAATTTTAGCATTCGGATTGATTTCCCCTACCTTTGTCAGCACTTTTTGCAGACGTTTGGCGGCATCAGGCACAGCTTTACGCAAACCACTGAGTGTAGGCGGCTCTTTGCCAGTTTGGGCAGCCTGAGCTCCCTGAAATAAATCATTTCCGCCAATCGAGACAATAATGACGTTAGCCTTTTTCAACACATAAGAAACACCAGGCTCATCCAGCTTGGTCAATAGCCCTTGAGTCGTCAGTCCATTAATCCCCAGATTATTTATGAGCTGAGCCTTATGGCCTTCCTGATTATTCAACAAGCTCACCGACCGGCGCACAAAACCACTTCCGGAGTCATCCCCCGTGCCTTTGGCTAGCGAATCTCCAATGGTAGCTACCCGAAACTCTCCCGTCTGATTAGTAGCGGATGGCACAGTTTGTGTCTGCGATGAACCAGAATGTACAGGTTGAGTGCTAACCATTGGCTCTGGAGCCGTGATACTTTGTACTGCTGTAAAAAATCCGTACAATAATAGCAATGTGGCGGCAATGGAAACGGAACCGACAGACCGCCAAATCCATTTTGATGAATTCACTCGTGTTCCCTCCTGATAGCTTAGTGAAATAAACATAAAGCTTCTCATATCATTTTGCAAATAAACCGTTCGGATTAAAAGCGCAATACATGCTTAGTGTCACATATAATTTCCCATGAACATGCAAAAAAAGGATGGCAAATGACCATCCTTATATTATACTTTCCTCTGCGAACGGTTTATCCTCTCATCTCTAATCAGGCGAATCAAACTATTTGCTATCAGGGATAAAACTTTTGATCCATTGTCCAAAACTGCCCGGATTTCGACTTTGAATCAGTACCGTTCCTTCACCGCGAAAGCGGCATACAAGTGCTTCTCCACTCGTTACGCTGGACAACCAGCCTTTAGATGCTTTTTCAATTTTATAATCCATATAATCCGGCCATGCCACCAGATGAGCATTATCAATAATACGCTCTTCTCCTGGCGCAATATAAATGGGATGAATGGCTCCATAAGAGGACAGGAATACCGTACCTCGACCACTGATTTCTACGATAAAAAAACCTTCACCGGAGAATAAACCTTTCATCAGGTTTTGCATTTTGGTGCTAACCTCAATCCCTTCTGTGCAAGCCAGAAAACCGTCCTTTTGGACGAATAGCCTATACGTGCCATCCAGTTCCACCGCTTGTACATCACCTATACTAGCAGGGGCTAACAACACCTCAGCCGGTCCCCGGGCTGCCCTCAGTTCTTGAAAAAAGAATTTTTCTCCGCTCAGCATTCTGCCTAAGCCACGTAACAGTCCACCGTCTACCGTCCCCTTTATATCTACACTGGAAGACATGGAAACCATCGCTCCCATTTCTGCTTTAATCATTTCCCCGGGTTTCAACTGCACCTTGAGCATAGCAAAGGCACCTTCATGCACGATTTCGTAGCTCATTTGTTCACCTGGCTTTCCATAAGTAGTCTGATATCTATTCAACTTGCTGCTATCATACTATAAATACGTCCCTTATGTCTTTTCTGGTATAAAGCAGTGGCTATGCCACTGGAGGATGAAGAGACACCAAAAGACCCGCTGAACGTGTCAGCGGGTCTCTAGATTAACGTCACGTCACTATCTTTTCGTAGCAGCGATATAACGTTGGGAACATATTTACTATCAACTTAGTTACGTGTGAACTCTTGTACCCAATACCCATTGTAGTAAGCCACACCGATTTGTGTAAACTCTGCCTTCAAAATATTCTCACGATGTCCCTGACTGTTCATCCAGGCTTTCATCACTTCTTGTGGTGTTTGTTGTCCCATAGCAATGTTCTCACCCGCATACGTATAAGTTACACCGAATTTTTTCATCATATCAAATGGTGAACCATAGGTCGGTGATGTATGGGAAAAGTAATTGTTCGTACTCATATCCTTCGCCTTGACTAAGGCTACTTCTGTAAGCTTCGCATTCGATGCGAGGGGCTTGAGACCTTTTTGGCTGCGCTCGTTATTTACAAGCTTTACAACCTCAGCTGCAAATTGGGACTTGCTGAGTTGTGCATCCGTACCTGCAGACTGACCCGCGCCTGAGTTTGTGTTTTGTTTTTGAGTCTGTTGCTTGGTAGCAGACTGCGAAGCCTTTTGGCCACCCTGTTTGGTTGTTGTTTGTTTGCCGGATGAAGGATTTGCTGTTTTGTTTTTAGCCTTGTCCTTTTCAGAAACATCCTTAATTACGGTCTTTGTTATCGTAGTCGTCCCGTTGGACATATTGACGGTATATCCGTTATTTTGAAACCATTGTTGCAGTTGGGCAGTCAAATCGTCAGCTGGTGAAGCTGATGCCGGAACGATGAATCCTGCGGATAAAATGGCGCTAAGACTTCCCATCACCAGTGTTTTTTTCAACATATTCTTCATTTCGTCATCTCCTTGTTGTATAAATGCCTTGGTGTGAACGCGTCTGGTTACAACTTTGTAATCTTTACTCTAGCAGTATATCATGTTTTATAGCAGGATCAATGGTATAAAAGTTGGAAAAAAAATAGCCCCGCTCGGAATTGACCCATGCGGAACTAAGTTAAAAGTAGTGAGGCTTTAAGTATTAGATTGTCTTGTTATAAGCTGATTATCTAAGCTTTTTGCTGAAACGGTAGCCTTGCTTTTCAAAGCCGATTCGGTTGTAGAAAGCTCGGGCCTCTACTTGTTTGATGCGGTTATTCGCTCCGGTAATGAATAAATGATAGCATCCTTGCGCACGTCCCCACTCCTCACCACAAGCCACCAGGCGCTTGCCAATGCCCTCGCCGCGATACTCCCCTCTCACGACCAGCATGGTGATTTGTACGGCAGGATCAGGATAAGCCAAGCTTTGAGCCGTATGCATGCCGATTACTCCGACAACACGACCATCCATTTCTGCAACCATCATATTCGCTTGACTGTCCTCCCGCGCTGTTCCCATAACTTCTTTCATTACACCACAAGTCATCGGGTATCCGACTTCTCTTAGTAGTCCAGTTACGGCTTCGCAATCGCCAAGCTCTACGGAACGAATTGTCAGTACTGGAATCATCACATTGTTAGACATGATTTACCTCCACTTTCAGCATATTAGCAGCTTCTTTGGCCGTCTTCCGTGCTGTTTCCACATCTTCTGCAGCGCTAAGCGCTACAGCCATCCGGCGTCCCGGCTTGGTTTCAGGCTTCCCGAACACTCGCACCTGTGTCCGGGGTAGCAATAATGCATCATGCAGACCGCTTATTACAAAATCCCGCGTAGTCACTTCTGCCTTCAAAGTAGCTGAAGCTCCTGGTGTAAGCAGCGTGACGGATGGCACCGGGAATCCGAGAATGGCCCGCACGTGAAGCGCAAATTCCGACAAATCCTGCGTAATCATGGTCACCATTCCTGTATCATGCGGACGAGGGGATACTTCACTGAATATGACGCCATCAGCTGTTAAAAATAGCTCTACGCCAAACAATCCGTAACCACCCAGTTCATCCGTTATCCTACGGGCAATGTCTTCCGCTTCCGAAAGCTGCTTGTCCGTCATGCCATGAGGCTGCCAGGATTCGACATAATCCCCATCTTTCTGAATGTGGCCAATCGGTGGGCAAAAAGTCGTACCCAAAACCGATCTGACGGTCAATAAGGTAATTTCGCTCTCAAACGGGACAAAAGCTTCAACAATGACACGTGTTGTTTTGGCACGCGCGCCTTCCAGCGCCGTATTCCAGCAGGATTCTGCATCTTCGATCGCCCGGCATACAGACTGCCCTTTACCCGACGAACTCATCAAGGGCTTGACCACGCATGGCGTGCCCAGCTCATGAACCGCCGACCGCAACTGCTCAAAGTTATCTGCAAAACGATAGGCAGCAGTCGGAAGCTCTAATTTCTCGGCAGCCAGCCTGCGGATACCTTCCCGGTCCATCGTAAGACGGGCGGCACGGGCCGTTGGTACTACGTGAAATCCTTCTTGCTCTAATTCTTCCAAAGCACCCGTAGCAATAGCTTCGATTTCAGGTACAATTATGTC
Source organism: Paenibacillus sp. MZ03-122A (assembly GCF_024213325.1). Taxonomy (NCBI): domain Bacteria; kingdom Bacillati; phylum Bacillota; class Bacilli; order Caryophanales; family Paenibacillaceae; genus Paenibacillus; species Paenibacillus sp. MZ03-122A. Next base: position 308,383 of record NZ_JANAVI010000003.1, on the reverse strand, counting down.
GGGCTTTTCCTTACGAATTAGTGCCTTCAACGCCTCAGCATCCTGCATATCCAGACAGTGAGAGCGATGGGCCACCTGCATTGCTGGAGCCAGTTCATAGCGATCTACAGCAATACATTCCACGCCAAGCCGCTGAGCTTCAATAATGACTTCTTTTCCCAATTCGCCGCTACCCAGCAGCAGCATCTTCTTAGCCTTGGCAGAAAAAGGAGCACCCCACATCTTGAACTCTTCCCCCTCTGACGAAATTGCTCTGATCTCTTTTCATCTTTATTTTCAGGGTTTAGCTCCAAGAATGCAATAGTGCTCGGCATTAAAATTTACAAAAAACGCGATTTTTTGATCTTTTTTTTACAAAAATCTGAACTGTGCTTCCACCAGCCCCCGATATATTCCATGTTTTTTCATCAATTGTTCATGATTACCACTTTCTTGGATTTCCCCATGATCCAGTACAACGATATGATCAGCATTACGGATGGTGGACAAACGGTGAGCGACCATAAAAGAAGTTCTGCCTTCTAGTAAAACCTGAAGAGCCTCCTGAATTTTCAACTCCGTTTCTGTATCAATACTAGCTGTGGCCTCATCTAGGATAAGAATTCGCGGATTAGCCAGCAAGGCACGAGCAAAGGATAAGAGCTGTCGCTGGCCCATGGACAGCATTCCCCCCCGCTCCTCTACCTCTGTTTCATAGCCAGCTGGCAAGTGAACAATGAATTCATGAGCATTGACCGCCTTCGCAGCCGCTTCAATTTCCTCATCCGTTGCATCCAAACGGCCAAATCGAATATTATCACGGATCGTCCCCGAAAAAATAAATGTATCCTGAAGTACGATGCTAATCTGGCTTCGCAAGCTCTCCACCGTGACATCACGCACATCATGACCGTCAATCGTAAGCCGCCCTGACGTAATGTCATAAAAACGGCTTAGCAGATTAATAATTGTACTTTTACCTGATCCGGTATGACCCACAAGCGCTATAGATTGACCCGCCTCGACAGAAAGATTAATACCTTTAAGCGCCTGACGTCCCTTTTCATACTCAAAAATGACCTTTTCAAATTGGATGTCTCCCCGAATGGGCGGCAAGGCTATTGCTCCCGGTTTGTTTGCAATATTCGGCTGTTCATCCATAAACTCAAAAATTCGTTCTGACGAAGCCATCGCAACCAGTAACTGATTATACATTTGGCCCAGCCGATTAATCGGCTCCCAAAAGTTCCCAACATAATTGGCAAACGCAACCAGTAGTCCCACCGTAAGTTGGTCTGTCTGAATTAAATGCGCTCCAAACCAGAACAGCACAAGCGTACCAAATCCTCCGGTAATATCAATAAGTGGGCCAAAGACCTGATTCATGGCAGAAGCCTTATCCCACGACTTTTTGCTAGAGCTGTTCATGTCGTCGAAATAAGCCATGTTTTCCTGCTCCTGCGTATATGCTTGTGTCACACGAATGCCCTGAATAGACTCATTCAAATGAGAGTTGATACGCGAGTTCTTCATACGCACTTCTTGCCAAGCGCGGCGGATGCGTACGCGCAGCTTGGTCGAGATCAAAAACATGATCGGAACAGTGACAATTACCGCTAAACCGAGCTTCCAGTTAATAAGCAGCAAAATGACAATAATTCCGATAAGCTGTACGCAGTCAATCAGGACATTCACTGCACCGTTCGTAAATAGATCCTGTAGCGAGTTAATGTCATTCGTCACGCGCACTAATACAGAACCTGCCGGTCTCTTATCAAAAAAGTTAAAAGATAGCTTTTGAATATGCTTGAACAAATCTTCACGCAAATCGTAAATAACCCGTTGACCGATAATATTGGTGAATTTAATGCGGTACGTGCTGGCTGCCCATTGAATTAAATATAACAAGAGCACGGCACCCGTGATGAGCAACAGCAACTTTACGCTAGGCAGTGCAGGCCATGCGGGAGCAATTGCTTTATCAATGGCCAGACTGATCAAATAAGGAACGGTCAGCTTGGTAATGGTGCCGAGAATCATCATGACGAGAAGGATCGGCAAAATCTGACGGGCATAAGGCTTCATGTATGCCAACAAACGTTTGAATTCTGACCAGTTAAACGGTTTGTCAATGACATCATCATCTTGATAGACAAAGCGCTCATTCGTTGGTTTTTTTAACGGTTTGACTTTTTCTGCGGGTATATTCATGGTCTCACCTGCCCTTCGGATACACCGTCTGGAGCCTGAGCTATGTAATCGGCGTATTGAATATGATACACATCCTGATATGGACCTGGAGTAGCAATGAGCTGTTCATGTGTTCCACGCTGAACGATTCGCCCTTCCTCAAGCACCACAATTTCATTAGCATGACGAAGCGAAGAGATTCGATGAGCGATTATGAATGTTGTTCGACCACGCATAACCTCTTGAAAACCGGTCTGTATTTCATGCTCTGTTTCCATATCGACCGCACTGGTAGCATCATCCAGAACCAGAATCTTCGGATTTTTGAGTAGTGCGCGTGCGATGGCGATCCGTTGTTTCTGTCCTCCGGACAGTCCCAATCCACGTTCTCCGACGACAGTGTCATAACCCAGCGGTAGTTCAGTTATGAATTCATGAGCCTGAGCCAGTTTGGAAACCCGTATGATGTCATCCATACTAACATGGCTTAAACCATATGAAATATTGTTGCGTATAGAGGACGAAAACAAAAACGTCTCCTGAAACACGGAAGAAATTTGAGCACGCAAATCGCGAATCTTTAAGTGACCTATATCCTTGCCATCCAACTTGATACTTCCTGCATTCACATTATAAGCGCGCATGAGTAATTGAATAATGGTAGACTTCCCTGACCCCGTTCCTCCTAAAATTCCAATGACTGATCCTGGCGGTGCGTCTAAATTGATGTCAACAACAGCAGGAAGCTTATTTCCGTAAGCAAAGGTAACATGTTCAAACGTAACATGTCCTTCCACCTGATCAGCATTGAGTGTAAGTGCTCCAGCTTCATCGGTTACATCTATGGACTGATTTAGTAGTTCCAAGACCCTTTCACCAGAAGCTTTGGACTGCGTATAGTTATTGATATGAAAGCCAATGCTCCAGATGGGGCCGATAATATACCAAATTAAGCTAAAGAAAGCGACGAGCTGCCCCAAGGTCATTGACTTCTGAATAACCAGATACCCCCCCATGCCCAACAGAAGGACCACACTGACAGAAGCAATCAGTTCCATAGCGGGGAAAAACCGACTCCATAAGGAAGCAGCCTGAATTTGATTACTCTTGTATTGTTCATTACGTACTGAAAATTTCTCAACTTCATAGGATTCGCGGGCAAAAGATTTGACGGTTCGCACACCTGTTATATTTTCTTGGACCGCTGTCGTCAAGGCGCTAAGGGCAATCCGCATTTCCTGAAAGGTGGGATGAATCCGGGATTCAAACTTGAATGTGACGAAGAGCAGCAATGGCATGCTGATCATCGTAATGAGTGTGAGCTGCCAGTTAATATACAGCATCATCATAGAGCCGAATACGACCATCAGTAGCACATTGAGGAGTTGGGCAAAACCAAACCCAATAAAGTTACGAATTGCCTCCAAATCACCAGTCAGTCGGGACATGAGATCACCCGTTTTGGCAGTGTCATAATATCTGAAAGACAGAAATTGCAGCTTTTCGTAACAAGCATTGCGGAGTCGGTACGCCAGATAGTTACCTAGCCGTCCACCAAAAAAACCATGTAAAAATTGCATGAACCCTTTGATGATGACTACTCCCAGCACAGTCAGAGCCAGCGCCGGTACTTTCCCGAAGTCACCAGGGATGATAGCGTTATCAATAAGCCTTTGGAGCAGGTTCGGATACACCAGTCCCAGAGCCGTCGCTATCGCAAGGCATAAAATAGAAAGAAACAGATAGTGTCTCCTCTCGCGAAAAAAAACTTGCAGTTGCCTGAGCACTTCCATGTCAATGTCCCTCCATTAGTTGCACGACGTTGTTATATGGCTTAGTGAAGTTTACCATTCGCGTTCCAAGGCGGCAAAGAGGATAACGAGCCGTATTCAGGCAGGTTATCAAGTGGTGGGTGATTAGACAAATTAAATCGCTTTCTTATTATTGAATATGGCTATTTACTCAGTATTGCTTTCTTTTTGGAGCATGCATAAAACACCGGGTTGTCCCACAACCCGGTGTCCTGAACTTTAATAAATGGTGTACTTATTTATCTTTACTCCAAAGCCGCAATCTTGCCAGCAAGCTCTTCCCAAACCTGTGGCTGCTCACCGCCCATAAGCGCATGCTCCATGCCACGAGTCGTCTCCAGCATTTGCTCTCGAAGCTGAGCTTTCTGCCACAATTGCTCCTCCTGCATCAGCGTAACGTAAAAAGTAGACATTCGTTCTCGTTGCTGATCCACAGCTTCCCCGATTCGCTCGCGTAATATCGGCTCCAGTTTGGTTTGTAGATTCGCTCGACCAGTTCCTTCAAAAAATAGCTTTGGATTTTTAAAGCTATTCCAATAATCCTTCCAATGAATGGACTCCTGCAGGGAAATTTCATTCAGCTCGGGAACAGCCCATTTTCTGGATTCAGGAATTGTGCAATCTAGTCCTGGCAACTGATGGTTCATGTGTTCTACGCACTGTTGTGTAACCTTGTGCACCAAAATTTGTCCCGTTTTTTCCAGCCGGAGTGTGGTTGCCAGTAATTCCTGAGACAGCTCCAGTTCGATCAAGCGCATCAGCTCACGACCACAAGATGCAAAAGCCGAACGGAGATCACCTACTCCTTCACGCAGAACAGATGGATGAAACGCCTCTGCCATAAATTCTCCAGTCCGATAGGACAGCCTTTGACGGACATGATACAGCAGTTCATCGGTTTCGCCCGATAACACAGATGCACCGTTGCTGTCAGTCAGGTCTAGGAGCGTATGCTCCAATTCCCCACGGATGCGAGTTAATCGCTCGAATCGGATCTCACGTTCTTCTACGCTATACCGGGCATCGGCTGCATGTTGCTCTATGCGGTTCCGCAGCCGGCTCAGTTCCTGCATAGCAGAAGCAATGGACAGACCTGCCAGCTCTTCGGCTGCAAATGCCGAGAAATCATCTTCAAATGCATCAAAACGTGAAGCTGAACGCAATGAAGCCTCTCCCTGTTCGGCAGCTTCCAACGCCAGCATACTGGAAAGCGGATAAATGCGTGGCTTTCGGATTCCATTCGCCTGTAGTTGTTCCTGTACATGCCGGGTAACAGAATGAAGTTCTTCTTCAGAAGAAGCTAGATCTGATGCATTCACAATAAAAAACGTCTGATCGAGCGCCAAGGTCTCTTTAACTCGACCTAGTTGGTTCAGGAACTGTCGGTCGCCTTGCGTAAACGCATGGTTATAATAGGTGACAAATACAAGAGCGTCCGCATGCTTCATATAGTTGAAGGTCACGCCTGTGTGCCGTGCATTCACAGAATCCGCTCCAGGCGTATCCACTAGCACGATGCCCTGACGGGTCAGAGCGCAATCATAATAAAGGTCGATATGCTCCACAAAGCATGATTTGTGCTCAGACGCAACAAAATCCCGATACTGCTCTAAATCCACCTGAAGCTGTTGTCCCAGCAAGCTTTCAGCTTCTTCCCATCCCGCTGCGGCAGCCTTCAAAAAACTATAATGAGGCCTACCCGCAGGATGGATGCCTTCCGGAGATAAAGCATGAACGGCTTCTTGCCAGCCCGCTGCCGCTGGTTCCCCCAATCCTAATAGCCGAAATGAGTATTTAAGATCTTCCCGCAACGCGTCCACTGATTTCATATGGACGTCAGCCGTGGCATGGCGCTCAGCACTCGCAGGCGCCATTATGCGGTTAATCGCCGCTGTCGTCGGATGCGGCGATACGGGCAACACAGCTTCACCCAGCAAAGCGTTGGCGAAGCTAGATTTCCCAGCGCTGAACGCTCCGAACAGCGCCAGCGTAAACTGCCCACCCTCCAGCGCAGCGGCGCGGGCATGTAAATCCCGTACCGCCGTTTGCATGGCAGGGTATGGGCTTACCAGGGCAGCGGCGGCCTTCAATCGGGCCGCTACTGCATCCAGCCGCGTGCGGCGGCCTCCGGCGGCAGGCTGTGCTGCCGCCGTTCCTGCTAGCGGCTGCGCCGATGCGTTCCGCGAGCCAGCGATACCAGGACGCGCAACGCCCGTTGGCGTCGCAGCTGGCGAGGCAGCAGCGGAGGTATCAGACGCAGGTGCAGGCGCGTCCGCACGGGGCAACCCGCTTGGCGCGGAAGCCTGCGGCAGCAAGCTGCGCAGCAGGCTGGCGTGCGAAGCCGAAGCTTGCACGCGGGTGCTGTAGCGGCTCGCCGCCTCCGCCTGCGCCAGCAGCGCAGTGCGCGCATCCGCGAGAGCCGCGCGGCGGGCTTCGGCTCGCACTGCAAGCTGGGCCAGCAGGCGGTCTACTAGCGTAAGCGCCTTGCGGCGGCAATCGGCGGTCACAGCAGCACGTAGATCCTTGCAATAGTTCAACGTATACTCCGGCGACAACGCATTTTCCTTCACCGTCTGCTCTACCAGTTGCCGATCCGTTACAGGGCGGATGTCATCCAGCTCCTGCTCCATCGCAGCGGACCACAAACCCTGACCGTCACCCCAAGACCTCAGTAACTCCCGCACATGAGGAAGCAATTGTCCTTCCACCTGATCAGTCAGCATTCCTGTCAGCCGTTCCAAACGGCTTTCCTTTTCTCGCTCAGTCTTTCCTCCTGCAAACCATAGTCCTGTTTTGAAGCCCGGCTTGCGGCTCTCTAAGTATTCGCTTGCCGCTTCACGTAGCTCCGCTGGCGTCAAATGTGCGTGTTCCAGTAGATGATCCAGCTCTTGACGCAGTCGTTTACGCTCCTGCTCCGGAAGCATCTTCCAGTGTTCATCTTCTTGCTGCAAGGTTTTCTGCTCTATATCCAGGCGCAAAATGGCTTCTTCTCCACCTGCTTCTTTTAGCAGTGTGTTCAGTTCCTCTTCTTCAGCTGCCTGTACAGTCTCCACATGTTGCTCTACCAAATGGTGCATAGAGGACACTAAACTGTATGCTAAAAGCTCTGTTTTTCGCTCCAGCAATTTCGGGATCAGGTGCGTCAACTGTTTCCACTGGTTCCATGGATGATTCTGCTCCTTCAAGGAAGTAAAGAGAATATCCGTATAATGAACCTGCCAGGCATGAAAGCTAGTCTCCACCTCATTACGATAACGTGTAAATGAAAGCTCTCGCTCCCGGTGTTTATCGATTTGATTGATGATCAAATATAACGGCTTGCCCCAATCCGACAAACTTTTGGCAAAGGACAAATTATTTTCAGATTGGACATGGTTGTAATCCATCACATAAAAAACAATATCTGCCCAATGTAAAGCAGAATGTGTCGCCAGCGCATGTCCGTGGTCTGTGGAATCTACGCCTGGTGTATCCAGCAACACTCCTCCGCTAGATAATATGGGAACATCCTCCCACACTTGAACCGATTCATAGGCTCCACCATTTTTACAATACTCAGCAAGCTCGGACAGGGAGGCCTCCACGATTTCCGGCTCTGGATTTTCCGCTGATTTGGCTGGATGAATGAGCGCTCTCGGACGCCCATAACGGATGGACACTACATTAGCGCTCGTAGGCACCGGTCCAGATGGCAGCACGGTTTTACCACATAGGCTGTTAATCAAGCTCGATTTACCCGCTGAAAAATGTCCACAAAAGGCAATGGTCAGCTCCTGCACATATGCTTTTTCCAGCAGATCACCTATCGCCTTCGCTCCCGCTTCGTCCCCGGCTTTACGCAATGTATTCTGTATCTGTTCTATCGTATCCAACCACTTTCCCGCATCTCCTGTAATCGTTTGCATCATAAGCTACGGTTCCACTCCTTATCACTTGTCTGCACCAAATAGCTATATTGTAGCATTCCTAAGCCGTTGTGAGAATCATCACATCAAAAAAACTAAACAGCGCTCCCCGCCAGTACCTGGCTTTAGGGAACGCTGTTTTTTTGTACATGATAATAATAAGTTCATTTTATTCTGTCCAAAACGGATCATTAGGAATAAGTATTTTGGCAACCGAATGCATTTCATCAAAGCCCCCTTAAAGGACAACGACGAAGTAAGATATGTATACAACGGGTGAGCCTACTCATCACGTACATTAACCTTTTGGAACCTGGGGAACGCGATACCATAATTCAAGGTGCAAAATGTATGCACACTTCATTGGAATAGGCTCTAGCCATATCAGGATGGTCTGCAAGGTTCATGTATAATGCGCCTTCGGGCTGGATAAACCAGCCGAGCCGCCTACACCGGAACATGCAACGCATGTCGTCCGCTAATTGAACTTAATTGGCTGCAGTCTCAAGCACTGGCAGCAAAATTTCAAATACTTGACCATGCTGTAAAATCGTAATCCCACGGGATTTGTCCTTCATTACGACCACTTCTGGCTTTTGTGACATACGCTCCAGATAATGCTCAGGTACATCACCGGAATGACTAACCGTGATTCCCTCAAGCTCGCGCTCTTCGTTTTCAGCAAATTCTGTTGTTACAATTTGCTCAAAAATATCAGAGAACGCTTCAAAATTGTCTGTATATACCGAAATGCACTTCATACTCTTCATCCTTTTCTACACATAAATGGTTAAACCCTTTGTTACCTCTGTGGGTCTTTAAGCTCTACGTTCCTTATCTTTTCTGATAAGAGACGTTTTCATACGTTTCTTGCCTTCCCTGCACACATCAAGCAACGGACATACCTGACATTGAGGATTTTGAGCTTTGCAATGGTAGCGTCCGAAAAAAATAAGCCTGTGGTGGGTCAAAGACCATTCATCCCTAGGTACCCTCTTCATCAGCTTTTTTTCCACCTCAAGCACTGAATCATCCCACCCTGCAAAACCGAGCCGTTTGGAAATACGCTCTACATGCGTATCTACCGCAATAGCTGGTACATTAAAAGCAGTAGATACTACGACGTTAGCCGTCTTGCGGCCGACACCGGGTAGCTTAACCAGTTGATCGTGCTCTGAAGGTATCTCTCCCCCGTACTGGTCTATTAAAATACGACAGAGGTTATGAATATGCTTGGCCTTGTTTCGGTACAAGCCGATTCTGCGAATATCCTGCTCCAGTTCCTCAAGAGGAACAGCCAAATAATCCTCAGGTGACTTGTATTTTTGAAACAGGTCTGCCGTTACTTTATTGACCATCTGATCGGAGCATTGAGCAGACAATAACACGGCGATCGTTAATTCAAAAGCATTGTCATGGTTCAACTCACAATGGGCATCCGGAAACATCGTACCGATGGTGTCCAATATATGACGTGCGGTTGCTGCATTCACGGAAATCCTACCTCCTACCAAAAAAAACGTCTTGATACGGGATAGCCCGCATCAAGACGGTCACTCTAAATAATCATCCGGAAAGAAACGAATACTATTTGTGCATGACTGCCTGCATAGGCGAGAAATACACTCCTATATTATCATTATCTGTCACAGATTGCACGTGAAAAGTGTGTAAATCCCTAAGAAATTTTCATACCGTCTGATCGGTTAGCGACTCATGGGATGATCCAAATCTACATGTCCCATTAAGGACTCCAGAGATTGCCCATCTACGAGCAAATCCAGCGTTTTGACTTCCTTGAATTGGAACATCGTTTTCTTCAAGGCATCGATAGCCAATTCCTCGCCGCCAGCTCCCAATCGAGCCTCGTCCGGCAGGGAAATATCAAAAGTCAATGCACCGTTATCCAATTTGATCTTATGCACGGAAATTTTCTCGGACCACAACGGGATTAGAGCAGAATCCCCACTCTTTTGCAGAGCTTCAAACGCTTTTTGCAATTTTTCCAGCTCGCTTGGATAGGTAATTTCCTTTTTCTGTTCTTTCAAGCCGTTCTCTTGTGTATCCGTATAGTACACCGTAATCTGCTGTGTTTGTCGATCTCCTGAATTTTCCGTGTCCGTCTTGGTCTTTGTAGGCTCTGTTGACGGAGATGCAGGTGTTTGACTCGCCCCGTTATTCTCAGCAGACTGAGCCGATGGATCAGGGGTCGTCTGTTCGGGTGTACTATTTTGTGCATTAGAAGTTTGTGTTTCCTGAGATGGAGTCGCAGGAGCCGATGTTTGCTTAGAGGCACACCCTGCACCTGCAATGGCGAACAATGCCAGCAGGCCTGCAATTACGATTTTCTTGTTCATATGTCCCCCTCCTTGCTTGACGTTGACAAGCGATTTGTTGAAGATTTATTTTACGTCGAGATACTCTGTGATTCCATCTGCAATCCCTTGAGCTACCCGATTTTGAAAATCTTCATCAAACAGTGTGGCTTCCTCTTTTGCATTACTCAGATATCCTACTTCAAGCAATACGGCTGGCATAGTCGTTTCCCGAATTACATGGAAATTGCCATAACGAATGCCTCGGTCTGTCAGACCCGTCGCAGGAGCAAAGTACTTATGCATAACGTTAGCGAACGCTTTGCTTGCACTACGCTGGTAATACGTCTCTGTACCGTTGGAAGCTGAGCTACCGCTGCTGTTAGCATGAATGGACACGAACACGTTAGCATTAAGGTTTTCAGCTACTTTTACGCGCTGTTTAAGCTCCAAGAATGTATCATCACTGCGTGTCAGCACAACCTCAAGATTGGGGTTCTGCTTTAATATGCTTTCTACTTTCAGAGCCATAGCCAGGTTGAAGGTCTTTTCATAATTTTTTCTCGAAACACCAACTGCACCTGAATCTTTTGCTCCATGACCAGCATCAATAACAACGACCTTTTTACCATTGCTGTTAGTTGGTGATGTCTGCGTGTCATCCGGCAGTGAGCCATCTGGTAACGTTGCGTCTGGCGTGGTATTCACTGAATCCTTGGAAGCCAAATCGACGATAACACGATTCGATCCATCATTATATGCGGTATAATTCATGGCATGTTTCAAATCAATAACAACGCGCACCGTTGAAGGTTCCTTTTGGAACAAAGCATACCGGATACCGGACACATCCGCTTCATTCTCAATGTCCAGCGAACCATTTAAGTTGCTATCCAGCTTTTGCTGGTCTCCAAAATTGTCAGCAAACGCAGTCGCCGGCAAATCCACCACTACCCGATCAGGGCCTGTCATCGTAAACGCTTTCGGCTTGACGGCACTGGCTGTGGTGATGGTTAAACGGTTTTGGCTGAAACTGACTCCCTGCACCTGTGTAACACCTGAGTTCGCATTATTCGTTGGCGCAGTAACACTTCCAGTACCTGTACTGTTATTTCCAGACTTGGGAGGTGTAAATTCCCCGTTTCCAGACCCGCTACTGCGGGTATATAATTTTACGGACTTGGAGCTGCTGTCCCATTTTACGTCCAGTCCCATTTGCTCGCCGATAAAACGAAGCGGTACAAGGGCATAATTGGAACGCAGCAGAGGCGAAGCATCCAGACTAATGTCGCTTCCATTGACAGTCGCCGTCTTACTTCCGATTATCATTCGGATCGAGGTACTGTCCTTCTCAATCGTTATGGTTCGCGCCTGCTGCTTCCATGTCACGTCATATCCCAAATTTTCAGAAATTACGCGTAGCGGGACCATTGTACTTCCGCCAATTACTTGTGCCTTAGCACCACTAGGGACACTTAACTGTTGATCGTCGAGATAGATTTGTGTTCCACTCGAAGCCGCATGTCCATAACCCGGAACCGCCCACATGAAGACAAATAATAACAACAAAAAACCAAATTTCTTCATTCGTCACCCTTCCATTCATAATTTTTTTGCCACATGCTCCGGTGCGGCGACCTGATATACGCGCTTATGTAATATCAGACAACCTTTTAGACGTTATCTCACACCAAAAGTTGCGAATATATTCCATCATAACAGAAATATACGTGCCAAAGAACTATTTTTGTCGAATTTTGACTAAAAATATAGATCATTTGTTTCCCATCCAAAGTCACAGCTAAAAAACTAAAAAAGCTACTTTTCACCCCCATGAATTTTCATTAAAAGGTGGAAAGTAGCTTTTATTGCTAACATCCTTAGTTAAGTGATTCAGTAGCTCCTGTGCTCGTTCCAAGATACTCCTTCAACCCATCGACAATACCTTCGGCAATCTTCTCCTGTGTTTCTTCTGTAAACATGGCTGCTTCATTGGATAGATTACTAAGGTAGCCACATTCCAGCAATACAGCAGGCATTTGTGATTTTCTCGTCACTGCATGGTTTGCCACCCTGATGCCATTATCCTTAAATCCGGTAGCTGCTACAAGATATTTATGCATCGTCTTTGCCAGTGCCAAACTGTCCTGACGTGCATAATAGGTTTCAGAGCCATTGGTTTTTCCTTTATCTGAAGCTTGCATACTATTACCATGAATAGATACAAACACGCTTGCCTGCTGACTATTAGCGAGTTGTGGTCGTTCATCCAACGTGGGATACGTATCTCCATTGCGAGTCAATACGATTTGAATGTCAGCATCATTTTGCAGAAGCTGCTCGACTTTTAACGCTACCGCCAATGTAAATTCCTTTTCATGTCGCCCAGTCACACTACCTGCTCCAGGGTCTTTGCCACCATGTCCGGGATCAATGACGACGATTCGCCGTCCTTCGACATTCGTTGGTGTTACCGCTACTGGATTCACACTATGCTCACGCAATTGAAGGGTGATATCGCCTAGGCCATTGGTTGATAGATCGTAATCACGTGCTTGATTTAAAGCAATGACAATGCGTACGCCCCCATTCGGTCCATCTGTGGGAGCAAATCTAATTTCCTGCACATCCTCACTGTCACTATTCATCAACGCCCGCGTGCCATCCTTACGAATCGGGAACGGTTGAAGAAAATCAGTCGCCAGTGAAGCCCCGGGTAAATCTACAATAATACGATCATTCCCCGTCATTGTGGATACTTTAGGGGTAACATCTTTGTTCAAAGAAATCTTTAACGTTTCACCCTCAAAAGTAATATTTTGTACAAGCAACGCATTCGCTGTGGTCTGTTCTGTATTCTGCTGCTTGGCTGGTGAAGATGTAGCTTCAGTATGCTTGTCTGCTTCAACTGGGGTTATTGTCGTCGCTGTTGCTGAAGACGTTTTATTGGTGCTAGTTGTACTCTGTGTTGACGTTTGCGACGATGGTTGGGATTGAGACTGTTTATTCGCTTGTTGAGTTGCAGCCTTTTGACTGAGATTTACGGATTTACTTTTATTATTCCAATCTACTTTCAGCCCCATTTGCTCCCCAACAAAACGCAATGGAACCATGGTCGAATTGCCCCGAAGTACAGGAGGCGCATCCAGACTTACTGTTTTTCCATTCACATCAGCCGATGTACGGCCTACATACATAGACATATCGGTACTGTTTTTTTGGATTGAGATTTTATAGGCTTGTGGTTCCCACTTGAACTGATACCCCAGCTGCTCCCCAACCACCCGGAGCGGTACCATGATTTTTCCATTGACCATTTCAGGTTTGGCATCCGCAGGCGCTTCCACTCTTTTGCCATCCAAAAACAAATCTGCTCCAGCCGCATTCACATGAGGGGAGGACGGCCACAACCAAATCAAGATAGCCGCTAGTATCACCCAACCATATTTCTTCATCCTCATTCCCCTAACTTATATATGTATTTTTTGGTATTTCTCACAGACACAGTCCTTCAAACCAATTTACATTTACAATACCATGCTGAGTCGAACCGTCAACCCCTTATTTTCCAATTTATTGTTTGAGCATAATAAAAGCCCGCAGGCAAAAGAATTGCCAGTACGGGCTTTCTGTCTAACAAATGAGCAAGCTATATGGCTTCGTATTGATACTGAACTGGGAAATATGATTATGCGCCTTGTTTCGCAGCGCGTCTTTGTTCATACGCCAGAATTTCAGATTCATGCTGGAGTGTCAGGCCAATATCGTCCAAGCCTTGTAGCAGGAACTGACGGCGATGTTCATCCAGATCGAATTCAATTTTCAGACCATAGTCGTCAGTGATTGTTTTTTCATTCAGGTCTACGTTCAATTGGTAGTTATCATGCTGCGCCGTACGCTGAAACAATTCCTCTACTTGCTCTTCAGATAGCTTGATCGGCAATATACCGTTTTTGAAACAGTTATTATAGAAGATATCTGCATAAGACGGTGCAATTACGCAACGATACCCATAGTCCATAATCGCCCAGGGCGCATGCTCACGTGAGGAGCCGCAGCCAAAGTTAGCGCGAGAGATCAGCACAGACGCTCCTGCATAACGAGGCTTGTTGGGTTCAAAGTCAGGATTGATATTGCCCGCTTCATCAAACCGCCACTCGTAGAACAGAAACTGTCCAAAGCCCGTACGTTCAATTCGTTTCAGAAACTGCTTAGGAATGATAGCATCTGTGTCCACGTTCACCCGATCCACAGGGGCTACAATTCCTTTTAATGTTGTGAAAGCTTCCATCGTAATTCCTCCTCTGTATCCTAGCGGACTACTTCTTCCTGCTTGAATTTCCAATCCCGTACATCAACAAAATGTCCATGAATCGCCGCAGCGGCTGCCATTGCTGGAGATACCAGATGAGTCCGTCCTCCGCGTCCCTGACGACCTTCAAAGTTACGATTAGAAGTCGAAGCACAACGCTGTCCCGGTTGCAGTACGTCTGGATTCATCGCAAGACACATACTGCATCCCGCTTCACGCCACTCAAATCCTGCTTCTTTAAAAATGACGTCCAGTCCTTCTTCTTCAGCCTGAATTTTCACACGACCCGAACCTGGTACGACGATGGCCGTTACTTTGTCAGAAACCTTGTAACCTTTGGCAACCTCAGCGGCTGCACGCAAATCTTCAATTCGCCCGTTGGTGCAGGAGCCGATAAACACATAATCAATCGCAATATCCGTGATCGGAGTACCTGGCTTCAAATCCATATATTCAAGCGCTTTTTCAGCCGCTTTACGTTCGTTTTCGGTTGGCAGTTCTGCCGGAATCGGTACGGTTGAGGAAATATCTGTACCCATTCCCGGGCTAGTGCCCCAGGTTACTTGCGGAATCAAAGCATCTACGTCAAACTCCAGCACGACATCAAACTCAGCACCTTCATCTGTGACAAGCTCTTTCCACTCAGCAACCGCTTGCTCAAAAGCAGCTCCTTGTGCTACATGTTGACGTCCACGCAAGTAGTTGAAGGTGGTTTCGTCCGGTGCAATCATTCCTGCTCTGGCTCCGCCTTCAATGGACATGTTACACACAGTCATGCGCTCTTCCATGCTCAATTCGCGGATAGATTCACCTGTGTACTCAATAACATAACCTGTAGCGAAATCTGTACCGTATTTGGCGATGACACCCAAAATCATGTCTTTTGCTGTCACCCCAGGTTTGCGGCGGCCTACAAAGCGAACTTCCATCGTTTTGGCTTTGGCTTGCTGGAGACATTGTGTTGCCATTACGTGCTCTACCTCACTGGTTCCGATACCAAAAGCGAGCGCTCCGAACGCCCCATGTGTGGAGGTATGGCTATCACCACAAACAATCGTTTTGCCCGGATGAGTCAGACCAAGTTCAGGTCCCATAACGTGAACGACACCTTGATCAACCGTATCCAGATCATACAGTGTGACACCGAAATCACGGCAATTTTGAGTTAATGTATCGATCTGCTGCTTGGAAATCGGGTCCGTAATATTGTAACGGTCCTTAGTCGGTACGTTATGGTCCATCGTTGCAAACGTAAGCTCTGGACGACGCACCTGACGGCCGCTAAGACGTAATCCTTCAAACGCCTGTGGCGATGTTACCTCATGTACGAGGTGAAGATCAATGTACAAAATACTCGGCTTACCCGCTTCCTGATAGATGACATGGTTATCCCAAATTTTCTCGAACATGGTCTTTTTACTCATCATTATTCACCCCTGTGTTTTTCGAACCTAGTGGAGAGAAGCTAACGGCTCTCTCTTGAATGTCAACAATATACCACGGGATGTTTGATTGGTCTAAGATATGATATCTATAGAAGTGATAGGTTAAGGCTATAAGGCTGGAGAAGGTGAATATAGGCGGTTCATTGCACTGTTTCTCTATCAGCTCTTAATTAGTAAAAACCTTCGACTAAAAGTCGAAGGTTAAAAAAAGGGTTATACAAATGGATGAATACGAGAACTCTGTGGCCCTTTCTAAGGTACGCTAGTTATTACATTAAGAATTTGTGTGAATATTCATACTGTGAAAGCTGAATCAGTTATATATTCTCAGATATTGTTGACAAAATAAGGAATAAACTTGTACAATCAGGAAAATATTTTGTTTAGATTCCATTCTTCGTCGGTAACAAGGATATTGTAACTCGTAATAAGAATCATCTTAGCAATTGCTTTAATGGTTCTTTTTTTCCTCTACTTTTGCAAAACTGTTTGTATTTGATTTTGTTAGCTCTTAATAACTATATAAAGTATAAAACGAAATACAGTTATATAATTTGATATAAATCACAGGTAATTAACAAGAAAGCAAGAATTTTATAAATATCCTCCTGATGCGTTTTGTTGCAAAAAAATAGAAAACCGACTACGAGATTCAGCCGAAGATAACATTCATATCCTAAAAAGGAGTTGGAATGATGAAACAAAATGGAATATCCGTTGAACACTACACTCCAATTTTGATTGTCGGTACGGGGATCTCAGGACTTACTGCTGCTTATTATTTGTCAAAAAAAAATATCAAGTACACGATTGTAACAAAAAAGAGTGCACCCAAACAAAGCAACTCCTTTCTTTCAGCAGCAAATACACGTGTTCCCTCAGAGAATGAAATTAATCATATTATTAATCTTACTATTGATAAATGTGGAGCAGATCGATCCGTAATTGAATCGCTATATAGGAATTCCAACATAATTATAAATTTCTTCGAAGAATTGGGTATTTCTTATGAGAAAACATCCTTTGGTATCATGCCTGAATGTATGATTAAATCACATGGGGGAAAGAAATTAATCAATTGTTTACTACAACATATTGAACAACCGATGTGTAATAAAATTTTGATACATTTGGAAAAGTACGATCACGGAATTATCGCAATATTTTATGACACACAATCAGATCAATTTATCAGAATATATACTAATTATTTGGTATTAGCTACGGGGGGATATGCAGGACAATTCTGTTTCAATGATAATTCGCCCGGTTCAACTGGTGAAACGCTAATCTTAGCTAAGAAAATAGGTGCGAGATTAAAGGGAATGTCTACAGTAATGTGTCATCCTTGGTCTATATATAACGGAAGACAAATTTTATTGGGCGGGGTTGTATCTTTGAGTCAAGGGAAAATAATAGATGAGGAAGGAGTTCAATTATTAGAAGATGAGTATATTTGTGATGCAATTGCTCGGGATGATTACCACGAAATGATTGATGAGATTTTAAAATTCCAACTAGAGTGCATCAAACAAAAAAAGGACATGTACTTGGATATGAGCCATGCTGATGAAAATGTATTAAATGAAAAATTCAAAACATATGGATTTAGTCCTAAAGTAGTTAAAAATAAAAGAATTAAAATTACACCAACGATGCACTATTCTTCAGGAGGAATCGAAATCAATGCTAATGCTGAGGCTATAAACTTGAATCGTGTTTTTGCTACTGGAGAAGCTCAATTTAATGGTGATCTTGGTATAGGAAGAATTCCTGGGCAAGCATTCGCATCAGGGATCGTTTTTGGTAAATTAATTGTTGACAAAATAGCTAATGAAGGTGTTTTCAATACTCAATATCAAACTTCATTTAAAGATCCACCTGAAACGATGCAGCTGTATTCGAAAGAAAATAATGACTTTCCGATTGAAGAGTTTCAGAAAAAGTTGTCAATTCTAATGATGGATTTGATCGCTTCCAATTCATCCGTTGTTTCTCTATCATTCCATAAAAAGAAAATACAAGAAAGTCAAAATATATTATTAAGTAGAGCAAGAGGATCAGGAAAACGATACGAGGATATTTTAACATTATTTTTCGGATATTTTGTTGCACTGGAAATTATAGAAGATATTGAAGCAAAGTCAGGCTTGTTGATTAACCAAAAATAGGATAAAAAGAGTCGCCTTTTCAGCTAATGGTAAGCACAAACCAACCATTCCAAAAAGAGGCGACCCTCATGAATCAGTCTACTTTATTTCAGCTGCTCCGACGTGGATCAGGCTTCGTTAAGGGGTATTACCCTACCTTCTCCGGAAAAGCCGCTGAGGTTCCTTTTGTGTGTCTAAAACGTTGTTTCACCAACTTCTTTAAGGTCGGGAATGGGCCAAACGGCGAACCTTATAGGTTCCTCAGGAACTAATGGGGCTATGCTTTAGAAATTAAATCCCTCGGTGGAGCTTAAGAATCTTTATAAATGAATTAATTTCAAGATGATTACCAGCAATATGAACAGTGCCAAGACAGCAGCTATCGATGTCCAAACTCTTCCGGTGATTCCCTCGTAGTCTCTTTTCATTTCCCCCACACGTAACGCCTCCTTTATTTTAGGGTACTCCTACTCCATAGGCTATGCGAGGTCTTGATTAAAGGAAGGGCTCTTAACAAAAAAAGCTCAGTCGACCCATTAAGGTCAGCTGAGCTTTTTGATTTATTTAGAGTATTCACTTACTTCAAACGTAAGGATACGATCAAACAGCATGTAATCCTTGCGGCTGCTGAATGGGCCTTTATTGTTATCGTGCTTGTTTATGGCGTATGAAGCCGATCCTGAACCTGCTTGTTTAGCCTCATACCATGCAATGAAGTCATTGACCTCTTGCATACTCAAATCAAATTCCTTCTCTAAGCCAGTTGTCATGGTGACTACTAGAATTGCACGATCTCCCACCGGGTTATCGGGTCGAGAGGTGCCTGGATCTCCCGGTTGACTCGGAGAGGTCCCGTCATCGCCAGGCGTATATTTCTCAAAGACTGAATAGTAATTGGAGCTATTGGATCCGCCCGCAACATATATTGCATTATTCAAGCTCACTGCCGACAAAAGCCCCCTTGCAGTTGGCATGCTAGTTACAGTAGACCAAGTGTCTGTCTTGGGATTGTATTTTTCAACTTCAGCTGTGGCTGGCCCACTTAATGTAGCAGTTGCAGTATTGCCTCCAATAACATATATTTCATTGTTTAACACTGCAGCAGTCAGCCCCATACGTTTGGTTGACATAGATGACTTTGTTGTCCAGGTATTGGCTTGAGGATCATATTCTTCTATAGAAGAAAGCAAGCCTTTCGATTCATCGTAACCACCTATTGCGTATACCTTTCCATTGACTAAAGCAGATGTGATATATCTGCGAGGAGTGGATAAACTAGCCTTTGTAGTCCAGCTGTCGGTACTTGGATCATACTCGTAAACATCTGCAGATGCATTGTTATACATATTAAATCCACCTATGACAAGAAGCTTTCCATTTACAAATTGAGAGGCGTAACCAGCTACAACCTTAGGAAGCGATTTGCCCTTCTTCCACTCATTTGTCACGGGGTCGTAGATATCCAGTTTGTCATTAATAGGCTCGCCACCTGTAATATATATTTTCCCATCATATACAGCAGCGCTTACCGTTCCTCTTGCCGTTGGGAGTTTCCCCTTTTGCGTCCATGTTTTAGTTTCAGGATCATAAACATCAATTGTGTCATAAAATTTATTTGGATCATGTCCCCCAATTGAATATATCTTTCCATTAACGGTTACAAGGCTTACCCTGTCGATCTTTTTTGTTAAATTTGTGTCGCTTGTCCAAACATTCTGATCAGCGAATATTTGTGTTCCTGTCGAGAAAAAAGCCATGCAAATAATAAAAAATATAAAAATTCTTTTCAAAACAATTTCTCCCCTTTGTGCTTTTGTAGGCATAAGATTACTTGAATCCATCTAAAGAGTCTAAACATAAACTTGCTGATCTATAAATATAATCTATATATTTGCATATTTATTTTTTATTGGATATAAAAAAAGGACTCATACCAGCTTCTATACTGGTCGAGTCCTTGTCTTTATGTCAATATGAATCTTACCTGTGTCCCATCAACATACTTATCTAATTGATTACTTACTTATGATTTATCCTGCTCCCTGATTATCACTAGGGCTTATGTATTGAATATCAGCACCTGCGCCACCTTTAGCACATTGCTATTGGCCATTCGGCGCGGTCATATCCTTTTTTTAGGAACTCCCTTTCCCTCTTACGATTCCTTTTATCATACGAACTTCCATAGTATTTTAAATCTTCTCAATACTATATTGGGAGACATGTCGAAATATCCGTATGTTGTCACAAAACAAGACCTATCAGTTATGGAGTACTAGAGAGAGTAACTACTACATTGAAAATTAAATTACATTATTAAACTTGATTTTTATATATGTATATCAATGTATAAAAATCCTTTAAACTCTATACTGGTTACGTACCAGCGAGAGTCCTTTGTTACATCTACTCTAAATTCAAATCATACCAGTTTCCCGATAGTAGTCTATTAATCAAGAAACAACTCTTTCTTCTCTTAACGTTTTGAGTTGTCTTGTTACATTAACACTTTGTCTCCAATAACTATAATCCCATATTCACTTTCATCTATTTCTAGCTCTTCTCTCTCCCCATTTTCATACTCACAAGTAAAAACAATCTTCAGAAGGTAAATCATTTTCTAACCTGACACGTTTATGAAGGACTATTGCTTGACGAATTACTTTTGGTGCTCTTCTGTCACGCCTAACCGATATCCACAGCGAGAAGAACAAAATAAAAAGCACATGTACTCTAAACTCAAATTGCCCTCTCATATAATAATTTCCTAATATTTCAACTGACTCAGGAGTAAACTTTTCTGATGGATCTCCGTAGTCTACAACTTCCACCATATCATCACCCAACGGCTGCACTACATATACTCTTACCTGGCTTAATGCAGCTACAAACAATCCTATATCCAAGTTTAACACTGTATATGTATAATCAAGATAGTCATTCGGTGAATTCTGTGGTAATTCCTGCACTGAAGAAAGCTCTGCTAACCTTATGGTCGGCAGAGCTTTCTTTAGCTTTAGAATCCCCCAATTTGTACAAGGGTCTGAATAAGCTGCTCATGATTGTGAGCGGGTACAGTTATAAAAAACAAAAAGCTACTCGCAACAATTAACAATGCCATTTTTTTCAACATTACTTAACCACACCTTTTCAATTAGATTGGAGATCTCTGTTTTGATTTCAGGAGTCGCATGGACTTGAAAACGCATAAACAGACCAATACAATTTATAAAGTTTGTTTCATTAGTTATTATATGTGACTTTGCCATTGCATACATCAAGTATTTAAAGCCATCACTGTATTTCACCCGATGTAAATAATAATGAGCCATTTCGTAAGCAAACCATGCGAAATAGTCTGGTATTACTTGTTGGGTATATATATCAGATGATGTTGGGAGTTGAGCAAAAGAATTAATATTCGTTTCAAAACGTGAAAGGACATCATCCACATCTATTTCATATCGGTTAGCCGCTATCATAACGTTCAACAGCTTTGAGAGTTTCTCATTTTCGTTAGCGGTTGATGTTGCCGCTATATATTCAACATAGTCTGGCAGCACGCTAACATCTCCAGACAGGAGTTTATTGACGTACGTGTTACCTTCTGCCCACTGACTGAACAAGTTTACCCAGTGTTGAGTATCTTCATCAGTCTCTTTGACCCAATCTAAATTCGCATAGGCGTATGTATATAGTAGAGCTTGTTGATAATCGCCTTGGGCTTCACAAACACTAGCACACAACAAATCGGCGTAAGCAATGTATCCAAATAACGGATTTCTGGTTTCCTTTTCATGCTCCCTGTTCTTTCGATTCTTCTGCTGATGCTTTATGGAATATTGTACTTCAGCTTTCCCTCTCATTTGCCTTGCCATTTCCTCAACCTTGTCCCACTTACGCAAAGACCTGTACACGTTCGCCAAATCCTTTAATGCGTCAAGTTGGTCCATTTCATCCAGACGTTCAATGTAAGGCTCAAACAACGTAGCTGCCTTGAGATTGCGGCTTTGATCGTCACCAACCTGAATCGTGAACATTCGATACTGACAGATCGCCAATCGTTCAGAATGTTGGTACTTCTCCGTTTCAGCTACCCCCTCATAGAACAGCAACGCAGCATCATGTCGTCCCTGTGCTAATAGCACTTCTGCCATATCAAATAGTTTAGGCGAATAGAGTAGGTTGTCCATAATGGTTCCTACCACTCGACGGATCGCATCCAGCTTGTCCAATTCCGCACAACGATACAAAAATGGCTCTATTCGTCTCATATTCGGGGGGGTGTCGATGATGTAGTTTTCTATAAATAGGTCGTAAAAGTAGCCTTCTGGTAAACCCATAGCCTCGGTAATGCGATCTATCTGGTTAACAGACATAGATTTATTGCCCGACACTATGCTACTTACTATCCCCCTATTCATGCCTGCTATATGCCCAAACTCCATCATGCTCAAACCTTCTTGTTTTAGATATTGTTCCAATTCTGCTCTAATCGTGGGTGTAACTTTCATAGATAAACCACCCTTCATACAGAAGTACCAATATTTATATATTATTGCATTCTATTGTTGTCCATAATTTAACAGTTGTCAATAATTTTTATTTATTTGCATCGAATGTCGAAGTATATAAAATAAGCAGTTCCAAAGAGTCACTCTGCATTGAAGTCAAATAACCCTGCCACTGTTACCGGTGAGACTTATGTTAATGGAAATATAATCCTTCAAAAAACAGACACTTACATTGATCTGACTGTACAAAAGTACGGAGGGTTACTTGCTGAGTGGGACTACAAAAATCCGCTGAATTATCAGAGGCTTTTCATACTTGTATCTTAAATTAATTTGCTGCTATAACGCTACGAGTTTTAAAGGGAAATATTGTTCGGTGAATATAAAGTTGTAGACGGACAATACGTCATTAAGCTAACTGGCAGTTTAACTTGATTGGTGATATTATGCTACTCTATAAATAAGCAAATAATTTAATCAAGAGGTGTAATAATGCGGTTTCATGAATTTTATATCGGACAAGTATTTAAAACCAAGTCTTTAAAATTAACTAAAGAGGATATTACCAGATTTGCAAGGGAGTTTGACCCGCAATATATGCATTTAGATGAAGAGAAAGCATTACAAGGCAGATTTAATGGAATTATCGCTTCAGGAATTCAAACATTAGCTGTTTCTTTTAAGCTTTGGGTTGAAACAGGCAGTTACGGTGATGAGGTTATTGCTGGAACTGCTATGAATAATATTAAATTTATTAAACCAGTATATCCAGGCGACGAATTGTACACCATTGTTGAAGTGATTGGAGTAAAAGAGATGAGGAATGGAACAGGACTCGTTACTGTATTGCTGTCGACTTTCAACAAGAAAGAGGAGCAAGTTTTTGAAGGCGATTTATCCGTTCTGGTTAAACAGTAAAGTTTCATAAAAAATCAATTATTACAGGTCTGAAGAGGTCCATGCATTTTAGCACGGACCTCTTCTCTTTATTCTAACGTGGCTTGACTTGCGGCTTCATGTTCAGCCACACGTTGCAGTAATTCCTACTAAGTCTTCATTTGGCGACCTTGACGTTGCCCTTCTACAAACTGAATATCGCATAGATTCTACATCTTGAACCCGTACTTTACCACCATTTTGGATAACATATCTATGCCTTCTGGAGTTCGACTAGCATTTCCATCCAATGTAATAATAATAAATTGATATTGCAAATCATATAAATGAATAATTTACTATAAATCTCTGAGATTCGCACTGAGCTATTTCAGTATAGAGGGCTTTGAGTATGCCATTTACTAATCTCAGCCCATAGTATGTCATTCAACTTCTTTTGTATTGGAGCTGTACAAACAACACGACGGAATGAGAAGCATCATACAAACCATAGAGGTATAGCTACTTCAAGAGTGGTCTAATCTATGTAAATTTTTGGTTCAGTGTAATGAATTTCACATCTTTCCGGGTCAACCTGTTCTACCATAGAAGGGTGATACGCCGTGCTGGGCAGACCACTTGGGTCGGGACGGTTACATTTTGTTCTAAAACCAGCTACACAGGCTGTCTGGCATGCGCGGCAAGTACGCCTTTATTTTGATTCGAAGCGGAGTGTCCAGATGTTGAATACCGAATTGGAATACCGTGAGCGCATCAGGAAGTTGGCCGTATGTATTGTCAAGCACTACCGTGGAAAAGGACCGGACAACGTCAAGGTTTCACTGGATTCGCCGCTCCGGATTACGGTAGAAATTCGAGGTACATTGTCTAATTTGTCCGAAATTCTCGTTCATGAAGGGGCCGAGGACAAGGTCAGGGAATATTGGAACGTCCTTCGTCCCTATCTGGAAAAGGAGTTTATGAACGAAGCCGAAAAAACACTCGGCAGTCCCTTCACTTATACTTGGGAGGTCTGCCCCTCCGTCCATGGAGACGGACACATTATCATTTCTCTAGAACTACAACACATACACCGGTTGGATTAGCGGGAAGGAGCTTGTCTCCTCGCTCGCGGATAAGCCAGTACAGGATGCAGCGTAAAGCGGCATTTTTGTATTGGCTTTTTTTATGTTACGAGTTTCATCTATTTCATATAAAAGAGGTGCTGCACTTATGGCAGACAAGGTATTGACCGTATGTCCCTACTGCGGGAGCGGTTGTCAGCTTCATTTGCTGGTGGAAAAAGGACAGGTAATTGGCGCAGAGCCGGCTGGTGGTCGTACGAATGAAGGAACGTTGTGTCTTAAAGGACACTATGGATGGGATTTTTTGAATGACCCACAAATTCTGACTGCACGCTTGCGCAAGCCCATGATTCGCAAAAATGGAGTTATGGAGGAAGTGGAGTGGAAGGAAGCCATTCAATATACTGCCGAACGGCTGTCAGCAATTAAGGAAAAATACGGACCCGACTCCATTATGGGAACGGGCTCCGCACGCGGCCCGGGAAATGAAGCCAATTATGTCATGCAAAAGTTCATGCGGGCGGTCATTGGCACGAACAATATTGACCATTGCGCTCGTGTATGCCACGGCCCTTCTGTGGCAGGTTTGACTTACTCGCTCGGAGATGGAGCTATGTCCAACTCTATTCCTGAAATTGAACACTCTGATCTCATTTTCGTGTTTGGATATAATGCACCCGAAACACATCCGATCGTCGCAAGACGCATTGTAGCTGCCAAGCAAAGAGGCGCCAAAATTATTGTATGCGATCCACGCATGACCGAAACAGCTCGTATTTCGAATATGTGGCTACCCCTAAAGGGCGGTTCAAACATGGCTTTGGTGAACGCTTTTGGTCATGTACTTGTGCATGAAGGACTGTACGACAAACGATATGTGGAAGCAAACACAGAAGGCTTTGCCGAATACGTAGACAGCATTAAAAAATATACTCCCGAATATGCGGAAGGCATTACGGGGGTCAAGGCGGCCGATATCCGGGCGGCTATGAGGGAATATGCAAAGGCCCCTACCGCTACAATTTTGTACGGAATGGGCGTATGTCAATTTTCACAGGCCGTTGATGTAGTAAAGGGGCTCGCTTCCCTTGCACTGTTGACGGGAAATCTGGGCAAGCCGAATGTCGGTATCGGACCAGTACGGGGACAAAACAATGTACAGGGGTCCTGTGATATGGGTGCTTTGCCGAATGTGTACCCTGGCTATCAGGATGTAACAGACAACACAGTCCGCAAAAAGTTTGAAAAAGCATGGGGTGTTGAGCTGCCGCGTAAAAAAGGCTATCCACTTACAGAGGTACCGCACCTCATCCTGAAGGAGAACAAGCTGAAAGCTTATTACATTTTCGGAGAGGACCCTGTACAAAGTGATCCGAACGCCGCCGAGTTGCGTGAAGCCCTAGACCAATTGGAATTTGTCGTGGTCCAGGATATTTTCATGAACAAAACAGCGCTACACGCCGATGTCATCCTCCCTTCTACTGCCTGGGGCGAGCATGACGGTGTATATTCTTCGGCAGATCGGGGCTTTCAGCGCATCCGTAAAGCCGTTGAGCCACAGGGTGATGTTAAGCCAGACTGGGCCATTATTAGCGAGGTTGCTACCGCCATGGGCTACCCTATGTCCTATGCAAACACAGAGGAAATTTGGGATGAAATGCGCAGCCTCAGCCCATTATTCTCGGGTGCTAGCTACCAAAAAATGGAGCAGCAAGGCGGAGTTCAATGGCCTTGCCCTACCGAGGATCATCCAGGTACACCGTATTTGTATAAGGGAAATCAATTCTCGACACCTAGTGGCAAAGGCAGATTATTCGCCTGCGAATGGCGTCCGCCACAAGAACAACCGGATGCAAAATACCCGCTTGTCTTGTCCACAGTCCGTGAGGTAGGTCACTATTCCGTGCGAACTATGACAGGCAATTGCCGCGCGCTGCGCCAGTTGTCTGATGAGCCTGGCTTTATTCAGATTAGCCCAGAAGACGGAGCAGATCTGAATATTCTGGATGGTGAAATTGTTGCCATATCCTCCCGTCGGGGACGCATCATGGCACGGGCACAAATCAGTGACCGTGTGCAACAAGGTGCGACCTACATGACCTATCACTGGTGGGTTGGAGCATGTAACGAGCTGACCGCTGATTTTCTCGATCCGGTATCCAAAACCCCGGAATTAAAATACTGTGCCATCCGTCTGGAACGGATCGCCGACCAAGTGCAGGCCGAACGTGATGTACATGAATCGTACCAACGGATTCGCAGACAGATGAACGTCCAGGAAGCTGTTTTGGCTGATAAGGTGACGAGATGAGCGGCACAGGGAATATGATGCACCGTCCGACAGATAACCGGTCAGCTTCGACGAGTAGAATGGGAGCAGCCAGTAGAACAAGCGCTGTTGCTTCTTCTTTTGTAGTCGCAGACGCCGGGCAGTGCATCGGCTGCAAAGCCTGTGAACTGGCGTGCTTCGCCGTTCACAGTCAGGCTAACGGTATAGGAGCTTCGGTCGGAACCGTCAGCGTACCTGTTGTACCCAAGGTGTATGTTGTACGTACAGGGGAGATGTATGTGCCGGTGCAATGCCGGCATTGCGAAAATGCCCCCTGCGCACATGCCTGTCCGGTACAGGCCATTCGTCAGGAGGACGGCGTCGTCATGATAGATGAGGAACGATGTATCGGCTGTACCTCCTGTGTTTTGGCCTGCCCCTTCGGGGCAATTGAGGTGTCTCCGGTCTACCGGGCCGGACACGTTGTAACGCAGTCCGGCCTGACTCACCGTGCAAATCGAGTCGCCCTTCCCCGCACCGCGGCAAGCAAATGCGATCTGTGCGCGGAAACAGAGAACGGACAGCCTGCATGTGTAGAGGCCTGCCCGAATCATGTCCTACGGCTGGCCAAAGGTATATCCGACTCACCTCCAGAGCCTCGGCGGGAAGTCTTTTTCCCACGCCTATAAGGTCAAAAATCAGCCGCAGAAAGGTAGAAAAACATGTCAACCACAATAGACAAGATCTCTTCACCTCCTTGTATGAAGACGACTGATTGCACAGACCCTGTCATTCATATTGACCCTACGCTCTGCACGGGATGCAGACGTTGTGCTGGGGTTTGTCCAGTAGATGCCATAGAGGGACTGCCCGGAGAACCGCAAACCGTTAATGCAGACCGATGTGTTATTTGCGGTCAATGTGTACAAATATGCAGCGTATACGCATCTGACTGGGCAGGTTCATCTTCACAGGAAGGCGCCGCTAGACGGCTGGAACGTATCCAAGAACGCGATATGCCTGCCGACATCAGAGAGCCGCTATTCGCTGCCTATTATAGCTACAACTTGAATAAGGTAGCCGATATGATGACCAAACCTGGACAGTTTCGGATCGTCCAATGTGCTCCTGCCATTCGTGTTTCACTCGCGGAGGAATTCGGAATGCCTTTCGGCACCTTGACGCCTGGGAAAATGGCTGCTGCTTTGCGCCGCCTTGGCTTCGACCGGGTATACGACACCAACTTTGGAGCTGACGTGACCATCATGGAGGAAGGCACTGAATTAATTCGTCGCGTGACCGAAGGCGGTCCCTTACCCATGTTCACATCCTGCTGTCCAGCATGGGTCCGATTTGCAGAAATAGAATATCCCGATCTGCTAGACCATCTATCCAGCTGCAAATCTCCGATGCAAATGTTAGGAGCGCTAATCAAATCTTATGGCGCACAACTAGACGAGGTGGAACCTGCGAATATATACAGCGTTGCCATCATGCCATGTACCTGTAAACAATTTGAGTGCGATCGTCCTGAAATGGAATCTGACGGTTACCGTGATGTGGATGAGGTACTGACCACGCGTGAACTTGCATACTGGATCAAGCAGCGCGGAATTGATTTTGCGAACCTGCCTGATGAAGAATTCGATTCACCATTAGGACAATATTCAGGTGCAGGCTCCATTTTTGGAGTCACCGGAGGAGTCATGGAAGCTGCCATCCGTACAGGTTACGAGCTGCTGACAAATGAAAAACTGCCGAAGCTCCAACTCGATTTTGTTCGTGGTGAGGAAGGCATTCGAGTAGCTGAGGTTCAGGTAGGCAAGCTGCAGCTCAAGGTAGCGGTCGTCGCCGGGCTACAACATGCCTATCAGCTATTGGATCGTGTCCAGGCGGGCGAATGTGATTATCATTTTATTGAGGTGATGGGCTGCCCTGCTGGATGTATCAGCGGAGGGGGACAACCCAAGCTCATGTTAGAAAAGCAACGAATTGAAGCTTATCGGGCACGTAAATCCTCCATCTATGGACATGATGCTGCACACCAGGTACGAAAATCGCATGAGAACCCTCACATCATCAAACTTTATGATGAATTTCTAGGTGAGCCGCTGGGTCATGTATCGCATCATCTGCTGCACACGACCTTCCAACAACGGGGGCCCGGCAAGCAAAGCCGTAGTAGCACTATTTCCACCAAAGGGGATACGGGTTACTCCATTCATTAATACGTTAAGTTATTTTTATGCTGTATACATTATATTTGTCGTTAGTTTGAGAGGAGTCGAATTGTATGAACCGTTTTGTTTTAGCTGATCCCGATCAATGTATTGGCTGTCGTACCTGTGAAATCGCATGTGTCATCGCACATTCAGCGGAGAACCCTTTTATCTCGCCGGATGATGAGTTTCATTTTCACCCTCGTCTGAAGGTTATCAAATCATTTGGAGTCACTGCACCCGTTCAGTGTCGTCACTGTGAGGATGCCCCATGCGCCAACGCTTGTCCGAACGGCTCCATTACGAATGCAGATGGCTGCATTCTCATTAATAGTGAAAGCTGCATTGGCTGTAAAACCTGCATGATCGCTTGCCCTTACGGCGCGATTACCATGGTACCCGAGTATCGAAACGGGCAGCCTGTAGTGCAGGACGGATTGTATACCAATATGTCAGGACGTTTGCAACCCAAAGAACGCATGATTGCCAGCAAATGTGATTTGTGCGAAGGCGTGGACGGTGGTCCGGCCTGTATTGGTAAATGTCCAACACAAGCCCTCAAGCTGGTCGAACCAGATCTGGTTCACGCCCGTGTTGAGGAAAAACGCGCTGCAAGTGCACGTCAGCTACTGCATATGACACGCATTCCAGCAACGGGTCTATGACTGAAGGTCTTTCTCTGCCTACAAATACGCGAACCGAGCGGGATGCGCTAGGAGAGATGGAAATTCCCGCAGATGCCTTTTACGGTATTCACACTGCACGCGCGATGAATAATTTTGCGGTCAGTGGCAGGCCTGTGAACAAAAACCTGATTCACGCTCTTGTGTTGGTAAAAAAAGTAGCCGCTCAAGTGAATGGTGAGCAGAAACGGCTTCCTGCCCAACGGGCCTCTGCCATTGTAAATGCCTGCGACGAATTACTCGCCGGGCGGCACCAACATATGTTTACCGTGGATGCCATGCAAGGCGGCGCAGGCACCAGTACCCATATGAATGTAAATGAGGTCATTGCTAATTTGGCCATCGTACAGCTAGGAGGCAGACCAGGGCAGTATGAGATTTTACATCCGCTGGATGATGTGAACTGCTGCCAGTCTACGAATGATGTCTATCCGACAGCGCTACGAATTGCAGCGATACGGCTGCTTCGGCCTTTATGTGACACGATATCTTCGTTACAGGATGCTTTACAGCACAAAGAAACAGAATATGCCGACTTGCTCAAGCTAGGCCGCACTCAGCTAATGGATGCCCTGCCCATGATGGCCGGGCAGGGCTTTGGTGCCTACGCAAAGGCTATAGCGCGCGACCGCTGGCGTCTCTATAAAGCTGAAGAGCGACTGCGGGAAATCCCTATTGGGGGCACGGCGATTGGCACAGGTATGAACGCGCCCCGCGCATACAGCTATCGGATGGTCGAAAAGCTGGCGGATGAGACTGGCTTTGGACTGAGTCGCAGTGACCACCCGATGGACCCGATTCAAAATATGGATGTCTTTGTCGAGGTGTCCGGTCTACTCAAATCAGCCGCCGTGAATCTGTACAAAATATCTGGCGATTTTCGTCTACTGGCCTCTGGTCCTTTCGGTGGTTTTGGCGAATACACGCTGCCTCCAGTTCAGGCGGGATCCTCTATTATGCCTGGCAAGGTCAATCCGGTAATAGCTGAAATGGCAGGACTCACAGCCATGCGTGTGATAGCCGAAGATGCGGCTATCACTATGGCCGCTGCCTCCGGTCAGTTGGAGCTAAACGCATTCCTGCCGCTGATTGCCGAATCGCTGCTGGAATCGCTACATATTCTGAACAGCGCGGTTCGACTATTCGAGGAGCGATGTGTGCGCGGCCTGATCGTGCGTGAGGAACGCTGTACTACAAATCTGCGTAACTCAGCCGTGATGGCTTCTGCGCTGGTCGCGGAGCTTGGCTATGATGAAGCTGCCTCTATTGCATCTGCAGCCATTGTGCAAGGTCGCGCGCCAGAAGATATTGCAGAAGATCGCGGCCTACTGAGCCGTTCGCGGATTGACCAATTATGCCATCCCTATACAGTAACCAAGCCCGGAATTCCGGGACAGGAAGAAGGAACTCACCATGGGAATGAATGATACCCCTCGTAGCAATCGACCACATATCGTCCTGCTCGGTCGCCGCAACGCAGGCAAATCCAGCATTCTGAACACCCTGACTGGTCAGCCCGTCGCTGTGGTATCTCCTGTAGGAGGAACGACCACGGACCCCGTTTTCAAACCAATGGAGCTACTCCCAGCGGGTCCCATTGTTCTGGTGGATACCGCCGGACTGGACGATGAGGGTGAGATCGGGGAGCTGCGCCGCAACAAAACGCTCGAAATACTTAATAGTACAGACTTGGCCTTGCTCGTTATCGACGCCACCGTTGGTGTCGGACCATTCGAGCATGAGCTACTCGAAAAGCTCCGCACCAAAAAGATTCCTGTTATTGGGGTATTGAATAAGATAGATACCCTTACTGAATCAGATAAAACGGCTACAAAGCTGGCAACTGAACTGGATCTCACCCTGATTCCTTTCAGTGCATCTTTGCTTTGGGGAGACACGGAACTGAAAAAGGCTATTACTAATACGCTCCCTCAAAACGAGGATCGTTTCCGAATCGTCGGTGACCTGTTGTCACCCGGCGATGTTGTTGTGCTGGTCGTTCCCATTGACAAAGCTGCACCAAAAGGCCGATTGATCCTGCCACAGCAGCAAACAATCCGCGATACACTAGAGAGTGATGCCATCGCTGTAGTGACCAAAGAACATGAACTACGATTGACGCTGGAGAGATTGGGACGTAAGCCTCGCTTGGTCATTACCGATTCACAGGTTTTTATGAAAGTAGCGGCCGACACGCCTAAGGATGTGCCTCTTACCTCTTTTTCCATCCTGTTTGCCCGTCATAAAGGCGATCTGGACGAACTGGTACGAGGTGCAAGAGCCATTGATCGCCTCAAGGATGGAGACCGTGTACTCATTGCCGAAGCCTGCACTCACCAATGCCAATCTGACGATATTGGTCGAGTGAAAATTCCCCGCTGGCTCCGCCAAACGATAGGCAAACGTCTCATCATCGAACATGCATCCGGCTCCAGCTTCCCTGATGATCTGAGCGAATACGCACTGGTTATTCATTGCGGTGCATGCATGCTCAATCGGCGTACGATGCTTCATCGAATGTCGGAAACAAAAGCTGCCGGGGTGCCGATTGTGAACTATGGTATTTTCATCGCTTATGTACAGGGGGTCTTTCCCCGTGCTATTGAATGCTTCCCATCTGCTATGCTGGCATGGGATCAAGCTATAGAAGCCGGCAGTTATTCCTAAAAGACCTCATCTCATCATTAATATTTTTTTCCAGACACACAAAAGCAGTCGCGCTGATTCCAACGCGACTGCTTTTCATTTTCAAGTTCTATTATAAATCATGAGAATTTTCATAGCGTGAAATGATACTACGAATAATATAAATTGCTAAAAATACAAATCACGCTCGCCTGCTTCCAGTCGTTCCAGTCTGTCAAGCGTCAAACGGCGCGTCGATTCACGTGGTATACGCTCCAGATTCTCTCGCAGAGCGGCAGCTCCCAGTTCACGCGCCTCCTCATCCCCATAATCCAGCAGATATTCTTGGAAGGTCAGCAGCGAATTCGGCTGGCACACATTATGAATTTGTCCTGATTTGGCAAGCTCCATGAAACGATCCCCCGTTCGCCCCTCACGGTAGCAAGCTGTGCAGTAGCTCGGCATATATCCGCCACGGCACAAACTTTTAATAATTTCCGATGGTGAGCGATGATCCCCCACCTCAAATTGAGGCTTATCATCAGTTTCCTGTTTTGCATATGCCCCTACGCCTGTAGCTGAACCTGCACTAATCTGCGACACGCCTAGACCAATGACGCGGTCCCTATATTCCGGCTCCTCGCGAGTGGACAGGATCATGCCAGCATAAGGGACAGCCAGTCGAAGAACGGACACAATTTTCATAAAATCCTCATCGTTGACCAGGTACGGATATCGCTCCAGATCTACATTTTCAGCCGGACGCAATCGTGGAACTGAAACCGTGTGAGGGCCGCAGCCAAAGGCTTCTTCCAAGTGTTCGGCATGTTTCAGCATCGCTACGGTCTCATAGCGGAAATCATACAAGCCGTACAACACACCGATCCCCACATCATCTATACCCGCACGCATGGCTCTGTCCATTGCGGTGGTGTGCCAATCAAAGTCCCGCTTCGGTCCCTGCAAGTGGAATTTACGATAGCTTTCCCGATGATACGTTTCCTGAAATAAAATATACGTACCAATGCCTACCTCTGCCAGCTTCCGATAGTCCTCCTCGGTTGTGGATGCAATATTCACATTGATCCGCCGTATGCTGCCGTTATCTACCTTGACCTCATAGATCTGACGCAGACAATCGACGATATAGTCAATGGGACAATGGACTGGGTCTTCCCCCGCTTCCAGCACGAGCCGCTTGTGTCCCAGTTCTTGAAGCACTCTAACCTCCTCCACCAATTCCTCCGGTGTCAGACGGCTACGAGTAAAGCTGTCATTGGTATGTTTATAACCACAATATTCACAGTTATTCACGCAGTGGTTGCTTACATATAAAGGGGCGAACAGCACAATCCGGTTGCCATAAATTTGTTCTTTGACTGCCCTCGAAGATTTAAACATCTCTTCCAATAATTCAGGATCATCCACATGCAAAAGAGCCGCCGCTTCACTCGCACTCAGTCCCCGGCAGGCTCTCCCCTTTTCTAAAATTTCTAAAATACGGTGTCGATCTGTTGCCTCTTGTTTCCCCTGCTCCACTGCCGCCATAATTTCTGCTTCATTAATAAAATCCGCCGACACTTTCTCTCGTACTCCACTCACGTATACCCATCTCCTTATTTATGGTTACTGCAATGTTTCCGTTATGGCCTCACAAAGTTTCCTGTCTCATAAGCTGTCGTTGCACCCTCAAACTATCGCCGCGCCCCATATCGACTTCAAATCCCGCTCCGCGAATCCGCAGTTCCAGGCAATGTCGACATTGGGCAGACTCATCGCCCAAACATATTTTATTCTCATAAATCGCATACTTAGGTCTCACCGCCAGTGGCGACAAATTGGGCATCACCACATTCGCTCCCGCCTGAAGCGCCTTCTCCCTGCCTTGGGGATGAATCGTTCCCATTGCCGTAGACGCCGGAATAAGTGCATCTGGAACGACCAATCGGGATAACGAAATAATATCGAGTGCCTTTTCCATGCTCCCCTGACTGGCATCCCGAAGTGGCGTGTTGCTATGCGGTAAAAAGGGACCAATCCCGATCATATCTGGTGACAGGCTGTGTAGATAAACCAAATCGTCTGCTAATTCACTATTCGTTTGTCCTGGTAACCCCACCATACATCCGGCCCCGATCTGAAAACCGATTCGTTGCAAAGCCAGCAGACGGCTGCGCCTGCTTTCCATCGTCATCGTCGGATGCAGTTTGGCGTACAAATGGGGAGAAGCTGTCTCATGCCGCAGCAAAAAACGGTCCGCGCCAGCCTCGTATAATTGCTCATAAGTTTCATCATCCCGTTCACCGATGGACAGTGTAACCGCCACATCCGCAAAACGGCTTTTAATTTCCCGAATCAATTTCGTCAGCCGGGCTGCTGTAAACCAGTAATCTTCCCCACTTTGCAGCACAAAGGTCCGATAACCGAGTTCATACCCCTCCGCACAACAGGCCAGAATTTCTTCTGGCTGCAAACGGTAACGATCTGCCTGTTTATTCGAAGCGCGCAGCCCACAGTACATGCAGTCCTGACGACATATACTGGAGAATTCAATTAATCCCCGTAAAAAAACACCTTTGCCATAGCGCTCCAATTTGGTGCGAGCTGCCAGGTGTCTCAGTTGAGCCCGCAGCGTCGGCTCATCATCCAGACGTGTCAGCAGCTCCATCATTTCTGTATGCGTCCATTCCTTGCCGTCAGCTAGACGCAGTAATAATTCGTCCGTGACTCATCCCTTCTTCCCTCGTCCATCCGGACTTCACATCATCAGCGGCTTGTACCGTACATGTATTATTCTAGCAATATCGGAGAGGTTGTAACGTGATTAGTTTCACAAAAAATCCCATCTTATAAAAACTGCCTCCAACTTCTGCCTCAAAAAATACACATTTATATCAACACAAAAAAAGCTGTTTCTTCCTCTAATGGAAGAAACAGCCCTTGTCGATGGTTCTGCTTACTACTGAATCAAATCAATCGCCTGCTGGGGTACAAAATAATCAACGCCGTTAAATACAACTACACCGTTGAGCGTGGTATTTTTACCATTCAGCGTAGCTATATTTTTGTATACTGGAAGCTCCAGCTTGTTACTGCCTTTGGTCACTGTAATGACTTTCGTGTCCGCAGTAAACTTGGCTCCTTTAGCTTCAAAAGCGGCTTTTGCAGGAACAAACAGCTGCTTGCTGACCGTATCCAAATCCAGTCCGAGTACACGTGTCATATATTTATTGACATCTGTATTGTCGATTACACCGGTTGGACGATCTCCGTTCGGCGCGTACGTGTACAACACGACATCGCCTCCTGTATGTCCGCCTGTAGTCCAGCCAATATTTGCACGTTTGCTAATGATCGGTCCAACAGCATAGTTCATGCTGCCTTCTTTGGCATCTTTAATGGTTTTTACTTCTTCGTCTGTCAAATCGGTGATGCCAAAATATGTGGAAAGCACCTCTTTAATATTGCTGCGATCTGCATTCAGCTTGGCTTCCAAGCCTTCACCCGTCAGCTTCGCTTTTTTCAGCGGGTCTATAAAAGAAGCTAAAGGTGTTTTATCATAATTGCTAGTTGTATCGCTGCTACCAATCGTCAATCCACCATTTCCGTGGTCTGTCACTGCTACGACGACTGTATTTTGGTTTTGTTTGGCGTAATCCACAGCAACTTTCACTGCATCGTCAAATGAAAGCACGTCACTGATAATTCCGGTTGGATCATTTGCATGGGCGGCCCAATCCACTTTACTGCCTTCTACCATTAAGAAGAAGCCTTTATCGTTTTTGGACAACACATCAATTGCTTTCGATGTCATTTCCGCCAGACTAGGTTCCTTGGATGCATCGCGATCCAGGTTATACGCAAGGGCTTCGGGAGAAAAGCTGCCCCAGAGCTTGCTGGAGGTCGATTTTTTCAACCCTTCAGGTGTCGTGACAAAGTCATAACCCTGGTCTTTAATTTGGGCTACCAAATCTTGGCCATCTTTACGCCCTGCTGCCTCCAAAAACTTGCCGCCTCCACCTAACACTACGTCAACCCCGTTGTAGGCTTGCTGCATGCTGAGTGCATCATAATTTTTACGATCAGGATAATGTGCGGTAAAATCAGCTGGTGTCGCATGCATAATCTCGGAAGTCGCAATAATTCCGGTCGATTTTCCTGCCAGCTTGGAAGCCTCAAGAATGGAAGCTACAGGCTTTTTGGCGTCACCCGCTGCAATGGGTTGTTGTCCAGGCATTGTCGCTTCATCAGGAAGGACACCTACATACCCAGTATGTGATTTATGTCCTGTGGCAAAAGCAGTACCCGCTGGAGCAGAATCGGCAATTGGAGCATCCGCAGAATGCGTACGCACCATGCCGCTTGCCATACTGTCTAACGTTAAGGAGGATCCTTTGTACCATCTAGCCAGTGCAGTGGCGTCATTAGCCATACCGTCTGGAATCAAAATAATTACGTTTTTAATCGACGTGTCCTTTTCGACTGCCATCGCCGTCCCACCGCTTACGGCTAGCATCATAGTCGCTACGAGTGCAGCCACCGATTTCTTCGTATGTATCCCCCAACATTTTAGCATTCATTTTCCTCCCAGACACTTTTTTGTACAACCAGAACTAAGATTAATCACGTTTTATCAGGAGAATGTTAAATGAATTGCTTATCTGTATTAAAAGACTCTATTTGTATAAAAACGCTCCATCTATATAAAACTTGTGACACATGAGATTCGTTAAGATTGGGAATTTCATTTTATTATTGTATAATCAGTCTATGATGTAATAGGTAAAGCTTATAAGACAAGGGGCGCAAAATTCGATGGAATTCAGACAGCTTCAGTACACCCTGCAAATTGCAGCGGAAAAAAACTTCTCACGCGCAGCAGAAAAACTGCATATAGCTCAGCCCTCTTTGAGCCAACAATTATCCAAACTGGAAAAAGAACTTGGGGTACTTTTATTTCAACGCAACACCAGCACGGTGGAATTAACACATGCAGGAGCAAGCTTTGTAGAAAAGGCAAAAAAAATAGTCGATGCAGTCGAGCAGCTCCGGCAGGAAATGGACGACATTTCTCAACTGCGGAAAGGGAAGGTTGTGGTTGGCAGTATGCCTATCACAGGTTCTCATTTGCTGCCGCATGTGCTGCCTGTATTCAAAAAGGCTCATCCCGACATTGAAATCGTGTTAGTCGAGGATTCATCCATGAATCTGGAGAAAAAAACTGCCAGTGGGGATACAGATCTCAGCCTGCTATCTCTTCCATTAGTTGAACCTACACTTTCCTATGTGCCCATCGGTGAAGAGTGGATTGATCTTGCCGTTCCTCCAGGTCACCCCCTAGCCCTGCGTAAAAACGGAGGCCATCCGCAGCCTGTGCATATGGAAGAACTGAAAGATGAGCCTTTTGTCGTGCTGAAAAAAGGGCAAGGCTTTCGCAAGCTGACGATGGATTTGTGTCATCAAGCTGGCTTTGAACCTAATGTGGTGTTTGAGAGCACTAATATGGAGACGCTCCAATCGCTCGTAGCGACAGGTATGGGAGTGACACTCGTCCCCCGTTTTATCGCCCGGGCCGCCAGCAGCGAGTTTGTTCCAGCATTATTGCCACTCGCCGAACCTACCCCTAGCCGTACCCTGGCCATTGCTTACCGAAACGGACGTTATTTGTCTAAAGCTGCCGAAGCCTTTATTGATACCTTCCGAGAAACGGTCGAGCAACTTTCTCAAAAGTAGCTTCGAATGTGAAAAGGACCGTCTTCCTCCCTAGCCAAAGCCAGAGAAGAAGGCGGTCCCGGGGCTTCACCCCTATACTTTCAATACTTCATTTACTTTACGGGTTCGATTAC
The DNA here is from genome assembly GCF_024213325.1 of Paenibacillus sp. MZ03-122A. Taxonomy (NCBI): domain Bacteria; kingdom Bacillati; phylum Bacillota; class Bacilli; order Caryophanales; family Paenibacillaceae; genus Paenibacillus; species Paenibacillus sp. MZ03-122A. The sequence continues at coordinate 270,159 of NZ_JANAVI010000003.1, read as the reverse complement.
ACTGTTGCGATGTTGCTTCCATTTGTCTTCAACGAACCACATTTCATGTTCATTTGAATTTCATGTCAGCCTCGCCTGATTACTTTACGCTTGCTCGGAAACTCCACTTTATCCATCCCGCATCACTTCTTTCCTTAAGGTCTCTAGCCTTGGTCTCCCAAGAGTGTCCTACCTCAGTTCCAATGTGCTGTGTGATCCCAAAGTGCCTGTCCTCGCCTTTTTGTGATCAGGGTCTCCCTAAATCTGGTGGACTTTTATCCTGATCATAGCCCATTTCATAATTGTTTCCGACAACCTGTCTATTTAAGCCTCTCGGCCGTGACAGGCCATCCCTATTCGCCAGTTCGGATCTACTTTGGTTATCCATCGTTATCAACCTCCTGGTGTCGGGATACTATTATAATACACCTATGGGCTGTATCTGAAACAGATATCGGAAAACTTTTTTATTATCGAGAAGAACCAAATGCTTGCTGTACCTCGGCTTCACTCACTTGTGTTTTAAAGACTAATTTTGAAGGATCTTGAGGTGAATAAATGACCTCTATAATACTTCCCTGCTGCAGTTTGGATAGTTGGGAAGAAAAAACATCCTTTTGCGTGGTTACATTAAATGTATCGCCTTGTTTTTCGTTACACTCAGCTTAAACTGAAGCTTAATTTTGTCTGATGTAAATATTCATAGGCCGTTGGGTCATTTAATTGCTGGTAATATACGGCCTTCATCAAATAAGTCGTCATTTCCACCACAAGCGAATCGTTGCGATCCTCCAGCTGATCCACATAGCTTTCCGTGGCAGGATTAGCCAGCTTGGACATCTCTGTGAAAATCTTATCCGCTGTAGCCAGCGTCCCCTCATCCTCTGCCGCTGCACGCAAGAGGTAGGATGGGTTTACACCTAAACGCCCAGCAATTTGCTCGGCCAGATCCTCTGCCAACGGGTAACGGTCAGCCAGTATATTCGCAAAATGTGCGGGTGTCACCAGCCCGCCTACCAGCTCTTTACGGGACAAGTTTTTCTTTTTACACAAAAAATCAATGCGTTCCTTAAGCATGGAGTATTCCTTTCTGCACTGATTATCGGTCATACAGTGAGGGACGCCGATCTTCAAACACCGGAATACGACCACGCACGTCCTGCACCAAGACAGACTCAATTGTTCCTGTGAGAATCTCCTCCTGCTCTCCGCCCTCAGCAATGATTTCTCCCCATGGATCAATAATAAGCGAATGCCCGAAGAAATCAGTATCTCCGCTGCGACCTACCCGGTTACAAGCAATGACATACATTTGATTTTCTATAGCACGTGCGGTCAGCAAGGTACGCCAGTGATGAAGCCGGGGATGAGGCCATTCCGCGGGTACGATCAGCAAATTTGCGCCCGACAAGGCCAAACTTCGGGCTAGTTCAGGAAAACGGATATCATAGCAGATTGACGCACCTGCCTGAATACCGCCATCCAGTGCGAATAAAACCTTTTCTTCGCCAGGCTGCAAATATTTTTCTTCATCCATAAGTCGGAATAGATGAATTTTGGAATACGAAGCAACCTCTCTGCCTGTGCGGTCAAAAACGAGCATCGTATTATACACATGACCGTCGCTTTTTTTCTCTGCGATTGACCCAGCTACTACGTTCACTTGATGGGTGGCGGCGAATGCTGCTATCCATGCCCGAGTCTCCGTCCCTTCCTTGTCCGCCAGCTCATGAATGCGATCCAAGGCATAGCCCGTATTCCACATTTCCGGCAGGACAATCAGATCCGGCTTCAGTTCGGTTTTCATCGCTTGTTCCATTAAAGCTCGGATATGACTGCGGTTTTCCGGGGGATTTCCTATCTCTATATGAGCTTGTATGAGTGCAACACTGAACGGCTGAGCTTCCTGATACGTCAAAATCCTTCATCCTCCTTGTGAGCCGGAGCTTCCCGCGACCCATTATCCGGTATTTTCCCCCATCATAGCCCGATCAGTCTGGATTACGCAACTATGCAAGCTTAATTCCTCCTATACAACTCGGTAAAATCGTGATAGATTATTTCTTAAACTATTCCAAAAGGTCGTGTGTATTGATGACTCATTTTTCTATTCCCTCCGCTGACGTGATGAAACAGTTACCTACTCAATTTTTTGCCACACTTGTACAAAATGTAAACCGTGAAATTGCGGCGGGACATGATGTCATTAATCTCGGACAAGGGAACCCGGACACCCCCACTCCTTCTCATATTGTAAAAGCTTTGCAGGAATCAGCGGATAATCCGCTGTATCATAAATATTCGCCATTTCGCGGTTACAGCTTTCTCAAGGAAGCCGTTGCCCAGCGCTATCAGGAGGATTACGGTGTGACGCTCAACCCTGAAACCGAGGTCGCCATCCTGTTTGGCGGAAAAACAGGTTTGGTTCAGCTGCCGCAAGTCTTACTCAATCCCGGCGATGTTTGCCTCGTCCCTGATCCCGGCTACCCGGACTACTGGTCTGGCGTAGCCTTGGCTAAAGCGGAAATGTCTTTTCTCCCATTAAAGGAAGAGAACCGTTTTCTGCCCGATTATGAAGCCATTTCCGAGGAACGCCGCCGCCGCGCCAAGTTAATGTTCCTTAACTATCCGAATAATCCAACCTCGGCAACGGCTCCACTTTCTTTTTACGAGGATACGGTTGAATTCGCGCAACGTAACGGTATTGTGGTTGCCAGTGATTTCGCCTATGGCGCTATTGGATTTGATGGCGAACGTCCGGTGAGCTTCCTCCAGGCAGAGGGTGCTAAAGACGTGGGGATTGAGTTCTATACCTTGTCCAAAACGTACAATATGGCGGGCTGGCGTGTTGGTTTCGCGCTCGGTAATGCCGAAATTGTCTCGATGATTAATCTGCTACAGGATCATATTTATGTAAGCTTGTTTGGCGGCATTCAGGCAGCAGCGGCGACAGCCCTGACGGCCTCGCAGAACTGCGTAGGCGAGCTGGTAGCCCGCTATGAATCACGCCGTAACGCTTTTTATGATGCACTTGGGCAAATAGGCTGGAAGGCGACGCGCCCAAGCGGCTCCTTTTTCAGTTGGCTGCCTGTGCCGCAGGGCTATAGTTCGGCTTCTTTTGCCGATCTGCTGTTGCGGGAAGCCAAGGTGGCTGTGGCTCCAGGGATCGGCTTCGGGAGCGGCGGCGAAGGATATGTGCGAGCGGGGCTGCTGAGCTCAGAAGCTCGACTGACCGAGGCGGCTGATCGAATTGGCAAGCTAAACCTGTTTGGTTAAGCCGTATTTTCCAGCTACAACTTCTTTGCCAAACCTGGTCTTTTCGTGGTATTCTGTATCCAATATCATTTAGCGCGTTGAAGGGACTATTAAGAGAGACTCGGTCCTGTTCAGAGAGTAAATTCCGATAGGCTGCAAGAATTTACCTGGACTCTCTCCCAACTCCTATCCCCGAGCGCCCTGCGCAATCAGGCGGTCCCTGCCGTTAACAGGTTTCAAGTGGGATGATCATGAATCATCAATGAAGGTGGTACCGCGGAAGCACAGACTTTCGTCCTTTGCATACAAAGGATGGAAGTTTTTTTGCATTAAAAAGAGTAAAATTAAGGAAGTGGACGTCTTGTCAACACGAATCGTCATTAAAATCGGTAGCAGCTCTCTGACTGGAGTGGAAGGTGGCTTGAATCGGGAAGCCATTGCTTATTTTGCCCGGGAAATCAGCTTGCTTCGTGCAAAAGGTCATGAAGTGCTGCTGGTTACATCAGGCGCAGTAGCCGCCGGATTCAGGGAGATTGGGTACCCGTTTCGCCCTAAGCTACTGCATGAAAAGCAGGCGGCAGCAGCTGTTGGCCAAGCTCTTCTCATGCAGGCCTATGAGCAGGCTTTTAAAGATTTTGACCTAGTGATCGCGCAGGTTCTGCTAACCCGTAGTGACTTTTTGAGCCGCAAACGGATGAATAATGCCGGAATGACCGTAGAAGAATTGCTGCGCCAGCAGGTTATCCCGATCTTTAACGAAAATGATACTGTATCGATTGACGAATTGAAATTCGGCGATAACGATATGCTGTCCGCGCTGGTTGCCAATCTGGTCAAAGCTCAGCATCTGATTATCATTACGGACACCGATGGCGTATATACGGCAGATCCGCGCAAGCATCCGAATGCCGTACGTTTTGAACGTATCGAAGAAATTACAGAGGAGATTTATGCATTAGCTGGAGGTTCTGGATCGTCTGTAGGTACTGGCGGCATGCGATCCAAGATCGAAGCTGCCAAAGTCGCTACACGCGGCGGTGTACCTGTATATGTGGGACGCGTAAGCGCGAATGGTGATCTAGACGCAGCCGTCGAAGGACACGGACCGGGAACTTATTTTGACACCCACCTCTCTTCACTTCCGATGAAAAAACAGTGGCTTGGATTTATGTCTACCCCTCTGGGCGCGGTGCATGTAGATGAAGGGGCTGAGGAAGCGTTGGTTCACGGAGGACACAGTCTACTTCCGGTTGGCGTACGACGTGTCGAGGGCAGCTTTCATGCCGGAGATGTCGTTGAGGTGCTCGGACCGGAAAATAAAGTGTTAGGACGCGGCATCGTCAATTATGACGATGAACAGCTCCGAAATGTACAAGGATTACCCAGCGGCGAGGTTGTGGGCAAAATTGGTCCCATTCACCGGCTTGAGGTGATCCACAGGGATGAATGGATTACATTATGTATGTAGGGAGGCCGTAACATGAGTGATTTAACGACTAACACAGCTGCAACCGAGGAGAATCAGTTTAGCGAAGTACGAACCAAAGCGAATCTTGCTAAAAAAAGTGCCGGGGTCATGAACCGCCTGACTACAGCACAGAAAAACGAAGCATTGCTTGCTATGGCTGAAGCTCTAGTAAATCATACTGAAGAGCTGATTGCAGCAAACCATAATGACCTGAAACGTGGACGGGAACAGGGAACATCGGAATCGCTGCTCGACCGCCTCAAGCTGACCGAGGACCGAATCGGAGCTATTGCCGAAGGATTACGCCAAATTGTGGCACTGCCTGACCCGGTCGGCGACACCCTTGAGCAAATTGAACGTCCAAACGGTCTGCGAATTGAGAAGATACGTGTACCGCTGGGTGTCATCGGCATCATATATGAAGCGCGTCCAAATGTAACCGTGGATGCCGCGGGCCTGTGCTTGAAAACAGGCAATCCGGTTGTGCTACGCGGTGGTTCGGCCGCCCTCTTCTCCAACCGCAAGATTATCGAAGTACTCCAGCAGGCACTAGACGCAACAGCTGTGCCACGCGAGGCGCTTCAACTTATTGAAGATTCAGACCGTGCCTCGGTCAACGAAATGCTCACCTTGAACGGCTTGCTGGATGTAATTATTCCACGCGGCGGGCGTTCACTCATTCAAAATGTTGTTCAGAACGCTACCGTACCTGTCATCGAAACCGGAGCTGGTGTATGCCATACCTTTTTGGACGCTACAGCGGATACCGCAATGGCCGAAGCGATTACACTGAATGCCAAGGTGCAAAGACCGTCCGTGTGTAACTCGATGGAAACATTGCTCGTACACTCGGATTATGCAAAAGCACATTTAACAGAATTGGCAGAACGCTTTCGTGATGCGGGGGTTGAGCTACGCGGCTGTGCACGCACACGAGAATTGGTTCCTTGGGCTGTTCCTGCTACAGAAGAGGATTATGGCACCGAGTATAATGATTACATTATGAACGTAAAGGTCGTGGACAATCTGGACGAAGTACTGGAGCATATTGCCCGTTACGGTACGATGCATTCAGAGTGTATTGTCACCGAAGACAAAGCCCATGTCGAGCGTTTTCTGCAAGAAGTGGACGCGGCAGCCGTGTACCACAATGCATCCACTCGCTTCACGGATGGCTTCGAATTTGGGTTTGGTGCCGAGATCGGAATCAGCACACAAAAATTACATGCCCGCGGTCCAATGGGATTGCCTGCCTTGACTTCAACCAAATATCGCGTGTACGGTACTGGACAAATCAGGGAATAATAACTTAAATCAATCTGTATCCTTGGAGGTTATGAATCTATGTGTGAATCACAGACAAAGGTTTTAATTAATGAGCAAATTACATTTTTCGGGGCAGGATCAATGGCAGAGGCTATTATTCGCGGAATGACGGCTCGTTCTGTTGTCAAACCTAGTGGTATTACCGTCATCAACCGCAGTAATCAGGCTCGCCTTGAGGAACTTCAAAAGCAATATGGAGTCTTGTTCCAAACCGAGGATGCCGCCAAAACCGAGCTTCTGCGTCGTTCTCCGGTCATAGTGCTTGCCATGAAGCCCAAGGATGCTGCACAAGCACTTGGACAGCTCGGCCCACTTCTGTCTGATGAGCAGCTGATCATTTCGGTAATCGCCGGATTGTCTATTCGTACGATGCAATCGTTGCTGGGTCGCAAGCAGCCGATCGCACGGACGATGCCCAATACATCCAGCTCAATTGGGCTGGGAGCCACAGGTATTAGCTTTTCCAAGGAGATCAGCGAAAACCAACGTAAAAACGTGCTTACAATGTTCGAATCTGTAGGTACGGTAACGGTTATAGAAGAAGAGAAAATGGATGTTTTGACCGGGATATCTGGAAGCGGCCCTGCGTATGTCTACTACCTGATGGAAGCCATGATTGCCGGAGGAATCCGTGGTGGCTTGACCCCTGAGCAAGCGCACGAACTAACGGTGCAAACCGCACTTGGAGCGGCACGCATGGTGCAGCAAACCGGGGAGGAGCCTTCTGCCCTTCGCCATAAAATCATGTCGCCTAACGGCTCCACAGTAGCTGCATTGGAAACGCTGGACAAAGGTGACTTCTACGAAACGGTGATTGCGGCGGTGCAACGTTGTGCCGAACGATCCCGCGAGATGGGAGCTGTACTCAAGGAGGGAATTGAATGAGCTATTGCTTGGCGACCTACCGGATATACGATGACAAAGCCGATTTTAACCAAAAGGCCCAATCAATTGCCATCGGCATGACGGTGGGCAGCTGGACTGAGCTCCCGCAAGCCAAACGGGACGCGATGCAAAAGCATCTTGGCTCGGTTCATTCTGTGGATATTCACGATGGAGGTCCCGGTGAACGGTACGCGGACCTGACCATCGCTTACCCGGATGTCAACTTCAGCCGAGACATTCCCGCTCTGCTGGTCACGGTCTTCGGCAAAATTTCGATGGACGGCCGAATTAAGCTAACGAAGCTGGGTTTCTCGGAAGCATTCCGCTCTGCTTTTCCAGGACCGAAATTCGGTATCAGCGGCTTGCGCGAGCAGCTTGGCGTGTATGATCGCCCCCTCCTCATGAGCATTTTCAAATCTGTAATTGGCCTCAATTTGGACGAACTTCGTGAACAGTTTACCCGGCAGGCTCTCGGTGGCGTTGATCTGATCAAGGACGACGAGATCTTATTTGAAAACGCGTTGACGCCGATTGAAAAACGTGTCGAAGCCTGCATCAAAGCCGCCGAAGCGGCTGAGCGTGAAACCGGTAAAAAGCTGCTGTATGCCGCTAATTTAACGGGACCGACCTCGCAGCTTAAGACGCAAGCTCTCAAGGCCATTGATGCGGGTGCCAACGCGTTACTGTTTAACGTGTTGGCCTACGGTTATGATGTGCTGCATGAACTTAGCAGCGATCCCGCCGTCTCGGTGCCGATTGCAGCCCATCCTTCGTTAGCGGGTGCTGCTTATCCATCGCCGCATTATGGTATATCGGCGTCCGTCCTGCTCGGTCAGCTTATGCGGCTGGCTGGCGCTGACCTCGTGCTCTTCCCTTCTCCCTACGGCTCAGTGACGATGCCGCGTGACGAAAACATGGCAATCCGCGATGAGCTGATCAACCCTGATCTACCGCTGAAGGCCAGCATGCCTGTCCCTTCCGCAGGGATTCACCCGGGCCTCGTGCCGCTCATTGTACGTGATTTTGGTACTGACGTTGTTGTCAACGCTGGGGGCGGCATTCACGGACATCCGCTGGGTACAGAAGCTGGTGGGCGCGCCTTTGTGCAGGCGATTGAAGCGGTACAGAAGAATGTCCCCCTGGCAGAATATGCCCGTACTCACCCCGAGCTGCAATCTGCGCTCGACACATGGGGAGGCGAACGATGAGCATAGCAAAAAAGCCCGTCATTTTTTGCGATTTTGACGGGACAATTACGAACAGCGACAATATTGTCGCCATCATGAAGCATTTTCAGCCTACAGGCTGTGAGCCCATCATGCATCAAATCGTAAATGGGCATACATCCATTCGTGAAGGCGTAGGTGCGATGTTCGCCCTGATGCCTTCGGAACAAAAGGACGAAATTATCTCATATGTACTTGGACAAGCTGGTATACGCGAGGGCTTTGCACGCTTTTTGGACTATGTACGAGAGCAGCAGATTCAATTTTTTGTCACCAGTGGAGGCATTGATTTTTTTATTGATCCATTGCTAAAACCCTTTGACATTCCACACGACCACGTCTATTGCAACGGAGCGGATTTTTCCGGGGAGCGCATCCAGATTACTTGGCCGCATCCATGTGAGGAACCGTGTACAAATGATTGTGGCATGTGTAAAACGACTGTGATTCGTCAATATCCTTCCGAACAATACGAACGGATTTTGATCGGCGACAGCCTGACCGATTTTGAAGGAGCCAAAATTGCCGATCTTGTGTACTCCCGTTCGCATCTGACTTTAAAGTGTCAAGAGCTTGGCGTACCACATGTACCCTTTGAAACATTTGATGACATTATCGAGGATTTAAAGCAAAAACAGGAGCAAGGGGTGCTGTAAATGAGTTTTAACTTGGCAGACATTTCATTGGAAGAAAAACGCCGTACACTGGAAGAACTCGCTGATGTCAAAGAACTATTCGCATCTCGCAACTGGTTCCCAGGCACGAGCGGCAATTTGTCGATCCGAATCGGTGACTTTCATCCCGAACAATTTTATTTTGCAGTGACCGCCAGCGGTAAGGATAAAACCAAGCGTACTCCGGAAGATTTTCTGTTCGTAGACCAGTACGGAAAAGCGGCAGAAGCGACAAACCTCAAGCCAAGCGCAGAGACGCTTATACATTGCGAAATTTACCGCCTGACAGGCTGCGGAGCCGTTTTTCATGTGCATACCGTGTTTAATAATCTGATTTCCGAATATTACGGTGAGCAAGGCGCTGTACCTATCCAAGGTATTGAGCTGATCAAGGCTTTTAACATTTGGGACGAAAATGCTGCGATTGATATTCCTGTGCTGCCTAATTACGCAGATATTGCCTCGATTGCCAAGCTGGTGCCCGGTGTGCTGAATGATCAGGTGCCTGGAATTTTATTGCGTAACCACGGCATTTATGCGTGGGGCCGTGATGTATTTGAGGCTAAAAAGCATTTGGAGGCGTTTGAATTTTTGTTTGAAACGACCTATCGCTCCCTGCTACTGAAAACTTTGAAGTAAATAAACTCATAAATATCAAAGATGCTTATCATTATTTGTAAAAGTGGCCATTGAATATCGAGAACGGAGCCTAAGCGATAGCACAGGAACGTTCTCTTTTTTATAATTAGGGTATTCTATTCTACTAGCCACATAAAATCTTAGGCATGCTGTAAAAAAACGCCCCCTATTGGGGACGCTCCAGCGTGAATTGCTCTCCTAGCTTCGCATAGTTGTTCCCAGCCAACCGACTTACTGGACGCAACTCCTTAGCAATCACATACGTATTTTGGTATGCTTCCTCGGACAAATGATACTGCACTACGCGTCCGATTAACAGGTCACAGGCAGGTGTGTCCTCCTTGCCTCCCAACGGTATAACTTGTTCCAGAATACATTCCATGCGTATTTTCGCTTCTGCCACACCGGGAACTTCGATTTTTGTACTTTTGACCGGGGTAAGGCCTGCCAGTGCAACCTCACTCTCCTGCGGCAACAGACGGGAAGCCGTCACATTCACCGCTCCCACATTGTCCTCGTCTGTGATATGTACGACAAATGCCTTATGCTCCATCGCATTACGTGCTGTATCTTTGGATACTCCATCGACACGTTGTACGGATACAGACAGCAGTGGCGGTTCAGAGGCTACGATGGAAAAATAACTGAATGGCGCACCATTCAGCACCCCTTCGCTGCTCAAAGTCGTTACAAAGGCTACGGGCCTTGGGATAATACTTCCGGTCAACAGCTTATAATTTTCACGCCCTGTAAGCGTATCAGGATTCAACGAAATCATTATTCTCCCTCATTTCCGATCACAATCGCCATTCGACTGCACATCATCAAGTTTCGCCTGATAAGCAAATACACCATTAGCTAGCAACATGGATGACATCTCAGGCTTCCCTTCCAGTATCGCGTGAATGATACGAAATGTAAAGTTGGAGCCGGAAGATCTCCCTATTTTTCAATTATATTTCCTCGGCTATCGCGCACAGTAACCGTAATTCCCTCAGGTACAGCAATCGTAACATCAAGCTGCTGCTGAGTCTGCATAAAACGTGTCGGAATTTGACCCAGTAATACATACAATGTATCGCCGATTTGCTTGGTCTGGTATAAATCTTGTCCTTTTATTTCATCCTCTTTACCTGTGTATACATAACTTCCGAACACATGCACTTCAGGTGAGGTGGTTGCGTCAATTTTGACCGCATAAGGATCTTCTCCCTGTACAATCACCTTGGTCACTTCGGCAGGCAGTTTTTCATGCCAGTCTGGGAGAACCCTTGTTTCCTGAACCGAACTCATTATTTCTCTGACTTGCGGAGTGATCCCCAATGAACTGACCAAGGCAAATCCGATACAGCAAAAAACCAATACCGCCGTAATAAACATACTGAATAAATCATAACGAATGCGCTCACGCGTCCCTTTCCAAGCAGTATACATTAAAATTTCCAATCCCAGCAAAACAAAAACGACAGGCCACCAGGTTAACGCCTGGTCCAGAATGCCCGCTCCCCAAAACTTGGAGGCAAACGTTACGCCCCCCAGCAGAACAAGGAAAAGTCCCATTGACAGCCTTCCAACTTTCCACACCCCTGCCGGAGTGTTTGACGCTTTAGAGGAGCTATTTTTGTTAGATGATGTACCCAATATACCTGTGGCACCTCCTCCATCGCTATGAGGATGATGGACTCCCTTTAAGGGAGCCTCACTCTTTGAAAATTCAGTATCCATTCTATTGCTTCTCCTTTACTCGTTTAGATTTGGAATTCCCAATCATCATCCAAATACCACCGCCGATCAACAATAAGGATACGATAATCGTCCGTAGATACATGTCAACCAAATTATAAATCTCTCTGTTTGGAAACAGACGATCCAGAGTAGGAACTAGTACGTTGATTAAGATGTAATAGGCGCCCAGCAATAGTAACCCCAAGCCTACCCAGCGGTGATATTGTGCAAACATACCGATCACAGGTTTGTCGATCAGCGGCTCCCGTCCATAACGGCTTACTTGCTGCAATGCATCAAAAAAACTGTAAAACCAAACCACCGGAAGCAAGAATAAAAAGAGTGAAAGATGCAGCACATCCAGTACATAGATGCCTCCTAAAAACAAAAGCATGAGTTGGAGTCCGCGCTTTTGCAAACCTATATACATATGTCCGGCACCGGGAAATACGGATAAAATGGTAGCCAGCATTTTACTTCGACGTCCCTCGATTCTTCCATGCTCCAGTTCCTCAAACAAAGTCCGGTCCTGAAGAATTTCTCCAGCTTGTTTGCGATGTACATGCTGCACCGCATCAAACATGCAATACAGCCAAATAATCGGCAACACGCCCGCAAAGGCCAAAAATCCGGATTCGTTAGTAATGCTAGTAATAAAGATAAGAATCGCACCAAAGCCAAAGAAGGACAGTAAAAAAGACAAACCACGCTGCATTAGCCCCAAATGAAGGTGTCCCAATCCAGGAATGAACGACAGCAAAATCGTAAAAAAGCGTTCATTCTCCGATCCTCTTTGAAAAGCAGGTGATCCTGCCATACCATAGTGTCCTTGTTGATAATGGTTATTATAGCCCGGGCCATATCCCATTCCTACTCCCGGTACATCCGTATCTGCGTGTGTTGCCCCCTCCGGTACCTCCCCTGTTAAACCAGCCTGTCCATAAGGTCCATTTTGCGAGTAAAAATCATATGGATTGAGCCCTGCATGAGGGGGGTATGGAGCAGCGACTGCACGAGGATCATAACGCAACAAGCTAATCATGATATGCAGCATGCTGAGTCCCCAAAAAAGGGCGGCAACAAACATACCGAATAATAAAGGCGATTCGTCTCTTACTACGAATGCAAGAAATAATCCTCCTGCCAGACATCCGAAAAACAAAATGGTGTATACAAACACATTGGCTTTTCGTGTCCAATAATAGTGTCCCACACCGGGAATAATGTTCAATAGAAATGCCAAGAGCTTGCTTCTTTCCGTATAAGGCATCGCTACACTTCCTTTCTATTTATGGGATTTTGATAAAGTTCACAATTGAAGGTTGTTATTTTTGAGTTTTTTCATCTCAGCCTTTATCCGATGATTTAGGGCTTTAATTTATCGAGCCAGGTTGTTGTAGCTCGCATGACCTCTTCACTGTAAGAAACGCGTTCTTTTGGAGGAATCGGCTTTCCGCCTGTTTGCGGCATCATTTTGTCAAAGGCTCCACTGGACAACAAGATCAACGTTAGGCTTGCGGCGACAACATAATGAAACACAGGTTTTTCAAACCAGCGGCGTTTTTTGAACATAACTTGACTCGGTTCAGCTTCTATCTCGGGAAGAACGGCCATTACCTGATCTGTGAAGCGCTCCGTATCCATCCAGGCAGAATAATCTTTTAAAGTTGACTCCAGTTGCTCCAGTGCAACAAGATATAACATCAGCGCCTGTTCGTCTTCCAGCAGTAGCTTTTCTAGCCGGGCAGATTCTTCTATCGTGCAAGTTCCTGCAATGTAAGCATGCCAGTCATTCGATTTCCCTTCAATCCACGGTTTATCTTGTTGGTCAGTCATTGCCATTCCTCCTCCTTCCAGTGATTTCGAATCCATAGCCGCGCCCGATAGAGTCTCGACTCTACTGTTTTTAAAGCTACCTGCGTCTCTTCTGCAATTTGATCGTAAGTTTTGCCCTGCATATAATAGGCTTGAATAATATCCCGATGTTGCTGGGGCAACTGGGCAATTTTTTGCGATAGTTCTACAGTTTGCTCCTCGCGAATGAGACGGGCCACCACATCCTCATCCCGGGAAGGGAGCTGTACAAGGGATTGTGCCACGTCTATAAGCTCTGCGGGTCGTCTGTCCTGTTTGCGCTTAATATCCAGCGCTTTGTGGAGCGCAATTCGGCTCAGCCACGTTTTAAATCCTTCGTTCCGGTACTGGGGGAGAGACTTGTACACCTGAACGAACGCCTCCTGCGCGGCATCTTCGGCTTCCTTGCTGTCATGCAGTACCGAATAGGCGATATGAAATACATGCTTGCTGTACAGCTCTACGATCTCACGGAACGCCTGCCGGTCACCGGACCGTATTCGTTCAATGATTCTCTCTATATCAATGACGCTCTCCCCCTTCCCAATACTATAGACGCCAGGAAATTTCCTTCCCCTGCATATTTCGAAAAAAAATATTTAAAAAAGGACACACCCTCCTGACGGAATGGTGTGTCCTCTATCATTAAAGCCTATTTAGACCGATATATATCAATTGCGTCCGCCACCACGGAATCGCTGGGCGTATTCTTTGGCATCCTGCGCATTACGAACACGGTTTCGGCTCCACTCCAGCAAAATACGGTCTATATACCGGAAATGTACCTTCCCTGCAAATACCGCTTCCTTCAAAGCCAGCAAAATCAGCTCCTCGGGATACCGATCCTGATCCACCCAGCTAGTGATCGTCTCGTATTCCATCGGTGACAATGGGCGCCCGAATTCTTTCTCAAAAATCGTGAACAAATTGCGTTCTTCTGTAAGCGGGGATTCTGATATTCCATTCAGTAAATCCGGCTTTCCGGCAAACAAAATGTCATCTTCATCGTGCTGCTCATTACGTTCAGCGATCATACATTCTGCCAACTTACGGTACAGCCCCGTCAAATTGTAACGTTCGAATTGTACGGATGAGCTGCGGTCTTCTACGGAATCGATTCTCAAAAATCCTTCTTTCATGAGCTTACTGAAATAGAGTGCGATTTCGTTCGCAGTGCATCCGATACGTGACTGCAATTGTTCCCATGTCGGAAATTCATTACGTTCCGCTTGTTTAAAGGCAAGCAACTGCATCAGTAGCAGCATTTCACCATCCGTCAGCCGAAGTGTCCGATAATGCTTGAGCAGGGCGTAGGGAATCTGGACCATTCCGGCTTCCATAGCAAAGGCTACTCCCTCCGCCCATTCTGCCGCTGATGTCTTGTCGAATGATCCGGTCATCGGTTACGGATACAAACGATACAGCATACGTGGGAACGGAATCGTTTCACGTACATGATCGAGTCCACAAATCCATGCTACTGTACGCTCCAGGCCCAATCCAAAGCCGGAATGCGGAACGGTACCATAGGTGCGCAGATCCATATACCATTGGTAGGCTTCACGAGCCAAGTTATGCTCGTTAAAACGTTCTTCCATCAATGCTGGATCATCAATCCGTTGGGAACCCCCGATAATTTCGCCGTAGCCTTCAGGAGCGATCATATCGGCACACAAAACAACCTCTGGACGGGTCGGGTCTGGTTTCATATAGAATGCCTTAATGTGAGTCGGCCAATGTGTAATGAACACAGGCTTGTTATATCTTTCAGCAATCGCCGTTTCATGAGGAGCACCAAAGTCTTCTCCCCATGGAATATCGAACCCTTCACCTTGAAGGAAGGCAATCGCCTCATCATACGTAATACGTGGGAATTCGCCTTGAATTTCCTCCAGCTTCGAAACATCTCGTCCGATTGTTTCAAGCTCCTTCGCACAGTTTTTCAGAACAGACTGCACGATATGACTTACAAACTGCTCCTGAACGCGCAAGGATTCTTCATGATCCACAAAAGCCATCTCAGGCTCGATCATCCAAAACTCAATCAGGTGACGACGTGTTTTGGACTTTTCCGCACGGAAAGTTGGACCAAAGGAATATACTTTGCCCAGCGCCATTGCCGCGGCTTCCATATACAACTGCCCGCTTTGTGTCAAATACGCATCTTCATCAAAATATTTAATGTGGAACAATTCTGTTGTGCCTTCTGCAGAGGAAGGAGTCAAAATGGGTGGGTCCACCTTCGTAAAGCCGTTGCCGTTAAAGAATTCCTGTACCGCACGGATAATTTCCGCCCGTACGATCAGAACAGCACGTTGCTTGGCGGAACGCAGCCATAAGTGACGATGATCCATCAGGAAATCTACACCATGCTCTTTGGGTGTAATCGGGTAGTTTTCGGTCAAATGAATAATTTCAATGCCTGTAACCGTTAATTCAAAGCCCGATTGGCTACGCGGTTCTTCACGCACCACTCCAGTAACGTAAAGGGAGCTCTCTTGAGTCAAGGATTTCGCGTCATTCCAAATATCCTCGGACACTTCGCTTTTCACGATAACCCCTTGAATATACCCGCTACCATCGCGCAGTTGCAGGAACTGAATTTTACCACTAGATCGTTTATTGTTCACCCAAGCGCCGATTGTAACCGTTTCCCCTACATGGCGGCCCACTTGGGCAATCGTACTTTTATTCGTCATGACCGTCTCTCTCCTCTTAACCGAAAATCAAACAGCCCTTCCCCCTGGGTCAGGCTGTTTGCTCTCGCTGTTTGGTGCATGCGGAAATCAAACGTAAGTCCGCATGCATAAAGTTTATACTTTCGAACCGAACTACTGAACCAGACGGAACGTGTCGCGGGCAATAACCAGTTCTTCGTTCGTTGGAATGATCAGTACTTCTACCTTTGAATTTGCAGTTGTAATCCGGCGAGGCTCGCCAGAACGAATAGCATTCAACGATTCATCCAGCTCGATACCGAGGAATGTCAATTGCTCCAACACTCTCTTACGCAGAACGATGGAGTTCTCGCCTACACCTGCTGTAAATGCAATTACGTCTACCCCGTTCATTGCGGCAGCATACGATCCAATGTATTTGCGCAGACGGTATTCATACATTTCGAATGCCAATGTAGAATTAGCTTCGCCTTTTTCCATACCTTCTGTGATTTCACGCATGTCACTGCTGATACCGGAAATAGCTAAAAGTCCACTATGCTTGTTCAGCATGGAATTGACTTCATTGACAGTCAATTCTTCTTTGTTCATGACATAAGGTACGATTGCTGGGTCCAAATCACCACTACGAGTACCCATCATAAGACCTTCCAGTGGAGTCATACCCATGGAAGTATCAACAGACAAACCGCCTTGAACTGCTGTTACACTACCACCATTACCGATATGACAAGTGATAATCTTCAGGTCTTCCAAAGGACGACCAAGGAATTTGGCAGCTTCCTTACTTACAAAATCATGGGAAGTGCCGTGGGCACCGTAACGACGAACCTTATACTTATTGTACAACACTCTTGGAATGGCGTACATATAAGCTTTTTCAGGCATGGTTTGATGGAACGAGGTATCAAATACCACAACCTGCGGTACATCTGGCATATTCAATTCAGCCGCTTTAATCCCCATCATGGAAGCAGGGTTATGCAGTGGTGCCAAGTCAAACAAGCGGCGGATTTCACTCTTCGCTTCAGGCGTTACAACTGCAGACTGTTTGAAGATTTCGCCTCCATGAACCACACGGTGGCCTACAGCCTGAATTTCACTAGTACTGGAGATTACACCATGTTCAGCATCTGTGAGTGCGTTCAGCACTTTACGGATGGCTGTAGTATGTTCCAAAATTTCGCTAACTTCGGTGTATTCTTCTTTATTGGTTGGCTTATGCGTAAGAATGGAGGAATCCATACCGATGCGCTCTACCAATCCTTTTGCCAGAACGGACTCGTCCGTCATATCATATAATTGGTATTTCAGGGAAGAACTCCCTGCATTGATTACGAGAATTTTCATATCCGGTCACCATCCTTGTCGTACTTAAAGAAGCCTTCGCCCGATTTCACGCCCAGATTACCTGCACGCACCATTTTCTTCAGAACGATGGACGGACGATATTTCAATTCGCCGAATTCACGGAACATACGCTCCAGAGCAGCCAAAACGGAATCTAGACCAAAGCGGTCAGCCATTTCCAAAGGACCGCTTTGGAAGTTATAGCCGATTCGCATAGCGTCATCGATATCTTCAGCGGAAGCCACGCCCTCTTGAAGTACATGGGCCGCTTCGTTAATCAGCAGACAGATAATCCGGCTTGTTACGAATCCAGGAGATTCATAAATCATGACTCCTTTTTTCTCCACTATTTCTTCCACGAACATTTTAGTGTGTTCAAATGTATCGTCCGAAGTTTTCAAACCACGAATAATTTCTACAAGATCAATACGGGATACAGGATAAATAAAGTGCATACCAATAACACGCTCAGGATACTTGGTCGAGCTAGCAAGCTCGGTCAGGCTCAGCGTGGATGTATTACTTGCAAGAATAATATTGCTTGGACACACATAGTCTAGCTCTTGGAACACTGCTTTCTTCTCGTCCAGATTCTCTGTAATAGTCTCAATGACCATATCGCAGCTGCCGAGCTCCGCCAAATGGATTACTTTTTGAATACGGGATAAGATCAATTTTTTCTCAGCTTGAGTAATTGCCCACTTTTCCAGTTGTTTGTCCAGACTCGTTTCAATCATATTGTAGGCGTAGTCTAGTTTCTCTGGTGTCTGCTCTACCAGCAGCACATCGATTCCTTTGGACGCGAGCATTTCAGAAATCCCCTGTCCCATGGTGCCGCCGCCGATGACGCCGATTTTTTTAAATTGCATGATTCTTTACTCCACCCTTTCCTGGTCACTCTCATATATTGTATCCTTCTTTGTCGAAAAATACATGTTTATGTCCCAATAGATAATAATATCTTAGCACGGACTAAAAGTAAAAAAAAATAACCAGCATAAAAAATTATGCTGGTAATAAAGCATTTTCACTAAATTGACATCTAAATTGGTCTCCAGACAGAGTTTCTTCCTTCATCAGGATGTCAAGTGAGTTGTCGAACACAGGACGATGCTTTTCCAGCAACTCCAAAGTTCGGGTGTGCAGGTCAGCCATAATCTCGCCATTTTCCCGCATAAGTTCTTCTTTGGTTACCATTTCCATGTTAATAATGCCAAGTGAAGTCAAACCGGAAGTCATCATCGTATGGACGATGTTCAGCGCCTGCTCAAAATCATTACTTGAGCCGGTACTGCGACCGCCATAGTACATTTCTTCCGCTGTAGCCCCTGCGAGCGAGATCATGATCTGCTCCTCCAGGAACTGCTTGGTGTATAAATAATGCTCTTGCTGTGGATTGTGGCGCACATAGCCAAGCGCTTTCCCACGTGGGCTAAGTGCTACCTGGCTTACGCTACCAGGACGAACAATTTCGGCCATAATAGCATGTCCCAGTTCATGAATCGCTACACGTTTTTTCTCTTCCAACGTCGATTCTCGATCTGTCTTTTCACCCATCATTACTTTGTCAATTGCCATCGACAGATGCTTCTGCGCAATCATTTTCTGATCCTGTCTCATCGCATAGATTGCCGCTTCATTCATCACGCTCTCCAGCTGTGCGCCGGAAAACCCGTAAGATTCCTCAGCAATTTTGTCCAGATTCGCATCTTCCTGAATCGGTTTGTTTTTGGCATGAATTTTAAGAATATGAAGACGGCCCTTCTTGTCAGGCAAATCCACTTGAATATGACGGTCAAAACGCCCTGGACGCGTTAAGGCACTGTCCAGCATTTCTTTACGGTTTGTTGCTGCAATGATCAAAATCCGCGGAGTGTCTGCCGAATAAATGCCATCCATTTCTGTCAGCAACTGATTTAAAGTCTGATCATATTCTCGTTGCTGCCCACCCTCACGTTTACCACCAATTACGTCGATCTCGTCAATAAAAACAATCGCATTTTCCTTCTTTTCCTTGGCTGCACGAGTACGTGCCTCCCGAAACAACTCACGGACACGACCCGCGCCAACACCAACGTACATTTCAACAAATTCACTACCTGAGGCTGCAACAAATACAGAATTAGTATAGTGTGCGGCTGCTTTCGCCATCAGTGTTTTCCCTGTTCCCGGAGGACCTGTGAGCAGAACACCTTTTAATGGACGGATACCAAACTTGGAAATTTCATCATGTCGATTCAAAAAGTCCAGGGCCTCACGCAGCTCCTGCTTAGCGCTTTCCTGCCCACCGATTTCCTCAAAAGTCAGTTTGTCCGGACCATTTTTTTTGCGTTTACGTTCTTGCCCAGCACCTACGGCCAAGCCACCACGTGCATGCATGAGCATTAACAAGCCGCTGAGCATCACGCCAGCAACTAGAAGAGGGATAATATTCACCCCAATAAAAACGAGAAATATAATAGTCACCGGCACTATGCCGATTAATGTTTCCTTGATCCATCTAGGCATTAGGCCATACCCCCATTTGCTGAGATTGACGTGGCAAAACGATAAACTTGGTCGCTTTCCCTTCGCTGAGTCGGATATAGACATTGTTCGAATCCATGTCGGTATCAGCTTTGATACCCGTCTTTTTCTTTTTCATCTGCTCAACTGTAGATGAAATTTGAGTATACTTTTTATTTTCCATCGCTTCGGCTACAGGAAACATAGCCTCAGACCACCATTGATTCAGTGCTGAATTGGAACGATCTTCAATATCCAGCTTAATGGTACGGCTGCCAATGATGGTTTGTCCTTTTTGCTTAACCACATCGACTAATCCGGCCACATCCGCCTGCGGTTTGAGATCTAGTTTCAATACAACCTGATCCTGTTTAATATCTATTTGAGCGCTTGTCACGCCTGGATATTGAGAAACCAGTTTTTCCAGAGGGCTTTGCATTGTAACCTGACGGTAAATGAACCATCCCCCAAATAGCAGCAAAGCTGCCAAAACTGCCGCCACAACGATAGGAACTGCACGCAATTTCAAACAACATCCTCCTCTCAAAATGTAAAACCCAGAAGAAACGGGACGAATGTCAACAAACAACCAAATTGCATGATCTTACAGCGATCAGCAATTTTTTTTCTATCATTTTTGTCTATCACTTATAAAATATAGTATATCATAACGTATATCTAATATCGAAGGCAATGTGTGGAGGAGTTGTGATGAGGCAAAATCTTTGGTTAAGGTGGAGGCGAGACGCTGAGCGTAGGATTTGATCTTACGATCGCTGTTGCCACCCGATTTTTCTCGATTATATTCTTACGGAGAAAATCCGGCGGCAAAGGCGAACGCTCCGCTTCTCCAGATTCAAATCCTCCACTCCGTACTGCCCGCCATAAAGATGAATTTGCCCTAGGAGAGAAGATGGATAGGTAAAGATGCTTCACTGGCTTTCAGCCCACTTTACGGCATAGCAAGACTAAAAGACGTAAATACGAATTTCATCGCATTTACGTCTTTTTCTTAAGCTTTCAATTATTTACTAGTCATTTATTCCACATCTGCTAATCCTCAACCAGCTCAGTTATTGGGCAAAGTATACTTTACACCCGTCGCCACCCCATCTGAGAAACGATAAAAGGTGTAGTAATGATGACTTCCATCATCGTAAAACAACTGCCACACATATTCGCCATTGAACACACTCGGCTGAAGCCTTACAATTTTTGCACCTGGAAGCTGCTGCTGAATTATTGACGTCATTTTTTGCTCATCGACTCCGTTCTTCAGCAACTCGGTGTGAACACCGCTATTATCTGCGGCAGGTACGTTAGGTTGTCCCTCCACTTTTTGAAAAGGAACCCACACCATTATATTTTCATTCTGTGCATTTTTCCCTTGAACCACCCAATATACCTGATCCCACACAGACTTCCATGTTTGAGTCGTGCTAACCAGACCACCTGATTGCTTGGCCTTAATGATAGCGGCATTTTTCTCAGCCACCTGGTCTTGAGTAACATAGGAATAATACCAGAAAATGCTGACCAGGATCAGTATTACGGCCAAAATGGCGACCGCTATCCACTTTTTCTTATTTTTCAAACCCGTGCTTCCTCTCTAAGGGGATGTGACACCTGAATTAGCGCGACAGCAGCCCTTCAAAGGCGGCTTGTGCCTCATGTTTGATGCGTTCCTCGTCCATAGTCAGGCATTCGCCGTTTTTCACAACCTGACGACCGTCTACCCATACGTGAACCACGTCTTTGGCGCTTGCTGAGTATACCGCATGGGAAATAAGATCTGTACGCGGCAAGAAATGTGCCTGATTCAGATCCAGCGCGATAAAGTCAGCCTTGTTGCCTGCTGCCAACGCTCCTACTTCTTTTAAACCAATTGACTTTGCACCGTATTCTGTTGCCAGACGCAGCGCTTCACTCGCAGGAACTGCTGTAGGGTCACCAGATACACCCTTGTGAATAAGTGCTGCCAGACGCATTTCCTCGAACATATCCAGGTTATTATTACTGGCAGGACCATCCGTTCCGAGAGAAACGGTAACCCCTGCACGCAGCAATTCAGGCACTCTTGCCACACCACTTGCCAGCTTCAAGTTGCTACCTGGGTTGTGCGAAACCGCTACACCACGTTCAGCCAGTAAAGCTATTTCTTCGTCGTTCAAATGAACGCCATGGGCAACAAGCGAGGGACGGGAGAAAAAGCCAAGCTTATCCAAGTGTGCAACTGGACGCAAACCGTAGTCTCGTACGTTTTGCTCCACTTCGGCGATCGTCTCAGACATGTGTGTATGCAGTGGCAAATCCAGATCATGCGCAGCTTGTACGAATTTTTCAATAAACGCAGGTGGACAGGTGTATGGCGCATGCGGTGACATCATCGTTGTAATACGCCCGTCTGCTTTACCATGCCAGTTACGCGCAAAAGTCACGGCCTCAGCCAGCTTGATTCGCTGTTCTTCCTCCGAACATAGTCCAATTGCTCCACGCATCAGACTTGCACGAATACCTGACTCTTCAGCTACACGAGCCACCTCATCCATATGATCGTACATGTCCAGGAAGGTCGTTGTACCACCTTTCAGCATTTCCAGCACAGACAACGACGTACCCCAGTACACGTCCGTAGATGTAAACTTGGCTTCCATAGGCCACATTTTTTCCTGAAGCCATACTTGAAGTGCCAAGTCATCTCCATGCCCACGCAGCAGAGACATCGCCGCATGACCATGAGTATTAATCAGACCAGGTAAAAACAAAAGCCCCTTACCATCGATCGCTTCCGTCTCTTCCTCACCCGAAGGCAAAGTCTCGCCAATGTAAGTAATGCGGCTATCTTCCACAATCATAAAACCATGGATTACCCCAGATTCTGGTCCATTTACGGCAAAAGAGCCGTTTTTAATCATCCATTTATTCACTGTCATATTGTGTTTCTTCCTTTCCGTCCTCCAAATAATAAGCGAGGCTAAGCAAATCAGTTGTAAAGTCTGTGGCATGAATCCGAATGTTGGCCGGTGCCTTGAGAGTAGTCGGTGCAAAGTTAAGGATCGCTCCAATTCCGCTCTCAATAAGCCTGTCAGCCACGTGCTGTGCTTCAAAATCAGGTACGGTAATAATCCCGATTCGAATGTTTTTTTCTTTCACAGTCGCTTCCAGTTCATGCATCGGTTGCACGACCAATGTATTGATCTTGGTCCCTACCTTATCCGGAAACGCATCAAATACCGCTACAATCTTCATATTGTCTTTTAAATAAGCGTTATAATTCGAAAGAGCTTGCCCCAGATTACCCGCTCCGACCAATACTACATTAATTTGCTGATCGATTTTCAGGATATGGCGTATTTTCTCAATTAGATAAGAAACATCATAACCGATACCCTTCCGACCAAAATCTCCAAAATAGGCGAGATCTTTACGGATTTGGGCCGGGTTCAAATCTAGCCTCTGTCCCAACTCTTGAGAAGAGACCGTAGCCACCTCCCGTTTGTGAAGTGCATTCAGATAACGTAAATATACGGGTAACCTCCGTACGACAGCCTCTGAAATTTTATCTGATTTCATACTTGCTCCCCCTAATTGTAACGAACATACTTAGTGTCCGTCCGTTATGCCTCGGTCTCCGGGGCGGATTGGAGCCATTCGGCGATGCGGGGCACCATTTGCTCCGATGGCATATGCTCCATTTTTGGTCCCGGTAACGAGTACAAAAAGTGCTTTCCGTAATAGGATTCGATCACACGCGTATCGTAAACGATAACGACCCCGTGGTCGCTCGCTGTACGAACCAACCGACCAAATCCCTGTTTGAAGCGAATAACCGCTTGTGGTACAGACAGCTTCATAAATGGATTCTTCTTCTGCTGCTGGAGCAGCTCGCTTTTTGCCTCCAGCAACGGGTGATTCGGCGGTTGAAATGGCAAGCGAACAATGGCTAGACAAGTCAGAGCCTTCCCCGGAATATCGACGCCTTCCCAGAAGCTGCTGGTTCCCAGCAATACAGAAGCTTTGGCTTCCTGAAAACGGCGGGTTAGCTTGCTGCGACTCCCACTGTCCACACCTTGTCCCAGCACAGTAATTTCGCTGGATGCTAAGGCCTCTTTAAGCGGCTCATACACTTGCCGGAGCATCCGATAGGAAGTAAACAGAACGAGCATTCTCCCCCGCGTCGCCTGAGCAGTCGCTCCTAGAGAGCTAACGAGCATATCTACAAAGTGTGCATCTCCTACACTGCCCTTCACGCTTGGGAAATCCCGTGGAATGACCAGCAGCACCTGATCCCTGTAATTAAAGGGTGACGGGAGCTGCGAAGTCATCAGCCGCTCTTGATCTGCGGCCTCCTGCAAGCCGAGCTGATCGATCATGTACTGAAACGACTTATCTACCGATAAGGTAGCAGACGTCAGAATAATGCTTCTTTTTTTGTCAAAAAACATTTCTTTCAACTGGCGGCTCACATCGACGGGCACCGCATAAAATTGTAATGATTTACTGCGGAATTGCCCACTCGCTTCGAGCCAGTATACGGTTGTTTCATCATCGAGTCGCATAAAAAAGCGCAAATTTTCTCGAATCCCCGCCAGATCCTTGAGCAGACCCGTGATATCTGTAATAAGGCTATCCGCCGCATAATCGTCATGTTCTTCCTTGACGTCCAGCATCAGCTTGTCGCCCTTGCGCAAAATTTCACTCATCGTTACATATAGCTGATTTTCCAAAGCCCCCGCCTGATCCCACTTTGCAGGCTTGGCTGAAGGTTTGAGACGGGAAGAAAACTGTCCTGTTTCACCCGGTGTCGCATCGCTTCGCTCTGGCAACATGCCAAACAGTTTGTCGCTTAGCAGGTCCCAAGTTTCCTTAACCTCTAACACGAGCGGATACATCTGATCGATGGTTGAGGCCCAATGCGTCGACTTCTCGTGCCCCGATTTCGCCAACTGTTGACGAAGTGAAGGCAATTGTCCATTCTTGCTGTCTTTGAACAGTCGTGTCAGTGTATGCACGAGTGTGAAATATTTCATATGCATACCTAGGTGCTTACCAGCTACTTCCTCCAGGTGATGGGCTTCATCAATCACCAGATGTTCATAGCTCGGCAACAACTGGTGACTAGCTTTGACGTCTGTAAACAACTTAGAGTGATTCGTAATAACGACATCCGCTATCCCTGCTTCATGGCGTGCACGATGATAATAGCATTTGCGGAACCATGGGCAAGAGCGACCAAGACAGGACTCTGAATCACTCGCCACCGTTTCCCAGAAATCTCCACCACGGTTGCTCAGATTCAGTTCCTCATCATCACCGGTTTCTGTTAGCGTCAACCAGACGATCATCTGAGCAGCTGTAATTAAATCTTCCTTCGGTGTCGCGAAGTCTCTTCTGTTTATTTTATGTTCAAACTTACGCAGACACAAATAATGTCCCCGACCCTTGAAAATAGCAGCCCGGAACGGAAACGGAATCACCTTGGTCAGCATCGGAATGTCGCGCTCGCGTAATTGCTCCTGCAGGTTGATCGTATGTGTACTTACCATAACTCGCTGTCCTTTTTTCACACTGTGATACAGCGATGGGAGCAAATAGCCGAGGGACTTCCCTGTTCCTGTACCTGCTTCGATCAGTAGGTGCTTGTCTTCACTCAGTGCCTGATTTACACCCTCAATCATCTGTATCTGCGCCTCGCGCTCCTCATATTGGCTCAAGGATGAACGCAAATTGTCCCGCACATCATCCATGTACTCCTCAAAGGAAACACCTGACAGTGGATTCGGGTCATCTTCTCTACGCGGAGCAGCTAGCTCCGTCCAATCTTCCACTTTTAGCGCAAGCTGACGAAAAAACTGATGTCCCTCCAGATCCTGAATAGGATCAAGCTCTTTCTCTTCACGCACCCCATCAAGAAACCATCCAAGGTCACTGTCTTCCTCTGCAAACAAATCGCTAAGCCGCTGTATCGTTATCAAAGGTAATGCTTGAAGCTCACCCAGACACTTTAAAAAAACCTCAGCCGTAGCCAACGCGTCGCTGTCTGCTTGGTGAGGGCGATCATGCGCCAGCCCAAACTCAGAAGACACAAAACCCAACTGATAAGAAGAAAGCGATGGAAACATAATTTTCAGAAAATCCATTGTATCCAAGATTCTTCCGCTAAACGGTAAATATCCGCACCGATCCAGAGCGTTTTGCAAAAAATTAAAATCAAACGCCACATTATGACCGACCAGTACAACATCGTCCAGCATAGGCACGAGCTCCATCATCATTTCTTCAAGAGCAGGAGCATCCTTGACGTCATCGTCTGTAATTCCGGTCAATCCGGTGATAAAAGGGGGAATAGATCTGCCAGGGTTTACATAAGAGCCGTAAACACGGGAAATGCTGTTATCATGATCTATAATTGCAAGTCCGACTTGAATGATGTCATCCGCGGACTGGGTGCCTGTCGTTTCAAAATCCAATACCGCAAATTTCATTCGGGCTAATCCTTTCTTATGACACTTACAAAAATAATAACTCTGTATATTAGCATAGCAGAAGATCGCCTGTTTGGAAATTAAGACAGCCAAAAAAGACGATGCACACGCCGCCTGAGAGGTGGGCATGCATCGTCTTGCTCGGTGTCTGACAACTACATCCACGTCATCATGGAGCTGTCGTATCGAAGCTTTTCGGTACCGGACAGACAGGCTTCCATATTGTGCAGCGGCTCGGGTAACGCAGGATCGAACTGATGTGCGAGAGCAAAACATTTTTGCGCCTCCTCTACGTCAGCCTGCTTTGCCAACAGACAGCCTAGCGCATTATAGATGACCGCCTTCAGTCCTGCCTGCTCAGTCAGGTCCAGCACCTTCTGAAAATGGCATACAGCCTCTGCTGGATCATCTAGTTGAAAATAGGCCATTCCCATATACATGCGACTCTGCCAGCTGTTCGGAAAATGCTGTAGTACCTGCTCAAATTGTTGGATCGCCTCAGGGTACATGAGTAATCGATAATACCCTTGCCCCCGATTAAAAGCTGGCAGCTCTTTTTCAGGCAGCTCCGTGTCAGACATATCGGTCTCCGCGGAAAACCCGGCCGCACGCAGGCAAACCATTTTTTCCTCAAAGGCCAGCCACTCATCCATAATTCCGTCACTCATTCTCCGCAGCAGACTCCAGTGCTGTAGCAGCTCCTGCCTGCGGGAGCCCTGGGCTGATGGGTAATGCTTCACGATATCATCTAACATGCTGTTCATTTCTGCGAATACATGCTGGAACATGTGCATCCCGCCCTTATGAAAGATGGATTAATACACTCACATTTTTCGCTTAAAAGACGGGTTTCATCCGCACTCCCATTCATTACATGATCGTCGCGTGTACTTCTTTGTTCATCGTTTGGGCTGGTTTATTATGTTCATCAACAAATACCACTGTTGGTTTGTATGTTTTGGCCTCTTCATTCGACATGGAAGCATAAGAAATAATAATGACTGTATCACCAGGCTGCACCAAACGGGCTGCCGCACCATTGAGACAGATTACGCCGCTCCCACGCGGTCCGGGGATAACATAGGTTTCCAGTCGAGCTCCATTGTTATTGTTTACAATTTGAACCTTTTCATTCTCCAACAAATCCGATGTCTCCATGAGATCTTCATCTATAGTGATACTCCCCACATAGTTCAGGTTAGCTTCCGTAACCGTAGCGCGGTGAATTTTGGATTTCATCATGGTTCTAAACATGGGAAAGCACCTCCGCCTTCTGTATTCTTATATTGTCAATCAGTCTGGTATTGCCAAATTTCACAGCCAGCGCTACGATGACGTCTTCCTGAACATCACATAGCCGCTGCTCGGGAAGAAGGGGCTCCAGACCGGGAAAAGTTAATATTTCAATGTAATCAATGTCCGCTAAAGGAGAGGAAGTAATGGTGGACTCCACCATTTGATGTAGCTGACGAATCGTAATTGTGTTTGTTACTATATCTTCGCTCACTTCTTGCACCTTACGCAGTGACTGAGACAGCACCAACGCCTGTTCGCGCTGTTCTGCACTTAAATACACATTACGGGAGCTGAGGGCCAAACCATCCGCCTCTCTGACGATGGGACAAGGTACGATAGTCACGTTCATATTGAGATCAGTCACCATCTGCTGGAGCACAGCAACCTGCTGCGCATCCTTCATTCCAAAGAAAGCCAAATCAGGACCTATCATGTTAAAAAGCTTGGCTACCACCGTAGTCACACCATCAAAATGGCCGGGACGGGAAGCACCGCACAAACGATCTGTCAAAGCGGATACACGAATTTTGGTTTGGGTTGGTTGTGGATACATTTCTGCTACAGTTGGTAAAAAAACAATATCCACTCCTTCGCGCCGCGCTACCTCCAAATCACGAGCTTCATCGCGAGGATAGCTGTCTAGATCTTCATTCGGTCCAAATTGAATCGGATTTACGAAAATGCTAAGCACCACCGTATCCGCCATTTCACGCGCCTTGTGCATCAAGCTCGCATGCCCTTCATGCAGGTATCCCATTGTTGGTACAAAGCCGACTTTATGTTGCTGTAAAGAGGTAGAACCGTGTACCTTTTTTGTTCCGCTTGTCCCAAGCTGCCGACGTTCAGCAATAATCTTGCGCAGCTGATCCACTTCTCTTACGATGATCATGAGCGTGATTCCACCTTTTCCTTAGCTTGTTCCTGTGTCTGTCCTTTTGCCTTACCATACAGGGATTCCACAACGCGGTCATCCGCGCTGAACACATGCTCCGCGGCCGGAAATGCCCGCCCTTTTACATCACTCACATACTGCTCAATGCTGCTGCGGATCAAGCCGCCTACATCGGCATAGGTTTTAACAAAGCGTTTGCTGAAATAAGGCGATGCGTACTGAATCAGATCGTGATAAACGAGTACCTGACCGTCACATCCACGTCCAGCACCAATTCCAATGGTTGGAATGGAAAGCTCTTTAGAAATCGCTGTTGCCACTTCCTCAGTTACCAGTTCCAATACAACGCCAAAAGCACCCGCCTGCTCCAGCGCCTTGGCGTCCGCCATTAACCGGCGTGCGTCCGCTTCGTCCTTGCCTTGAATGCGATAGCCGCCAATTTGATTAACCGATTGCGGAGTAAGCCCGATATGTCCCAATACAGGCACACCTGCCTGAACAGTTGCTTTTACAACATCGGCAATTTCAGCTCCGCCCTCCAATTTAACAGCATGCACATGTCCTTCCTGCATCAGACGGCGGATGCCCTGAAGACTTTCTGATACGCTGCTGTGATATGTCATAAAAGGCATGTCCGCTACGATAAATGTATGTTCCGCGCCTCTTGCGACTGCCCGGGAATGGTACACGATATCATCCAAGGTTACAGGGATGGTTGAATCGTAACCAAGAACTACGTTACCCAGCGAGTCACCTACGAGAATCATGTCAATTCCCGCCTCCTCGGCTATTTTAGCCGATGGATAATCATAGGCGGTCAGCATACTGAGCGGAATGCCCTCTTGCTTCATTTTTTTCATTTTCACAATATTCAGTGCTTGTTTTCCTGCCATTGTAAATGGCTCCCTTCCATCTTTTTTTGGCACAAAAAATAACCTTTTATGAACGCCTGTACATCTGCGTCATCAAAAGGTCCGAACAGCCAAAAAAGACACTCATTTTGAGATCGTCCCTTCTGTCTCGGTCCTGTTCGGCTCAGAGCAGAATCCAACGTAACCTTCAAATGAAGTTATGATGGTCTTACAAACTTGCTAAAGTAGAGCATGTGCCCCTGGAGTGCAGCTCGGACCGTCCGATGCCGCCTCCTGCACAGTATAACAAAAAACATCAGCTTTTTCACGTGAAGTTTTGCACAGGGAATAGAACGATTTCGGTCGTTTTCATAGCTAGGGTCGCTTCTACAATTGTATATCCCCTGAAATGACCTGAATTCGCTCTCCCTGATCCGTTTCTACTACGAGTGCCCCGGAAGGGTCCAAGCCAACAGCTGTACCTTCTACAGTTATCCCTTGCCCGGTATGTGCCCGTATGCTACGGTTCATAGTCACGGACAAAGCCTCCCACAGCATGGCTATAGGCTGAAACCCCTGCTCGGCATACAACTTGCTTAGCTGTTCCATCTCTTCCAGCACTGAGGCGATCAGCACAGTACGGTCAATTTCACGCCCTGCTTCTATTTTCAAGGACGTTCCCACCTGCGATAACTCTTCCGGGTAATCTTCTTTATTTAAATTCACATCAATGCCAATCCCTGCAATACAGTATCGAACCCGTTGATCCTCTGTTGCAGATTCCAGCAGAATACCGGATACTTTGCGACCATGAATCAGCACGTCGTTTGGCCATTTGATACCAGCCTCCACATCCGTCAGCCGACGAATGGCCCTACACACTGCTACACCTGTAAGTAGCGTTAGCTGGGGGGTAAAAGCCAAGGGCTGGGTAGGACGCAACACAATGCTCATCCAGACTCCTTTGCCACGAGGGGAATACCACTTCCGTCCCAAACGTCCCCGACCTGCCGTTTGTTCCTCCGCAAGCACTACTGTCCCCTCTGGCGCGCCCTCTTCTGCCAAACCCATGGCATCTTGCTGAGTGGAAACCGTCGAATCCAGTACAACAATACGCTGGCCAAAAGATTGAGTATTTAACATATTGGTTAATTTGGAGACTTGCAGCCGATCCGGTCGGGATATCAATTGATAACCCCGACGCGAGGAGGCATCAATGTTGTAGCCCAACTCACGCAGTTTGTTGATCTGCTTCCATACTGCTGTTCGGCTAACCGAGAGGCGTCGGCTGATTTCCTCCCCTGATACGTAATCGGATGTACCTTCCTCCAGTATGCCTAACAATCTTTCATGATTATTCACTACTCATCACCCGTTTCGCTTCCTGAAGCAATGTTTCTGTTTCATTCGGAATATCTCCGCAGGCAACAGCTTGTAAAAGCTGTTCCATCATCTGACCCAGCCAAGGGCCGCCTGGTCGATTCATCGCCTGAACCAGTTCATTTCCTGTAATATTTAAATCTTTGATACGAACGACTACAGCCTGCTTTGTCCACGAGCTTGCCAGTTCTGCTGTTTTCGCCACATGCTTTTCTACCCACGGCGGTAATCCGCGGAATGAAGCAGGCAGTGTCTTGTAAAGATCAAGCCAGTCTGAAGCTGTATCTTTTCCCAGTCTAATTAGCAGACGAATCCAGCTACGACGCAGCGCCTCATCGTTGACAATGCCAGACTCCCCCGGATCGGAATCGCCAGCTATGGCACCAGCACTGTAGATTAATTCGGTCTCCCATTCCAGCAGATGAACCAGCCGAAGTCGTACCGCGTTGGAAAAGGTCCAAGCTCTTAGTAGCTCATCCGCTGCCTCTGAGGTAAGTCTACAAGACATTAAGAGCAGGCCCCACCGCAGTTCTTCTTGCAGTTGAACGATCCCCTTGAGCGCCCCTACTTCACATTGTTCCCAAGGAACCGGAACCTTCGTACAACCGAGCAATCCGCTACGGCTCAGCATCTCCAACCCACTTAAAGGGTCAGGGCCCGCTAGCATCTTTTCCAGCTCGACCCGCACACGTTCCATGGCTATGTAACGAAGTCCCTCTTTGCGCCGAATCATGCCTTTCCAGGTGTTGTAAGCAACACGGAACCGAAACACAGAGGCAAAACGGATGCAACGCAGCATCCGTAACCCGTCCTCTTCAAAACGTTCCTCGGCTCGGCCTACACAACGAACGAGAGCGGCTCGTAAATCGGCTTCTCCTCCAAATGGGTCAACACGCTCTCCGTGTTCTGCCATCGCAATCGCATTCATAGTAAAATCCCGTCGCATCAGATCCTCACGGATATCCTTTACGAAGGCAACTTCCGTTGGACGGCGGTGATCGGCATAACCACTTTCCGTACGAAAAGTGGTTACCTCGAACGCATGGCCACCCTGCATGACCGTAACCGTCCCATGCTGAATTCCTGTCGGAATGACGTGAGGGAATAGCGCTATGACCTGTTCAGGCTCAGCCGAAGTAGTCAAATCCATATCATGAATGGCTCTTCCTAATAGCTCATCCCGCACACAGCCACCGACCCAGTAGGCTTCGTGTCCTGCTGCGGTTAGTGTATGTATAACCTCTCTGCCATGAAATGCCATCTCTTGGTCAGCATATTGCCAAGTATTTGTATTCATAGGGTTTCCCCCTTTGCAAGTATTCAATATAAAAAACGGACGCGAGTCCGCCCCCTTAAACGCTGATCGGTTTAAGATCCGGCACCTCGCGTCCCAACACACGGTAATATATCTCTTCATATTGACGGGTAATCAGTTCATCACAAAAAACGGTACGGGCGCGGGTCAGACACGCTTCACGGAAACGTTCCGCCATCGCTTCATCGGACAACAGCTCTACTGCATAATCAGCCATTGCCTCAGTATTACCGATTTCAGCAAGATACCCCGTACTTCCATGAACAACGAGTTCAGGTACCCCCCCTGCTTGAGAACCGATTGTCGGCACTCCACAGGCCATTGCTTCCAATGCAACCAGACCAAAACTTTCTTTTTCCGAGGGAAGCAGCAGCACATCCGCCATAGAAATTACTTCTGCGATCTGATCCTGCTTACCTAAAAAGAAGACCTTATCTTGCAGACCTAAATTCTCGATTTTGCAACGGATTTTGGGAAGATCCGGTCCTTCTCCCACCAACAGTAGCTTCGCAGGTACTTTACGTTGCACTTTTTCAAATATATCCAGCACATCTCCCACCCTTTTGACAGGACGGAAATTGGAAATATGCATCATTATTTTTTCATGCGGTTGGGCAAAATCTCTTCTAAGCGCCGCGGCATCTCGTGGATAATATACCCGTTTATCTACAAAATTGTAGGTTAAATCAATAGGTCGTGTAATTTCCAACGCATCTATCGTCTCCCGAATCAAATCCTTGGAAACCGCTGTCACAGCGTCACTTTTGTTAATAGCCAGCCGAATCAGGTCCTTCAACGACTCATCCTGTGCCAACACTGTAATGTCCGTACCGTGCAAGGTGGTTACCACCTTCAGATGATCACCCACCATTTCCTTCGCCAAGTAAGCGCATACTGCATGGGGTACTGCATAATGAACATGGAGTACGTCCAAATTCTTCATTTGTGCGACTTGGGCCATTTTGGTCGCGAGTGACAAATCATAGGGTGGATATCTAAACACGTAATAATCGTTAACTTCAACCTCATGATAAAAAATATTTTTCTGAAATGCCCCGCCTAATCTGAACGGAATGCTATTGGCAATGAAATGGACCTCATGCCCTTTTTCTGCCAGCAACTTACCCAACTCAGTAGCCACTACGCCGGAGCCACCCAACGACGGATAACAGGTAATGCCAATTTTCAATTTGTCTTTCAAGCTAAGCTGCCTCCTTCCGCTCATCAGTGATAACTTTCCTGCCGATTTATTTTAACATTCTGCAAAATGCTCAAGTATAGAATTCTTATGTGAATAGCTTAACCAGATATGGCGTTTTGGACGCAAAGCCTTCTGCATACGAAATCAGTTTGCGTTGACCCAACAACGAGTCGCGAGCTTTTACGCGTTCCACATATCCCTGATTTAAGGGTGTGGATACTGTATCCTTTCCAGGTGCTGCCTGAAATTGCGAAGCATAACTCAACAAAGACCGTTCTTTGGCTTCATAATGCTCGGTGATATCCACAATCAAATCCGTTCTGCCAATATCATTAATAAAATAAAAATATAATTGCTCTACCTGTACCGCAGGATTTTCTGGCATAAAACGTCGCAACTTGGCGTTAAATACCGCTTCCTCCACTAACTTACTGCACATGACATGGTCTGGATGTCGATCCTCCCAATAAGGAGCAAATACGACTTTTGGTGCATGGCGCCGTATTTCTGCTGTAACTGCAGCTACATGTTCTGGAGTTACATATAATCCACGATCCGGCAGACCTAAATTCGTCCGCACGGCAAGTCCGAGTACTTTTGCAGCGTGTTCTGCCTCTGCCATACGAGTATCCACATCACCATTGGATGACATTTCAGCCCGCGTCAAATCGCAAACGCCCACCTTTAAACCAGCGGCTGTATGCTTGGCAATCGTGCCTCCCATTCCTATTTCTGCATCGTCGGCATGGGCTCCGAAAATCAAGATGTCCAGTGTCATTTTATATCACCTTGCTGGTCAATCCCCGGTTTATATTTATGTACCAGCTCACGCCAAGCAAAATCGCCACGGTCTAGCGCCTTAACCAGTATTTCAGCAGTTGCAACGTTGGTTGCCAGAGGAATCCCTTGTACATCACACAGACGTAACAGGGCGCTAATATCCGGCTCATGCGGCTGGGCCATAAGCGGATCACGCAAGAATATAATCAAGTCCATGTCATTTTGTGCAACCATAGCCCCGATTTGCTGATCTCCTCCAAGCGGACCGGACATGAAACGGTGAATTTGAAGCTTGGTTTGCTCCATAATGCGCAGACCTGTTGTACCTGTTGAAAATAACTGGTGATCTGTAAAAACATGCTCATAGGCCGTTATGAAATTTACCATTTCATCCTTTTTTCGGTCATGCGCTATAAATGCAATCTTTAACATTCAAAGTTCCTCCTGCCTCATTCTATAATTTCGTTCGTCAAATCATTCGCGTATTCTTAATCGATGTAATGCTCAAATCCATATACAAGTCCTGGCTGCTCCATAACCTTCTGAATACCGATTTTAACACCCGGCATATAGCCCGCTCGTTCATAAGAATCCTGACGAATTTTCAGAGATTGTCCAAACCCTCCGAAGATTACTTCTTGCTGTGCGAACACACCGGGAAGACGGACACTGTGAACACGGAACCCTTGATAGTACCCCCCCCGTGATCCTTCTAACGTTTCTTCCTCTTCCGGGTTACCCTGTCGTAGCTCTTCACGCTGTTCGGCGATCAGCTCTGCGGTCTTAATGGCTGTGCCCGATGGCGCGTCCAATTTTTGGTCACCATGATATTCGATGATTTCCAGATGTGGGAAGTATTTCGCTGCCTGAGCCGCAAACCGCATCATCAAAATGACTCCAATCGAAAAGTTCGGGGCGATCAGACCACCAATTTGCTGCTCACGACACTGCTTGTCCAGTTCATTAATCTGTTCGGGGGTAAACCCTGTCGTTCCGATAACCGGACGTACTCCATACTTGATAGCAAGCGCTGTATGTGCGTACGCAAAATGCGGCCCCGTAAAATCGACCATGACATCCGCTCGACTATCCAGTAAAGCCTGCTCCACGTCCTCCCCAATAGCGATACCCGCTTCCGGTAATCCGACGAGAAGGCCGGCATCACTGCCGGCATGTGTTCTGTTCACTGCGGCCACAAGCTGTAGTTCCTCATCCTGAAGAACCAATTTGACAACTTCACGGCCCATACGCCCTGCTGCTCCTACAACAGCCACTTTTATTGGTTCTGACATATCCCTACAACTCCTTATGCATCCATTTGTGTTAGATCTGTTCATTCATCTGCTGGCATAACTTCTTCATGAGGTTGGCAAGCTGCACATTGTGAGGAAACAGTGCAGCCGCCTCGCGAGCAGCCTGCACAGCTAGCTTATACTCATTCAATTCATCATAAATCAATGCGAGCAACAAAAAAGCATCCCCA
Source organism: Paenibacillus sp. MZ03-122A (assembly GCF_024213325.1). Classification (NCBI taxonomy): domain Bacteria; kingdom Bacillati; phylum Bacillota; class Bacilli; order Caryophanales; family Paenibacillaceae; genus Paenibacillus; species Paenibacillus sp. MZ03-122A. The sequence goes on along the minus strand of NZ_JANAVI010000003.1, from coordinate 234,912 downwards.
CATAACGGATCGAGGGCTATTGCTCGTTCCAGTAGCAAAATCGCATCCTGACGCACCTGTGGCGTAGCTCTGTCGACATCCAGCATTTTTCTGGCCTTCTCCGTATGCTGCCTGGCTTCCTGCGCATGCAGATGGAGAACATATTCATCCTGCTGTGGAGCGAGACGAACCGCATGCTCTGCATATGCGAGAGCCTGCTCCAAACGACCACTACGAGCATAGGTAACCGAGCACCGGAAATAATGCTCCGCATGATCAGGCTGAGCTGAAATTGCTTTTTCAAACCATTCCACAGCCTGCTCAAAATCGTTCTGCAAAATGCACTGATAAGCTTTCTGAACGTATTCCTCCGCCTTCATGACACTGCACCTCCGGGTAACCGGTTTGGTACAGCATATGTACAAAACGCCTAATCGGTGTCCTTTTTGGTCCAGCGATTCGCGTCACGCGTGTTAAATTTTTGCATGACCTTATCATGAGCCTCGGTCAAATTTATACCTAGCGAGTTCGCAAAGCAAACTGTGATGAACAAAATGTCCCCCAGCTCCAGCTCAATCGAATTGTCCGCCTCATCCGTTTTTTTCGGTTTCTCGCCAAAGGAGTGATTGACTTCCCTCGCCAGTTCCCCGACTTCCTCAGACATCCGGGCCAACATCGCCAAAGGGCTAAAATACCCTTCCTTAAATTGAGATATATACTGGTCTACCTCACGTTGAATTTCATCTAATGATTTTTCCATGAATCACGCAATCCCCCCATGTGCAGGTTTATTCATATGTTATCGTAAAGCACATTTTAAAACAAATTTTTTTTAATTGTGTACTTATGATCCCAACTTACAGTCATCAGCCTTTTAAAGCTTTCGTAAAAAGGTATACTACATATAAGGAGCTGCGATTTAGCAAATAAGCATGAAGTCGTTCTTCCTTAAACTGCTACTGCGAGGGATCATATGAAGATATCCAAGTCTATGGAACAGCTTAAACTGATTTTACCCATTGTGCTCGGGACCGCCATCTATGCATTCGGTCTGCTTTATTTTATAATACCCAGTAAACTGATGGAAGGTGGTATTACAGGGATCACCCTGCTGCTCAATTATGCTTTTTCGATTTCACCCTCTCTCTCCACATTGCTGCTGAACATTCCTTTATTTTTAATTGGGTGGAAAATGCTTGGGGGCAAGCAAATTCTATATACAGGGGTAGGTATCGGGTCGCTCACTTTTTTTCTGTGGTTGTATGAAAAAATGATTCATTTCGGATGGATGGGAACATTTCAAACTGAACACGATTTTATACTTTCTTCATTATATGCGGGGGTTACGCTTGGGGCCGGATTAGGTATTGTGTTCCGCTTTGGCGGCACCACGGGCGGCTCGGATATAATCGCTCGTATTCTAAACAGGAAGTTTGGCTGGAGTATGGGAAGGATTCTGCTGGTCATTGATATCGTCATTATCGGTGCTTCACTACTTTACATACCAAAAGAAAAAATTCTATATACATTAGTCGCCGTGTTCATCGCGTCCAAAATTATTGATTTTATACAAGAAGGGGCCTATTCTGCCAGAGCCTTTATGATTATCAGCGACCAGACGATGGACATTGCGGATATTATTATTAGGGACATGGATCGTGGAGTTACTATTATTCCGGCTGTAGGTGCATTTTCCAAGCAGGCCAAGCATGTTGCCTATTGTGTCGTGCCTCGTCAGGAAATACGACGTTTGCACCAAATTGTTAAATCGGTTGATCCACGGGCGTTTATTATCATACAGGATGTGCATGATGTACATGGAGAGGGGTTCAAAGAGGAATAGCCCGGAAATCCGGGCGATGGGCTAACCTATATGGATGGCTCAGCAGCCAACGACGCGAATATTCGAATTTTGCATCGTTATCCAGAGAAACCAGCTCGATATTTACGATAACCTGCATAGGCCAGCGCCAGCAGAACAATCATGCCGATTGCCAATTCTGCCCGGCGCTCACTTTCACGCGGGATAAATGGCGCCAGGGCAGTGGCGTCTTTTTCACGTCCAAACAAGGCATTAAACGTCGGATTTCCCTGATCCAACGCCCCTCTAATCGCTGAGGCATCTGCATTTTGCTGATCCCCCAATCCTTTGACGTAGGAAATCCATGAATCAGCCCGGACAACTTCACTTGTTCTGCCATGAATCAATGCTGCTGTACGGATCGTCTCATAGTGGTCCTCCAGCACCGCGGCTCCAGCTTTGAAACCCTTCATGTTGCCTTTAGCAAACTGGCTGTTCAAGCCACTAACATCTTCTTTTAAAATCTTATAATACTGCTGCCATAAGGGCTGACGCGGATGTGCAAGCGCATCTGTCGCAAGTCGTAAATTGGCCGCAGCCTTCACCCATTCATCCGGTGATGCTTGGACGGACTGTGTAGCTTGCTGCACCTCAAGGATGCTGCCGGACAAAGCATGAATGGCCTCTACAGATAACGCTGCCTGCACCTGTCCAGTGCCAAACCATCGACTCACCTCGGCTACATCCGCGCGCGCTTTTTCAATGTTCCCGTCCATCACATCTCGGTACAGTATCGCAGCTGCATGATCCAGTTCCTCAATCTCTTTTGTATTTCCTACGGGTTTTGACTGATCACGCGCTTCTGCCACACCTGGAGGGACGCAGACGGACAGCAGCAGGACCATAGTTAAAACAACACTCGAAACAATACGTATCATAATTTGCAACGCCTGACCCCTAATCATGGGACATCCCTCCTCACCTTACTGTATGGCAAGGTTACCGAGACTAGAACTTGCTTTAGGACAAATGGTATCCCCCTCAAAATCTGCAACCACAATCGTGTCATATTGAGGTATATACATAAATTTATCTTTAAAAAACGAGATGGCATAGAATAAAACCAGCCATTCACTACTTTCCGCAGCAAAAAGTGAATACGGATTTAATCTAGCACTTTTATTTTTCAGTAACTTTAAATCCGACTGCTCTTCCAGGTTCAATTTCTCAACTTTAATGTCCAAGTGGTTTATGATTACTTTCCGGTTCGATTGATATTCTTGTGCTGAAACAAACGCGAATTTAGGGTAAAAATTCTTCACACTATCATTGCGAACAAATACGTAGCATCACAGTTGCCCTGCCGTACGTAAGGGATATATTTATCATTCCAAAAGCCCAATTGATACCAAGCTTCAAAATCAAAACCAAAACTTTGTTTAGCTAAATGATTAAAGCTCTTTCTTATTTTATGATCATCACGGTTCCTTTTTTAAATATATATTCTTTTTGGTTTATAACAATGTTCATCTCTATTTCTCCACTTCTACTCCCATTCGATTGCGCGCAAACATGGCAAGCCATGCCGCTATAATACTGACAAGGGTCAGCATATAGGTAAAAGCACGCACTTGTGGTACATCATCCGTTAGCGTCTTCGGAAGATACGGATATATACCAAATGTATAATCCATCGTATCATTTAATAATGTCCAGAGTGTGGCTAGGCACAAAGCAGTCCATTTGCAGGTGAAAAAACGCACGAACAGCAGTGCTTCGACCGCCATTGCCGTGTGAGATGCCACCAGCATCCAATCCTGCCATATCATATGTCCCCCCTGCGCAACTCCCCAAAAAATAATAGCTGAAGCCCAGATGCCATATTTTACACTCGTGACAACAGCCAACGCCTCGATGATCTGGCGAATGACCTTCAAGCTCTTGAGACGCGGAGAATAGAGCAAAAATGCTATAGAGATCGTAAAAAACAGACTCGCCGTCGGACTATCAGGCACAAATACAATCTGCCACATTGGGTGATAATTTAGCGTATATTCCAACTGCCCCCCATACCATATGTACCCATACACCGTTCCAACCAGATTACACCAGAACAGCAGCCACAAAAAAGGCCGGCTCGTCAAGAACGACCGGCTCCACAAATAAGATAACGACACGTCCTTCATCCTCCGTTCATACGACAGTTGCCTTGTACAGGTCCCATCCTACAAAGACTATATCATATCCAAGCGTATCAAAAAAACCTGACCGCCGCTACAGTCAGGTTTGATGATTATAATCTTTGAACTAAAGATTCGTCTGAAATCCAACTTAGGATTCCTAAGATTGTTCTAACTCATTGCTTTCAGCTCATCCGTAAGATGACGAAAAGCTACTTCATCTCCGGAGGCTAGCGCCTCATCAATATCCTTGTAGAGTTTTTCACTCCGGTGTTTACGTAATGCCTCGTCCAAAACCATTTCAGCAGACAGGCCCAACATTACTTCATAAGTAACCTTCATTTTATCCATAGGATGCACCTCCAACATGAGTTTAAGAGATCCTATATTCTTTTCCTTTCGCCACATAGCTGAGTGCCGTTCGTGACATCCGCTGCAAATCTGCATCTGTCAATTCGCGCACCACTTTGGCAGGTGTACCGAGAGAAAGAGTATAGGGTGGTATTTTGGTATTTTCCGTAACGACCGACCCTGCTCCTATTAAAGCATATTCACCAAGCTCCGCTCCGTTGAGTACAATGGCCCCCATACCGATTAAAGTGCCTTTGCCTACCGTACAACCGTGGATTATTGCAGCATGACCTACCGAAATATCATCCGCCAGCAACAGGGGCTGGTCCGTGTTCACATGTCCCACGACACCGTCCTGAATATTGCAGCGTTCACCGATGATGATAGGCGCCATATCTCCGCGCAGTACGGCATTAAACCATACAGAGGAATCTTGACCGATCGTTACTTTTCCGACAATTTTTGCTCCTTCTGCCATATAGACAGATGAATGGAGCTGTGGCATGTTTCCGTTATAGTGAATCAGCAACAACTTCACCCTCTCATTTTGGGTGAAATTCTATCAATATGTGTGCTGCTTGTCAATGGAGCCGTATACCCGAGTCGTTCCGACCAATGCGGCACTCTCCCGCCAACTTCAGCCCCCAGGCCGTCATCTGTACAGATGGTCCCGTCGAATGTTCACCCTGACGAAGCATACCCAAGTGAAGCATCATTCGTATAATCCTCTGATCAAAGACCGAACGGGGCGTATCATAGTAAAACGGTCGAATCAGTGGGCCGATATGTACAAAAAGCGACTCTGAGGACGTCCAGGGCCTGGCACATTCTCCAATCCAGTAGACTAGAGACAGCAAATTAGGAACGGCTCCTTTATACAATCTTAACCAAAACCTGAATAGCTGTATCATTTCTTCCTCAATTGTATGCTCCTGATGCGCTTCTCCCTTTGCCGTCAGCACAACTTGGTCCCCTTTCTCCTCAATGTACTTGGAGTGACGGGCATAATCATAAAGTAGTGCCATTCGGTCTGGATAAAACTTAAAAGAGGAGCCATACCCGAAACGCCATCCTCCCTTACCCAAAAGCGGCTCCGCAATGTGCAAATGTTCCATCAGCTGCTGCTGATTGCGACGATACCAAGCTCCCTCGGGATTTAGCGGAACCTCATGCTGCCCCATGTATTGAAGGAAAAGCCGTAAATCCTCTGCCAGCAGATGCCCTTCATCCCGGTACGACGACGGTTCGCTTACCCGGGTCATTCCGTTTTGGAAGTCATGTACCATAACACGTCGAAAGCGCTCCTTCATATCCAACGGAATTTGGAACAAATACCTCGTATTGTGCGTCGAACCATTGAACAACCAGCCACTAGAACGCAGACGGGTCACAATATCCCTTGGCCGCTCACCAGGATTCTTGTCCTCCTCAACAGACTGTTTGGCTATTGCAACCAATTCCTCCATGCTGAAATACGGTCGGTCATCGAACAGCAGCGCGTTCAAAAACCTTACCTCTGACAACCTCAGCTCCTTGACCTGCGTCTCAAAAAAACTACTGCTGCCGAGCTTCGTCAAAATCCCCTGGATCAACTCATGTTTGGAATTAGGTTTACAGTCACAATCGTAATACACCGCGATTCTGTTCAAATGCACAATATCCGCAAATGTCAGCATATCCGCCAGATTCATTGTTCCATCGCCTCGTCACTGGACTGTCATCCGGAATTGATTCTTACCTGTTGTACCCACAGCTTTGACGGATTGTTCAGACTCTAAACCTCTTTTTTTGCAAAGGTATAATTAAAAAACAAAAAAGACCACGACTCCTACGATAAGTAGAAGCCTTGGTCTTTTACTAACTTTTTGAGTTACAGTCACTTTTCTCTTGCAAATGCTTCGTGCAATTATACAAAAGTGGTGCCCAATCCATATCCTCACGCTGGAGTACACTAAGTGACAAATTGCCGATTCGTTCCGTGAATTTTTCCTGATACAGAGCCTTATACAAATTAGCCAAAAAACCGCCGTGGGAAACGACCAGCAGATTCTTGTCCCGATTTTCCGTCCAAATGGCTTCCATAAAAGCTAGCCCGCGAAGCTGAAGATCCGCATCGCTTTCCTGCCCTAGATCCAGCAGATGCCAGTCGACTCCCCACTTCTCTTCACGCTCGGCCTGGGTCATGCCCTCGACCTGACCATAAGCACGTTCTCTTAGCCGATCATCAGGCTCTAACAACGGGAGATGCAGAGCAGAAGCAATAATCTCCCCAGTCTCTTTCGCTCTGGAGAGACTACTTGTAATAAGCCCGTCCCAATGATAAGGTTCTTCCTTTAATCGTTCTGCCAGCAAGCGTGCCTGCCGACGCCCTTCCTCATTCAAGGGAATATCACTGTGACCCTGGATTTTCCCTACCGCATTCCAATCCGTCAATCCATGTCTGATCAAGCCAATAAGCATCGTGTCGTTTCCTCCGCTGTTTTGTTATTCAGGCATTGTTATGAATTCATATTGGAGCCCAGCTGTCCTGCTAATTTCTGACCCTTCTCGCCCGATGGATCCAGCCCAGAGAAAATAAAGCAAGCGCAAGTGCCAATACAGACAACAACATCCAGTATTGCGGATAAGTAGGAACAATGCTAGCAACCAGCGGGTCCATAATGCCACTATTCACATCTTTAATGTGGTATTGATATTGTGGAGATGTACTTGTAGTTTTCAACAGGCCTGTCGGTAAAATACCTGTGTCCATGACAGGAGCTGCTTGAGGGGGATTTTCCTGAGAGGAGCTTCCGTTCCAGTTCAAAAACAAGAAGCTACATAAAAATACGGCCAAGAAGCCGGCGATCCATACAGACATATACTTACGGGCTGCTGGGTTCACACGCGCACGTCGATGCTCGCCCGGAACAAGCCACGGTGATTCTTCATAAATTCGATCCATGACTCTGCGATTCATTGCCTCTAGCTTTTCATCTGTTATTTCAAAGGAAATATCACGAATATCGGACCGATTTTCTTTTGACAAATTCCACTCTTTTTCTTCCGAACCATGCTCCCACCCAGCAGACGAGCTTTTGGCCCGTCTGCGCTCCGAGTCTTGTTTCGATACATTTTTGCCTGTAGCGAACAAATCCTCAGTGTCCCTGGATTTCATTGGCTGCTCATCCCTTCGTTTTCCTCATAGAGAGGCTCAAAAAAATAAGGCTCCAACTGCGTCTTCACACTGGATCTTGCCCGGAAAAGCAATGACTTCACCGCACTGACCGTCTGTCCTAAAATAGTCGCAATCTCCTGATAATCCAATTGCTCATATTCACGCAAAATCAGCGCAGATCGCTGCTTCTCAGGCAATCTATTGATCGCTTCACGAACCATCTCTACCTTCTCACCGCGAAGGACGGCCTGCTCCGGAATGACATCCGATGGAGCTACCGGTACATAACCGCTCTCCTCCAATGGAACCTGACCGCTACGGTGCTTGCGAAGCTCACTTAGCACCGTATTGCGTGCAATCGTATATAACCAAGTGGAAAACGATGCGTCTACCTCGCGAAAAGAGTGCAGGCTCCGATACGCTTTATAAAACGTTTCTGAGCACAAGTCCTCAGCAATCATTTCCAGGTTCGAACTTTTCAGCATATGATAAACAAAAGCTAAAATTTTACGTTGGTGCCGCCTCATTAATTCTGAATAAACCTCAACATTACCTTGTTTGATTTCCTGAATCATCTGGGAATCTGTCATCATCCGAGTGAGACCCTCCTCGCCCATACATGTGCTGTTTTCCCGTTCGATTCTGTCTATATATACCGAACAGGTCAAAAAAAGTTGCGCCCTCTGCGCAAATGGATGAAACAGCATCATGGAACATTTGTTATTTTCTTACCCTATGTAGTGCCAACATTAACGGTGCTATCCCCAACAATATTCAACATCCAAAATGGACTTACCCATTGTACCACAAAATGTCCGTCAGTAAAAAAGTCCAAAATCCCCACGATTTCTATCAATGCCTCCCTAACGCTGGCACCTGATTCATTTATACAGCTTTTCAGGGGATTTTAAATTTTTTCAAGATTAAATGACAACCCCATTGAAAATGTTCTATTCAAATACATCAATAAGGAAAAAAACACAAAAAGAAAACGCTTCAAAAAAAATATTGACAAAATGAAAACGTATACATATAATAAAAGTACAGTATGGTTTCTCTCCACTCCTATCCTACTCAGCTACTTCACTAAAAGTAGCTACCACCCGGGGCTTTACCCGGGTGGTCTTTTTTTGTTTTCTTTAATAATAATTAGTGAGAAGGATTGTCTCATTTGTTCTTCAAATAACAAAAAAGCGGGCGAAAGTTTCTTCACCCGCTTTAAAACTTTTCCTATTATTTCACTCCCAGAAAGCATAGTACTTTTAAGGCGATCCGTAGCGCAGCGATCCATTTGAATCTAGAGAAGCGTAGCGTTCGCCTTTGCAGGGGGATTCTTACCTTTAGATAATTTAAAAAGTCCAGAGAATCCCCCTGCAACAGCGATCGTAAGATCAAATGGATCGCGGAGCGGTGTACCTCCTTAACGAACACTCATACTTTCTCCACCCTTCACACCACCACTTTATACCCCATCGAATCCAGCAGAGTCTTGGCACGCTCCCAATCCTGCTCTTGACGGAAGGAAAGCCGCATGATGCCTGGGACATCCTCCCGGCTTTCAATGATTTGCATATTGCTCAGATTAATGCTGTGATTACCGAGTTCCATAGCAATTCGCCCGATAATCCCTGGGGTATCCGGTACATCAATATACAGATCAAACGTGGAGACGATAACTCCTTTGCGACGCTCTGGCAGTTCACTGCGGAAGTGCCCAGCTGTCAAAAACTCGTCAGCGATTCCCTCACCGTCTTGTATTCTCAGTAAATGGGTAAAACGCTCAATCTGTCCGTTCCATTCTTCCAACAGACCTAGTAAAACTTCACGATTGCTCAGTAAGATGTCCCGCCACACAACCGGATCACTAGAGGCTATCCGTGTAATATCACGGAACCCGCCCGCAGCCAATGTACGGTACAACGGATTTTCATCATTGTGCTTTCGCACCTGATTCACCAGCGCCGCTGCAATAATGTGCGGAAGATGGCTAATCGCACCGACAATATCATCATGCATATCAGGTTGGACACGCACAACATGAGCACTAGTATATTTTAATAAACGTTCCAGTGAACTGTATGCTTCCTCAGGCACACCCTCTGCCGGGGAAAGCACATAATATGCGTTTTCAAATAACAATGCGGAAGCAGCCTTTACACCGGAACGCTCCGAACCGGCCATCGGATGACCACCGATAAAGTAAGCGTTGCGCAAAGAAATTTCTGATGCTTTTTTGGCAATTGCCGATTTCGTGCTGCCTACATCAGTAATAATACAACCCGTTTTAAGCGGTAGCTTGCTTAACAGTTCGAGATAATGTTCCAATAAGCCCACAGGTACGCATAAAAAAATAAAATCGGCATCCTCTGCCGCTTCTTCAACCGAAAGAGTCGCGGTGTCCACGACACCACGGCTTAACATCGGTTCCATCAGTTCAGGGAGATGGGCATGGCCGACAACAGTAATATCCGGCTTCCCTTTAAAACAAAGTGCGAGGGACCCACCAATCAGTCCCACGCCGAAAATGGCAATCTTCATCAATTATCAAATCCCATCTGCGGAAATTATAGGCGTACTTTCGCCGCTTCCGCCCCCAGGACCTGTTCCAGCACACGAATAAACAACTCATTTTGCGGCTGTGATCCAACCGACACCCTAATATATGTCGGATATTTATGATGACCTGCGCGAATAATCACACCTTTACGAAGCAACTCCTGGAATACCTCACCGGATGGACGACGTACATCCAGCATAATAAAATTACCATGTGCCGGGAAAGACTCCAGCCCCAGACGCTTGAGTTCATTTTGCAAATAAACTCTGCCCTCTGCATTACGATCCCGGCATTCTTGAACAAATTCCTGATCTTCCAAGGCAGCAATGGCAGCAGCCTGTGCTACCCGTGATGTATTAAACGGTTCACGAACCTGATTTATCAAGCGAATGATTGACTCGGCTCCCATACCATAACCAATGCGCAGCGAAGCAAGCCCATAGATTTTGGAGAAGGTGCGTAGTACAACCAGGTTTTCGTACGCTGGCAACAAACGAATGCCGTCGGGATACGAACGATCCGTCACAAACTCGGCGTAGGCTTCATCCAGAACAACCATGATGTGCTTTGGTACTTGGTCCAAAAACGCAATTAGCTCTGCTTCAGGTACAATCGTGCCCGTCGGGTTATTTGGATTACAGATCCAAATAATTTTTGTACGGTCATTGATGTGAGACAGCATAGCATCCAAATCATGTACACCGTCACGCAAAGGCACCTCAACTGCAACCGCTCCCTCAATTTCCACATTACTTTTGTATACGGAAAATGTCTGATCGGCCATAATGCTTTCTTCCCCGGGAAGGAGGAAAGCACGCGTAATCAACGCAATAATTTCGTCAGATCCGCAGCCATAGATAAACTGTTCCTCTTTTAAACCCGTCCGTTTAGCTAGTGCCTGTGTCAAAGCTACTGCACTTCCGTCAGGATATACACTAATGTTGGCAAACTCCTGCTGAATGGCCTGAAACACTTTGGGAGAGCTACCATACGGATTCTCGTTCGAGGCGAGCTTGATGACTTCATCGAGTCCCAGCTCACGTTTTACGTCTTCAATCGGTTTACCGGGCTGATATACTGGCAAATGTACAATATGCGGTTTAGGTTGCATGCCCCTACCTCCTCTATCCAATCAAAACATATTTATTACTTTCTATTTTGACAGTTACTGCTTTAATTGTGCCACAAAATTATGAATTTGCAAAAGACCTTCTTGCCTGCGCGCAGAATCATTCAGCAATGGAATGGCCTCCTCCACCTGACGTACAATTGCACTGCCGACCACAACTCCATCGCAAATGTTTGAAAACCGGGCTACCTGCTCTTGAGTAGAGATCCCAAAACCGACCGCTACCGGAATATCCGTATGCCGTTTGACCTGCGCGATAAAGCCCTCTATACCTTCAAAAAAGGAAGCTCTTTCCCCAGTTACACCCAGCGAAGATACACAGTATACAAATCCACGGGCCTGACGGACAATTCGTTCGATCCGCTGTTCAGAAGTTGGAGCCACCAGAGGAATCAGATGCACACCCACCTCTGCGGCCCGTCCTCCCAGCTCCTCCGCTTCCTCAAGCGGAAGGTCCGGAATAATCAGACCGCTGATACCGTGCTCCTGCAAGCCTGCAAAGAAAGCATCCATACCCATCTGTAATACAGGGTTATAATACGTGAACAGAATAAAAGGCAGACTTGAACCTGCCGCCCTGGCCAGAGAAGCTGTCTTCATGCACGTGCGAATGGAAATTTGCCGTTTCAGTGCACGCTCAGACGCGCGCTGAATTACAGGACCGTCAGCCAGCGGGTCGGAATAGGGTACACCCAGTTCCAATATGTCAGCTCCGGCCGACTCTAACTGCCGAATGATCTCTATTGTAGTATCCACATCCGGGTCGCCTACCGTCAGAAAAGGGATTAATGCCGTTTTGCCTTCATTTTTAAGGCGACCAAACGCCTGATCAATTAAATTCATGACGGTTTTCCTCCCAAATACTTGATAATGGAGTCCACATCTTTATCCCCGCGTCCAGACAAACAAATAACGATAATATCATCTGCCGTCAACGTAGGTGCCAGCTTGACGACCTGCGCAACAGCATGTGCCGACTCTAATGCAGGAAGTATTCCTTCGGTACGGCAGAGGAGCTGAAGCGCGTCCAGCGCTTCCTGATCCGTGATCGGAACATACTTGGCCCGCTCAATATCTTTCAGGTATGAATGCTCCGGTCCAACACCTGGATAATCTAATCCAGCCGAGATGGAATGCGCAGGTTGCACTTGTCCGTACTCATCCTGAAGCAGATAACTCATAGAGCCTTGGAAGACCCCTTGTGTTCCCTTGGTCATCGTAGCTGCATGGAATTCCGTTTCGACACCTTTTCCAGCGGCCTCCACGCCAATCAATGCGACACCCTGATCCTCAATAAAAGGATAAAACATGCCGATGGCATTGCTTCCGCCACCGATCGCTGCCACGATGACATCCGGAAGTCTGCCTTCCTTCTCTAGGATCTGGCGACGTGTTTCATCACCAATCACGCGTTGGAAGTCCCGCACCATCATCGGATACGGATGTGGGCCGACAGCTGAACCCAAAATATAGAACGTATCATGGACATGGCTGACCCAGTAACGCAAAGCTTCATTCCCTGCATCCTTAAGTGTACGTGTACCTGATGTCACCGGAATGACCTCTGCACCCAAAAGCTGCATCCGAAAGACGTTCAGCTGCTGGCGCACAGTATCCTCTTCGCCCATAAACACCTTGCATTCCAATCCGAGCAACGCAGCCACAGTCGCTGTCGCGACACCATGCTGTCCTGCGCCTGTTTCAGCAATGACCTTCTGTTTCCCCATACGCTTCGCCAGCAATCCCTGAGCTAATGCATTATTGATTTTGTGGGCACCGGTATGATTTAAATCTTCGCGCTTCAAGTAAATTTTAGCTCCGCCCAAATGCTGACTCAGACGCTCCGCATGATAAAGCGGCGTTTCCCGACCAGAATAGTCCTTAAGGAGCCCGTTCAACTCTGCTTTAAACTCGGGATCATCCGCGTACTTACGGTAGGATTCCTCCAATTCAATCAGTGCGTTCATCAACGTTTCCGGTACAAAACGTCCTCCAAATGTTCCAAAACGTCCGTTGTTATCAGGTAATTGTGTCATGCCTGCTTCACCCTTTCCACAAATGCTGTGATTTTTGCAATGTCCTTGACTCCGTTCGTCTCTACACCGCTGGATACATCCAGCCCATGGGGATGATACTCATGAACCAGCTTTTCCGCATTATCGGCAGTCAACCCGCCGGCTACAAACAAAGGAATTCCATATTGATGGGTCCAAGCCTGATAGGCAGGAATTCGATCCCACGCAAACGTTTTTCCGGAGCCGCCGCCATACAGGGGATCGTATGTATCCAGCAATAAAGCGTCAATTGTCCCGACATAGGCATCCAATTCGTCCGCCGAGCGTTCTGTTTGTCCTTGACTGTCCACAGACCATGCCTTGAATACCTGTATACCAAAATGCTCCCTAATCTCCCGACAGCGCTGCGGACTCTCCTGTCCATGCAGCTGTATGACATCCAAGGGTGCTTTCTCCATCACATCATTTAACAGTGCATCACCAGGGTTCACAAATACACCCACGCTGCGCGGTCTGCTGCCTGAGGTCCATTCATCTAATACGCGAAGCAGCTTTCCAGCCTGTACGCCGTCAATCCGGCGCTTGCTGTCAGCAAACACAAAACCTATATAATCGACCGGTAAGTTTACAATAGATTTTAGCACTTCAACGCTTTGAAGTCCACAAATTTTTATGCCCGTTTTGTTCATGCTTTAACCCCGTCCATCAATTCGGCTACAGCCTGTCCTACATCTTCCTTGCGCATCAGATGCTCCCCCACCAAGATACCGTGTGCACCTACCGAATGCAGATAATTAACATCTTCCGGTCCCGCAATTCCGCTCTCACTGATAAACGTAACCCCTTTAGGAATTAGTGAGATCAGCTCCTCTGTCGTCTGGAGACGAGTCTCGAATGTCCGCAGATTTCGGTTATTTACGCCAATTAAGGTTGCTGTCCCCAGCTCCAGCACCGCTTTAAGCTCCTCACTGTCATGCACCTCTACCAACGCGTCCAGCCCGAGGTCCTTGGCAATCTGTAAAAAGGATCCTAATACACGGGGTTCCAGGATAGCGGCAATCAATAGCACCGCATCCGCTCCCAGCAGACGAGCTTCATATATTTGCCGTTCATCAATGATAAAATCCTTTCGCAGGAGCGGAATCTTCACCTGATCGCGAATTTGCTGTAAATATTCAGGGCTCCCCTGAAAATACGTCACATCTGTCAGTACAGAAATGCAATCCGCTCCTGCTCCCTCATATGCACGTGCAATGTCCACCGGATGGAAATCCGGTCGAATCAGCCCTTTGGATGGGGAAGCCTTCTTCACCTCAGCAATCAGTCCGAGCGGACGATTGCGTCTGTTCGCGATCGCATTTTCGAATCCTCTCGTCGCAGGTAAATCAGCAATTAATCGTTCGGCTTTACTTATTTGAAAATGCTCCTTAAGCTGCTCCACTTCTTGTCGCTTCGTCACCACAATTTTGTCAAGATACATATTGATATTCCCCCGTTGCCTGTATTAATTGATCCAGCTTAGAAAGTGCCAGTCCCGAGTCAATAGCTTCTGCCGCTCGTGCTACTCCGTCCGTCAAGGTAGCCGCTGCACCTGATACATAAATGCACGCTCCTGCATTCGCTAACACAACATCCCGATAAGCTCCATGCTCTCCGTTTAAAATTCGTCGTATGATATCTGCGTTAACCTGTGCGTCGCCGCCCAGCACCTGATCAAGAGAATGCGTCTGCAAGCCCAGATCCGACGGATGAAGCTCGAACGTGTGAACCTTGCCGTCCTTCAGTTCGGATACTCGTGTCGCAGCTGAAATACTAATTTCATCTAGCCCATCCAGACTACTGACAACCATGGCCCGTTTGGAGCCGAGCTGCTTCAATACCTCGGCAATGACTTCCGTTTTGTTGGCGTCATAAATGCCCAACAGCTGCCGATCCGCACCAGCCGGATTCGTCAAAGGACCTAGCATATTGAATACCGTCCGCACACCCAGCTCGCGGCGCGGCGCGGCGGCATGCTTCATAGACGGATGATACAGCTGTGCGAATAAAAAGCAGATGCCGATTCGGTCCAGACATGACCTAGCCTGCTCACTCGTCAAATGAATGTTGACTCCCAATGCCTCCAGGACATCAGCGCTCCCGGCACGGCCACTTGCAGAACGATTGCCATGCTTTGCTACCCGTACAGACACCGAAGCTGCGATGATCGCGGATATCGTGGAAATATTAAACTTGTGAATCCCTGAACCTCCGGTTCCACATGTGTCCAGCAGACGACCGCTGCCTTCTTCAGCTTGCACTGGACTAGCGTAGCTACGCATAGCCTCGGCAAAACCAGTGATTTCATCTACCGTTTCCCCTTTGAGGCGAAGAGCCGTCAGCAGCCCGCCAATTTGTGCCTGTGTAGCACTTCCACTCATAATCTCTTCCATTACGCTACGGGCCTCCGTACGCGAAAGATGCTGTCCCTCAATGATCCGGCTTAACCCCACTTGCATCATGTCATGTCGTTCCATTGTCGTCTCCTCCTCAAAATCAGATTTTTGTGTGTTACGGAGTGTACAAGTAATCCTGGTTGATGACGCTGTTATAGGGCTGTGTCGTTGCCGGGAACATCACTTCTGCCGTACGGATTGCCTTCAGCAATGCCTTCGCTTTGTTCACCGTCTCCTGATACTCGCTTTCCGGAACCGAGTCCCACACAATTCCAGCGCCTGCCTGGACATAGGCCCGGTTCTTTTTAAACACAATCGTGCGAATCGTAATGCAAGCGTCCATATTGCCTGAGAAGCCTAAATATCCAATCGCCCCTGCATAGGGTCCGCGTGCTTCCCGCTCCAACTCAGCAATAATCTCCATGGCTCGTAGCTTCGGAGCCCCCGATACGGTGCCGGCTGGCAGACAAGACAGGAAAGCATCGAAAAAATCTTTGTCCTCACGTAGCTCACCCGACACATTGGATACAATGTGCATGACGTGAGAATAGCGTTCAATCTCCATAAACGTATCGCATTTGACTGTGCCAAACTGTGATACACGGCCCAAATCATTTCTTCCCAAATCGACCAGCATCAGATGTTCTGCACGTTCTTTTTCATCGTTTAACAGTTCTTCAGCAAGTGCCACATCTTCTGTCTCCGTTACCCCACGCGGTCTCGTTCCTGCAATAGGACGGGTCTCTACCCGGCCGTTTTCCACCTTGACGAGTGCCTCAGGCGAAGTGCCTACGATGATCTCGTCATCCATTTTCAAATAATACATATATGGCGACGGGTTCATCGTGCGCAGCACGCGGTATACCTGTAAAGGTGAGGCCTCTGTATCAATGTGAAAACGCTGGGATAGTACAACCTGAAAAATATCACCGGAGCGGATATACTCCTTCGCCTGCTCTACGTTTGATATAAACTGTTCCTTCGTCACATTGGATTGGATCTCACCCAGTTCCACATCATCAGGAATGGAGGCTGATCCTAATCGCTCCGGTGGGGCCTGCTTGCGCAAATACTGTGCCGTTTCCTCCAACTTGCGTTCCACGTCAGCATAAGCAGCACGAATGTCCTCATCGCGGAACCCTTCGCCTACATGAACATTGCCGACCAGCAAAATTTGCTGCTTCACATGATCAAAAACAATGACTTGATCGCAGAACATAAAACGAATATCATCCATATTCAAATCATCTACCGAATGCTCTGGTAGCTTTTCATAATATTGAAGCAGGTCATATCCAAAAAATCCGATAGCCCCGCCTGTAAATGGAGGCATTTCTTTCAGTTTCGGACTACGGTATTTGTGAAGCAATGCTTTGAGCGCTTCAATCGGCTTGTCGTTTAATATTTGCCGTTTACCGTGTTGTTCCAATATCAAACGTCCTTTTTTACCCGAGACCATTAGAAACGGATCTGTACCGATGAATGAATGTCGCGCCCACTGTTCGCCTCCCTCTACACTCTCTAGCAGAAAGGCACGGTCCCGCTCGGCATACCGACGGAAAATCCGAATCGGCGTCTCCATATCAGCCAGCACTTTTTTGTACACAGGAATCAGGTTAAATTCATTCGCCATCGTTATCACTTGCTCCACATGCGGCGTTAACATGAGATCACTTCCTTTCCAAATTGGCGCAGAACCATAGGAGAGAATATAAAAAAGCCTCTACCGGTAAGGTAGAGGCTGTCAGTTATTGAAATTATAAGAATGCTCCATATGTAAATGACTACAGCAAATAGATAAGTATACACTCATCCCTTTTGTATAAACACGCAGGTTGCTTCAAATAAGCTTCTCTGTAGAAGAATATCTCTTCATAGACAAAAGCTTACCTGCTACCGCCGGTCTCTGTAATCTCATATGGAATTGGCTAAGGCTGCACTCTTCTCATCTCAACTCTGTCTCTGGCTAACTCTACTCTACTTAACTCTGCTACACACACTATATCTCATGGGATGTTACTTTGGCAACCATCAACTTTAAAAACGGGCGCTTATTTCCCTTGGGAAGCCAGATCCGGTCTTAACGCCTGCGCTCCGTTCAAATATACATGTTTAATTTCCCGCTGGGATTTATCGGTGTTCACCTGTACCATCAAACGGATGCACTTGGGTAAACTGCCTGCCACAGGAATTTCTAATGCACACATGAGCGGAACCATATCCCAGCCATCAAGCTGACGAATGGCCTTGGCTGGAAAGGCAGTATCCAGGTCATGGGTCACCGTAATCCATACGTTACTAATATCCTCCGGCTGAATTTCATTGTAGGATACAATTTCCTCCAGTAGTTGGCATGTTGCTTCCAAAATTTCGTTTTCTTCATTATTCACTACGGTCGTCGCGCCACGAATTCCCCGATTGTACATCGTTACGCCCCCTCTTTTAACTGTTCAATAACTTGTCGGATGTAAGAGACGGAAATATCCTTCACAACCTCCACGTGCCCGATGCTACGTGGGACGACAAAAGTAATGCTGCCTTCTTTGAACTTTTTGTCATGCATCATCGCGTCCAGCAGCCGATCTGTATCGAGATGTGACGGAAGGGAGGTCGGTAGCCATAGCGAAGACAACATCTCCTTCGTTTCATCTACCAAAGAAGGATCTGCCCCCAGCTTCACGCCCAAAAGTGCGGAGCCGACCATACCAATAGAAATGGCTTCCCCGTGTAAAAACTCACCATATCCCGCAATGGCTTCAATCGCATGACCAATCGTATGACCTAGGTTTAGAATAGCGCGCAAATCATTTTCTCGTTCATCGCGCGACACCACTTCGGCTTTTACGGAACATCCCTTTTCCAGACCGTACTCCAGAGCTGTCGCATCCAGCGCAAGCAAATCAGTCGCATGGTCATGGCACCACTGGGCGAAATCAGCATCCCAGATCAAACCATGCTTGATCATTTCAGCAAGCCCCGCAGATACCTCACGAGGAGGCAAGGTAGACAACGTATCTACGTCATATAACACAAGTTCCGGTTGATGGAAGGCTCCTATCATATTCTTTGCCAAAGGATGGTTGATGCCGACCTTACCGCCCACGCTACTATCATGGGCAAGGATCGTAGTGGGGATCTGTACAAACTTGACACCTCTCATATAAGAAGCTGCCACAAATCCAGCCAAATCACCCACTACACCACCACCAAGTGCAATAACGGCTGAATTGCGATCCAAACCTCCCTCAATGGCTGCTGTTATGACCTGCTCAAATACAGCAAGCGACTTGGAAGTTTCACCTGGCTTAACGACAAAGGACACTGTCTTGTAACCCGATGCCTGAAAATTGCTCTCCAATGTTGCCAAGTAGAATCCCGCTACATTTTCGTCAGAAACAATCAACAACGGGCTTTTTTGCGCAATTCCTCGTTCCTTCAACAACTCTCCGGCTCGATGTAGCAGCCCTCGTCCGATATGAATAGGATAAGAACGTTCCCCAAGCTGTACCGTCAGCGTACTCATCTTAGTACCGCCCCAGTTGTTCTTCGTAGGATGCAATATTCGCACGAATCTCTTCAATCGAATCCCCGCCGAATTTTTCTAGCAAAGCTTTCGCAATCTCCCAAGCTACCACATGCTCCATAACTACGCTAGCCGCGGGTACTGCACATGCATCCGAACGCTCAACCTGTGCAGTGAACGCTTCCTTTGTATCAATGTCGACGCTTTGCAGAGGCTTGTAGAGTGTAGGGATCGGCTTCATTACGCCACGAACCACAACTGGCATTCCATTCGTCATGCCACCCTCAAAACCACCCAAACGATTGGTACGACGGTGATATCCACGTTCCTCATCATATAGGATCTCGTCATGCACCTGCGAACCGCGCAATTCTCCTGCTTCAAAGCCGATGCCGATTTCCACGCCTTTAAATGCATTAATCGACATGACGCCTTGTGCAATACGTGCATCCAGCTTCCGATCATACTGTACATGACTGCCCAGACCAATCGGAACACCTTCTACAATACATTCCACTACCCCACCGACTGAATCACCTTCTTGCTTGATCAGATCAATATATGCTTCCATTTTCTTTTCGGTTTCTGGATCGGTTACTCTCACCGAAGAGGCTTCTGTCACGGCAATCAGCTCATCAATCGGCAGATCACGGTAAGGAGCTTCGATTTCCCCAATGCGGATGACCTGACCTGCCACCTTGATTCCGAACTCAGCCAGCAATTGACGGGCCAAACCGCCGCAGGCCACACGAATTGCTGTTTCGCGTGCACTGGAGCGCTCCAGCACGTTACGAAGATCCTTCAGGTTGTATTTCATTCCGCCATTCAAATCCGCATGACCCGGACGTGGACGGTGAACCCGACGTTTTTCTTCATCACTGCCTTCAATAGGCTCAATATTCATAATGTTCTGCCAGTGCTTCCAATCGTTATTTTCCACAACCAGCGCAATCGGTGCACCCGTGGTGTAGCCGTGACGTACGCCTCCGGCAATTTTCGCCGTATCTTTTTCAATCTGCATACGCCGACCCCGTCCATATCCTTTCTGACGACGGTGCAGCTGAAAATTCAATTCCTCAAAATCCAATTTTAAATTGCTCGGCATACCCTCTACAATGGCAGTTAGCTGGGGACCATGCGTTTCCCCCGCGGTTAAATAACGTAAACTCATGACGCGTTCCCCCTTTAAACTGTTAAACTGTGCATCGCTAAAATCTTTAACTGTGCTTCATTATAGTATACGCACCTTTCTTTGACAAGAAAAGCCACGTGTATGCAGATAAACAAAAACACGCCTCTTAGCCAAAGGGGCTAAAGGACGTGCTTTGTTGATAAGCCAACCATCAATTACTCAAAGATATGAATAAGTTCCTACAAAACTTTGGATGATATACGCAGGCTTATGCTTTTTTGCGATAAAAAAAGGTTTCCGTCGATTCCAGACCATATTGGTTAGGAGAAAAGATTTGCTCTGTGCTACCGACAAATAACACACCGCCGGGACGAAGACTGGCTGCAAACTTTTGATACAACGTATGTTTGGCCTCTTCTGTAAAATAAATCATTACATTTCGACAGATGATAAGATCATAGCCATCCTCAAACCGATCCAGCAGCAAGTTTTGCTTTTGAAATTTCACGGCTTGTTTTAAACGGTCATCAATTCGATACATCGCACCATCCGGCTTGAAATATTTGCTAGCTACCTGCTCAGGTACATCCTTGAGCGAACGCTCCAAATATTTACCTTCCTTGGCTTTTGCCAATGCACCATCATCAATGTCGGAAGCTGTAATGGAGCAATTTCCTAAAATCCCTTTACCGTCGAGAACCATAGCCAGGCTATAAGGCTCTTCACCAGTCGAGCAGGCCGCACTCCACAGCTTAAGCTTCTGCTTTCCTACAAGCAGTTGTGGTAAGATTGTATCCCGCAGCACTTCCCACCGATTGGGATTTCGCCAAAATTCCGAAACATTGATCGTCATCCGATCCAGAAATTCATAGAATAGAGGTTTTTCCTTCATCATGGCATCATAAAAAGAAACAAAACTGGGAAACCCGTTTTTGTTGCGAAGCGTAGTTAACCGCCTTTTCATCTGTGCTTCTTTGTATTGTGCAAGATCAATACCTGTGCTGTCCTTGATTTTGCGGATAAACGCTGTGTAATCGGGGTCCGTCTGACCCAGTTCCATATCCGTCATGCTACCATCCTTCTTCATACGTAATTAAACTTATACCCAGGTCGCCACACTTTTTTCATACCGAACGGATTCTTCCGGCAGGAAAAAATTTGCAATCTCGCGCTCTGCGCTCTCCGGTGAATCTGAACCATGAATGAGGTTAAACGGTGTATGTGCTGCAAAGTCTCCACGAATTGTGCCCGGAAGAGCTTCGGTTACTTGTGTTTTACCAATCAACAAGCGGGAGAGCGTAACGATGTTATCCCCTTCCCATACCATAGCAAACACAGGGCCTGATGTGATAAAGCCTACAAGCTCTTCAAAAAAAGGCTTGCCCACATGCTCTGCATAATGCCGTTCTGCCTGTTCTCTTGATACTTGCACAAGCTTGCCAGCCGCCATTTTGAAGCCTTTGTCTTCCAGACGACTGATGATACGTCCAATCAGTCCACGTTGTACACCATCCGGTTTAACCATCAAAAAAGTACGATCCATCGGCTCACTCCCAATCCAATCTAATGTATTTATACAGTACTAAACTGTATTGTAACAGAAAGCTTGGAAACGGTTAAAGTATTTTGTCACAGCAAACCCAAAACACAACTTTAGTAGGAGCGGCGTGTTACAAAATGAGCAATATCGCGTAGCGTCTTTTTTGTTTTGACATCCGGTAGTAAGTCCAGCGCGTTTAGCGCTTTATTAATATATCGGTCGGCGAGAATTTCAGCTTTAGCGATTCCTTCACTTTTTTTGATCATATCCACCGCTTTGCGTGCATCTCCTTGCCCATCCCCATCCTGAATGCGGCGGATTTCGGCCAGTAGATCTGCACGCAGCTCAGGCTGTTCGAGCGCATAAATCACCGGAAGCGTAATATTCCCCTGTCTCATATCGCTGCCCGGCGGCTTGCCAATCTTTTTTTCCGTGCCACACAGATCGAGCAGATCATCCTGAATTTGAAAAGCCATACCTACGTTATAGCCATAGCTGTACAGCAGGGAATTGATACTTTCTCGTGCCCCTGCAGCCATAGCTCCCAACTGGCAGCTAACCGCAATCAACAATGCTGTTTTGCGCCGTATGCGAAGCAAATAATTACGCACACTCTGATCCACATTAAAAAAATCACGAATCTGTTCCATTTCACCAATGGACATCTGCACCAGCGCTTTAGACAGAACCCGGTGAATGTCGGGATTCGGCAGTCCAGCAGCAATAGACAGCGCACGTGCATATATGTAGTCTCCGGTGTACATAGCCACCCGATTGTCCCATTTGGACTTCACGGTGGGTTGACCGCGTCTCATTTCCGCATCGTCAATCACATCGTCGTGAACGAGAGAGGCAGAATGAATCAGTTCTAGAGGTACCGCTATACGCTTGAGCTTGTCCAGATCATATTCTCCAAACTTGCCTCCCAGCAATACAAATACGGGACGCAAACGCTTGCCCCCTGCTTTAAGCAAATGAAGCGACGTATCATTAATCAACGGCTCCGTACTGTCGATACTGCGGTACAACTCTTCTTCTATAAAGTTCATATCCTTCTTTAATAAACCAAACAAATCCAATCGTTTCATTCTTTCACCCGTGTCAGCGTATTGTCACTCCAGAGAAGCGGCTTCACTCGTCGGTCAAGCAGCCCCAGTTCATGCGCATACTGAAAATAAAGCTCTAAACCTTGTTGTTGCTTCTCTCCAAAATCATAACACAGATTAGTAAAGTAGCGCTCCCAATAATCTCGCAGACCTCCAATTTCCTCGCATGCTTCAGAAATAACAGGCGTCAGGTCCGACAGACTACGCTGCTTGCTTGCGCGGAACGCACTCGCAATTTCAGCCACCGCGGCAGGATTCTGAGCAGCAACAGCACGTCGTACTGCCCATACAGCAAAAGTCATACTGTAGCCCGTCCAGCGCTTCCACTCTTCTCCGAGGTCCGTAACATACAAATCTTCACTTCGCCAAGATGCCTTAATCGCGTGATCTCCAATCAATAGCCCTGCATCTGCCTGTTCCAGCATCAAGTCAAGATCCGGTTCACAGTCAAAATAGGAAGGTTGACCTTCCCATGCCTTTTGCATCAAAATTTTCAACAAATTCACGGATGTAGCAGACGTATTCGTAAGTGCAATGGTTCCGTTTTTGATTTCGTCCAGCGGCTTGCGTGAAAATAGTAAAATGGATTGCACAGGACCATCTGCACTGACGGATAAATCTGGCAACAATAGCATTTCCTCAGCACCCGATGCATACGCAAAGGAAGACATCGCACTAATATCCAAACTTCCAGTCAGCATACCTCGATTCAATTCAGCCGGAACTTTAGATACCATCTCCGCCGAATGGAGAAGCTTAGAAGGATTAAAAAAATGAAAAATAGGCCAAGCGTTTGTATATTTAATTTTTCCGATTGTGATTGTCTTGGTGTCCGGTGTCGGCATCGGAATCCCCCCATCTCGTAAACAATTGATGTTCTATACGCAAGCTGTCCAATACTTTGCCTACGAGGAACAGCACAATATCATCCAGCGTCTTGGGATGAAAGTAAAAAGCCGGCATAGCCGGAATCATTTTGACGCCGAGTCTCGCAAGCTTAAGCATGTTTTCCAAATGAATGGCATGTAGAGGCGTCTCACGAGGCACAAGGATCAGCGGACGACCTTCCTTCATCATCACGTCCGCTGCCCTCGCCATGAGATTATCGGACGAACCGAGTGCCACTGCTGACAACGTCCCCATCGAGCATGGCATGATAATCATCGCATCCACCAAATAAGAGCCGCTCGCAATCGAAGCTCCAATATCTGTGAACGGATGGTATACAAGAGAACCGGGACGGCCTCCGAATTGTTCATTCAAAGCCCCTTCCCGGTCAGTCACATTCCAGCCCAACTCCTCTTTCAACACCCGCCAGCCAGCATTGGAAACGATCAGGTGAACTGTGTATTGCAAGTCCAGCAGAGTCTCTACCAGTCGCACACCATAAATGCTTCCGCTCGCGCCTGTAATGCCAATAACGATTCGTTTGCCTTGATGTCCGCTCACCTGATTATTCATTAGTATTGACGCACCACCAAATCAATCAGTGTAAAGGCAAATACGACAGTGCTAAGTACACCGTTCATAGTAAAGAATGCCGTCTGCAATCGACTCAAATCTTTTGGAGATACGATATAGTGTTCATAAAATAAAATAATGTACGAAATAATCATGCCCGCCAGATACCACCAGCTTAAATCTGCAATAAAGAACAATACAATAAATCCGATCGCCGTAATGACGTGGAATGCCCGAGCGATGTTCAGCGCACCTGCTACACCAAAACGGGCAGGAATAGAATAAACTCCTTCGTTTTGGTCAAAATCTATATCCTGACAAGCATAAATTACATCAAATCCCGCCGTCCAAAATGCAATCGTGAGATATAGTACGATAGCGGTCAGATCTATTTGTCCCGTTACTGCAACCCACGCGCCTAGTGGCGCCAAACCAATGGTCAGACCAAGTACAATATGGCAAAGCCAAGTGAAACGCTTGGTGTAAGAATAAAAAACGAGCATAAAAAAGGCCAGCGGAAACAGCTTAAACGCCAGCGGACTTAACTTGAATGATGCCCAGAATAACAACACCAAACTGACGATAATGAAAATCACCACTTCGCTCGATTTGAGCAACCCCGCCGGGATAGCGCGTCCTGCTGTGCGCGGATTTTTCCCGTCAATCACCCGGTCAATCATACGATTGAAGCCAAAAGCCGCGCTACGTGCGCCAACCATAGCTAGCAGGATCCAGCCGATCTGCGGCCAGGAGGGAAGGTTGCCTGTCACGACAACAGACCCCAATACAGCCCCCATGAATGCAAATGGGAGCGCAAATAAGGTATGTTCAATTTTAATCATTTCCAAAAAAATAGCAATTTTCTTAAACATGCTGACTCTCCTTGATTCCAATGTGCAATGCCGCAATGCCTCCGGTGAGAGAATGAGCCTGGACATCCTTCAATCCGACTTCACGGAAGATGCCAGCCAATTCATCCCTTCCTGGAAAAAGCGCCAACGAATCAGGGAGCCATTTATACTGCTCATAACGTTTGGCGAACAATTTGCCGAGCATGGGCAAGATGTGTTGAAAATATGTGTAGTAAATCCCCTTGAACGGCTGCCAAGTAGGTTTGGACAATTCCAGACATACGACCTGCCCGCCAGGTTTGACGACTCGTTGCATCTCCTGTAACACTTGGCGCAGGTCAGGCACGTTGCGCAGACCGAAACCAATCGTCGCATAATCAAATGAATTATCTTCAAAAGGTAGTTCCATCGCGTTGCCCTGAACAAGCTTAATTTGCTTTTCACGGGATTCTGATGTAATCTTACGCTCGCCAACATTGAGCATGTTCTGACTAAAATCCAGTCCTACGATGTGACCACTTTCACTTGCACGCGCCATCGCAAGCGTCCAGTCACATGTGCCACAGCAAAGATCGATTGCCGTATCGCCGCGATGCATGTTCATTTTTTTCATCGTAAATTTCCGCCAAGCCTTATGTCTGCGAAAGCTCAGTATATCGTTCATCAAATCGTATTTACCTGCTATACTTTCAAACACGCCATGAACGAATTGTTCTTTCGGCTTGGTGTCGCTTGGTCCCATCACGTTCACCTAACCTTCCCTCACAACTGGGTGCGGACTATTTAGCAGCTTCAGGAAAGGCTCAAGCATGCGTTCAAATTCCTCGATCCCCGTATTTTGATCATCTGACAGGATCTGCCGGATGTGTGTAACAGCCGTGCGAAGCTTGTCCAGTATCGCATCCTCGGCTTTGTATTTCAGAACAAGCTTACGCCATGCTTCAGTGTCAGTACCACTATCTGAAAGCAATGCCTGCTCGTTCCGGTCCCCGTTACCATAAATATGCCAGAACATATATCCGAAACGGGACTTGTCCGGTTCTGTCCGCTTCCCCCATTCCTCCACCAAGGTATCACAGAGGGCAAATTTGTTGAGAAGCTGCTTCCAAATTTCCTGATCCTGTTCTGCTACAAGTGAAGTGAATGATAAAAAAAGCTCCTTTTTGAAACGAACCATCTGAGTTAAATACTGAGTTGCATCCAATCGGAATTGCTTCATTCCCCAGTACAAACTCATTTTCCCTGCGTTCACTTCACATACAGCATCACTCAGCTTCGAAATGGCCGTGATGCGGCCTGCCAGTGCAAGCAGCTGATAAAAACGACTGCTAAAATAGTCCCCAGCTAACACTTTCAGCTGTCTGGAACGCATCTCCTCCGGGCTCCGTATACCGGATAAAGTATCAATCATATCATGCGTATCCAGCCCCATCTGCACAAGTGAGGTTACCAATGCGTACAGTTCGTCCTCACTGGCATGCAGCTCCTGCGCATTCCGGTTCAAAAACACAAACATCAAACGGGTACGGCTGTCAGGAAAAGCCGGCATTTCCGTATGTTGTTGAATCATGTCGTATTCCACATATTTCCTTGCTAATTGGGGTACGCGATACGGTTTCATCCTAAGCCTCCGAGACATGACTTTCTGCTATACTCAAATAATTGCAATGCCTTATATTATATCACAATTTAAAATGATTCGCGACTAAAGTACTGTAGGTCCACCGGCAGAAACATCTAATCTGTATATACACCGTTAAACCTGTTTTGCCACATGGGCGTTACTGTAATGCGGAAACGGGATTTCAAATCCTCTGGCAATTCCGCGCCTTCCCGGCTTCTCAGCTGTTCCAATGCCTCGTTCGTCCACTCGTTGCGGCGTATATCGGATGCAAGCAGCAAATGCCGTTCTCCTGACCATTCGTCCTGCGTCACCACCCGAAGCAGCAATTGCCGTACATTCGTCGTTCCGTAAAAGCTAAAAGCGGCAAGCTCCGCCATGTTTTGATAAATCTCTAGTGGGGCAGTTTCTTCCTTGGACAGCTTGACATCCAGGGTCAGGACTGAATGTTCCCAGCTTGCGCTTGCAATCGGTGTGGTCAACGGCAGCTCGTTCAGCGTATCCACCAGATTGTCATCCGACAGCAGCACCCGTTGCTGAGGCGAAATCGTCGCCTGTGTTTCACGAACTGCTGCGGTTCCCGAGTCCAGCACCTGTAAGGACGGCAGCAACACAGCTGCTGCGATGGTTATGAGAATGGAGCCACCGAATACAATCCAAGGTTTCATCAGAGCCTCCCCTGACCTCTACCTCATAATGTGGGTTTGCTACGGTAAAGGTCCTCACTCTCATTCTACAACAAAAAAAAGCAGGCTATGCCTGCATTTTAATCCTCAGTATCTACTACCCCGTGCTTAGTCATCACAACGGCTTTGCCGCGAATTTTAATAGCAGAAGTATGATCCGTAAATTGGACGATCAGTACCTCGCCCTTGTCCAATTTTTCTGAATGATGCAAGCGTGTATCCTGACCTCTAGTGAGACCAAAAACCTGACATCCGTTGCTTTTCGCTTTAATTACGACGTACTCACTGCTACCCGTCACATTATCTTCCATGTCCTTTTCCTCCCTGAGAGCCGAAGCTATACTTTTTATGATGGAGATTCAAGCTAGTTTTGTCAACTACATGCTTCCCGAGCTACCTGCAACAATTAGCGTGTCCCGAGCCATACTATCCGTGCAGTCCCATCCATTAAAGAAAGGAACGGATCTGATGAAAAACTATCTTCCCGCCAATCTCAGCCCTGCCCAAATCGAACGGCTTCAACAGCTAGAGCATGAATTTGCCGAGCTAACGGGTGAACCCCTGGTGCTGATCGCTTATGCCTCGCGAAACGCCAGAACAGCTTCCTCTTCTCAGACCATAGCACCTCTACCACGAAGTAAACAGGGCAAAAAGAAAAGGCCGTGAATCAAATTCACGGTCTTTTCAGCGCATTGGGAATATGTAAGAAATCTTATTTAATTCCGTCTTTGAGCGCTTTACCCGGTTTAAATGCCGGAATTTTGCTCGCAGGGATTTCGATTTCTTCTCCTGTTTGCGGGTTACGTCCTTTACGTGCGGAACGTTCACGAACCTCAAAGTTCCCAAAACCTACCAGTTGCACCTTATCTCCGCTTTGCAGCGCTCCAGAGATCGCCTCAAATACTGCATCGATTGCTTTGGTTACGTCCTTTTTGGACAATTCAGTGCTTTCAGAAACCTGATTGATCAAATCCGTTTTATTCATAATATTCACCTCCCAATTCAAGTGTAGTCCAGCATTAAGGTTATCGGTGTTAATGACCGATATGAGGTCGCCTGTATAAAATAACCCGGGCGGCGTACTGCCTTCCATAATGTTATCATCTGTTTCCGTTTCGTCGTTAAATATACATAGAATATACCTAACCTCCGCAATATAGGCCGAAACTGGCGTTTTATGGCACCCTTCTTGCGTGGAACAAGGTTTATAGTAATACAGTCCACAGACAATTTCAAGTACGACGACGGTTTAACACGTAAAAAGTAACGGCCAGCGCAAGTACCAGCACTACTCCTTTGACAATATCATGGGCAAAATATTGCACATTCATCATCGTTAATCCATTAACCAACACACCGATCAATACCGCACCAATAAATGTACCAATGACATTGGGTTTACCAGCACCAAAGACCGAAAAACCGACGAATACTGCAGCTACCGCCTCCATGAGCAAAGGGGAACCCGCGTCAATTTGGCCTGAGCCTACTCGCGAGGCATACAAAATACCGGCAATCGCCGCAAATACGCCTGAAGCAACATAGGCCAGAGTACGGACTTTTTTTACCCGTATGCCCGACAGACGAGCAGCTTCCTCATTTCCACCCGTTACATACATTTGACGCCCATGCTTTGTATAGGTCAAGAAAACATGCACCGCCGCCACAGTCAGTAACAGTAAAATAACCGAAATCGGGATACCCAACCATTTTCCTTGCCCCAGCAATAGAAATGCAGGAGATATCTCCCCCGGCGCCTTGCTGCCATCAGGAAACTGCATATGATTGTATATGGTATAGCCCTGGGCGTACGTTTTGTGAATCCCGCTTACAATATACATGATTGCAAGAGTTGCGAGCAAATCAGGAATACGCAGTTTAATGATCAATAATGAATTTAACAGTCCTACCAAAGCGCCGACAATCAGAGACACAATAATGACCACCGCAACAGGCTGCTCATACCAGACCATCAAAGAAGCTGAAACGACCGTTGTCAAAGATACTGTAGCTCCCACCGACAGGTCAAAACCGTCCACGATAAGGGACAACGTCACACCAATGGCAACGAAAGTCACAATGGCAATAGACCCTAGAATATCCATTAAATTATCATAAGTCCAGAAATAAGGTAATGTAGATGAAAAAAACGCCAATACACCTATAATGACAACTACGGCACCGTAACGAAATGAGACGTTTAACCATTTTTCCTTCATGAATGCACCTCTTCGCCGCCGCTGGCATACAACAGAAGCTGTTCCTGTTCCACTTCGCCCCGCGCAAATTCCTTTATAATTTTGCCATCATACATCACTGCAATCCGATCACCAATGCCAATCCCTTCAGCAAATTCACAGGTTAGATAAATGATCGCTTTTCCTTGCTCCGCCAACTCCCCAATGATACGGAAAATATCACTTTTTGCCCCTATATCCACACCCTTGGTTGGCTCGTCAAAAACAAATACATCCGCTCCCGAATGCAGCCATTTCCCAATCGCAATTTTTTGCTGATTCCCGCCACTCAAATATTTAACATTCTGACGGAGCGATGGCGTCTTAATACCGAGAGAGGCGACAATCCCATTACCGTTATTTTGTTCTTTACGCCGACTGATGAAACCAAGGACACTCAGCTTCCCCAATAGCGGAAGGCTGAGGTTTCTTTCTACACTCTCCTCAATTAGCACCCCCTGCTTACGTCGCTCCTCGGGTATGGATACAATTCCTCGAGCTACCGCATCCGCTGGCTCTCTCAATCGAATGGAGCGACCCTTAAAGGTCAGCTCTCCCTTATCCGGCTTGTCTGCTCCTGTAAGAAGTCGTGACAGCTCCGTTTTGCCTGCACCAACCAAACCCACAATAGAGAGAATTTCACCACGTCGGGCCTGTAAATCAACGCCGTGCACTCGTAATCCTTTGTGAAGCCCTTTTGCTTCCAATATCGTTTCACCAATAGGTACCTCTGTTTTTGGGAATTCCTCTTCAAATGTTTTCCCAAGCATATGCGTAACGATGTCGCCTACACTTAAATCAGAAGCAGGTCCCGTGAACACGCGCTCGCCATCACGCATCACCGTAACACGGTCACTGTGTTCGATAACCTCCGGCAATCGGTGTGTGATGAGGATACATGCAACTCCCTCATCCTTGAGTGTATGGATTGTACGGAACAAACGTCGCGTTTCTTCCTCGCTGAGCGGCGCCGTAGGCTCATCAAAAATGATGGTATTTGCTTGCTGTGTCAGAATACGTGCGATAAGTACAAGTTGTTTTTCTGCCAACGTCAGTTCAGACACATATCGTCGTGCGTCAATATCTACCTCTAGACGTGCTAATGCCTCACGCGCTCGTCTGCGCATAGCCCCCGGCGCAGCCCACCATCGACCATCAGGTGCAGACAAATCGTCCATTACAATGTTTTCAGCTACGGTTAACTGAGGCACAAGCGCTGAATCAACCTCCTGATACACACAGTGGATTCCCGCCCTTTTGGCCTCCCACGGTGAACTAATGTTTAGTTCCTTGCCACCAACTACGATAACTCCCTGATCGGAACGATACGCACCGGACAAAATCTTCATCAATGTGCTTTTCCCTGCCCCGTTGGCACCCAGCAGAGCGTGAATTTCGCCACCCTGCACCGTAAAATCCACCGCTCGCAGCGCATCTACACCAGCAAACTGTTTGCTGATTTTCTTCATCTCCAATGTATATACTTGTGAACTCATGGTGCCCCCTCACGCCTGCTTATGATAAAAGCGCGCCGAAGCGCGCCTTTTGCATGATGCAAACATTTTATTTGGACGTTTCATATTCCTTCATCCAATCCTCATATCCCTGCTCACTTTGACCCCATCCCTCCACATATTGGGATAGCTCGGATGTGGAAATTTGCTTATCTGGCAGCGCTTCGCGTTGCACATATACAGCCTTCAATACGACTTTCTCCTCCGGATTATCCCCATGCAGCTTCTGATATGCATAGCGCACTTGTACGCGCCCGATATCTGTTGGATCAACGGCTGCCGAGGCCACCCAAGGATTTTTCGGATCCTGGATCATTTGCAAGTCCTCGTCGCTCATGTCAATGCCGTAGACCTTAATTTCCGTACGTCCCGCTTGTTGGATCGCACGGGCTGCCCCTTTGGCAAATTCATCCCAAGCCGCCCAGACGGCTGTAATTTCGCCCTTAGGATATTGCTTTAATACAGCTTCCATTTTGGCTTGCGTATCTAAAGCAGGATTCTGAGCAGAACCAAAAGTCGCGATTTCTTTAATATCCGGATTGGATTTCAAAAATGCATCATAAGCAACCTGACGACGTTCCATCGGTGCAAATCCAGCAACCCATACTTTCACAATGTTACCTTTGCCGCCGATATCCTTTTTCATTTGCTCCAGCGTCAACTCAGCCATGCTTTGGTCATCCTGTGAGAGCACTACCGCACCCGGAACATTGACGGCAGCATCGAACACGATAACCGGAATATTGCGGGAAATTGCTTTTTTCAGCCCTGTCTCCAGCAATGCATCACCGTGATCAGTCAAAATGACATCAAACTGCTGGTTAATCGCACTATCAAGCAGAGAAGCCATTTTAGCCTTATCGTTATCTGCCACAAACTTAGTCAGCGTACCGCCAAATTTCTTAACTTCCTCTTCCACGCCTTGAACATACTGTTGCGAAAATGTGCCCGTGTTAAACTCCATGATCAACGCAACCCGTTTACCCTTTAGATTTAAATTGTCCGTTTTTCCGTTTGTTGTATTCGATCCCGCAGTGCTTGTCCCTTGAGTGCCGCTCTCTGTTTTCGGCACGCCGCATGCAGTGACCAGCAAAACCAGCACCAGTAGCATGATAGCCCCTAGCCCTAGCTTTTTGTTTCTTTGGAGCTCTTTTTGGATATTCATGATTTCATTTCCCCCTCGTTCAATCCACAAAATGATTCAAATTTGATACTTAATATATCGCTTTAAACCAAGTATGTAAATAGGTTTTATTAAATATAGAAAAATTTCTGGTTTTATAGGCCAAAACACAACAAACAACCGCCCCCCGATTGAATACCGGAAAACGGTTGCTGCTTAAATATGAAATCAGGACGGAGCCTAGTTCGAAGATACAATCCTGTTTTGTTATTTTAAATATGAGAAAGCTCACATCTAATTTATTTGGAGCACTGCTTTACCGGAGAACTTCGCTCTAACAGTTGGGCAATGCTTCCAATTTCCTTCCATGATGCCATCACTTGTGAAACTCATTAATCGGATTGTTATATTTGAACCTACATCCTGCTCCGAGAAACGAAAAGCTCAATAAAAACAGAGGTAGTCTAGGACTTTATTTTCTCGTCCATGGCTACCCCTGTCTGGTTTTGGAGGTCAGTCTAATATTTTGTTTTCTGCGAACCGTAGAGAGCAAATTGCTTTCCACGGTATTTCCTTATATATTTTTGGTGTGGCTTAGCCTTAAAGAATAATAGCAATGAGACCGCCGGAGCCTTCATTAATGATACGACCCAGCGTTTCCTGCAGCTTATAGCGTGCATTGTCCGGCATCATGGCGATTTTACCCTGAATGCCTTCCCGTACAATAGAATGCAGCGAACGTCCGAAAATGTCTGACTCCCAAATTTTGATTGGGTCATTCTCAAAATCCTGCATCAGATAGCGCATAAGCTCCTCACTTTGCTTCTCTGTTCCGATAATCGGAGCAAATTCCGATTCCACATCGACACGAATCATGTGTATGGAAGGTGCTGTTGCCTTGAGCCGCACACCAAACCTTGTACCCTGACGAATCAACTGCGGATCGTCTAGTGCCATCTCGGACAACGACGGCGCGGCAATGCCATATCCCGTTGTCTTGACCATTTCCAGCGCCTCAGCGAAGCGGTCGTACTCCCGTTTGGCATGGGCAAAATCCTGCATCATTTGTAGCAAATGATCCTTGCCGCGAATCTCTACCCCGACGACTTCGACCAAAATCTGGTCGTACAGCTCATCGGGAGCATACAGATCAATTTCAGCTACACCCTGCCCCATATTCATCCCGCTCAACCCGGCCCTGTCGATGAATTCATATTCCATAAACTGGCCAACCACTCGATCTACATCACGCAGGCGTCGAATATCTTTAACCGTATCGCGAACGGAATTTTCATAATTGCTACGCAGCCAGTGCTCTTCGTTCAGTACCATGACCCAGCTCGGCAGGTTTACATTCACCTCATGCACCGGAAATTCATACAATACTTCACGAAGTACGCCTGTAACATCATCTTCCGTCATAGTCGCCGCGCTGAGTGTCATAACGGGTATATCGTACTTGGCAGCCAGCTCACTGCGAAGCTGGAGTGTTTCATCACTGCGCGGATGCGTGGAGTTGATAACCAAAACAAATGGTTTGCCAACTTCCTTCAACTCCTCAATGACGCGTTCCTCCGACTCTACATAAGAGCTGCGCGGGATTTCCGCAATCGTGCCGTCTGTAGTGACTACCACACCGAGCGTCGAATGCTCCTGAATAACCTTGCGTGTACCAATTTCTGCCGCTTCCTGAAAAGGAATGGGTTCTTCGAACCATGGTGTGGAGATCATCCTTGGACCATTTTCATCCTCGTAACCTTTTGCTCCTTCTACTGCATATCCTACACAGTCAACCAGACGTACATTCACGTCCAGTCCTTCCGTTACTTTGATCTGGACGGCATTATTCGGTACGAATTTAGGCTCCGTCGTCATGATCGTCTTTCCTGCCGCACTTTGCGGCAACTCGTCTACGGCGCGGGCACGGTCCGCCTCACTTGTAATGTTTGGCAGAACAATCGTCTCCATAAACCGCTTGATAAACGTTGATTTTCCTGTTCGGACTGCGCCGACGACCCCAAGATAAATGTCTCCTCCGGTGCGTTCGGCAATGTCTTTAAAAATGTCCACTTTCTCCAATGAAATCCCCTCCTCAAAAGTCTCCGAAGGAAAAATGCTTAAAGAGCATCCGCTTCGTGTTCAACCAACTGCTTGATCCCAGATGCGGCAGAACAGCCTTTAAAATGCCCGGAAGTCGTCCGCCGCCGAGATTCAGGAGACTGATGGAATCGGCGAAACGGCGTAAACTCGTACATGCATTTGGACTGATACCATCATATGTATCCCCTCCGTAAAATATGTTTAGTTTTTTGAAAACTAGATTACGACAGAGCGATCATTGCAGAAACGATATTTTACGTTTGGGTCCACTCACCTAATATATGCGGGGCAAGGCTCTCCCATGACTTTGTCGCTAGACTAAATAAAAAAAGGATGTTTCTCCTGACTGTTTAGAGTCGTCGGAAACCATCCTTTTTTTATTCTCCTGATATAATCGGCATTACCACAGTTCATCATCCATCGCCTGACGCTCCAGTTGCCGCCTGATAGCCGCCTTGAGCTTATCCTCCGGTATGGTTACCTCCATATCGCCTTGGACACGGGCCTGGCAGGATAAGCGTATTCCTTCATCCAGTAAAGGTCCCAGCTTCCGCTGCTCTGCATCGCTGGGTTGACCTGCGAATTCAGCCCATTCCGGTGATATTTGTACCTTACACATCAGACAGGCTGCTTTTCCGTCACAACGAGTGGGAATATATACACCCGCTTTACGAGCAGCCTGAAGCAATGACGT
The DNA here is from genome assembly GCF_024213325.1 of Paenibacillus sp. MZ03-122A. Taxonomy (NCBI): domain Bacteria; kingdom Bacillati; phylum Bacillota; class Bacilli; order Caryophanales; family Paenibacillaceae; genus Paenibacillus; species Paenibacillus sp. MZ03-122A. The sequence goes on along the minus strand of NZ_JANAVI010000003.1, from coordinate 199,720 downwards.
ACCCTGACCGACCTGTACGCGCCTGTCTGACGGCTTGAACGTAATCTGCACATTCATGAACGGTCCTCCAGTCGTCTTTCTCCTAATACACACAGCTTATACTTCATTGCCCATCTGGATGACAGAGTGCAACTCTGGCCAAGGCAGAAGTTCTGCAAGCTTGTCCAATTGCTCCTCATTCCAAATATTACTGACTAGTAACTGCTTCAGTACAATTATATGACGTCGCGGGTCGCGCTTCATGACATCGGCAATCGCTTTGTACCGGTCGGGTCGATTTCGCAATATATTGAATAACAGTTCATGACTGAGCGGCATCAGACGCAGTGAAGCACTCCCCAGCTCAAGCTGAACACCAGTCGACCAAAGTAGTCGCTCGATCTCTAAGCGGTATAACGCTCCGTCACATAATACCTCAAATCCTCCCACCAACTCGACTGGAAATCCCTCCAGATCATAGTGGCTCAGCAATGAAACGTAAGAGCCGCTACGGTCAACCTGCTGTCGATCTATACTCATACCCAGGGGGTGCGCATGAAGCTGCTTTGCGGCATGAATATCCGCATAAATATCAATGTCCCGAGGCAGGCTATCCAGTTCAACTTCTTGCACAAGTAATGAACAGCTCCCGCCCAACATCCACGGAACCGACACTGTTGACCAGCTCTCAGCCAAGCTACTCAGCGCAACTGCCAGATTGTGAGGAAGCCTGTCCACTAACACTGATGATATTGCCTCCTTCAACATCGTTTCCTCCTTTGCTGTCTTTCCTTCCGTTTCCTGATGGGCATCATTATAACATGTTCGACAGGGCAGTTCGATATTTTGTGTACTGAAAAGAGGTTAGCTGCTCCAAAATATAAAAAAAACCGCGAACCTTCCCGGTTCACGGTGAATAATACTAACCGGCGTACGGCCAGCGGTCTATTTTTTCATCATCATTTTCATTAACGCTTCCATATTGGAAGGATTCATTCCGCTCTTTTTGACGGCACCAACGATATCCCTTACTGTATCTTCCGACACCGGAATGTTGGCCATCGCAGACACCTGCTTGATAAGCTGACGCAGTTGCGCTTCGCTTTGAAGCGTGTCCGCCTTTACCGTGCCTGCCAGCTTTTTCACTGCATTTTCGGATATGTTTTTGCCGCCTTTTTTGTTAATGGCCTTCAATGCATCTTTCGGAAAGTTTTTATTCACAATCTCCCCTCCTCCGCCATTGCTCAACTCAGTCTATGAGAGGCAGAGACAAAAGGTGATTAAGCGTACATAAGACATGCCAAACGCCTAACTAAAAAAGGCTATCTCATTATAGAAGAAATCTACCATGAGACAGCCTTTATATTATTAAAGCTCATCCGAGCCCTTAAGAATGCCATTGCTCCCAAGTTTGAAGTGGCATGACTTCCATCTCGGTCTTAGGATCGCGACCCATCAGCGCCTCAACAGCCTTACGGACGTCACGTCCTTCAAACAGCACTCCATAAAGCACCTCTGTAATAGGCATCTGAACACCTAATTTTTGGGAGATGGCGTATGCCGCTTTGGTCGTTCGAATACCTTCTACGACCATGCCCATAGATTCCAGCACAGCATCAAGCTGTTGGCCCTGTCCCAATAGTGACCCTGCACGCCAGTTGCGACTGTGACGACTCGTTGCAGTGACCACTAGATCGCCAATACCAGCCAGGCCGGCAAAGGTTAGTGGGTTAGCGCCCATCTCAACTCCGGCACGGGTAATTTCAGCCAATCCACGGGTCAATAAAGCCGCTTTGGCATTATCACCGAAACCAAGTCCATCTGACATTCCCGCACCCAATGCGATAATATTTTTTAGCGCCCCGGACAATTCCACGCCGAGCAAATCACGGTTTGTATAGACGCGGAAATAGGAGTTCATGAACAGCCCCTGTGCGGCTTGCGCAGCCTTCTCATTGGAGGAAGCTACAACAACCGTTGTAGGACATTTCCTCACCACTTCTTCCGCATGACTCGGACCAGACAGCACAGCAATATCGCCCTCAGCGACTTCCAGTTCTTCCGAAATCACCGTGGACATACGTTTAAGCGTTTCAGTTTCAAAACCTTTAATGGCATGCACTACCAGCATATCCTTGCTAAAATGAGCTTTCAGACTACGTGCTACCTGACGAGCAGCAGCCGAAGGAGATACGATAATCACTGCTTTAGCACCAGATACCGCAGTCTGCATATCAGTTGTAGCTGAAATACGGTCAGACAAAATGGAGCCTGGTAAATAATGCTCATTCGTATGCTTCTCATTGATTTCAGCTGCTTGCTGCTCGTTTCTCGTCCAGACAGAGACATCGTTGTTATTGGCCGCAAGAACGGAAGCCAGGGCTGTTCCCCAACTCCCCGCGACCAGCACAGCTATTTTCTCAGACAAGACGATCTCCTCCTTTGGAGCCAAGCTTGTTCTCATTCCCACGTACCAGCTTGACTATGTTGGTACGGTGTCTCCACACAGCGAACAGACAAATGATTAGAGCCGTCCAGAATAACGGCCATGCAAAACCAAGAACGAGTAATATCCAGGGAGTCAAAATGACAAATATGAGCGATCCCAAGGATACGTAACGCGTCATTACGATTGCAAGTATCGCAATGATTCCGGCATATAGTGCGGGCAGTAAGGCAAGCGATGCCAATACACCAATAGCAGTCGCAATACCTTTTCCTCCACGGAAGTGAAAATATATCGGCCAGTTATGGCCCGCAATCGCTGCAATGCCGCACAAACCCGATACCCAGGATGATTCTCCACCTAACCAGTGCCCTATTAGCACTGCAATAACCCCTTTAAGTACGTCCAGCAGCAGTACCAGAATAGCTGGGCCTTTTCCAAGCACACGCAGCGTATTCGTCGCACCGGCATTGCCGCTTCCATGCTGGCGAATGTCGATTCCTTTTAATTTTCCATACAGCAAACTAAAGCTGACAGAGCCAAGCAAGTAACTGAGTACGATGGCAACGATTTGTAAAATCAACCTATTCGCTCCTAACTTTCGTCAGACTTGCGCCGTGTAAAGATACGAATTGGAGTTCCTTCAAAATTGAAGGCGGCGCGAATTTTGTTCTCCAGATAACGCTCATACGAGAAGTGCATTATTTCTGGATCGTTTACGAATACAACCATCGTAGGCGGCTTAACAGCAACCTGGGTCACATAGTTAATACGCAGACGACGTCCCTTGTCTGTTGGTGGAGGATTGATGGCAACCGCGTCGGAAATTACATCATTCAGCAAATGTGTCTGAATACGCAATACATGCTGCTGTGCCACATGCTGTACAACAGGAAGCAGCTTTTGCAGGCGTTGCTTCGTTTTTGCAGACAAGAACACAATCGGAGCATATGTCATAAACAGAAAGTGATCGCGAATTTTCGTTTCAAACTGGTGCATCGTTTTATCGTCCTTGTCCACGACATCCCATTTGTTAACGACAAACAGAGACGCTTTACCCGCTTCATAAGCATAGCCAGCAATGTGCTTATCCTGCTCAATAATGCCTTCCTCGCCGTTAATAACGACCAGTACAACATCTGCACGCTCAATGGCACGCATGGCACGCATTACACTATATTTTTCGGTCGTTTCATATACTTTGCCACGTTTACGCATACCTGCCGTATCAATCAGCACATACTTTTGACCGTCTTTTTCAAAAGGTGTATCAATTGCATCACGCGTCGTGCCCGCAATGTCACTAACGATAACCCGTTCTTCTCCCAGAATGGCGTTAACCAGTGAAGATTTACCCACATTCGGGCGGCCGATCAAGGCAACACGAATAACGTCTTCATCATAGTGATCTTCTTCCAGCTCAGGCAAATTAGACGTAATGGCATCTAGCAGGTCGCCTATCCCTGTGCCATGACTACCAGAAACAGCAATTGGATCACCAAATCCATAAGAATAAAACTCATAAATCAGATCGGCGCGACTGAGGTTGTCCACCTTGTTGACAGCTACGATGATCGGTTTACCCGAACGATATAACATTTGAGCTACCTCTTCATCTGACTGTGTAATTCCTGCTTTCGCATCACTCATGAATACAATTACATCTGCTTCTTCTATTGCAAGTTCGGCCTGCATACGGATGGATTTTAAAATGACATCCTCACCATCAATCTCAATGCCGCCGGTGTCAATAATACTGAAGGATTTACCATTCCACTCCGATATACCGTATATACGGTCACGAGTGATTCCGGGTTTATCTTCCACGATGGACAAACGATCCCCGATAATCCGATTAAAAATAGTGGACTTACCCACATTCGGACGACCAACGATAGCCACAACGGGTCTTGCCATAAATTCACTCCTCCTGTCAATTCTTCCGCTATCATCATAGCAAAAAACATACCTATTGGCGATATGGTCACGTAACAACAATCGGCGAACCCTCTGGGTCCGCCGATGGTGTACGTTATGCTTATTATAAAATGTATTGATTTAAACTCATTTGAATTTGTTCAGCTTATCGCCAAAACGCTCGCCGAGCGTAATGCTCAGACCGGAATTATTGAGGGAAACGTTAGGATTATTCAGTTCCTCACGAGGTGCACGAGATGCACGTGGCGCTCTTTCTGCTTTAGGAGCAGCTTCAGGAGCTTCCTCAGTTTCTTTAATGCTTAGGCTAACACGTTTTTCGGAAGGATTCATTTCAAGAATTTTAACTTTCACTTCTTGTCCTTCTTCCAGAACTTCTTGTGGAGTTCCAATGTGTTTGTGGGAAATTTGAGAAATATGAACCAAACCTTCCACGCCAGGAGCGATTTCAACGAATGCACCGAAGTTAACCAGACGTTTTACAACACCTGTTACGATGTCATTGTTGTTGAATTGTCCAGCAGCCGATTCCCAAGGACCAGGCTGTGCAGCTTTCATGCTCAGGCTGATTTTTCCTTTTTCAGGATCTACTTTCAAGACTTTCACTTTCACTTGATCTCCTTCAGAAACTGCATCAGAAGGCTTATCGACATGAGTCCAAGCAATTTCAGATACGTGAACCAGACCGTCCACGCCGCCAACATCTACAAAAGCACCGAACTGAGTAAGACGTTGAACCGTACCTACGATTTCTTGGCCTTCTTTCAGCTCAGCCATTACTTTAAGCTTGTTGGCTTCGAATTCTGCTTCCAGAACGTCTTTTTGAGAAAGGATCACTTTGTTATTTTCACGATCCAGTTCTTTTACAACAACACGCAATGTGCGGCCTTTGTAATCACTGAAATCTTCAACGAAGTGGCGTTCTACCATGGATGCAGGGATGAATCCGCGCAGACCCACGTCTACCACGATGCCGCCTTTAACGACATCATTCACAACAACTTCAAATACTTCTTTGCTTTCGAACAGTTGCTCCAACTTTTCCCAAGCATTTTCACTGTCGATTGCACGTTTGGACAGAACAAGTTTTTCCTTGCCATCGTCAATGCTGATAATTCTAGCTTCAACCTCTTGGCCTACTTGTACTGCTTCTTCTGCGTTATCCAAACCAGAAGACAACTCGCGAATTGGAATAACTCCATCGTATTTATATCCAATGCTTACTACCGCTTGGTTATCTTCCAATTTCACGATTGTACCCTTAACGGTGTCACCTTTTTTCAGGGAGACGATTTGATCGAGCTCGTCTTGATTTGCCGCTTCAGCAGCTTCTTGATTTTTAATTTCTTCCGACATGTCAATACCCTCCTCAATTCAAAAAAAACCATTTATTTAAACCTGCGCATGGCAGAGTTCAAAACATAAATAAACTTTTGTTCTAGTTTTCCGAGCTTAGACACAATTCATGCAAGCCTTTCAGTTATTCGTAGGCTTACCCGTTTCCTTCATCGTGCGAATACGAGACATAATTGCTTCTGTTGCAAGTTCTAGCGGATCTCCTTCGATATCGGCACCCTTTTGGTAAGCGTCCAAATTGACAGGTTTACCGTATAACACTTTCGTTTTACGGAAAAGCTTGTAATCACCAATAATGGCGACCGGAACGGCAGCCGCTCCACTGCGTAGCGCAAAGCTTGCAGCACCCTTTTTACCGATTCCCCCAGCTCCTCTGGAGCCTTCGGGAAAGATCCCCATAACCTTACCATCACGCAAAATGTTCAATGCCAGCTTAATGGATTCCTTACTTACACCACCGCGTTTGACTGGAAAAGCTCCCAGTTTCCCAATTAGTGGACCCAGTACAGGAACATTAAACAGCTCGGCTTTTGCCATAAAGTGAACCTTTCGCTTCAGCAAAATACCGACTGTAGGAGGGTCAAGATTACTAATATGATTAGAACACAACAGCACTCCGCCCTCGGCAGGAACATTTTCCCTGCCTACCGCCTCAAGTCTAAACAGAACGCGGTAAATAAGACGCAAAATACTGGCGCATACAGTATATATCATTGGCTGATCTCTCCATCCTTCTCCGTTAAGCAATAAGATACGATCGTATCAACGACATCCTGAATGCCCATATGGGTCGTATCAAGCACGATGGCGTCCTCACTGCAACGAAGCGGGGATACCTCCCTCTCCTCGTCAAGCTTGTCACGTGCCGCAATGTCACGTTCTAGCTGCTCCAGAGTGATATCATCAGTTTCGCTCAGTTCTTTAAAACGGCGAGAGGCACGTTCCTGAACACTTGCGGTCATGAACACCTTGACTTCCGCATCGGGAAGTACAGTTGTTCCAATATCACGACCATCCATAACGACACCCTTGCGCGCAGCCATTTCACGCTGGTTTTCAGTCAAACGTGTACGTAAACCGGCAATACTTGAATACTGTGACACGTTGCTAGTCACTTCCATCGAACGGATCACAGTGGTTACATCTTCCCCGTTACAATAAACCTTTTGGCCTGTGGGGTCCGGTACTAATTCAATCACCAGCTCAGGTACATGTTGAAGCACTTTTTGTACATTTTCTGCAGGTATTTCCTTACACATCATGTACCACGTTGCAGCTCGGTACATGGCGCCGGTATCTACATATACATAAGAAAGTGCTTTCGCCACCAGGCGGGCCACTGTACTTTTCCCTGCACCAGCAGGTCCATCAATGGCTACATTTATTTTGTTACTTGAAGATACATGTTGCCTTGCCAACAGGGAATTCCTCCTAACCTAACCTCAAGAAAAAAGCAGGCATTGCCTGCGACGTGAAAATTATACCACACATTTATAGGCGATGCAAAATAAGCGACAGGTTTACTATAAAAGAAAAATTTCGGATGATTAAGATTTCCCCCGGAATTCCAGCTGTCTTTCAAAGCAATATTTAATCAGTTTTTGGCGCTCCTGATCAGCGATTTCCTCATATTTCAGCATAATGAGTTTGCGACCGTTTTCCATCTGCTGAATGCGCACAATTTCAGATTGGAACGGAACATGCTCCTGAGTACCGTTTTTATATGGAATTAAAATCCAGCAAGACAATGATTCTCCTTCTTCAAGATGATGAGTTCCCTGGGTGTGAAAAGAAACACCCCCGCCTCCTACATCATGTGTCTCTGCTACAAATCTGGACTCGTTCGCACCATGCTTTACTGCAATTTCCAAGTTGGCCTTAACCCGAAGAAAGTTGCGGCGCTGAATTTTGCTGATGCTGTCTGGAGCAGGTTTGTGGATACGAACCATCCGGAGAACATCCTCTTTAAAACCCGTAACGTGGGTATTAAAATAATTTTTAATCCCACCCTCGCTCATAAAAAATATAGACAGTTCTTCCCCTAGAAACAATTTTTTCAAATGCCCACTTGTTTGTGACATAGGAATTTCAATTAGGAAGTTCTGTGACTCCTCTTCTGCAATACGAGACTTAAATTCAAAAATCTCGTCCTTATGGTCACTACCAGCCACTTGTATGTATAACACATCATTAATTTTGGGAAACAAATGATCCACCATCCTTGTCCAATAAAAGCTCTAATTAAGGTATATAATACCACGACTTTGTGCCTATATTAAGCATTATATTTGTTCGATCTATGACTAAAGCACAAAAAACCTCCTTCACGAAGGAGGTTTAGAGTGACTATTGATTCATTTTCATGTAATCAACTACGCATTACTTGCAGTAACCTGAGGTTCATCTGAATCTTTAACCTCTTCAATCGTTTCTTCCATCCCCGTATTGGCGTTAATATATATCCGGTAAACGGAACCATTGATTTTACCACCAAATTCATAACACAGAACTTCATTTGAAAGTTCATTTTCAATTAAGGCTTTACGGTGGTAAGTTTCACGAAACTCAGGATTCAATTTCGCTCGTGCTGCATTCAAATTCAATTTCGCTTGCGGAATTCGGCGGAGATGACTATGCTCATACACATAATCACTGGATTGAAAACCGATCACCTGTCCGTTATCAAGGCCTGATCTGACTGTGATTTTTTCTGGATAGATAATCACGTCCCCTTGTTGGCTCGCAAATGTAATATTAGCTAAATTCCCGCTCTCATCATACGCAACTGGCTTCATTCCTTTGGAACCTTTTTGTTCAAGGTATTCACTAGCATAGCGAATCGCTTCATTACGTGTTGCTTTTTTAGGGCCTACTGCTCTCATGTCATGATAAGAAATAAGCTTGCCGCCTTTTTTCGTAAAATCCATACTGGCCACGGGTTGCTTCTTATTTAGCAGGGTAGCTGTATAAGATGCCCATTCCGTTCCTTTACCATTTTCGTTCACACGGATCTGACTTTCCGGTTTTCCTGTAAATTCAGCGGCATTTCGTTTAATTTGTTCTGCATTCACTGCCGGGAGACTCAATTTTTTCACAGAACGTTTATCATAGATGCTGGCTACAGACGGTCCCCAATCCAGCTCCTTGTAGTTTTCCACCTTTTTGTCTACGGTTTTAAAGCCATCAATAATGGTGTTGTCCTTCGGACCAGTTTGCGAACCTGCCGCCATATCTACATCCATCCATCGCAAATTTTTGCTAAGGACCTTTTGCTGCACTTCCTGCATGTTTTTCGAAATTTCTTTGGAATTGTTATATAACGTTTTCAGGTTCGAAATTTCTTTCTCGTTTAAAGGCTCGTGATCAAGATCACGGACAGCGGTCTGATACGAAAACGCGGATAGATGTGACAGTAAATCCTTGGCATGATTAAAAGGCATTACATTCAGAGGCAACTGATTAACCTCATTTTGGGCCTCACTTGCAATCCTCCACACGTTCATCAAACATTTGCGGTGCATCGCGTGTGAAGTATTATGGACAGCAACCGCGTTCCCGAGTTGAGAATGCAGCTGATCCATATGAAACGACAAATCGTGAAACGCACGCTGGTATTGATTTTCCGCTTTTATCGACATGCTATTTGCCTGAAGAGACACCTCTTTTCTCATCTGGCTTTGCTGATAACCCCACACAAATGCTCCTATCATCATTAGGGTAACCACCGGGAACAATACGGCACTAAGTCGCTTATACATATTGGGAGTCTCCTTTCTTCAAGTACACTACCGATAGTGTGACAAGAAGAATGCTCTCTTATGCATGGTTTTCCATGACTTCAACAATAAACTCACAGTTATCGCAAATGCAGCGTTTAAAGCCGGTCTGAATCTGTCCTTGCTCTATACGTCCTCTCAGCACAAAACGTTCCCCACATCTTTTACAATGAATTCTTACTTTTATACGCAAAAAAAAGACACCTCTTTCTCTAACAGGTTTGTCAGATCAGTGTGCCCCATTTTGTTACATGTTAACCTTTTCTTCCCGTTTTAACAAACGAAAAGGAGAACGGTTATTAGCTCGACTGATCTTCGCCATTCCTCCATACCATAGAAATGCCATAAGTGGAATGATAAACCAGATCCAGTCATGCGAAAATTTCGTTAAAATCAAATCGTATACTCCGTGCCAGAACCATGGAAGCACCAATGACAGCAGCAACATGTATTTGCTCCTCAAGCCCTCTGAAAACTTGGCCTTCCCCATGTAGTAGCCCATCATTACACCAAACATCGCATGACCGGATACCGGTAGCAATGATCTCATCAGCATCATGCTAATCGAAGCATGGCCCGCCCACGCATATAACAGATTTTCAACTGTTGCAAATCCGAGTGAGACTGCGGCCGCATACAAAATACCGTCATAAGGCTCGTCGAACTCGGTATGATTATAGATGATGTGATACAACAGAAACCATTTAAAAAACTCTTCCACTCCGGCTGAAATGCCGAACACCTGGATTAACGTGTGATCCCCTAGCCAAAGCAGCAGCCCGCGTTGAAAAATCATGACAGGAAGAACCACCAAAAAACCGAGCAAAAACACTTTAATAACCATGTGCAGTGGCTCCGAATCATACCTGTCCTTCAAGTAAAAATACATCAATAAGGCGAGACCCGGCGCTGTGGCTGCCGCTAAAACCGAAAACAGAAGCACCGATCATCCCTCCATAAAAATGAGTCGGCCCTGCTTTTAGCGCAGAGCCGACAAATTCACTTCGATATCACTTTCGATAAAACGAATCAAGAACGGCTGTCAAAATGAGTGCAGATGACAGCAACTGCCTGCTCAGGAATGACCAGCTTGCCGTACTCTTCCAACATAGCTGGTGTAACGGATGAGCCTTCTCCAAATTCAGCAAGAACCGCAATTAAAGCCGCAAGCTTGGACTCCTCTACTTCTTCTGGTTCCAAGTGCAGAATCCATTTTCCTCTATAATGATACAGCTTACCTGCTTCCGTAGTGTTACTACGAAGCATATGAGCCGCTTCTATGAGTACTTCGAAATCGTTAAACGCGTAAACGATGGAATCGCTATGCTCCAGCGTGACTTCCATTTCGTAGACTTCCTCTGGAAGCTCCTCATCGGGACCCGAACCATACTGTTGATGGTCGTATTTTCCCCGGGTGACGATAACAACCATTCCTTGAGCAGGAAGCGCAAAGACTTCGACAGCTAACGGTCCCGTGGCGTCGAAGCCCAGTTCGCTGTATGCCTGATCCATCATTTCGGTAAACAGCTCATGAACTCTTGGAATTTCTTGCCACATATCGTCTTTTTGAATACCGCGTTCGCTCAAATCGTCAAAGGTAAGGAAAATCCGTATCTTGTCCTGACTTAATCTTTCTATTTTCATACTGGACCCTCCTCCTGGCAGCCGAGTGTTATTAACAGATTATGATGCAATTATGATGCCTGTGATGAAAATGGTTCTATGTAATCATGTTATCATTTTATAATCGTAAATGCACGCAATAAAAAGATAAAAAAAAGAATCATTTGAACGGCTTTTACAAAAAAGCCGCAAAATGATTCGGAATAAAGGTTTCTGGGTTACAATCCCGGTACGGCTGTATGAGTTTCTTTCAAAATTTGCTCGACCTCACGTTTAACATCGGGACTTGTGCTGATGAAGTCTTTAATCAACTTCATATTCTCTTCTTTGTTCTTGGCGGTATGGGCGTTATGAGCGGTTTTATCTGTTGGTGAATGATGGTCTTGATCCTTATGGGTGTCTTCTTTATTGAGTGTTATCTCGCCCATTCCGGGGAATGCCGCGTCCATCATTTTAGTACGGGCTTTCTGCACTAAATTGCCGCTTTTTTTTCCACCCATATCCATGGATAAGCCCAACATGTTGCGGTTGCGGGAGATCAAAGAGCTTGCGACAGCGCCCAAGACGATTCCCAGGAAAAATGAAGATGTTTTCACAATTAGAACCTCCCTTTGTGGTAGAATCAAGCATAGTGTTCGTCAGTAATGACAAACTCATACGGTATAAAATACAGGAAGGTGAGATGAAATAATGGGTACAAAAACAGCAGCCATTTTGTTCACAGCATGTCTGCTGCTTAGTGCTTGCACTGCAAACAAGCCGGAATCTGCGGCAACAAGCAACCAGCAGGATTCGGTAGCGTCTGACTCAAGTAACAGCGCCAAAGATCAGAGCAGCGTCTCTTCCCCAAAAAGCAGCAGTAAGCAAGCAGGCAGTGATGATCATAATTCAGCGGGTAAAACCAATGCACAAAATGATAAAACCAGCGAAAGCAACGAAATAGGAGCTGCGACATCTGCAACTACCAATAACAAAATGTATCACTTGAACAAAGCCTACAATGTAATCCCTAACCAACAAGGTACCGAAAAAAAAGTCGTGTTACTGACCTTTGATGATGGTCCTAAGGAAGCAGCCATGATCAACAAAATCATAGATGTACTCGATAAACACAAAGCGAAAGCGATTTTCTTCGTAAACGGTTACCGTGTAAAAGAGCATCCTGAGTTGCTTAAGCTTATCCATGACCGTGGACAGCCCATCGGCAACCATAGCTGGGATCACATCGTGCTGAAGAATAAATCTGAGCCTGAGGTCAAAAAACAGATTGAATCGGTACAAAAAGTTGTTAAGGACATTACAGGTCAAGCCCCCGTATTCTTCCGTCCCCCTCATGGTGCCGGCGGAGACGTAGGTCGCAAGGTCGCTAAGGAAAACGGTCTCCTATACATGACATGGTCCGTCGGTTCTCTGGACTGGACAATGAAAAAGAATCAGCCTAATAAAACGGAGGCACTTCTCAAAAACGTAACGGAACAACTTCATCCAGGCAGCAATATTTTGATGCATGAACTGCCATGGACAGCTGAGGCTCTGGACAGTCTATTGACACGCCTCGAGCAAAAGGGTTACCAATTTGTTGATCCTCAAAGCATTGAGGTTCCTGCCAGCAAATAGACACTTGCGTATACTCAGTCTTAACTGTAGATGATGTAATAAAGGCCTCCACTCTCCGCTATTCATGCGGAGACGGAGGCCTTTTTACCGTATCATTACGCGCCTTTACCAAAGCATTTCACTGATGGGTGGTGCACCCTTGATGCCCCACCACAGTAACGCTGCAGTAATCAGCACAAAAAGAGTACTCAAAAAATTTAAAAACCACTTGCTTACCCGAATACGGCGGGACGGAAACATTTCTGCCCGCGTTCGGTACTCACTGGCAGGAGTATCATCCTCCATCGTCACAGCAACTTCTGGTACAGCGGCAACGTGAGCCAATTCTGGCACGGGCCGTGAAGCACGGGAGCGAACTGGTTTAGATTTTGACCTGTCCTCCTCCTTGCCTTTGCGACCATTTCGACGGCTACCATAGGTCTGCACTCTGCTAAGTTCCTGATTCATTCTTCATACCTCCGAAAACGTAACGCTAAGCCAGATATAAGGTCAATCACAAAATGACAAATGATCGGTGCCCACAGACTACCGGTCTGTACATATATGTAGCCCAATCCATAACTGCTAAGAAAAACCCAGCCAGTGGGAATCCAATGCCGTAAATACCGGATATGAATCACCGCAAACAAAATGCTTGTCCAATAAGGACCAAAGCTGTACTGAATTGCACCTCTGAACAAGAATTCCTCACAGATAGAGACGATAGCTGCTATACAAATAATATGCCACACCGGACGATTTTGAAACAGCATTTGGTTAATACCACCGTCATCCATAGCATCCTCAGGCATAATCCGGGACAGCAACAGATCCACAAGTAACATAGCGGCGGCCAAACCCAATCCCCACCATAAGACGTGCAGAGTGTTCGGCAATGCAAATAGTTCTAACACATTTCTTTTCTGAAAAAATATCCAGATTGCGCCAATCAGCAGGGTCAGCCCCTGAGTTAGATACAAATTGTAAAGCAGCAAGCGGTCGTTCAATTCATGAATTTGCGCTCTTTTCCATTTCACTTTAAGCTTTTTCATAGTTAGTTAGTCCTCTGCATAGTCTTCTTTAGCATCATAGCCAAAAAGTCGGGCGGATTCAAGAAGACTTAAATCTTAATTTTCCGCATTCTGTAGCTATATATCTAGACGGCTATCCACACATGTCGCATGTCCTATTGACATGCCCATGTAAGCCATGATACATTATGAAAAAATTATTAGCGACAACAACAATGATGGAGAAAAGGTATTGATTTCGTCCTCAGAGAACCGGTGCTTGGGTGGAAGCCGGTGACGAAATAACTACTTTCAGCGCTCCTGAGTTATTGCACCGAGGTCTGTGGAATACTTCCCGGCATTAGATGCAATCGGCAGAAAACCGTTATCCTTTCGGTCATTTTATGACCGCTGAAGGCAGTCCATTGCGAAATGGCTGCGAATTAGGGTGGTACCACGAAACTCTCGTCCCTTACTATGGAGATAGTATGTGATTCGGGGGTTTTTTTGATGCCCGAAAACCGCAAAGCGCCTCCGCGTAAGACTTTTGATCGTCAGTTTGGTGCATAATACTATTTTATCCCTTTTCTGCGTCAATGCGTTATCACACTAGTATTTTACACCGCTCTCCTGTACTTTTAGAAGCATTTCAAGTTTTTTCATGTTCTTTATGGAATGTATTTCAGTTTGAAGTACATCCTGTCCATAAAAGAAGTTAACTTTGAGGAGGAAACCAAATGTTTAAAGTGTTAGTATCCGATCCGATCAGTGACCTGGGCATCCAGCAACTGATGGATGCAGACGATGTCACGGTGGACAAGAACACAGGTCTCAGCGAGGATGAATTGGTTCAAATTATTGGTGACTATGACGCATTACTCGTTCGAAGCCAAACTCGGGTAACCGAACGCATCATGACGGCAGGTAAGAACCTCAAGGTTGTAGGGCGAGCTGGGGTCGGAGTGGACAACATCGACCTCGAAGCAGCAACACAACGAGGGATTATCGTTATTAACGCTCCTGACGGCAACACGATTACGACTTGTGAGCACACTTTTGCGATGATGATGGCTCTAGCACGTCATATTCCACAAGCATATGCCAAAACCATTGGCGGTACATGGGATCGTAAAACATTCCTCGGTGTCGAACTGCGTAACAAAACACTTGGAGTCCTCGGCATGGGACGTATCGGCAGTGAGGTGGCTAAACGTGCTAAAGCATTTGGCATGAGCATCCTCGGCTATGATCCATTTCTAACGGAAGAACGCGCTGAGAAGCTGGGCATTAAGCTGGCGAGCGTGGACGAAATTATCCGCAACGCAGATTTTATGACCGTACACACACCATTAACACCAGAAACGAAACATATGATTGCTCGTCCACAGTTTGAAGTGATGAAAAAAGGAATGCGCATCATCAACTGTGCCCGGGGCGGAGTTATCGATGAAATGGCTCTTGTTGAAGCCATTGATGAAGGTATCGTTGCCGGTGCAGCCTTTGACGTATTCGAGTCAGAGCCGCCAGCACAGGATCACCCATTCCTGAGTCATCCGAAAATTATCGTCACACCACATCTGGGTGCCTCGACTGTCGAAGCTCAGGAGAATGTAGCTATCGATGTGTCCGAGCAAGTGCTGCATATTTTGCGTGATGAGCCTTTTAAAAATGCGGTCAACATGCCTCCAGTACCATCCAACGTCATGACGCAATTGCAGCCATATTTCTCGCTTGGAGAAAAGCTGGGCAGCTTTGCCGCTCAGATCACGAATCAGGCTGTACGTGAAATTCAGGTAGATTACGCTGGCGATTTGTCCTCTGTGGATACACAGCCGCTGACACGGTATATTTTGAAAGGTGTTCTTAGCCGTCATCTGGGCAGCGATGTGAACATTGTAAACTCTGTACATCTGGCCAAAACACGTGACATCCATCTTGTCGTATCTCAGGCGCCCGCAACCAAGGGTTTTACCAACCTGATTACCGTTACACTCAAGACGCAGAGCGGCGAAGAACAACGTGTATCTGGCACCCTGCTGGCAGGCTATGGCGAACGTATTGTTCGGTTGAACCAGTTCCCGGTAGATGTGGCACCGGAAGCTCATTTCCTACTCATCTCCCACAATGATAAACCAGGCATTATTGGCCGTGTTGGCACCTTGCTTGGCGAGAACGGCGTCAATATCGCTTCCATGCAAGTAGGGCGTAAAATTGTCGGCGGTGAAGCCATCATGATCCTGACCGTCGATAAAGCCGTGCCAAAAGACGTGCTGATTCAACTCGTTGGTTTGCCAGAACTAAATACTGCCCAAGAAGTAGTGTTAAATTAGTTCCAGACAATATTGAGAAGTCCATGATTTTATAATAAAGAGAGGCGCCTGGCTACCCAGGCGTCTTTTTCTCTTATACCGTTATCTGTCATGAAAGCAATCATCATGCATGAAACAGGATGTTCCACGTTGAACAAGATAAATGTTGATTTTTCAACAAAAAGCACCCTCTTCCGAGGATGCCTGCAAACCGGGGTATATCAGCTGGGGCTTATAATTCTGTTACAGACCCAGCTTTGTTTTGTTGGAGATCGGCAGCAAAATAGTAAATTCCGTCCCTTCTCCCAATACGCTGGCAGCTGAGACAGAGCCTCCGTGAGCCTCTACAATGTTCTTGACAATAGCAAGCCCCAAACCAGTCCCTTTATCCTCACCACGTACTCTGGCCTTATCTGCCTTGTAGAAGCGGTCGAAAATATAAGGTAGATCCTCGCTGGCAATGCCTACACCTTCATCCTTAATCCGAATACGGATTAACTCATGCCGTTCTCCCAAAATTCGATCCGCCGCAATAGTAACCTTTTTCCCGCCGGGTGTATGTCTGAATGCATTATCCAGCAAGTTGGTCAATACCTGCTCCAGTCGGTCTTCATCTGCCTCAGGCAGCAGTAAACGTTGGCCTTGCTCATGGTAATCGAGTGTCAGTCCCTGTTCCTTTGAACGTACCGTAAATTTACGGTGAACACGCTCGATCAGCTCATTCACATCCACTTCCTGTCGGTGCATGTCTGTATGACCAGCCTCCATTCGGGCCAGATCAAGCAGATCCTTGACTAACCTTCCCATGCGTAATGATTCATCATGGATGACCTGTACCAGCTCCTCGGATTCTTCAGGGGAACCCGCCATGCCATCCAGCAACGCCTCACTGTAGCCCTGCATCATAGATAAAGGTGTACGGATTTCATGAGATACGTTGGCCACAAAATCGCTCCGCATCTTCTCCAGCTTCACTTCTTCCGTAATATCTCTAAGCACAGCTACTGCACCGCGGATTGCATTATCCGTATACAGAGGCGCCATCTGCACCGACCAGGAGCCCTTCTTGACATGGATATAGTCTCCGACATCCTCTCCCCTGTCCATAACAGTATGGAACAGAGACTGCAAAGGCTCAGGTACAGAAGCTCCAAACTCCTCCAGATCACGCTCCTGCCACTCCAGCTTTTTCCAGATATCCAACAGACTTTGTGCCGGCGGATTCGTCAAGATGATTTGTCCGCTTCTGTCGAAGGTGATTACGGCATCAGACATGCTTCGCAGTACGCTGGATAAATGGTTTTTTTCCTCATTCAGACTGCGGATCGTTGCTTCCAGTTCCGTAGACATATGATTAAAAGTTTTCGCCAGTTCTCCAATTTCGTCACTGGTCACCAGCGAAAGCCGAGTATCATACCTACCCTCACGAATCGCATTCGCCGCCTGAATCAACAGCTGCATAGGCTGTGTGATTTTAGTAAAAAGGAATAAGGCAAAAAAGGTCGTCAATAAAAATCCGACAATGCATGTATAGGTGAACAAATGCTTAATTTCCGTCGATTCATACGCCGCAAAATTTCTGTTGATGTACGGCAATAAAAAAAGCCCTAGAAAAATAAGCACAGAGCCTACAAGACAAATGATGGTGATCCACAGCTTGCCTACCAGCGATCTCCAGAAGTTCACGTTATTTTGGAACCTCCAGCTTATAACCTACGCCCCACACGGTCGTAATCATAGCCGCTGCCTCTGGCGATACTTTATTCAACTTTTCACGAAGCCGTTTCACATGCGTATCCACAGTACGCAGATCACCAAAAAATTCGTAATTCCAAACGTCTTTCAGCAGTTCTTCGCGCGAGAAGACTTTATCTGGCGACACCGCCAAATAGTGCAACAGCTCGTACTCTTTAGGCGTGAGACTGATTTCAATCCCGCCCGCAGTTACCCGGTGCGCATCATGCTCAATGATAAGATTCGGAAAAACAATACTATTGCTTGGTACCGCCTCTTTCGTTAAAAAGGCAGTTTCAGACGAACGGCGTAAAATCGCCTTCACCCGGTAAATGACTTCTCGCGGGCTAAAGGGCTTAACCACATAATCATCGGCTCCGACTTCAAAGCCTTGTACACGGTTCACTTCCTCACCTTTGGCAGTCAGCATAATTACAGGTGTAGATTTAGTCTGACGTAGCCGTGTACACACCTCAATCCCATCCATCCCTGGAAGCATTACATCGAGTAAAATAATGCTGTAATCGCTTGCAGTCGCTTTTTGGAGGGCAATCTCACCATCCTCAGCTTCGTCAATTGCATATCCTTCTTTTTCCAGATACATCCGCAGAAGGCGGCGAATGCGTTCTTCATCATCTACAATTAATATGCGGTTGCTTTGTTCTGACATATTCCCAGCCCCTTCGCTAAAAAAACCATTCTCTCTATTTTACTATTTTCCCGTGCTTGGTCAAACTTTACTCTCATCCAACAGTCTCTTTACACCAAAAAGGCCGGGGTTATGACCCCCGTCCTGTCCGTTTCTTTTTCGTGTTGTCTGATTTGGCAAGTTGAATGAGACGGTTGATTTCGTCCTTGGTTAAAGGTCTGGTCAGACCGCGCTTCAAGTTTTGTAGCAAAAGATCACCGAAGGCAATCCGCTTGAGTCTGATGACCGGGTGTGAAATGGCCTCAAACATCCGTCTTACCTGGCGATTTCTGCCTTCATAAATGGTAATCTGGATCACAGACTCCTTACCATTCGGATCTACATCTTTATATTCTACCTCGGCTGGTGCAGTAATGCCATCTTCCAGCACGATTCCTTTTTTCAGCTTGTCCAGCTCAGTACCATGCGGAACGCCTTTGACAGTTGCCACATATGTCTTGGGCACATGATGCTTGGGATGGGTGAGCAGATTGGCGAACTCGCCATCATTGGTAAGCAACAGCAGTCCTTCGGTGTCGTAATCGAGACGCCCTACCGGATATACGCGTTCCTTAACGCCTTTCAGATAGTCTGACACGATTTTACGGCCTTCCGGATCGGAAGCACTCGTAATGACTCCTTTAGGTTTGTTCATCATCAGATAGATTTTTTTCTCGGTTTTGATCGGGCGTCCCTTTACCGTAATCATATCTTGATCAGGGTCTGCCTTCGTTCCCAGTTCAGTTACGACAACCCCGTTCACTTCCACGCTGCCCGCCTGAATAAGCTCCTCACATTTACGTCTGGAAGCTACACCAGCTTGGGCCAATATTTTCTGCAATCTTTCCATGTTCGCTAATTCACCTCATGCTAATGATACCCATCCATGAGCAAAATCACAACCCCCGTTCAAAAAACGATGCAGAAATTAAAATACAAGCAGGCAAATGGCAATGGCTGCCACAAAACCAACCACATCTGAAAATAGTCCTACCTTCAAAGCATACCGTCCATTGCGGATACCTACCGCACCAAAATATACAGTTAGCACATATAGCGTCGTGTCTGTGCTGCCCTGAATCGTTGAGGCGATCCGACCGATCATGGAATCCGGGCCATAAGTGCGAATTAGATCCGTCGTGAACGCAAGTGAACCGGTGCCCGTCAATGGACGAAGCAAGCCTAAAGGCAGTACCTCACCGGGTACACCCCAGTGCTTAATCCATGGGGTTACCCAGGAGATAAAATAGTCTAAAGCGCCGGATGCTCGAAAAATGCTAATCGCCACCATCATACCTACGAGATGAGGAATAATGCTGATGGCGGTAGAAAAGCCGTCTTTGGCTCCATCCACAAAAGAATCGTAGACAGGTACCTTTTTAGCATATGCATATAAAGGAATAAAAGCGAGAATAACCGGAATGGCCCAAGTCGATACGAGGTTTATAAAATTAAGCATGCCTCCCTCATCCTTTCCAAGTGGTGTCCCTGCCCTTGGCAGCCGTGTTTCCCGTTCGCGGAACGGCAGGTGAAGATACGGGCAGCGTCGTTGAAGAGGCAGCAGATGTTGGTGCTGATGAGGTGAGTGGTGCCAAGGATGTCTGGGACGGCGGAATCGCTGGAGGACGGCGGCGCAATTCTCGACTACGGTACCAACGGTCCGCCGCAATTGCGGCAAAGGTGGCTATTGCGGTCGCTACCAGCGTCGTACCGACGATTTCTGCCGGATGTGCGGAATGAAAATTAAGCCGTATCGCGATCAACGTCGTAGGAATAAGCGTAATACTGGCCGTATTCAGGGCGAGCAGCGTACACATGGCTGGTGTGGCGGTTTGCTTATCTGGATTGAGCGTCTGCAACTCTTGCATAGCCTTGATTCCCATCGGTGTGGCTGCATTCCCTAGACCCAGCAAATTGGCGCTCATATTGGACAAAATGTAACCCATAGCGGGATGATTACGCGGAACATCAGGGAAGAGAAAGGCAACCAAAGGAGAAAGCAGCTTGGATATTTTCTGTAAGAGCCCACCATCTTCAGCCAGCCTCATCATGCCCATCCAAAACACCAGCACACTTATCAGTCCAAAACATACTGTAACACCCGTAGTTGCGCCGTCAAAAGCCGCCTTCGTCACCACCTCTATATTTCCCTGCGCGGCTGCAAATACAAATCCTATACAAATCAAAGCCACCCATATGAGATGAATCATGGCTGATTCCTCCTTTTCCCAATGATGTGACACGTCCCAGCTCTAATTTCCCGTTTGCCCTAGGCTCCAAACAAATTTTTTAGGATTTCGTTCCATCTGCTCGTCCAACCTTGTTGCTGAGTATTGTTTGCAGGATCTTGTGCAGTTGGAGCCTCTTGCTGTGGCTGTACGGTACTTTGAGCAGGCAGCTTACTACCTTTTTCATACACAGGAACAGAACCGATAAGTTTACCTTCCAATAGGAATTCGACACGCCCTCGTAAGCCAAAAGATACGTCCGCTCTGTCTGCAGAAGCAGAATTTTTATACAACACCAGCCTTTTGTGCAACTGGGTCTTCTCACCTTCATGTAAAGGATAGGCAAAGCTTGTACCTGTTAATAGTGGGTAACCATCGATAGGTTGTTGCTTGTCCGTAATCGGAATGAGCGGATAATATCGGAATCCGTAATCAAGCATACGTGCATGATCGTTCCAATCGTCCCCGTCATTCAAGGTAACGGCAGCGAGCTGGCGGCCGTCCCGTGTGGCAGAGCTAACCAGACAGCGAAACGCTTTTTTGGTAAAACCTGTTTTCACTCCGTCAGCTCCCTCATACAGCCGCAGCATTTTGTTTTTGTTGTGCCATGAGTAGTCCCAAGAATCGTTGGGATTCGGTGCTTTTTTCAGTTCTGTTTTTACGATACGGGCAAAAGTTGGATTATGCAGCGCATAAGCAGTAAGCAGGGCCATATCATTGGCTGAGGAATAATGTCCCTCGGCATCCAGCCCGTGAGGATTAGCAAAATGTGTGTGGCTTAGCCCAAGCTGAACCGCCTTGTCATTCATCAAATGGACAAATCCCTCTTCCGTCCCCCCCACATGCTCAGCAATGGCAGAAGCGGCATCATTACCAGAACGGAGCATTAAGCCGTACAGCATATTTTCCAGCGACATTTGTTCACCCATTTGCAGAAAAAGCGAGGACCCTTCTTTGGCATACGCGGTTGGACTCACCTTTACCCGGTCCTGCAAGCGTCCATGTTCAATGGCCACGATTGCAGTCATAATCTTGGTCAGGCTGGCAATACGTAGCTCCCGGTCACCCTCGGTAGAATAAATGATTCTTCCTGATGTGACATCAATTAAAGAAGCAGCCTGTGCATGGGTTCCTATTGCGGGCGGCGCTGCTTCTGTTTTTATCGCTCCCCGAACGGGCTGTGGACTCAGCAACGTAAGCGGCAATGACAAAATAAGCAGAACCACCAGCGGCAAAACAAATGCGCGTGCCTTATTCAAGAAATGGCTGTGGTCCGCGTGAATGTGTTGCTTTTTTTTAAACATTTGGATTCCTCCGGTTTTGAGCAAGTCTTGTACCATTCTATGTCCAAGCTGTTCAAAGTATGTCCACCTTTATAACAGAAAATTCCTTTACGGAACAGCCATTAGCTGCTCTCTTTTTGCTTTCTTTCTGCATAAACCAAGCAACTTGCCCTCCCGAGTACATATATATTAGTTACCAAAGTTAAATATGGATCGGGGGTTACATCATGCTGCGTCTCCAGTTTGAAATGATTTTAAGATCGCGGATTGTAGAGTCCGCAGAAGCATTGCATCGAAGCGGTGTATCCTTTGCCACTTTTGCTACCGCACGTTGCAACCAGCAATTTTGGGATTTAACGGAAAAGGGTGGTTTTCAGATTAAAGCAGGTGTCACTCCGGCAGAGGGGATCACAGACATTTTTTTAAACGGTCATCAATACGCTTTTGAATGTGCAACAGCTATGGTTATTGTGCTGTACAAAGGAGTGCTGGATTCCATTCTGGAAAGTGAGTTTAATCGGATTTTTGCAGATATGCTGCTGTATGACTGGCACTATGACAGTGACCTCAGGCTCATACAGCAGCAAGGGAGTCATAAAGCAGCTCCTGGCGATATTCTGTATTTCAACAATCCGGATGTGTCATCTGATACATTGGAATGGAAAGGAGAAAATGTCGTTAAGCTGAAGGAAGACTTGTTTTATGGACATGGGATTGGCATCTTGCCGGCGAAGGGTATTATCGATTCCCTGAATCAACATCGTCGGCCGGAAGCCACGGTATCTGCTTATTTGACGAATGAAGTGGTTTATCCGGACTTCATCTACTTATCGCAGTTCGCTACCGAAGGAAATCGAAAAAATGAATTATCGCTGCATACTTTGTACCATCAGGAATACAGTCACCGTATACATGCTGTCATTGGGGGAAGGCAGTATATTCGGAGATAGGGCCAAGTGTAAGCAGAAAAGAAGGTATTCCTTAGCCTATATTCGGCTTTGGGATACCTTCCTGAGAGAACGCTTTTCATTTCCAATGACTTTTACAAGTAAGCCGGGCCAGAATTACTTTGATCAATATTAATATCTACAGGTACCTGTGGGGGTGGAGTCTGCACATTGCCGCCTGCATTCCGGAAGATAGACTGAACCTTATCAATCAGGTATGGGGTGGAGTCAATGAGTTTCTCAATCAGATGCGTTTGATTGTCCAATGGAACGATTTGTGCCCCCTGTTTGCCAACAACCAGAAAAGCAATGGGATGAATAGATACACCACCACCGCTACCGCCACCAAAAGGATGACCTTCCTTCCCGCTATGATTACCCGAAGCCGAGGAAGTATGAAGTGCTTCTTCGTCTACGTTAAAATCACTTCCCCCGGCAGCGAAACCAAATCCTACCTTACTGATTGGCAAAATAACGGAACCATCGGGTGTTTCCACCGCGTCTCCCACAATCGTATTCACGTCTACCATGGCTTTGATGTTTTCCATTGCGGTTTGCATGAGCCCTTGAATCGGGTGATCTGACATGATTAATTCCTCCTTTGCTTATCTCAAGCGTAGATTGCCTTTTCTTTCGCTATTGTGCGCAGGGGTTCAAGGAAATATGTATGTCATCCGATTCGGTTATGCCTTAATCTGGAGGACACTGAAATCCCAAAGTTCAGAAAGATTAAGTTTCACCACATTTCAATGTTTATCTTTCATTGCTAGCTTGAAGATCTTCATTTTTTTTTGAAAAAAACCCGCTTCCATGCCTCGGGTCCACCCGGAACGCGCCATATGCGGTAAGATAAGATGAGCATGGAGAAAATTAAATAGCCGAGCGATACGTTTGCTTCACAGTTCAAAGTGGTGGTAAAACGCAAGCGATCCACCCAATACGGCACAACATACAGCTTAGGAGTACAATCCATGCGCACAAAGCTGGAAGCAAAACCGATCAAGGTCGTTTTTAATCCCCACAAAATACCGGTTGAGGTAGCTGTATAAGCCGCGTCAGCAAGACTAATGTTGGTGGACCACTCCATTTTGGACATCGTCACATGTGCCAATGTATGTCGCAACCATCGATTGAAGGATTTTGTTCCCTTGAGCAAAACCCGTATATCATATATAAATTGCTTGATTTTTTCTGTATCAATATTGCCGCTATCCACGGAAGCATCCGTTTTATGTATGTTTTTGTTGCGATCAAGCCGATAGAGAAGCCCTTTTTTCAAACCTGTTATGAGAATGGCCGGAACATCGTAATTTATTTTAATCATCCCGTATAGAAATCTGATCTCTAGATGCGCCCGATCATCATTGTCATGTTTGGCAATATCCAGCTTCAATCGAATACGAGAGAGCAGAATAGCCAGCACAAGTAATATAACGACGATGATGGCGATACTGATCCATTTCCACACTG
Organism: Paenibacillus sp. MZ03-122A; assembly: GCF_024213325.1. Taxonomy (NCBI): domain Bacteria; kingdom Bacillati; phylum Bacillota; class Bacilli; order Caryophanales; family Paenibacillaceae; genus Paenibacillus; species Paenibacillus sp. MZ03-122A. The sequence continues at coordinate 175,340 of NZ_JANAVI010000003.1, read as the reverse complement.
GCGAGTCCTCCCTACCTTTTTGCTATAAATATCATGGCAAAAATAGTATGACCGTTCGCCGGAAAATCATGCATCTTAAAATACCAACAGCCAGCCTCTAACTACTTGAGGACTGGCTGTATATTTGAAATTTTACATAAGTGAGCCGCAAGATCCGGATGAACTTTATTGGGATTCAAGATCCAGATCGTTGGCTGCAGGCTGGCTGCTCTCCAGACGCTCGAACAATAATTGAGTCTCTTCCTCCAAATTGTCCGAATCTTCGAACAACTCCGGTTGTGGTAGATCTGCCAAAGAGCCCAGACCGAAATAATCCAAAAATGATTTCGTCGTTCCGTACAATATTGGCCGTCCGATGGCTTCAGCTCGACCTTTCTCTTCAATGAGCTCCTTGTTGACCAGTGTATGTATGGCCCGCTCGGATTTGACACCCCGAATCTCTTCGATTTCAACTCTTGTAATGGGCTGGCGGTAGGCCACAATGGCCAGCGTCTCCAAAGCAGCTTGAGACAGTGAGGCACGTGCCGGAGAGTATGCGAGCTTTTCAAAGTAAGATGCATGTTCGGATAAAGTTGCAAGCTGATAATGACCGGCAATACGGACAAGTTGCAGGCCTCTTCCTCCCTGCTCCATGTCCTGCTTCATATCTTCCAGGCACTGTTCAACCAGCTCTTGCTGCTGCTCTACAATGTCGGCGATCTGCTTGGTGGACAACCCTTCCTCTCCTGCGAGAAACAGCAGTCCCTCAATAATTGATTTCAGCTTCAGATAATCCATTAACCCGTAAATCCCCTCTCCACTCCATTACAATATCATCGAAAAGCTTCTCCTGATAACAGAAAATTTGTTTCATTTTCATCAGTTCAAGGATAGCCAAAAAGGTCACAACCACTTCATGCCGATACATATCCTCATGCATCAGCTTGGAGAACAGCAGCCGCCCTCCATTCCCCACCATCTCTAAAGCTCCGATAACTTGCCGGATACGGTCCTTGACTGAAATTTCGTCCCGATGAACACGAGTTACCGTCGTACGTCGTTCTGCTTTGCGCAAAGCACGCTGAAAGGCCGCGACCAAATCGCTTGCATGCAGCCCATGCACCGGATTTACGGGTTCAGTAGGCAGGAATGCGCTTAGATCTTCTGGCTCCTTGCCATAAATTAGACTCCGCTCCCACTCACGTTCACTTAGATGGCGAGCAATCCCTTTATATTTACGATACTCCACCAGCTTGCGGACCAGTTCCTCACGTGGATCATAATCCTCTTCCTCATAAAAATCCAAATCGTCATATTCCATCACAGGTGGCTTGGGAAGCAACAATTTACTCTTAATAGATAAGAGCGTCGCCGCCATCACCAGAAACTCGCTCGTAATGTCCAGTTCCAGCTCCTGCATACTGTGCAAAAAAGCCATATACTGATCAGTAATATCGCTAATCGGGATATCCTGAATGTCGATCTCGGCTTTATCAATCAGATGCAACAGTAGATCCAGCGGACCCTCGAATGTTTCCAGCTTGTAATTTACGACTGTCAATGTGCTTCCCCCTGCCTTACTCCAATCATCATTCAACAATACCTTTCCCTATAGCACTTATGCTCTACGTTATCAATCCCTCTTTCTGTAGTATATACGTCATCGCCTTGCTTAACAATCCAATCCCTTTTTCACCTTGCAGTTTATAGCGTTCTATTCAGCTATTCCTATAATTAAAATTGCTTGCCGAGATTGGCCATTTCAATCGCAGCCAATGCAGAATCCCAACCTTTATTACCAGCCTTCGTACCTGCTCGTTCAATAGCCTGTTCAATGTTTTCTGTAGTCACTACACCAAAAATAACGGGCACTCCCGTTTTCAGACTGCTCGCGGCCACACCCTTGGCCACTTCATTGCAGACGATATCATAATGTGAAGTAGAACCACGGATGACCGTACCCAGCGTAATTACGGCATCATATTTGCCGCTTGCAGCCATTTTTTGTGCAATCAGTGAAATTTCAAATGCACCCGGAACCCAAGCTACATCAATTTCATCTTCCTGTGCACCATGTCGTTGAAGTGCGTCAATTGCGCCGCTTAACAGCTTGCTCGTAATAAACTCATTAAATCTGCCTACCACAATACCATATTTTAAACCGTTCGATACGAGATTACCTTCTAGAAAACGTGCCATGTTTAATCAACCTCTCTTAGTTTAATTATTTAGGGACTTCGGACAATACTTCAGATTTACTTGGAACCGAGATGTATTTTTACAATGATAAACGACGACGGTAGTCCACCAAATGCTGAATACTGATCAGCTTTAATTGATGTCGCTTGGCGACCACTGCCAGATCAGGCAGGCGGGCCATTGAGCCATCTTCCTTTATAATTTCGCAAATGACCCCAGCAGGCTTGAAGCCACTGAGTCGGGCCAGATCAACAGCCGCTTCAGTGTGACCCGCACGCTGCAAGACACCACCATCGCGAGCAATCAGCGGGAACATGTGACCAGGCTTGCGGAAATCACTGCCTGTGACTGCTTCGTCTGCCAAGGCGCGTACAGTCAAGGAGCGCTCGGCCGCTGAAATACCCGTTGTTGTCTCCATATGATCTACCGATACCGTAAAGGCAGTACCGTGGAAATCTGTATTTTGCTCTACCATAGGATGCAATTCCAAGGCCTCGGCTCTTTGTCGTGTGATTGGCACACAGACCAACCCGCGACCTTCTGTAATCATGAAATTAATGACCTCAGGCGACGCTTTTTCAGCCAAAGCGATAAAATCGCCTTCATTTTCGCGCTGTTCATCATCCACTACAATAACAACTTTACCGTTTTTCAAGTCCTCCAACGCTGCTTCGATGGAATCCAAACGAATCTCTTCATCATGTTCCAACTCGCCATGCTCTATGACGTTTGCCATTGCACTTGTTTGGCTATCTCTATCCATAACACTTTCCTCCTTATGTCTTGTGCCACGAATGCTCCTAAACAGGCTTACCCTTCAATATCAGGCAAAGCCGTGTTTCGCCAAATAGTCCAAACTGAGAGGAGCTTCTTCTACCCTCTCCGCCTCCGCTGCACCTCTGTAATTTAAAAGCTGTTCTACATATTTGCCCAAAATATCGCATTCGATATTGACGGTATCTCCCTCACGTTTGGCTTGTAAGGCCGTTTCGGATAAGGTGTGGGGAATAATGGATACGGCAAAGGTATCTCTCGTACGCTGTGCGACTGTGAGGCTGATACCATCAATTGTGATTGACCCTTTGAGAAGAATATATTTAAATAATGTTTGATTTTTAGGCTCAATTTCGAACACAACTGCATTCTGATCTGATGTTACCCCGCGAATCGTTCCCGTCCCGTCCACATGTCCTTGCACGATATGTCCTCCGAACCTTCCGCTCGCCGCCATCGCTCGCTCCAGGTTGACTCGGCTGCCTGATCTCAACTCTTTCAGATTACTGCTGCGAAAGGTTTCCGGCATCACATCAACCTTAAAGTCTTTCGTACCGATCTGTATCGCCGTCAGGCAAACGCCATTCACTGAGACACTGTCTCCTATTTTCAAATCGCCCAACACCACGGAACCCGAAATCCCCAGCACCATCGCTTCACCGCTTTTGGAAATAGTTTGAATGCGACCCACTTCCTCGACCAATCCGGTAAACATGCCTTCACTCCTTTCCACTACATTTCAGTTTATCCCTAACTCATCAGCTATAAGCGCAAAAAAACCCCAGTTCGGATTCAATCCGTCATGGGGGTGATGAGAGTCACATTTGTAGTATACAAGCGCAGTTCATATGCATCTTAAGACGACATGAAATCATAGGTTTGCCAATAGAAAGCATGACTGAGGATACAACCAAATACGCTCTGAACATCATCAAAAAGAAAGCTTAAGCAAGCTATCGCCCGATGCTGTCCTACAACGAAATAAGCCGTACGCACAATTGGGTATGCTAAAAATCGGCACATGTCACGTCATGTACATGCGCTTCGTATCCTTCTCCCATCCAGACTATACTGTCGGTCCCGGATTTGCACCAGGTCCACCTTCTGCCGATCATTCAGCATCCGGGTCACGGACTAAGCCATGCTGTTTCTCACAAAAACGATCCACAAACATGTCATCACCGCCGGTGGGGAATTTCGCCCCGCCCCGAAGGATCTTGCTCTTATTTAATTGAATTAACATTAAACTTGTTACGTATATTAGCACCGACTTCTAAAAAAAGCAAGTTATCTAATAGAAGCTCCTGCTTTGGTTTTGACATATTGGCTGGAGAGTTCTTCAAACCAGGTTTTATCATTCATATGAAGCGCCAAGTCAATCAGATCGGCCAGTTCCTCGACTCCCAACTCTGTTGCATGATCAAAGGTAATTACGGCTGAAGCAACCGGTCCCCGTCCTTCCTCAGAACATGCTTCATAATCCAGTCGCACATCAACATGTCCGTCAATAAACTCGCATTTCAGAAAATAAATAATTTCGCACATTAAAATGGGGCGTACCTGTGTTTCTAACACGCAATCCATCACCTTGGCAGAATAATGCTGGTTCGTCAGCGTGAATTTGTGTTCTGTCGCTGCCAACGAAGCCCGTCCAAAATCATCCGTAAACTTTAGCTCCACTGGCTTGATGTTCATAACCTTAGGGATCTGCTTCTTTATAATTTCGATTATTTCAACTGTATTCAGCTTAATCATTACCTGCACCTCATTGCATCTTAAAATTCAGAAGAAAACTTTTTAAAGTGCCTCTTATAGGCCTCCACTCCTATATCGGAAATCATTACCTGTTTTTTTATGCTTCAACCCATAAACGACAAAAAAGATTCTTTGCGCAATAAACGCAAAGAATCTTGATTGAACCACTACAGTAACAGCGGCTAACAATGTTAATCGATGATTATGCAAAAAACGTAATTATAGCTCTGAAATTTCATGTTTCTTTTTCAGAATAGTCCAGCGACGCTCAATCTCCTGCTCAAAGGTAGCCAACGTAGCCTCCTCCTTAAGAAGATGCTTCGTTTTACCCATTAATTTCAACCATTCAGCAGCTGGAATCCGTTTTCCCTTGTCTTCCGGATTGTACGTAATCGTCGTACCGCCTTGCTCTATTTCGTACAAAGGAAAGAAACAAGACTCGACTGCAGCGCCCACAATGCTGGTGCCCAGTCTGTCTTCGGATTTCCAATTCAGCGGACAGGCGCACAGAATCTTACCATAGGCTGTACCCACGTTGTTCGCATACCATTGAGCCTTGGCTGCTTTGCGCAGCATATCCTGCGGATGACTTTCAGCTGCTGTAAAAGCATACGGAATATTACAAGCAGCCATGATTTGCACGGTATCCTTGTGATGTCCTTGCTTTCCTTTTTGCATTTTCCCTACACCCGACGTACTGGTCATGTGACCAACCGGAGTGGAGTATGATTGCTGTGAACCTGTATTCATGTACCCTTCGTTATCATATTCCAGCATGATCAGCTTATGATTACGCAGAGCCGCACCAATCGCAGAACCCATACCTATATCCATCCCACCGTCACCACTGATCATGATAAAGGTCGGATCGTCCGACATTTCAATTTCATTACGGCGCTTCATTTCCATATAAGCTTCCAGCGCTCCTGAAAGTGTAGCGGCCCCGTTTTGAAAAAGATTGTGGATCATCGGTTGTTTGTGTGATGTATATGGATACCCTGTCGTCGTCACATATACGCAGCCTGTCTGGAACAGAACGACAATATCCCCTTCAATACCTTTGAAAAACAGTTCCAGCGCAGATAATGCCCCACATCCTGGGCAAGCCCCGTGACCTGGTGTAAGACGGCGTGGTTTGGTTGTCAACGACCGCAGGGGTGGTACCTTGACTTTGAGCTTCCCGGTCGCCTCGTCTGGCGTAACCTGAATCAGGCCCGTACGGTATGCATTGCCACGTGGCGGCTGCATAACTTGCGGCATCACCTTGTCCGGTGAACCCGGATTAATTCCGTAATAATCAAAGGGCTTCTCCGCTCGTCCGGCCTCTGCCGCCTCAATCGCAAGCTGGAAGAACGCCTCTGCATCTTCCGCATAAAAATCCTTGCCGCCCAAGCCAAAGATACGGCTCAACACGAGTGTCCGATTCAGTGGGTCCTCCTGCAAGGCCGCCTTAATTTCATGCGTTAAATTCCCGCCGTCTGCCCCATACGAGTCTGCACGTTCACCTACCAGCAGCGCCTTGACATCACGTAAGGCTTCCCGCAGTTGTGCGGCTGGGAACGGTCGGATGATATTCGGACGTATCACACCAGCTTTAATCCCGCGCGCACGGAGTTGATCCGCCACATCCTTAGCCGATTCAGCCGCCGAATTCAACAGGAATACCGCGACCTCAGCATCCTCCATTTGATACAGATCTAAAATCGGGTATTCCCGACCGGATAAAGCGGCATATTCTGCTGCTACCTGCTCATATACTCCTTCTGACAGCTTCAGTGCTTCGGACAGCTGAACATGATTATTCGTCAGGTCATCACCGTTCATATGCGCACCTACGGTAACAGGATGATCAAAATCAGTAATATTCGGATAATTTAAGTTCGGGTTAGGACCTACAAAACCGCGCACGGTCTCAGCATCTGCAAAATATTGCACTTTACGTTTTTGATGGGACGTATAAAAACCGTCATATGCAACCATTACAGGTAGCCGAACATCGCTATGCTCTGCGATTTTTAGTGCCATGATGTTCATATCATACACAGCCTGTGGTGTACTTGCCGTCAAAATGACCCAGCCTGTATTCAAACCATAGTACAGATCCGAATGATCCCCGCGAATATCCAGGGGACCACTGACAGCTCGTGTCACCAGATTCATAACCATTGGAAAACGGGTACCTGACTGAACAGGTAACTGCTCCAGCATGTACAGGAAACCTTGCGAACTAGTGGCGTTCACAACCCTCGCTCCCGCTGCGGCAGCTCCATAACAAATCCCTGCCGATCCGTGTTCTCCGTCTGCTGCAACCAGCTTAATATTATGCTGACCTCTCGTTCTCATCTGATCCAAATACTGCGCTACCTCAGTAGATGGAGTAATCGGGAAATATCCCATCATATGATAATTAATCTGCGCAGCCGCCGTAGCTGCCATTTCATTACCGGATTCGAACGTTGTCACTTGCGCGGCGCCTGTCTGTTTGAGTTCTTCCTCCAGTTTTGCCATTACGCACGCCCTCCTTCATATACCGGAAATTGGTGGGCAACTCGATTCTGTTCCGCCCATCCCCATTGCTCACGACGCGAGCTTAATGCCCCCGATGGGCAAATATCTACACATTTCAGACATCCTTTGCAATACTGGTAATCAATCCCTTGCAAAAATGGCATCATTCTTCCGCGTTTGTCAGCTTGCTCTTCCCATACAAAACAGTAATCCGGGCAAATCGAATCACACTTGGCACAATGGGTACATTTATCAGCTTCATATTCAGGTACATACCCTTGACGTGAACCACTAACATCTCTCGTCATGCTGTTTCCCTGAGTTGCAATAACGCCCCCCAGTAGTTGCGTTTCGTATCCCATCAATGGCTGAGGACGTTCAAAAACCCGATCCTCTGCGTCATCAGTAACTGGATATACGTGCAGTTCCATTTCCTCATAACCACGGTTAAATGTACGGAGATTAGGTTCCACTAACAGCGGATTTTTCTTTTCAAAGGTACTGCGTATAACCGATCTCATCGCTTCCGGGTCCAGGAAATCACAGACACGGAACAAGGCACCGAGCATGGACGTATTTAGTTTGGTTCGCTCTTCCAGTGCGATACCCATCGCATCCACCACCGCCAATGTACCGGATACCAGTCCCAAATCAGCCCGTATTTCTTCTGCTGGACGCGTGGAATTAACCACTACAATCCCATCCGCTGGCAGTCCGCTGATTACATTTACCGTTTTGTATAACGTTTCATGGAAAATGCCTACCACATGCGGTTGCTCAATCGGACTGTGATCCCGAATATCGACCTCCGGCTCACAGAAGCGGACGAAGCTTTTAACCGGAGTTCCCTTTTTTTCCGAACCGTAGGACGAAAAATTTGAAGCATTTAGCCCCAGACCAAGCACCCCGGTTTCGGCCAACATTTTGCCAGCCAGATTAGCGCCGAGTCCACCAATGGATTCCAGCCGGATTTCAAAAAATCCGAGTCGATTTGTGCGCGTTAAAATAGACAATGTGATAAGCCCCCTTCTTTTCCAATCCTTACTGAGTTTGAATACTCATATAAAATAAATGGAAAATGCATTCTTATCGAAAGGCTATCACAACACTTACTTTTCGAATGTGATCTTACGCACTGTAATGCCTACGTGATTGCGAAAATCAATAAACCGTCAAACAAAAGACAACAAAAGCCGCCCTGTCCAAAGACAGAACGGCTTAGGTGCAACGCTATTTGAAAAAGATCCTGTAATTAACGGTAAAATTACACGTCAAATACTTTAACCTCTTTCATTTTGTCGCCTTGTTTTACAGCATCAATGAATTCCATACCTTTGGTTACTTTACCAAATACAGTATGTACTCCATCTAAATGTGGTTGTGGAGCGTAGCAGATAAAGAATTGGCTGCCACCTGTGTTGCGACCTGCATGAGCCATGGACAAAACGCCTTTGGCATGCTTTGTTGTATTCGTAGCTGTTTCACAGTCAATCGTGTAACCAGGACCGCCTGTACCGTTACCGATTGGACAACCACCTTGAGCAACAAAGCCCGGAATGACACGGTGGAAGCTCAAACCGTTGTAGTAACCGCTGTTTGCCAGCTTTTCAAAGTTAGCAACGGTGTTTGGAGCTTCTTCTGGGAAAAAGTCAATTTCAACGATACCGCCGTTTTCAAGATCTATTCTACCTTTTTTCATTGTTTGTATCTCCTTTTCAACCTGTTTTGAGAACTAAATAACATCAAGTTCCAGTTTACTATGAATTGCCGCGCTTAGCAAAGTCTTGTCCAAAAAAAGAGCCATTGTCCCCGGTGTATTATTACCGACTCAATGGCCTGCTTGATCTTACAATTCTAAAATCAGGACGAAACGGTAATCTTGGCGTTGGGCTGAACCACTGGACTAGCTTGATCACGAATCAAGCGCTGTGGCACGACATCGTTGCGTACGATATCTTCGTAGGTTTCCCGACGCACTACCAACTCGGCCTCACCGTTGTTGACAAATACAACTGCTGGTCGACGTATTCGGTTATAATTACTCGCCATGGAGTAATTGTAGGCTCCGGTTGAGGCAACAGCGAGCAAATCGCCGCTATTTATACGAGGCAGCTCTACATCCCAAATCAGCATATCCCCACTTTCACAGCATTTGCCCGCAATGGACACCGTCTCTTCGTTCGTATCCTGCGCTCGGTTAGCCAGCATCGCTTCATACTTGGCCTGATACAGTGCAGGGCGTGGATTATCTGTCATCCCGCCATCCACCGAGACATATTTGCGTACCTGCGGGATATCCTTGATGCTTCCTACCGTATATAAGGTCGTGCCTGAATCGCCTACAATACTGCGTCCCGGCTCAATCCAAATTTCTGGAAGTTCATCGTAAAGTCCTGAAAAATAAGTTTTCACCGCTTCGCCGATAGCCTGTACATAGGTTGATACTTTCAGTGGTGTGTCCTCTTCTGTGTAGCGAATGCCAAATCCCCCACCCAGATTAATCACTTTGAAAGAAAACTGAAGCTGTTCCTTAATTTCTCTGGAAAAAGCTGCAACCCGTTCAGCAGCCATTTGGAAGCCATTCACTTCGAATATTTGCGAACCGATATGAGAATGTACCCCCAGCAGGTTAAGATGGTCCAGCTTGATAGCCTGTTCCACTGCTTGGCGTGCTGTACCGTTTCCAATGTCAAAGCCAAATTTCGAATCTTCTTGACCTGTGGCCATATATTCATGCGTATGCGCCTCAACCCCTGGTGTAACCCGCAGTAAGATATTCACCTGCTGTTCTTTCTCGGAGGCAAGGGCCTGCAACAAATGCAACTCCATTTCGCTATCGACGACGAAGCAGCCAATTTGCGCATCTAACGCCATTTCAATTTCTTCCGGTGTTTTGTTATTGCCGTGGAAATGGATTCGCTCTGCCGGAAACCCTGCTTGTAGCGCAGTAAACAATTCTCCACTGGAAACTACGTCAAGCGACATCCCTTCTTCAGCAGCTAAAGCGCACATCGCCATAACACAAAACGCTTTGCTTGCATAAGCGACTTGAAACTTCAATCCGGTTTCACGAAAAGCTTCTATATACTCCCGGCAGCGCCGGCGGACTAACTGTTCGTCAACAATATATAGTGGTGTGCCAAAACGCTCTTTCAAAAGTGTTGTATCACAACCGCCGATTTCCAAATGTCCATTGCTGTTAATTTTACTGCTTCCATGCAAATACATGTTCTGGCGCCTCTCTTTCTGGAACAAGCTAGTCATATTCCATCGAATGTTTACACCAGTATAGCAAAAAAAACATCAAGAACAATGGATTTTTATGCAGATCATTTATATTAATGCTCCTGTCCATTGCCTGAGTTCGAATCTGTGTCGGCATCCGTATGGGGCATACGCGTATTGTCCCTAGTTTTGTTAAATGACGGGCGGTTAGGCGCATCTAGTACAGGCATACGGAACAAGATGGAAGCTAACGCTTTGGCGTTAAAAGGAATGAACGGCCACAAATACGAAGAATTATATGACCGATGCAGCGTCAGCATCAAAATGATCAGTGTCGTACCCACGACAAAGCCAGGTACATGAAAAATCGCAACAGCAACCAGCAGGAATAGTCGAATCAGTCTATTCGCCAGCCCTAGCTCATAGCTCGGTGTTGCGAACATTCCTATGGCAGCGACAGCCATATACAGCACGACCTCATTCACGAAAAGTCCCGTCTGAACCGCTATGTCACCGACCAGAATAGCTGCGATCAAGCCCATAGCGGAAGCCAGTGGTGTCGGAGTATGCACAGCCGCCATTCGCATGAGATCGACCCCTAGTTCCACGATGATAAACTGTGCAATCAGCGGAAGATGTGCTTCCTTTTGAGGACCGATAAAATCGAGAAACGCCGGTTTTAATTCGGGATTGATGACCATTAGCAGCCACATGGGAAGCAGAAACATCGAGGCAAATATGCCTAAAAAACGTACCCAGCGCAAATAACTTCCCATAAAAGCGGTTTGCCGATTTTCTTCTGCATGCTGACACAAGTCAAAAAAGGTGGTAGGCAAGATCATCACGCTGGGTGAGGTATCGACGAAAATAACGAGCCTTCCTTCCATAATATGCGAAGCAACGACATCTGGTCGCTCCGAATATCGTACTAATGGATATGGATTCCAACCTTTATTGATAATCGTCTCCTCTAATTGCTTATCGGCCAGAGGAATACCATCCAAATTAACATTTTTAATTTTGTCTCGTACAGTATCCACCATCACCTTATCCACAATATCGTCAATGTAGCCCAAACATACGTCTGTTCGGGTTCGGCGTCCGACCTGCATAGCCTCAAATTTAAGTCCTGGGTCCCGCAAACGTCGGCGCACCAGACTTACATTTGTAAGCATTGTTTCAGTAAACCCGTCGCGGGCACCGCGCACAACCCGCTCCAAAGAAGGTTCCTCCGGACTACGCACCGGATAATTACGAGTATCCAGAATAAGGGAAAAACGTTCGCCTTCCATGAAAAAGGCACTCATTCCTGTCAGCACCTTGTTAATGACGACAGACATCTTATCTGTCTTCTCCACCTGAATATGTGGAATAAAATTTTCGAAATACGCTTGTAGTCCATCCGAAGAGAGATTATCCGGCGTCAGATAGGTGAGACGCTTTAGCACTTCAAGCATGATCTGATCTTTCGCAAAGGTATTTAGGAACAGATATCCGGTATGACGCCCACCCAGTGTCATTTCCCTGAATACCACATCAAAGGTCTCCCCCAAGCCTAATACTGTTTCAAGTGTATTCTTATTATCCTTCATTCTCGGCGATATATCATCTTCGGCCTGCCAGTAGCGAACGGACTCCTCTACGTTATCAGACCGCTCACTCTCTTTTTTGTGTTTAAAACGCGCAGATTCCTGCGCCTGCTTTTCCTTCCATGGACTCAACTCTTCTCCGTCAGTATGATATTCCTTTCCGATTCCCCTGTCTTCTTGATGTTGCTCCTGATGCTCTTGATCCGCTCTGCGATCCATATTCCTTGCCCCCTTCGCTTTCGTTGTTAACGGTTGTATACAAACCAGTCAAATAAGGAACCCGTCACCTTGCCAAGCACCATTGCCATTAATAGGCCGAACATGTACACGGTCATGTGGAGTCGCTTGGCGAGTATAGGCAGGAGATTCAATACCTCCGTTAAAGCCGCGGCGAGCAAACCAATAAACACTCCGCAAAATAACCCAGGTATCCATGTAAATATGCCCGGTAGTGGCAAGCAGATGTTCCAAAAATCGACCACAGTCCCCAGCACTGAACCTATAATCATTGCCTTTTCGTATGCGCGTGATTTTTTATACGTACGGGTGAGTTGTGCTAATCGCGGCATGATATCCAGCACAATAAAGAAAGCAATTACACCGCTACCCACCGCAAGGCCCCCAGCAATACCTAAAATAATCTGAAGTGCAGCCTGTACAAATATCATGGTTTCTTATCCTTTGTGTGCAAACGGGCCATCTTTTCATACTCCTCTGCCACAACATACTGATCCACATTTTCCTGGTAAAGATACATTTCCACCTCCAGCGGCGTCGGCTCCTCGTTCCAATTTTTCTTGAACAAGTGATTAAAAAAAACGATCATGCCAAAGCCGATGCCGATCGAGTAAGCAATTTGAAACAGGTACGGATGTTCATCTTTATGTCCCGTAATCATCTCCACAATCCGAACCTGTACCTCCATCATGCTAACGTCGGCATGAAAATTCATAATTGTCAGCGCAGAGCCAAAAAACAGTAGCACCCATACCAAAACAAACAGTATTTTGGACGGCTTACGGGGTTTCTCCACGAGTTCCACAAGTACATGTGGCTTCCCGAGAGATTCAACTACGACCCCCGGAATATGATCTCTAATTTTTGCTATGATCTGCAGCATGTCTATCAGTATCAGATTACCGTCCTGGTGCTGCGGGCGCTTGAGAACAAGCTCAAGCAGATCCTTTTCCCATTCAGGATTAGTCAGCAGATGGGCTACATCACCCAAATGTAAATCCTGCCCTTGTATCATGCGAACACGGCTGCGGAGCCGCAAGTAGACAATAGGAGCTACTGTAGGAGCCGGACTATGAGTCATCCGATCCCCTCCTTATCCTCGTAATTATCGATTAGTATGGAACGAAGCGAGGAAACCTATTCTGTGTATTGTCTTTTATCCCACGCAAAAAAGAGTACCCCTGGCCATTAAAATGGCTTTGGAATACCCTTTTTAAATACGTAAGCATAAGGATTTCACTAAGATCCTGACTGTTATTATTGGGCAATCTGATCGCGGATCAGTTGTAAAATCTTTTTTTCCAGCCGTGATACCTGCACCTGAGAAATACCAAGCCGACTTGCAACCTCTGATTGAGTCTGATCCCGGTAATAGCGCAGGTACACAATCAACCGCTCCCGCTCAGATAGTCCGCCAATGGCTTCATTGAGTGCCAGCTTGTCGAACCACCTTTCCTGTGATTCGTCAGCAATCTGATCCATAAGTGTAATCGGATCACCGTCATTTTCGAACACCGTTTCGTGAATGGACGTAGGCGGCTTATTGGCCTCCTGCGCAAAAACAACATCCTCCGGTGTCACTCCCAGCTCATCAGCAACTTCCTTGACTGTAGGCAGACGGTTGAGCCGTTTGGATAGCTCGTCTTTCATTTTGCGGACCTTATTGGCCGTTTCCTTCAAGGAACGGCTAACTTTGAGTGTACCGTCATCACGCAGGAACCGTTGAATCTCACCGATAATCATCGGTACTGCATATGTTGAAAATTTGACTTCGTAGCTGAGATCGAATTTATCCACCGATTTTAACAAGCCGATGCAACCAATTTGAAAAAGATCGTCAGGTTCATACCCCCGGTTCATAAAGCGCTGCACGACAGACCAGACGAGCCGGATATTACTATTGACCAGTGTCTCACGAGCCTCATTATCACCGGATTGACTCAGTGCAATAAGCCGCTTGACTTCCGCATCCTCCAAATAGCTGTGCGAAGTTTTTTTTCCTCCTGCTTCCATAGGATCAACTCCTAATTATATAAAGCTTTCTTGGATTCAATCCTTTTCTTCATCCGGACCGACGTGCCTCCGCCCGGCTCACTGACTGCTTCAAACTCATCCATGAAATTTTCCATAATCGTAAAGCCCATGCCGGAGCGTTCCAATTCAGGTTTGGACGTATATAGAGGTTGCTTGGCAAGTTCCAGATCCTCAATTCCTCGGCCTGCGTCCTCAACAACCAACGTAATCACGTCCGCTTCAATCCCGACTTTGATCGTTACGACACCTGACGGGTCGCTGTCATAACCGTGAATAATACTGTTTGTCACCGCTTCAGACACTACGGTCTTCAAATCGCTTAGCTCATCCATTGTGGGATCAAGCCTGGAAATAAATGCCGCGACAGCCACACGAGCAAATGCTTCATTCTCCGATTTGGCAGCAAACTGCAAGCTCATGAAATTGTTACCCGTGCCTTCTCTCATGACACTACCTCCAGTTCCGTGAGCGCATTTCCCTCGTTGTCATATATGGGCATGATTTTGAACAGCCCGGACATATCCAGCAGTCGGTGTACTGGCGGATTGACATCACAGACTGCCATTTTCCCGCCCTTTTGCTTGATCAGTTTGTACCGTCCCAAGATAACGCCAAGCCCGGAGCTATCCATAAACTGAAGATTCTTCAGACTGAGCACAATATGCTCGCATTGCCGACGCTGAATCGCCTCATCCATTTGCATACGGACCATGTCCGACGTATGGTGATCAAGCTCACCAGACAGCCTTACAATCAGTACCCCCCGGTGATGCTCCATTTCAATTTGCAGGTTCATGCTTACTCACTCTCCTCCCGGTCTTGGACAAGGATTTCTACGTAGCCGCAGACGATTCCTGCCCTCCGACAAAACTAGAAGAAAACCCCGTAAAATCTACAAAGAAAATAGGTTCGACATGGTACGTTTAAACAATTTCCACCATCCGGCCTTTTCGATAGCCACAGGCGAAGTGATATTAAACTCCTTAAGACGTTGTCCATCCTGATAGACGACCAGCTTACCGACTGGGTCACCAGCCCGGACAGGAGCTTTGAGGCTTGGGGCCAGTTGTAATTCATGACGCAACGTTTGTTTGTTGCCACCTTTTTTCACCAGCACGCTGTAAGAACGATCAGCCTGAATTTTCAGTTCTGGCAATACGCCTTTTTCAACTTTTACATTACCCAGCAATTCACCCGGCTTGTATATGGATTTCATTGTATATTGAGAAAACGCATAGTCGAACATGGAAGATACTTCATTGTTACGTATCTTCGTATTCGGCTCCCCAAGCACGACAGCTACGACACGCAAGCCATCACGCTTCGCAGTAGCGGAAAGACAGAACTTTGCTTCTCCCGTATAGCCTGTTTTCAGCCCGTCTGCTCCAGTATAGAAACGGACAAGCTTATTCGTATTCACCAGCCAAAAGGGTTTGACCGAGGATTTGCGCAAATAGTCCTGATAGGCTCCCGTATATTTCGTAATTTGCGGGTATTTCAACAACTCCCGGCTCATAACCGCAATATCATGCGCAGAAGAATAGTGATTCTCGACAGGCAAACCGTTGCAATTGGCAAAATGGGTATCCTTGAGCCCGAGCTGCTGCACCTTGGCGTTCATCATGTCGACAAAAGCCTGCTCAGACCCTGCAATTTTCTCAGCCATCGCCACAGAAGCGTCGTTGCCGGAAGCCATCGCGATTCCCTTCAGCATCTCATCGACCGTCATTTCTTCTCCCGGCTCCAAGAAAATTTGCGAGCCCCCCATTGAAGATGCATATTCGCTGGCACGAACTTTATCGGTCAGCTTAAGCTTGCCATCCTGAATGGCCTCCATGGTCAGCAACATCGTCATAATCTTGGTAATGCTCGCTGGAGGAAGCTTTTCACGACTGTTTTTTTCATAGATGACTGTGCCCGTATCTGCATCCATCAGGATCGCCGAGAGAGCCTGGGGAGCTAGCTCAGCCGCTGATCCCTCTTTGGTTTTGCTTTCAGGTATGCTTTCTTCGGCCCAACCGCCGACAGGGACGGCAGTCAAGGCTACCAGGCAAGCCAGGATGAACGCCACCACTTTTTTCTTCACAATCGGTTCCCTCCTCAACATATTGGCGTAAAGCACCGGAGCCCATTTACTTAACCCTCCGGCCTATTCGCGTGCTGCTAACCATTGTCGTCAGAATGAAAGAAAAATATTCCATATGGATAAAAACATCAAATAGCACCAAGCTGAGTCAGCATGGTGCGCATTTTCCAATATATAAAACGACAGAACATCTATCGTCTGTGAAATAATGGTTTAAATTCGGCTTACGGTGAGATATGTGATACCGCCACCCGGTAAAATATCCATTGTATTTTGACTAAACACCCGTATATCAATAAAAGAATTCGCTTCCAGTCTAAGTTCCATTGCTCCACTCAATGCACTATAGTTCAGTCCGCCGATAACCCTATCATCGAGATAGGCATAGGCGGAGCTCCCGGCAAGCTGCTCATCATTCAGGTGAAGTGCCAGCCGTGTGCGATTACCATCCACTTGAGGGTCGGTCGAAATGTAAACTTGTATTCTGTATTTCCCAGCTCGCTTGGCTCGCCATCGGCTATTCGCCGCGTCGAATTCGATCAGCTCATCATGGTTGATTTGATTGAACTTTACCTTCTGCCAGCTACCTGCGGGGAGATTTTGCCTTGCTCCCAAGTAGGCTTTAACAAAGGTTTCGTCCAAATGTTCAATCCCGTTGTTCGAGTATTTCTCGACCAGCAGCAAAGCCTGCCCTGTCCCATTGTTCTCGTCATAACGATTATTGCTATAGCTAAAATCCAAATGTGAGCGAAGTGTCACCTGCTGTGTGGAAGAGCTACCAGAGAAAGAAATAAGCTGCTTTAGATTACGGGGATACCCTCCCACCTCGTCCACCAAAACTTTTTTGCCAATGACCACATCCACAAAATAGTTACATACGGATTGGGTGTCATCGAATTTGTCCGCTATCGCTAAAATGGAGTCACGCAAGGCCACATTTTTCGTTTCTTTGGTAGCACCAATTTGAATAAAAGAAGGCACTGTCATCTTATGCTCTCTGCTTAGTCCCTCAAACCAGCAACCTATAAATTCAGCGTTCATAAAATCATTAATTAGAATGGGAATATCATTGGAACTTCCATCCTTAATGTGCTGGCTAGCCAAAAATCTGGCTCCGTTGGAGCTGTTCAGATCCAATGCCGTATCGTTCCCCAATGTAAAAAGCGCTATGCTAGTAAACTGTGAACTTCTATTCTGCAAGTGAATCCCTGTTTTATTGTAATTAATCTCCGTGCATTTAAATAAATTCACATCACTTTCGTAGCCCCAAAAAGCCGTTTCAAAATGCTCAATTAGGACGTTATCTAGGGCAACTCCACCGCCCTTCCAATCCTGAATACCTAAAGTACCTTTGCCATAATATCCACGCTTCACTGACTGAGAAAACGGATTATTTAATGTGGATCTCTCAGCCCCCTCGTACCGGATCGATAAGTCATGAAACTGCACATTTTGAAATCCGCTAAACGATGGTAGACTTTCATCTCCAATTTGAAAACAAGGACCCGTACCATAAAATTCAATCGACGTAACACCTTTGCCTTGTCGGTATCTGCCCTTATGAATGCCAAAAATGCGCACACCCTGCTTGCGAATCTGTAGGGTAGAGGTTATTTTGTATCGTCCACTGGGGATGTGAAGAATGGAATAATCGGGGGTCTTATTAATCAACTCCTGCAAAGCTGCCGTGTCATCCTGAATACCATCACCAGCAGCTCCAAACCAACTTACGTTTGCACTGCGTTCAATGAATTCTTTTTCAATGGTTTTAAAATTTTCATTTAATTGCTGCGGCGTTAAGTCTTTGCCTGTACCACTCAAATTCAACTTCAAACGGTCTGTAAAATGATTCGCCACCCGAACACCCCCATGTTTAAAAACATAAAAAGTTCCTTTTTAACCAAGCCGAAGAATTCTTCATTTTCTTAGCATGGACTGAGTATATGCACAATAGGGCTTGCTCTAGGCTTGAGAAAAATGAAAATAAATATTTTATTATTATTGTACAAGAAGATACGTTTTGTATATTATAGATACATAATGTATCTAGGTGGTGAAATCGTGAAACATGTACTTACCGTAGCTGGTTTACTGGCTTTTTCGATTCCTTATGCTTGTCAGGGTTTGTCCCCCAGAGTTATCACGATTTCCCTGCTTATTCTGTTGTTCAGCTATACCATGCTACTACCTTCACTCAAGTCATTGATCGCAACCTTAGTCGACAATCCGTTGCTGACTTTACTCATGCTGTACATCGCTGCCTCCTGTTTATGGGCTGAACAAGAGCAGACCTCTTCCTTGCTGATGGTTCTCAAATTTCTTGCCTTCTCTACCTTTGGGCTCTATTTGGTCACCCATTATACAACACAGGGCTGCATTCGCCTCTTAGTCGTTACGTTAAGTATTTTGAGCATACTCAATCTACTCGCCGTTTTGCTCGTTCCCTCCTTTGCCATTCATGGTGGCGTAGAACATACTGGGCTATGGAAGGGCATCTCTGGTCATAAAAATACACTTGGAACTCTCTCTCTGTTAAGTTTTGTTTCACATGTTATTTACTTTTTCAGGGGTAAACATAAAGTTTTGCATATTGGCTTCATCTTACTCAATGCCTTATTGCTCATCGAGTGCCAATCTACCACCTCTTTGGTGCTGACATCTTCGCTCTTCGTATTTATATTGTTTATATTGCTATTCAAGAGAATCCGAAGCATTGCATTACGCGGTTTCTTCATTAGCTGTTCCTGCTTGTTCGTTCTTTTGGGTTTGGTATTCATCTTTACTTATGGAGATGCGATTGCGTCGGAATTTGGAAAAACAACAACCTTAACTGGAAGAACGGAAATCTGGCAGGGGATTGGTGGTGCTATTCAGAGCCATTACTGGTTCGGACATGGTTACGGCTCCTACTGGGCAGCCCGACCCAGTATCTATGCGAATGGAATTCGATTTGACCTGACAAGCAGCCATAGCGGTTTCCGAGATCTGTGGATCGATGTGGGCCTTACAGGACTACTGGCAACCATTACACTTGCCATAACCACTTTATTTAAATTCAGAATTGGTAAAGCAGATATGTATACATGGCTGACGGCAGCGGTTTTTTTCCTTTTTATCGTATTGAACAATATAACGGACAGCCGTTTCCTGAACTCGCTATCTATTTACTGGATTATTTTTATGGTTATTGTGATCAAGGTGCAAGAACGACATAAACTGGCTGTAGCAGAAAAAGCGAATTCAACTGCATTGAGCACACAGCCTCTTCATTAGGAGATCATACTCAGCTCAACCGCTGTATGTAAAAAAGAGCCCCGTACCCACGCCAACAAAAGGCGTTCGGATACGGGGTTCTTGGGATATATGTCCACCGCTTCGGTTGAACATGATCCCCAATCTACATTTGTGGAATAATCGCTAGCACAAGTTTTAAAAATTGCTCACGTACCTTCTCTGCCGTCTCCATCACTTCACCATGGGACAAAGGTTGATCCAGAATGCCTGCGGCCATATTCGTGATACAGGAGAAGCCCAGTACCTCAATACCTGCATGACGGGCTACAATAACCTCAGATACGGTCGACATACCCACCGCATCTGCGCCCATTGTACGCAGCATAACGATTTCAGCAGGCGTTTCATAGTTAGGGCCCAGCAATCCAGCATATACACCTTCTTGCAGGCTGAAGCCCTGTTGGTTAGCCGTTTGCTTGGCAATTTCACGCAAGCGGCGGCTGTACGCCTCCGACATGTCTGGAAAACGAACGCCCAGACCGGCATCGTTCGGTCCGATCAGCGGATTTTGTCCTGTCAGATTAAGATGATCCGAGATGACCATCAGATCGCCTGCTTCGTAGGAAGTATTTACACCACCTGCTGCATTCGTCACCAGCAGACTTTGAATCCCCAATTGCTTCATCACCCGAACTGGGAAAGCCGTCAGTTGCGGGCCATAGCCCTCATACATATGGAAGCGCCCTTTCATCATGACGACAGCGCGACCTTCAATCGTGCCTAACAGTAATTCTCCCTCATGACCTTCTACCGTCGATACAGGAAAATGGGGAATATCCTGATAAGGAATACTAATTCCATCCTGAATTAAATCGGCCAGAATACCGAGACCCGATCCCAGAATAAGACCAATCTCTGGACGTATTCCGCTTTTGGCACGGATATATTCTGCTGCTTCCTGAATTGTAGCTTGGTTGGCTGTTGACATTAGTATCTCTCCTGACTTGTACAATCGTAAAGTTATAGTCATTATCACATTTTCTATGAAAGTAAAGTATCGTTACGTTCGATCTTTGCTTTCATGAGAAGTGCGGTTGCCGCCGTGCGGGTGATGCTTTTCATATACTTCCTTCATATTCCGTCTTGCCGTCTGCGCATATACCTGCGTCGTTGACAGATCAGCATGACCCAGCATTTCCTGTACAGAGCGTAAGTCCGCTCCGCCCTCCAGCATATGTACCGCAAAGGAATGCCGCAGCGTGTGGGGCGTGATATCCTCGCTTATGCCTGCTTCCTGGCCGTACTTCTTGATCATTTTCCAGAAGCCCTGTCTACTGAGACGCTGTCCAGATACGTTCAGGAACATGGCTTCCTGCTCTACCTGAGCTTCTTCACCCTGCCCGGATCTCAGCAATAATAGACGCTGCTCGTCCATGTAGGCTTGTGCCCACTGTGATGCCTCACGGCTGATCGGTACAACACGCTCCTTGCCTGCCTCGCCGCCACAGTGCACAAAGCGCAGATCGGTGCGCACATCACGCACGTTAAGGGCAATCAGCTCCGATACGCGAATGCCCGTCGCATATAACAACTCCAGCATCGCCTTGTCTCGCACCCCTTGCGGGGCAGTCACATCTGGCGCGGCCAGCAAACGCTCTATCTCATCCTGCGTTAGCACCGAGGGCTTCTTTTTAGTCGCTTTAGGCAACTCCAGCAGAACGGACGGATCATGGATCGTAATTCCCTCCCGGATAAGAAAATGAAAAAAGGAGCGAATGGAGGCGACACTACGTGATATCGTCGCCGCAGCTTTTCCCTGTTCCTTCAAATGGCCCAAATACAGTACCAGATGTGACCGTTGGGCATTATCCGGCTGCTCAATACCACAGCTTTCTGCGAACTCGACAAACTGCTGTACGTCTCGTTGATACGCTTCCAAAGTGCTGCGCGACAAACCCTTTTCCTCTTCCATATATTGAGCGAAAGGTTGAATGTACATTTTCATGAGTTCCAAAAGTCTCCTTGTTCTGCATACAGCGGTTCAGTCTCAGCGTCTGCTTCTTCGTGTGCTGCCTTCATTTCATAAGCTCATCAAGACCGATTACTTAGACTATTCACCATACCAGTAAAAGAAACGTAAACGTTCCAACACTGCTATTCGATGCTCGGACCCTTCATTTACTTTTTGTCCGCCAAATACCTTAACTGCATGTCCTTCCGGTATTCGGTAATGATCTACAGGTGTTATCCAATCTGTAAACAGCCTGAGGCTAAGAAAGAACATACATGCCAGTACCCCGAACAAGATTACCAAACGCAGCCATTTTAGTCCTCTCCGCAACGATAGTACCATGTGGATCAGCCGCCTTTTCCCCAGAATATGGCCCTAATTAGGACTCTCTATGGAAGGGTATGACAAGCTATTCCTTTTTATACCGCTTAATCCCGAACAACAGATCCCGAACCAAAAAAGCTCTCCCGAACGCATCTTCGTCGGTGAGAGCTTGGGTAGTCAGCTTTTAGTCCTGAGATTTGTTTTTTTTGGACTTGCCCAAAGATTTCTGAGCGGTCGTATCGTTCTTCGCCTTACAACGATAACAAATACCGTGGAAGTCCAAACGATGATCCACTACGGTAAAATTATATTCCCGTTCCAGGCGCTCCTCCAATGGTCCAAGCCAATCTTCCAGTATTTCATCTACACTGCCACACTGCACACATATCAAATGGTGATGGTGATGTTTGGTTGTATCGCCGCGCAAATCATAACGCGCAACGCCATCACCAAAATTAATTTTCTCCACGACATGCAGTTCACTTAGCAGTTCTAGGGTACGGTATACGGTTGCCAGACCGATTTCGGGAGCTTTCTCTTTGACGAGCATAAATACATCTTCCGCACTCAGATGATCATCTTCGTTCTCAAGTAAAACTCTGACGGTGGCTTCCCGCTGAGGCGTTAGTTTGTAGCCCTGGGATTGTAGTTGCTGCTTAATTTTTTCGATCCGTGCTTCCATGTGTCTCCCTCCCCCTGCAAAGCTACTGCCTACTGCACTTTTTTCACTCCTATTATTATAGGGGGTCTATACAAATAAAGTCAAACATTTTGAAACGGATTAAGATGACACGGAAGCTGTCAGCATAGGAGTGACCCATTGCATCATAACCGGGGTGATCCAAGTTTCAAAGGACGCGCTACCAATAAGAAGCACCATCATCACAGCAGTCAATCCTGCGTAAGACAGCAACGGACGTAGCATTCCGTCTGACGGCCGGGTAGCGAGTATTTTGGTTTTGATCATATGGATGGAAAAAGTCATCGCAGCCACGCTGCAGACGAGCAGTACCGGAATCACGAGCAGGTTATGGGGAGCAACTGAAACCAAAGAAAATAGCAGTCCTTTCCACGAATATTGCCCCACCATATAACCTACTGAAAATCCGATTAGCACACCCTTGAGGAAATTCAATACAAGAATGCCCGGTAGACCAATAACCGAAAGACCACACACCCAAATTAGGCCGACCCATTTCAGATATAAAGATACGCTATCCCAAAAGGTCGAGGCCGCCTGCGAATCAGCGAAGCCCTGTTCGTTTTGATTGACCGTTACAAAAAAATC
Source organism: Paenibacillus sp. MZ03-122A (assembly GCF_024213325.1). NCBI lineage: Bacteria > Bacillati > Bacillota > Bacilli > Caryophanales > Paenibacillaceae > Paenibacillus > Paenibacillus sp. MZ03-122A. Next base: position 152,097 of record NZ_JANAVI010000003.1, on the reverse strand, counting down.
CTTCAGGTAACGGGACAAATCCTGTAACTGCTCCAGCGAGAGCGCGTTTACCATAAGTGCGCCAAAGACGACTCCCACCAGAAACAGCACAGCCAAGAAAACATAATACGGCGTCTGATCCTTTAACGTATGACGAAACCATTGCATCGGCGTCCTGCCCCTTTCATCTGCTTGTTTGTCCAAAAAACAACCGTAATCCGACGGCTGATGGCTAGAAATGGGGCAGCTTTCGCTGCAGATCAAACACCACGAATGATGTGCCAAGCCAGCGGCATAGATAATTTATGGTTATGAACAAGCAGACGCTGATATGCCTTTAGAGGGACAAGACTTTACTAGGACTTAGCTATTTTTCCATATGTTCCACCACCACCGGATACAAGCGACAGTCGCCCCTCGCGTGAAAGCACAATTTGCTCTGCCAGCACTTTTCCGACGACTGCTGCTAACTCCTCCTGTGTAACCTCATGTAAAATATTCATTTCTGTTCCAAATGCAGCCAATAGCTGGTTCAGCTTGGCTTTGCCCAGACCTGGAATAAACTCCAGTGGAATCTGGTAAATGTACGGCGGACGATGGGACGGAATCATGGGTTGCTCACGGTCGGCAATGCTCCATATTCGATCCAACACACCTCGCACAAGCTTGGTATGACCACAGTCAGGGCAACGTTCATCCGCCATCTGTTGCTCGTCAATAATCGTACCGCAGCTTTGACAGTAAGAACGATGGTATTTGCCCAGTTTCGGATTTAATCCGTAATTGGCACGCACCCGTCGTCCTTCCCGCCGCTCCAAAGCCATTCTGAATTCATCAAAACACGGCTTTGCCAGTGATAATTTATTGTATTCTCGTCCGATTTTCCCAAGTGAATGGGCATCTGAATTTGTGAGAAAGCTGAAGCGATCCAGTTCCGAAATCAAACCGGCCATAGATGAATCTGCGCTCAGCCCCAGCTCCACCCCACTAATGAGCTCCATATCCAGCAGTTCCTCCATACGAGCCGCTGAACTGCCGTATATGCCCTTATGAGGAGTAAAGACGTGCGCAGGCACCATAATGCCTCCACGTCCGTAAACTTGCTGCTGCAACTCGCGTGGCGGTGCATAGATTCGTTGTGAGCTGAGATTAACATTTTTCATATGCCGGGCCAGCCATTGGGTAAAATCCTCCATCGCCGCCAGATCTGGAAAATAGGCCAGTACGTGCGCCTCAGGACGACCTTCAGCACGTATTTCCAGCTCCGTGCCAAGGAGAATGACCGTATCCCGGTATGCGATACCCCCGCCGCTGATTTCCTTCATTTCACCCGTATGTAAATAGGTACGAATATCCTCCTGTACATTAGGTGCATGGCAGTCAATGATACCGATCAGCCCAATTCCTTTGCGACCGGAGGCTTCCTTAGCTATGTTGGCAAAGGTCAGATCGCGGCTGCCACTAATTTTGACCGGATTTCCCTTCTCTGTCCTGCCAATATGAATATGCAAGTCTGCAAAGTAGTCGTTAAGTTCTACTATATTTTCATCCATACGCTTAGAAGCTCCCTGTAAGTTGGCGGAGTTGCCATGCATAGACGGCCAGAATCGTTTTAGCATCACTAATCCGTCCTTCACGAATGAGCGTCTGTGCTTCTTCCAGCGTCACCTCAAACAGCTCCAGAAATTCATCCTCATCCGGTTCCATCTCACCTAACTCCAGTTCTTCGGCCACATACAGATGAATGATTTCATCCGCAAAGCCAGGAGAGGTATAAAAGGAGTGCAGCAGCTTCAACGACTTAGCAGTATAACCTGTCTCTTCTCTCAGCTCACGCCCCGCTGCTTCCATCGGGTCTTCACCCCGCTCTAGCTTACCTGCAGGAATTTCTACCTCACAGCGCCCCATCGCCTGTCTGTACTGGTCCACGACCAGCATTTTCCCTTCATGTAGAGCCAAAACAGCCACCGCTCCTGGATGCTTTACGATTTCACGCTTGCCAGTGGAGCCGTCGGGAAGCTCTACCGTGTCTACCTGTAATGTAATGACCTTTCCCTCAAAGATAGGCTGTGTGGACACGGTCTTTTCCTCCAGCGCAGGATTGGAATAAGGCTTGCGATGTGCATCGTTTGTTGGATTGTTCAATTGTCCGTTCGTTTGCTCGTTCATCGGTAAGTTTCCTCCTTCATATCTATCTTTCTTTATTAATTATCACCAAAGTTAGTCTAACTTGTCCACTTTGTACATATGCTGGTGGTAGAATAACAAACTTCCTGTCCTGAGGAGATGCAGAAATGAAAAGCTACCGTACTGAAAGCACCCTCCATATCGTTGGTAAAGCCTGGCAGATTCAAGCACTCTTGCGTCAATGGCAAAAGGAACATGGACCTACAGCCACCATCGCTTCGCTAGCTGTTCCAAAAAAGGTTCAGGTCTAAAGACGAAGGAACGCTGTTCCTGTCTTTAACCTGAACCTTTTTTCAGTATGTTGCAAGTGTATAATACAAATTTATTTTGTGGTTTCTTGAATCAGAGCTACGACAACTTCAGCAACCTTCACCAGGTCATCGGCCTTAATCTTTTCCTCTGTTGTATGGATGTTCTGGTAGCCCACAGCCAAATTTACCGTTGGAATTCCAAGCCCGTTGAATACATTAGCATCTGAGCCACCACCGGAATGAAAGGTTGGCGTTGCCAGTCCCAGTCTTTGAATCGCACGCTGAGCAACCTGTACAACTTCATCATGCTCCGTAAAGCTGAATGCCGGATAGATGACTTCACTGCGGAACTCTCCCTGTGCACCAAATTCACGTGTGGTGGTTTCCAGTGCTTCACGCATATGCTGGATTTGATGATTAACCTTTTCTTGCACAATACTACGTGCCTCTGCACGGATCAATACAAAATCGCATACCACATTTGTCGCGCCGCCGCCCTCGAAACTGCCGATGTTAGCGGTCGTTTCCTTATCAATCCGTCCTAGTTTCATTTTAGAAATTGCTTTAGAAGCGACCTGAATGGCACTAATGCCATCTTCGGGATTTACCCCCGCATGAGCGGACTTCCCAGTTATCTTCATTTCAATACGTGCCTGCGTTGGGGCAGCTATACAAATAGAGCCGACCTCACCATTTGAATCCAAAGCATATCCGAAATCAGAATCTAGCACTTCCGGCTTCATCGCCCGTGCACCCATCAATCCAGATTCCTCGCCAGCCGTAATCACGAACTGGATTTGACCATGGGGAATATTCTGCTCGCGCACGACACGAATCGCCTCGAACAAAGCAGCAATTCCCGCCTTGTCGTCAGACCCCAGAATCGTTGAACCGTCACTACGAATCCAGCCATCCTCACCCAACTGTGGCTTAATGCCTTTACCCGGAGTAACGGTATCCATGTGGCAGGTAAAAAACAATTTGGGTGCTTGCTCCACACCTTCCGCTTTCCAGGTGACGATCAGATTGCCTGAACCATGTCCGGTTCTTTCACGAGAATCGTCTTCCATTACTTCCAGCCCGAGTGCATTAAACTTTTCTTTTAGAACACGTGATATTTCCTGCTCATTTTTCGTTTCGCTATCCACCTGTACGAGTTCCATAAATTCCTGTACGATTCGGTCTTTTACTACTTTTACTGTCATTAAACTTTCCTCTCTTTCCCGATTACGCTACAATACGGATAGATGTTCTTATCTATGACTTAAACCTATCCTAAAGGAGTTACACATGTCGAACAAAAAATGGGTTCGTTTTTTCGTCTACATTATGCTCGCAGCTATGATTGGTTCTACGCTGTTCATGGTAATTGAGCCGTTTATTATGCCACTATAATAAATTACCGCTCAAGGTATCCGGCTGCTCTAAGGCACTATTGAGGCCTCGAAGTGGACGAGCTGTTACGTAAAGCAAACAGGCGGGCTTCCGTGTAGATACTCAAGCCCGCCTTACTTTATTGGAAAGAATGCGTTTGCCATTGCGCAACAAATGAAAATTGCTGTTCAAAGTACGGTACAATTTCCTTCGCAATCTGCTCCACCGATATAGGCTTCTGTATGCAGTCCTCCAATGATGTCACACCGTATTCCTGAATTCCGCACGGGACAATGCCCTCAAAGCCCTCATGCTGTATCCCTGATTTGATGTTAAAGGCAAAGCCATGGCTGGTTACGAAGCCCCGACGGTGCTTACACTTGTTGAATTTGACGCCAATGGCCGCAATTTTAAGATTCCCGATCCATACCCCCGTATATTCAGGCTTACGGCTTCCCTCAACTCCATAAGATGCCAACAACCGGATGATCACTTCTTCCAGACTTCGAAGGTATCCGTGCAGATTCAGCGCCTCCCGGTTGCCGAGCATAAGTAGAGGATATCCGACAAGCTGCCCCGGCCCATGATATGTAATGTCTCCCCCCCGGTCAATCTGAAAGACGCTGATTCCCTGCTCCTTCAGTTGCTCTGGTGTGAGGAGCAAATGTTCAGGATGCCGCTGAGAACCAATCGTATAGGTCGGCGGATGCTGGAGAAGCATAAGCGTTTCTCTTGCCTCTCCTGCATCCAGCTTTCCCACGATCTCCTTCTGGACATCCCATGCATGGGCATATTCCATCCTATTCGTATAGGTTACATCAAGCGGTCGTCTGTTCACGGCCTGTCACTTCCTCTCCGTACATTTCCCCCACTGTTCGGATGATTAGTACAGCTTCGTATCTAAAGTGTAGCCTTCTAGATTTTCTTTAACCCGTTGCAAGAATCGTCCGCAAATCACTCCGTCCAAAATGCGATGATCCAGTGACAAGCACAAATTAGCCATCGAGCGGACCGCAATCATATCATCAATAACCACGGGTCTTTTGACAATGGATTCAAAGGTAAGAATTGCAGCCTGCGGATAATTAATCACCGGATAAGATAAAATTGAACCAAAGGAGCCTGTGTTGTTTACAGTGAACGTTCCGCCTTGCATGTCGTCCAGTTTGAGCGTGCCTTCCCGGGTTTTACGTGCCAAATCGTCAATTTCACGAGCTAATCCAGCAATATTTTTCTGATCCGCTTTTTTAATAACAGGGGTAAGAACGGAGTCCTCCGTACCTACGGCTAGCGAAATATTGATGTCTCTTTTGACGATAATTTTGTCCACTGCCCAGACCGAATTCATAATCGGATATTCCTTGATTGCATTCACGACTGCTTTCATAAGGAAAGCCAGATACGTAATGTTAATGCCTTCTTTTTGCTTAAATTCGTTTTTGATCTTGTTACGGAGCATCACCAGGTTGGTCACATCCACCTCAATCGTCGTCCAAGCATGTGGAATTTCGGAAACGCTTTGTCGCATATTGCGAGCAATTGCACTGCGAATGGGTGTAACATCAATAAAATACTCGGATCTGTTATTGTTGCCACCCTCAACTTCGATCACAGGGGCTTTTGGAGCCTCCGTCAAATGAATCCCACTGTTACGAACCGGAATAGCAGGGTCCATATTTTGAATCGGTGTACCTTGCCGAGTGGCAGACTGCTGTCTTCCTGCAAAAGGAGAGCCTTGTCCTGATGTCGTCGCAGTCGGCTGTCCAGATACTCCAGTAGGAGCAGAACCGCCCTGCTGCACATAATTCAGCACGTCTTTGCGGGTAATTCTTCCCCCCATGCCCGTGCCTGGTACTTGGCTTAAGTCCACATTATGCTCAGCAGCCAGGGTTTGCACCGCTGGGGAAAAACGTCCTCTCATGGACTGATCCGATCCAGCACTCTGCTGAGATTGTGTTTGTACGGTACTTTGAGATGCTGGTGCAACAGGTGTCGCCCCTGATGCCGCCGCAGGTGCAGCCGACTTCGTCTGGATACGGCAAATCAATTCTCCTACCGCTACTGTCTGACCTTCCTCTGCAAACAGATCACCCATAATGCCGTCCAACGTGGATGGGATTTCTGCATTCACTTTATCTGTAATAACCTCGCAAATCGGCTCGAATTGCTCTACCGTTTCACCAGGTTGTTTGAGCCATTTGGCAATTGTCGCCGATACGAGCGATTCTGCCAATTGTGGCATGGTCACGTCGTTCCATTGTGTTTGGTCTGACATTTTTTCAACTCCTTAACATCATAGGAGGGCGCGTTTTTCCGCTACCCCCGCTATACTTTTGGAATGCTTTCGTCCAATCTGCCCTATATTAATACATTGCAAGACGGCGCATGGCTTCCTTAACTTTATCCTTGTTTAACATATAAAACTTCTCCATCGGTGGACTGATCGGCATGGCTGGTACATCAGGAGCACATAGACGCTCAATCGGCGCATCCAGCTCGAACAGACACTCCTCATTAATAATAGCCGATACCTCGGCACCGATGCCGCCCGTTTTGTTGTCCTCATGCACGATTAATACCTTACCTGTATGTCGTGCAGCCTCAACAATGGCTTCGCGGTCCAGCGGTTGGAGTGTACGCAAATCCACAACATGCGCGGTAATACCTTCTTCCTTCTCCAATTCCTCAGCAGCCTGCATGACAAAATGCAAAGGCTGGCTATAACCGATGACCGTAATATCGTCACCCTCACGTAATAGATTAGCCTTGCCAATCGGAACGATATAATCATCCTCAGGCACTTCACCCTTGATCAGCTTGTAGGATTTTTTATTTTCAAAAAACAGCACCGGATCAGGGTCACGAATGGCTGCTTTTAGCAATCCTTTTGCGTCATAAGGGGTAAATGGAGCAACAATTTTCAAACCCGGCGTACCAAAAAAGATAGATTCTGGACACTGAGAGTGATACAAACCGCCAAAGATCCCACCACCGATTGGCGCGCGGATTACCACAGGACAGTTCCAATCGTTGTTAGAGCGGTAGCGGATTTTAGCAGCCTCACTAATAATCTGATTGGTCGCCGGAAGCATGAAGTCCGAATATTGCATTTCGGCAATCGGCTTCATCCCGTACATGGCCGCACCAATCGCAACCCCGGCAATAGCCGACTCAGCCAATGGCGTATCCATAACACGTTGCTCACCGAATTGGTCCATAAGCCCCTTTGTCGTTGTAAAGACACCGCCCTTCACCCCGACATCCTCACCTAATACAAAAACCGTTTCATCCTGCTCCATCTCTTCTTTCATGGCAAGACGAATCGCATCAATATATTCCATAATCGCCATCGTTACCGGCCCTCCCCATCGCTATCTGCATACACATGCAGCAGCGTATCTTCGGGCTTTGGAAAAGGCGCTTTATCTGCATATTCAATCGCTTCCTTGACTTCGAGCAGCAGCTCAGCCGACAGATCCGCATCCTTGGCCTCATCCCAAATGCCGCATTCGATCAAGTAGCTTTTCATACGGGCTACGCCATCCTTGGCCCAGTTCTCATCCACTTCCTCCTTGGTCCGGTAAGCCAGATCATTATCCGAGGTGGAGTGAGGAGACAGTCGGTACATCATGGCTTCGATCAGCGTAGGACCTTCACCGCGGACAGCACGTTCGCGTGCTTCCTTCACCGCCGCATATACCGCCAATGCATCATTACCATCGACTCGAATCCCTGGAAATCCATATCCCAAAGCACGGTCGCTTACCTTGCCTGCCAACTGTTTATGAATCGGAACCGATATCGCATATTGATTGTTCTCGCACATAATAATGACTGGCAGCTTTTGTACACCAGCAAAGTTACAGCCTTCGTGAAAATCTCCCTGATTGCTGGAGCCTTCTCCAAACGTAACAAACGATACAAAATCCTTTTTCTGCATTTTGGCAGCCAAAGCTACACCTACTGCATGCGGAACCTGTGTTGTTACTGGGCTGGAGCCTGTCACAATACGCAGCCGTTTACTACCAAAATGTCCTGGCATCTGGCGACCACCGCTATTGGGATCATCTGCCTTAGCAAATGCCGACAGCATCAGTTCGCGCGGCGTCATTCCTACCGCAAGCACGAATCCATAATCCCGATAATAGGGAAGAAAATAGTCCTTTTCCCGGTCAAGGCCGAAAGCTGCACCTACTTGTGCCGCCTCCTGTCCAATGCCGGAAACGTGGAAATTAATTTTCCCTGCCCGTTGCAGGAGCATGTTGCGCTCGTCAAATCTTCTTGCAAGCAACATATATCTGTACATATCAATAACTTGTCCGTGAGTAAGTCCTAGCTGTTCATGTCTGAAGCCAGCGTCTACAGCGCCTTTAGAACTCATTGAGGCACCTCCTTAAGTGTCAAACATCCTACTTCCAGTACCTAGTACCATCTTGTCTTAAAACCTGGTACTAAACTCTGACTAACCCCATTATAATCCTTTTCTCCCCAAAAAGAAAAGCACCGATTTATTTGAAACGTTTATATGCCAATCGCCTGTCCATCAACGGCCAGCATCGCTTCTCCCAAAATCTCCGACAACGTCGGATGCGGATGAATAAGCTGTCCGACTTCCCACGGCGTAGCATCCAGCAGTTGCGCAAGAGCCGCCTCGCTGATCAGGTCCGTCACATGCGTACCGATCATATGTACACCGAGAATATCATTGGTCTTCTCGTCGGCCACTACTTTGACGAAGCCGTCCCGACTGCCGTATACAAGCGATTTCCCGATAGCTTGAAAAGGGAACTTCCCTGTCTTCACCTGATGTCCACGCTCGCGGGCTTCTTGCTCCGTTAAGCCGACGCTTGCGGCTTCAGGACGTGTATAAATACACCGCGGAATCAGATGGTTAGGTACACTGTGAAAATCTTCGCCCGCCAGATGATGAACCGCCTGCAAACCTTCATGGCTCGCTGCATGCGCTAGTTGTAAGCCGCCGATGCAATCCCCAATGGCGTAAATATGTGGTTCATTCGTCTGCAAATATTCATTAACTGAGATAAAGCCACGCTCTACGCGGATATCCGTATTTTCCAGCCCTATATTTTCCACATTTGCCTGACGCCCTACAGAAATGAGCAGTTTGGAAGCGCTGAGGGTTTCGGTTTCTTCCCCTTTTTGCACGTCAATCTGCACACCTTCCTCATCTTTGCCGTATGTTTTAGCCAGCACTTGTGAACCCGTCAGCACCTTGACACCACGCTTGGTTAACAAGCGCTGCATTTCACGCGAAACGTCTTCGTCTTCCGTGGGAATAAGTCGATTCGCAGCTTCAACCACCGTAACCTCTACGCCAAAATCATTTAGCATGGAAGCCCACTCCACGCCAATAACACCACCGCCCACGATAATCAGGGATGCTGGCAGCTCCTCCATCGTTAACGCTTCGTCACTGCTCAGAATAAATTCGCCATCTGGCTCTAGTCCGGACAGCACACGCGGGCGTGATCCTGTTGCAATAATGAGATGTGCAGGAACAATCGTTTCCATCTCACCGTCTTCTAGTTCCACGGCAACTGCCCCGCTTTTTGGAGAAAATATAGACGGGCCAATCACGCGTCCCTTACCGCTCAGTACCGTAATTTTATTTTTACGCATCAAAAATTGAACGCCCTGATGCAGCTGTTCCACAACGGCTTCCTTACGTTCCTGAACCTTGGGAAATACAAGCTGTGCTCCCGATGTCTCGATACCGTATTGTGCACTTTCTTTAATCGTGGCATATACTTCCGCACTGCGTAGCAAGGCCTTACTCGGAATGCAACCACGGTGCAGACAGGTTCCGCCAAGCTTGTCCTTTTCGATGATAACCACTTCTTTGCCTAGCTGGGCGGCACGAATGGCTGCTACATACCCCCCGGTTCCTCCACCCAAAATAGCGACATCACAATGTATAGTCATGTTTCTCCTCCATTAACAATTGATTATATATAGCTTATTGTACTCTCTTTATTTCACTGTACAAAATATAGCGTTTAGGCATAGGCTACAAAAAAACTAACCCTTTAATCCAGAATCTTTCCATATCATTCATACAGTGCATCTCGTAACTTAGTAGACATCCTTGAACTTTGTGCTGATTTGGCTCGCAGCGCCTTGCGAAATGATTCATTTTGCTTGCGCAGAAAGTTCAGCTCTGTCTCCAGCTCAGTGATGAGTTCTAGAGCTTGCGGGCTGATCAGCCCTTGCTCCAGTAATGCTCCTTTTTTGGCACTATAATCCGTATTTTTTTCGTCCATGCCTTTCACTCTTCCCTTCATTCCACTACGCTTCACCATATCATGCCCGCGGCGGCAGAGCAATGACGACCACATTTACGTTTTAGGAATGGACATACAAAAACATGTCGAAAATCAATATATTTTCTCTAGTCTGTATACGGCTGGTTATGGTAATCTATAATGGCGTTTTCTTTCGGAGAAGAAGATTTACAGTGTTATGTACATGTTACAGAGAGGGGAATTCGCTTTGCCTACAGGACGAATTACGATTATTACAGGCCCCATGTTCAGTGAAAAATCCGGCGAATTGATTCGCCGCTGTCAAAAACTAATCCAATACGGGCATCGTAAAGTGGTAGCTTACAAACCCGCTGAAGATAACCGCTATGCTGAGGACGAAATAGTAAGCCGGATCGGATATCGGCTGCCCGCTATCTCTATCCCAAGAAAACTTACAGATGAGCTCGTTCAGCGTATTTTGCAAGAAACAAAAGATGCCGACGTGGTTGCCTTTGACGAAGTCCAGTTTTTCAGTCGTCATATTATGTCGCTTGTACAAGAGCTAGCTTATTGCGGCAAGCATGTAATTGCCGATGGGCTGAATCTGGATTATCGAGGCAAGGAGTTCGGCTATGTCGGTGGTCTGCTCGCCATGGCGGATGACATTGAGAAGCTGACTTCCTTTTGCGCTGTCTGCGGTAGCTCGGAAGCAGTATTTACGCAACGTATGGTAAATGGTAAACCTTCCACTGTGGGACCTATTGTGATGATCGGCGACTCTGAGGCTTATGAGCCTCGTTGTCGAAATTGCTTTATACCTCCTCATAAAGTGAACTGCGATTAGTGGACAGATAGCTCGACAAGCTGCAATATGCCTACGTGAGTACCAGTGACTTTTTTCTTGCATTTTTTTGGAACGAATCGAACCATTGCCCCGTATATCCGGTTAAGCTGTACAAGTTTTTAGTTTTCGTTTGTATATCATGACCATGAGATTATCTGGGGGGACGGAATAATGAGTTTTTTTAACAAAATCTTAGCAAGCGCAGGAATCGGTTCAGCTAAAGTCGATACGCTGGTGGATCAAGCTGTATATGTGCCTGGGGAAGAACTTAGTGGCATCATGCGCATCAAAGGCGGCAAAATTGATCAGGAAATCGGCAAAATTGACATCGAGCTCAAGACTGAATATATCGTGGAGCACGATGATAAAAAAACTACCAGCACCTGCTGCATTGCACGGATTAAGGTATCTGACGGCTTTCATCTAGAGCAAGGACAGGAGCTTGAAATTCCTTTTTCCTTCAGATTGCCATTGGAAACTCCTGTTACTCACGCCAAACAGCCCGTCTGGCTGGAAACAGCATTAGATATTGGCATGGCTTTGGACCCGACCGATCGTGATTCACTCAAAATCGAGCCACATCCCTATATGAATACAGTGTTTGAGGCGGTTCACCTGTTGGGCTTCCGATTCCGCTCCTCCACCTGCGAACGTCATCCTAAGCTGGGACGCGGCGTTCCGTACGTACAGGAATTTGAATTTACGCCCGGATCAGAATATGCACGTGATATCGAGGAGCTGGAGCTGGTTATGCAGTTGGAACCCGAGGGTGTGCACGTGCTTGTAGAAGTAGACCGCAGAGGCAAAGGGTTTTCTGGTTGGCTTGAGACTGCATTTGATATGGATGAGCGCCATGCCTGGTTGAGCTTAAGCCGGGAAGAGCTCTCCTATGGACCCGATCACATAGCGGATGCACTCGAGGAACTAATTGACAGACAAATTAGATAACAATGTAAAAATACAAACAAAAAACTCCTAACCAATTTACTACATCGGTTGGGAGTTTTTTATTAATTAAAAAAATTCTTTAATGATGGTCCTCAATCGTCTGTATAGACTAAAGTGGCAACATATCCTGTCTTTCCGCCTTATGCTTACACTCTTTGCATACCCCATACAACGACCCATTGTCATCCGCATAGAAGGTTAATTTATCTTCTTTTTTACAAAAGGAGCATTTTTGCTTGCCTGTGCCCTGGATAGAGTCAGACAGTCCAAACCCAGTTTGGGCCTGAATACCTGCTGCTTTTGCATTCGTGCGTGGACCGGAGGACACTTTAGACTTAGATTCATTACGGGTACGGGATTGTCGAGCGGACTTACGAGGACGAAATTCAACGACATTACTGTCCCGCTGTTCATTCACTTGTTTGTTGCTGCTGCGACTACGCCTTACTTTAACAATCCAACCCAATCCCACCAACAACACGCCCAAGAACACCCAAGTCAGACTATACCACATGCTCTCATCCCCGCCTTTGCTTTAGAATCAATTGGGTTAATACCACTAGCCCGTTCAATGCGATGACTTAGCCTATAGCTTTATTCATTGAAATATACCCGTGTATACAGCCTCTGTGCTGTTCATCTGATGGTCTCCATATAAAAATCGTACCCTCCCGTGCAACATCCGACTCGCCTCTAACTGAGCATATTAGGTAAATCATCTTTTCCTGAGAAGTACATTGACCCGTTTTACAAATTGTACATCATCCTTTTGAAAAACGATAATATCCCCTCTATAAAGATCGTTCTCCTTATCATAATGCTTATCTAGTGCCCAATGGTGAGAATAAAAATGGCCCAGATGGCTACATTACTTCCCTTGATAATAAAAATCAATGAATCTTTTCGTTAACGGATTAAACTTATCAAAGCGTTTGCGGTGCGGTAAAAAGCCTGACTTATGTACTTGTTCTGCTAGTGTTTCTACATGTTCAAATCGCTTGAAAAAGGGCAACGCGAAAGTGTAAATATCTTCAATAATCTCTTGGATCACCCGTTCTCTTTCAGCTTCTGTGGACACAAGGTAATCCCTGTTTTCCGTATATTTCTTGGTGAGAGCAATCAACTCACTGTGAAAACAAGCCCCAGTACTATACTTCTTTTTAATTTTTTTGGATTCTACGACAATATAAACTTTTAATGCACCATATTTAGTCGCACCAAAACTAATTTCAAATATAAATTCCTTGGTTTCTTTTTTCAAAACTTTTCTGCTTTTCAGATATTTAAAATCACTCAAAAATGGTGTAGCTATAATTTTGTCTATCGCTAACTGACGTAGTTCACTTGCTTTAAGTTCAGTCTTATTATCCATCATGTCACTCCAACCCAAAGAATTTCACACCATTATATCATATCGTTCCAATTACAGGCTCCTCATATCTCCACCCTTTAATCACAATATATTAATAAAAAAAACAGAAAAAAGCCGCTCACAATAGAGCAGCTAGTTCCTCTTAAACATAAAAAGCAGTATACGAATTATACTTTGAATTTACCAATTTGCCCTTGCAGGTCTTCCGCCATTTGGGACAGATTTCTTGCAGAAGAAGCAATTTCCTCCATAGATGCCAGCTGTTCCTGAGTTGCGGCAGATACGTGTTGTGTCCCTGCTGCGGCTTCTTCAGCAATCGCTGAAATTTGTCTGACAAAACCAACAATCTCATCCGTACTTGCAGACATTTGTTCTGATCCGGCAGAAACCTCTTCAATTTCACTGGCCACTTTATTTACAGTTTCCTGAATTAGTTCAAAGGATGCGCCTGCATTTTGGACAACTTCACGACCTGTCATGACATCCTTCCCGTTGGACGCTACCGCCTCAATAGCATGGGTAGTATCCTTTTGAATCAATCCCACAAGCTCCGTAATTTGTTGAGCAGAATGAGCCGATTGTTCAGCCAACTTGCGAACTTCGCCTGCAACTACAGCAAATCCGCGACCATGTTCTCCTGCACGGGCCGCTTCAATCGCAGCGTTCAAGGCAAGAAGGTTGGTCTGACTAGAAATATTGGTGATAACATCAATGATCTTGCCAATTTCGTCTGAGCGCTCTCCCAATCCAGCCATGAGATCTGCCAATCCATTCATCGAATCATTTACGGCATTCATCTGCGTAACTGCCTGTTGAATCATCTGGTTACCTTCAGCCGATTTATGGGCCGCATCTTGCGCAGATGCGAATACATTTTGCGCGCGGATGGCGATTTGCTCAACACCGATAGACATTTCCTCAATAGCTTGGGACGATTTCGTCACCATATCTACCTGGTCTCCTGTTCCAGTAGCTACTTCTTGCACCGTTTCGGTTATTTGTGCAGAAGCTTGGCTATTTTGCTCTGCGCTGGCCGTCAATTCTTCTGAGGAAGTGGTTACCAGCTCAGTCGTCTTACTCACAGATTGAATCAGTTCACGAAGGTTCTCAACCATGACATTAAAGGAATGTGCCAACGTACTGATCTCATCCTTGCCCTTCACAATGATAGCTTCACTTGTAAGATCACCCGATGCGATACTTTCAGCAGCACGACTGATTCGCAAGATAGGTTTAGATATAATTTGGGCTATGATGATTGCCATGATCAATGCTAATATAACGGCTGCTATACTCAAAACGATGACCAGTTGTCTACCTGAAATAAAGTTGTCAACAGCTTCTTTCGTAGTCTGTTTAGATCCATCTGCATTCAATTTAATGAGCTGACTGATCATATCGTTTGAACTATACCATAACTTATAGGACTCTTGATGAAGGATGCTTGATTGAGTGTAATCATTAGCTTTCCCCGCTTCAATCATTTCTGGCAACTTAGCCAAATACTCCGTATAATTTTTGGAGAATTCTTCATACATTTCGCGTTCTTTAGGGGTAGCAATTAATTTTTCGTATATTTTTCGATCGTCCTCAACCTTTTTTAAAACCTTATCATATTCAGCCTGAACCTTCTCCATTTCTTCTGGGTCACGTTCTACAATAATGTTTAATGAGATCCGCTCTACATCAGATATATCACCATTTAGTGTTCCCAGGATAGTCACACTTGGCATCCAATGGCTATCTATTTCCATCGAAGTGTCGCCTAAATTTTTCATTTTTGAGATAGATGTTGTACTAATGACAATCAATAATATTATTACTGCAAGAAAACCCAATATCAATTTTGTTCGAATGTTAAATTTCATATATTCGCTCCTCAGTTCTCTTTATATTAGATACTATATCGACAACAAACGACACATTGTTTATATCAAATTTAAAGAGAATTTCAGAACTGTTTACAAAAGGGAAATTTTTCTTCGTGATGGTTGGTGCAACTGATTCAGGTTTATTTTATAACCTCGTGAGAGCATTATGTTTTATAATCCCCAACAATTGTACCGTCATATAGGGAGGGAGATGCTGAAAATCTTTATTCACTTATTCCATCAAACTTAAAAAAAGGATACCCAAAAACGGGTATCCCTTTATGTTTTACTTCCTAGCATTCACCATAAATCGTTCTGAATTTGTCCTTATTCCTAATTCGGTTTGATTGTCCGAAATAAATTGTTGGAGTATTTGAAAATCAATTTCTTCTTCTCCGAAGTTGGGAATAATTGGTGTGTGTTTCAAGAGAAATATTAAGTCTGCAGGAGTCTGATAATATTCGGTTGCATTGAATTCAAATGACTGTATGTCCTTAAAGCCCGCGTCACTTAATTCGGTAATATATTGAGCTTTTAACGAGTCTTTCTTAGCACCCCATGCCTGTCCTCTTCCAAACGCTTCTTTAATATTTAATTTGTCGTTTTCACTTACTTGCTGTGTCAGGAACATACCACCCTTTACTAACACCTTTGCTATTTCTTTTGCATAAAAGCATGAATGTCTAGAAGAGATTACATTAAAGAAATTCTCAGGAAAATTTAGATTTTCGGCATCCATCTGGAGAAAACGAACATTTGCTATGTCTGATTCAGCAGAATTCTTGGTTGCTGTTTCAATCATTCCAGTGGAATGGTCAATCCCAACTAGAAGTAATGCAGAATCTGCTATTGATAAAATTGCTTCCCCGCCGCCAGTACCGATGTCAAGCAATATATCCGACTTCTTGCATGTCTTCGCTACTTTATTGTAGAAGTCCCATTTTACTCCTTCGGAGATACATTTCACATGGCTGAAATTCCAGCCGTTGATTTTTCCAATTTTATTATAAAACTCTTTATACTCTATTGAATTCATTTTCTTTCCACCTTCCAATTAAGGATAAATACTTCGGGGTAGCAGACCGGTATCATTCAGTATTTTAACAACTTTCTTCCTTAATAGAACGACCACTGATAGCATGAAAATGATGATAATTGAAGAAAACTTTAAATTGTCAAATTGAAATTCAAAAACGTTCATAAAAAATACCGCTCCTTTACTGGTTCTTGGAAGAACCAATAAATAGGCGGTATTAGTTGTCTACTATTCAGAAGTTTATCGGATCGGGTCGGCTGTTTTGAAATTAGTAGCCATCCCTGCAATTATCATTGATAAACGTCAAACCAAATAATCCCTTGCTTCATCAATCATTCTGGCCCTTTCAGGACACCTTGTTCTCAATTCTCAGCTTATCTGCCACCATCGCTATGAACTCTGAATTGGTTGGTTTGGACTTACTGATATTAATGGTGTACCCGAACAGGTGTGAAATGCTGTCGATATTTCCACGGGTCCATGCTACCTCGATAGCATGACGAATGGCGCGTTCTACGCGAGATGCCGTCGTTTTGAACTTTTCGGCGATTGCCGGATATAATGTTTTAGTGATGGCTCCCAAAATTTCGATATTATTGTACACCATCGTAATGGCTTCGCGTAAATATTGATAGCCCTTGATGTGAGCTGGTACACCAATTTCATGTATGATGGCCGTGATACTGGCATCCAGGTTTTTCGTCTTACCCATAGGTACAACGTTGGACCGCATGGATGAAATGGTCACCGGACTGCTGCTAACTAACTGCGGCCCCACTAATTGGCGAACACGGTTAGCCAGCACTTCCATGTCAAACGGCTTCAAAATATAATAAGATGCCCCGAGCTGTACGGCCCTCTGTGTAATATTTTCTTGACCGAATGCAGTCAGCATAATGATTTTCGGCTGTGGAGTCAGGTTCATTTCTCTTAAACGCTCCAATACACCGAGACCATCCAGATGAGGCATAATAATATCTAAAATAAGTACATCAGGTATGTTGCGGGATTCTGCGATGCGTTGGAGCACTTCTTCGCCGTTATAGGCGATTCCTGTAACTTCCATATCCTCCTGATCGGAAATATATTCAGCAAGCAAATTCGTAAATTCCCGGTTGTCATCAGCCAACAATACCTCAATTTTTTGCAATGTACTTCCTCCTCATTGAGTGATATTCCATTGTGATATCTGTTTACAGTATATAAATATTTCTTGTCGGAGTATATGATTTCGACATCGAATTATGAATTCCTTCTGTCGAAAATTATTTTTATTTATTTTTTTTATAGTTTCTATTATAATTGATTCTTTATCTTGCAAATATGAGTTATTCCCCTGCTTTTCGACAAAAAAATCTTAAGGCCACTAGCTCGCCTTAAGATTAGAAGATAATTTCAAGCTTACGTTATTCTGCATGATTCCTGCATCGCGCAGCATCCATTCGATAAAACAACCGTAACCTGATTTAGGATCATTCACAAATACATGTGTCACAGCCCCGATAAGCTTACCATTTTGAATAATCGGACTACCGCTCATTCCTTGCACGATTCCCCCGGTCTTATCCAACAGCTTTGGATCTACAATGCGAATCACAAGTCCTTTGGTTGCTGGTTTGTCCTGCTGAGAAATGTGTACAATTTCCGCCTGAAACCGCTGAATTTGTTGACCTTCCAGTACAGTCAAAATTTCTGCAGGTCCTTCCTTTACTTCATTCGCAAGAGCCACCGGAATAGGAGTTGAATACAATCCATATTGCGGCTCATCTGACATTTTTCCAAAAATTCCGAAATTCGTATTTCGTTCAATATTTCCTAATACCCGATGATCTTTGAGAAAATGAGCGCGTTTTTCTCCTGGTTCCCCACTTTGACTTTTCGCAATTGACGTCACATTGGACTGCACAATCTCTCCGCTCCCCACGACAATAGGGGTTTGGGTATTCATATCGGTAATTACGTGGCCCAATGCCCCGTATACACCCTGGTCCGGTGCGTAAAACGTTAATGTACCTACACCTGCAGCCGAGTCTCTAATATACAACCCAAGCCGCCACGCTTTATCATCTTGATCATATGCTGGTGTTAACTTCGTGGAAATCGTCTGCTCTCCTCGACAAAGTGTAATGTCGAGCGGCTTTTTATTCTTACCTGCTTCGTCTACTGCCTCAGCAACCCTTGCCAGGCTATTGAGTGGTTTGCCGTTCATGTGTGTAATCCGATCCCCTAGGCGAATCCCCGCTGTTTCACCAGGTGACACCTTACGATCATTACTTTCCTGAATGATATGGTGACCGACGACAAGCACTCCTGAAGATTTTACTTTGACCCCAATCGTCTGCCCCCCCGGGTATACTTTTAAATCGGGAACTACACTTTCTTGGGTTGTCCTCATGCTTTTAGAGCCGAACAAATCCAAAGAAGCTTGTGGAGGCAGCGCAGCTTGCACATGCTGAGCGTTACCGATAGAACACATAAGAAAAACAAGCAAAAGACCGAGCAATTTGATCCTGGAGTAAAAATTCAATGGCTGTCACGCTCCCTTTGCTTCTTTCGCTTGACGAGTAAAGGTGGTCGCCAATTGCGTACCTATAAGGTAACCTTGCCCCCAGGCTTTTATAACTGTTAAACATTACGCCAGCCGCTCTTTTCAGGCTTTCTTTCCTTCCGCCAAATTCAGCATTTCCTGTGCGTGATGCAAAGTTTTTTCGGTAATTTCCACGCCGCCCAGCATCCGTGCCAATTCCTTGACACGCCCGTCCTCCGTAAGTCCCTCAATTTGAGTCATGGTCCGTCCATCATGGACATTTTTCTCAATAAGGTACTGATGATCTGCCATACATGCCACCTGTGGCAAATGAGTAATGGAAAAGACCTGACAAACGGAAGATAAACGATATAGCTTCTCGGCAATGGATTGAGCTGCACGACCACTCACCCCGGTATCCACCTCGTCAAAAATGAGTACTGGAATTTGATCATGACGCGCAAAAATACTTTTCATCGCCAACATGATACGTGATAGCTCACCGCCTGAAGCGATCTTACCAAGTGGACGTAATGGCTCACCTGGATTGGGGGATATAAGAAATTCCGCATTATCAATGCCCTGCTTGGTAGGTCTTACCTTCAGACCTTTATACTCATATCCGCGTGGATCTTCAATTGGATCAATGCGCACCTTGAGTGACGTTCTTTCCATCTGCAGGTCTTTTAACTCCTGCTCCACTTGCTCTGCAAGCTCTTCAGCACAAATTTCACGTGCTTCTGTAAGCTCTTCCGAAATCTCAAGCAAATCGGAAAGCAACTCGTCCCGTTTTGCAATGAGCTGCTCCAATCGCTCATCTTTATTTTCCAGCAGATCGGTTTCCTGCTCAATACGGCTATAGTATTCCAAAATCTGCTCTATACTATCACCATATTTTCGCTGTAACCCGGTAATTTGATTCAAACGTTGCTCCACTTCATGCAGCTTGCCTGGATTAAATTCAATATCCTCACGATAAGAACGTAATTGGAATGCTGCGTCCTCCAACTGGTAAAAAGCAGACTGAATCTGCTCCGCAATGGGCTGAAGGCTTTTGCTGTCATAGCTTTGGACATCGTTTAATCTGGACAACACGTTATTGATCGTATCCAGTCCACCTCTGCCGCTTAGCAGTTCGTATGCTCCTGATATCCCATCCATCATTTTCTCACTATGGGATAGCTTGACCCGTTCCTCTGCCAATAATTCATCTTCTCCCAATTTCAACTCCGCCGCAGCGATCTCTTCTAATTGAAATCGGTACATATCCAAAAGCTGATAAGCCTTTTGACTGGAGCTTTGCAGTTCTCTTACTTCTTTTTCCGCTTTGACAAAAGCATTGTAACGCTCCCGATAAAGCGTTTTGACCGGACCGATGACCGAATCACCGAACGTATCCAGCAGCGCCAGATGGCGATCTGCACGTAGCAGGCTTTGATGCTCATGTTGCCCGTGGATATTGACGAGTTGCTCACCCACCTCACGCAGCATCGTTAAATTAACCATCTGGCCGTTAATTCGCGAAGAGCTTTTCCCTTGAACCGTAAGTTCGCGACGAATCAGCAAATGCTCCTCTGCATTAGCCTTAATCCCTTGTTCCTCAAGTGTATTCCAAACTGGATGTTTTACCGGCAGTTCAAATAAGGCTTCCATCTCTGCTTTATCACAACCGTAACGCACTAAATCAGCAGAGCCCCTACCGCCTGCAATCAGCCCTAGCGCATCGATAATAATGGATTTACCAGCACCTGTTTCTCCGCTCAACACATGAAACCCTTTATAAAAATGAACATCGACGGCCTCTACAACCGCCAAATTCCGTATAGACAAAGTGACCAGCATCGTTCTTTCACCTCTATGATGTACAAATTAAAACGCCTAATATGCGTAGCCATTATAATTAGGAAATGTAGCCCATAAGACGATTCACGATAGCTTCACTGTTTTCTTCCGATCGGCAAATAATCAAAATGGTATCATCCCCGCTAATCGTCCCCATGATCTCGGACCATTCAATATTGTCCAATAAAGCAGCAATCGAGTTGGCTGTTCCCGGCAGGCATTTCATCACAATCAGATTGGTTGTGTAGTCAATATGCAAAAAGTTATCGACCAACGTACGTTTCAGTTTCTGGGCCGGATTGTAACGTTGATCTGAAGGCATCGAATATTTATATCTGCCATCGTCCATTGGAACCTTGATGAGCAGCAACTCCTTGATATCACGCGATACGGTCGCCTGCGTGACCTGAAAACCAGCCTTTCGCAATGCTTCAACCAGATCATCCTGCGTCTCAATCTCATGTTGTGAAATAATTTCCCTAATTTTAATATGTCGTTGACCCTTCATATAATCCTCCTATGGATTAACCTTCATATTCCTCTTCTTCGAGGTCTTCCACTAATGTAATAAGGCGAATACTTCGCTCGTCCGTATCAACGTACAATACACCCGCGCAACCCGGATAGAGCAATAAATACGGCATGAGCCTGTCCCTTAAATCAGGACCACTCCACTCCATTGGTTTCTTGCGGCGTGACGTTTTGACCATATATGTCGAACCGTTTCGTACAGCCACGTAGTCTATAAACAAACGGCTATACACGGTATGTCCATTCACTTTAAAAGCAAGCGGTATTTTCATCTTCCCGCCCACTACTTCATATCCTGCTTCTTCGAGTAGGTCTGTGACAGGCCCTTCGTCCAAGTCCTCGTTAATCGGTATCGTCTTTAGCACAAGCGACCCTGGCTCCTTCAACCAGGCACGTAGGCTATACAAAGCCCATATCCCTAATATCACCCCGATCACAGCGATGATAACCGTATCATATCTTGTGTCCATGGACCGATCACCTCATGGACATATTCTAGGACAAGATGTAAAATCCCTTTTCCTTTGTACATCTCATTATAGGCGAACGTGAGTTCTATAATCAATCCCTCACACCAAAAAGAGGTTCCCTTAAGTTCACAGAACTCATGGAGAACCCCTGAATGTTACTTACGCGATGGACCATTATTAAAAGTCTGACCTGCTTCCTGAACGGTACGTTCAATCAGTGGTCTGAAATCCATCTTCTCCAGCTGCGATTCTGCAGCAGGAAGCCCATCCAAACGCCAATGCGCTAAAAATTCAATATTGCCTTCTCCACCTGTAATAGGCGAATAAGCCAAACCTTGCAGCGTAAGTCCAAGCTCATGTGCAAACATCAGAATGGTCTGCAACACTTCTTTATGCGTAGCAGGATCACGGACCACACCGGATTTTCCGACCTTTTCGCGTCCAGCTTCGAATTGCGGCTTGATTAGAGCTACAATATCAGCAGGTTGATGCAACAAGGCAAGCAACGGGGGCAAAATAATACGTAATGAAATAAAGGAAACGTCAATACTAGCGAAATTCGGCACGGAACCATTCAAATCCGCGGGTGTCATATATCTGAAATTCGTTTTCTCCATTACGCATACTCGTTCATCATTACGAAGGGACCAATCCAGCTGGTTATAACCCACATCAATGGCGTATACGTATTCAGCTCCATGCTGAAGCGCACAATCCGTAAAACCTCCAGTGGACGAGCCGATATCCAGCATTGTCCTGCCCTTCATATCCAGCTCAAATTGACGGATGGCCTTCTCCAGCTTCAATCCTCCACGGCTTACATACGGATGCACCGAACCCTTAACTTTAAGCTCGCTGGCGCGTGGTACCTTCATCCCCGCCTTCTCGATCCGTTCGCTGTCCGCCAGCACTAGCCCAGCCATAATCGCAGCTTTAGCTTTTTCACGGCTTTCAAAAAAGCCTTGTTCTACAAGTAATACATCAATGCGTTCCTTCGGAACAGACATGTTAATCTCCCTTTAGGCAGCCAGGCTGCTCTTGTCATACTTTTTATAAACGTCATGGTCTTCACTTCAAGTTACCCTATACGGATTGTCCCATGCCATATGCTGGCTCAGCAGCCCATTTACGCAGCTTTAAGCATACATCCTCAATGGTAAGACCTACTTCAGCACGCTGCTCTTTGATGGAGCCATGCTCCACGAACAGATCGGGAATCCCCATTAGGCGCACCTGTGCCTCTTGTATTTCGGCTTTAGCGTAAAATTCCAGTACAGCGCTACCCAAACTTCCTGCTTCAGAAGCTTCTTCCAATACGATCAGCTTCGTATGCTGACGAGCCAGCTCACGCAACATATCCTCGTCCAAAGGCTTCAGGAAACGGGCATTCACGACGCCCACTTGCAAACCTTCCCGTTTCATCGCCTCCGCAGCCTCTGTCGCCACCTGGAGCATCGGTCCTGATGCGATTACAGCAAAGCCCTCGCCTTTACGCAGGAGCTCCCAACTGCCGATGGGAATAGCCTGTAATTCTTTATCCATCGGCACGCCAACCACATTAACACGCGGGTAACGATAAGCAATTGGACCATCTTCATAGTCGAGTGCTGTTTTCATCATATGGCGTAGCTCGTTCTCATCCTTTGGCATCATAAGCACAAGATTGGGGATATGACGCAAGAATGCCACATCAAACACGCCATGATGAGTTTCCCCGTCAGCCCCAACAAAACCTGCACGGTCAATCGCGAACATTACGTTCGCATTATGACGACAGATATCATGCACAATCTGGTCATAAGCACGCTGCATAAAAGTGGAATACACCGCAAACACCGGCTTCATCCCTTCCATTGCCAACGCAGCACACATGGTAGCTGCATGCTGTTCAGCAATGCCGACGTCAATCATACGGCTAGGAAACTCTTTACTAAACGGTACCAATCCTGATCCGCCAGGCATAGCGGGGGTGACCGCAACGATGCGCTCATCCTGCTCAGCCAGCTCAATCAACGTTCGACCGAAAATTTCCGTATACATCGGATTACCTACAGCTTTGAGTACCTGACCCGATTCAATTTTGTAGGGACTGATTCCATGCCATTTGTGTGAATCTGCTTCCGCAGGTTTATAGCCCTTGCCCTTGGTTGTTACGACATGCACCAATACAGGGCCAGTGACATTATCAGCCTGCTGGAAGGTTTCGATTAGCTTCGGCAAATCATGTCCGTCCACTGGACCGAGATACGTAAGTCCCAGTTCCTCAAACAGTACACCAGGCACCATCATATATTTAAGACTGTCCTTGACACGGCCAGCCGATTTGGCAAGTTTACCGCCGATCGCGGGTATTTTTTTCAGCAAAACTTCCAGCTCATCTTTTGCTCGCAAATAATGACGGTCTGAGCGGATTTTGCTCAAATAATTATGCATGGCCCCTACATTAGGTGCTATGGACATTTCGTTGTCATTCAGAATGACCATTAAATTTTTGCGCTCATGACCGATATGATTCAACGCTTCGAAGGCCATCCCCCCAGTCAACGCTCCGTCTCCGATCATTGCAATGACTTTATTGTCCTCGCCCTTCAAATCTCGAGCCAAGGCCATTCCCATTGCCGCCGACAGAGAAGTGCTGCTATGACCGGCTTCCCAAACATCATGCTCGCTCTCACTTCTTTTTACAAAACCACAAAGTCCATCACGCTGACGAAGTGTATCAAAACGGTCCATTCGCCCTGTCAATATTTTGTGTACGTAGGCTTGGTGCCCAACGTCATAAATCATCTTGTCCTTTGGACTGTTATAGCAATAATGCAGGGCGATCGTGAGCTCAACCACTCCCAGATTCGATGCCAGATGCCCCCCAGTCACGGACAGCTTCTCAATCAAAAAGCTCCTGATTTCCTCGGCTAGAGAAGCCAACTCCTCAACCGACAGTGATTTCAGATCGCCTGGTTGCTTTATGTGTGGAAGCAGCACGCATATCTCCCCGCTTTCCTTCAAGTTTGTGTGTAAAGTTAACAAGTATTATATCACACTTTTTAACTGTGCTTAAACGCAGACAAGTCAAAACAGCTCTAACGCAACTAATGATCACGCTTCATCAGGTAATCCGCTATCTCCAGCAAACGAGAAGAATCGGGAATACCGCTCTCTGTTATCATTTTTTTAGCAGATGCGGTGAGTTCCTCCACCTGCCGCAAAGATGCGTCCATACCAATGAAATACGGATAGGTAACCTTCTCCTGCTCAACATCACTTTGCGTTTTCTTACCCATTTTGCTCTCATCGCCTATGAGGTCCAGTATATCGTCCTGTATCTGAAAAGCCAGCCCCAAGTCTCGTCCAAAGCGGCGAAGCGCCTCTAATTGAGTCTTGTCCGCCCCACCAATCCGTCCACCTGCCAAGAGCGAGAAAATAATCAAATCAGCAGTTTTATGAAGATGGATATATTCCAGTTCCTCGATCCCCGTCATTCCTTGCTCGCCTGACATATCGGCGACCTGTCCGCCTACCATGCCCCGCGCGCCACTCATTTCGGACAAATCCTCAACAATGGACAATAGCGAATCGGATGAAACACCGTGACGTCGTCCTGCTTGCACAATGCTGTAAAAGGCATGGGTCAACAAAGCATCACCCGCAAGGACGGCAACCGCCTCGCCGTATACCTTATGATTCGTCAGCTTACCTCGCCGATAATCATCATCATCCATGGCTGGCAAGTCGTCATGAATGAGAGAGTACGTATGTACCATTTCTACCGCACATGCCACTGGCAACGCAGCTTCCCTGCTTCCACCGAATGCTTCAGCAGCAGCGATCACAAGCAGAGGCCGCAGCCGTTTTCCGCCTGCGGTGAGTGAATAATTCATAGATTCTCGAAGAACATCGGGAATGTTCCAATCGGCCGGGAACTGCTCGGTCAGTGCAGACGAAACCGCATCCGCCGTTCCGGTCAAATATTCCTTGAACGACGGTCTATTCAAGCCCTTCACCGCCGTTTTCATCTAATCCGCCGCCAAAAGGCTTCTTGCGCAAATCTCCATCCTCTTCCACGATCATTTCAATTTTACGTTCAACCTGCTCCAGCTTTTGACTGCAAAGCTGAGACAGCTTCATCCCCCGCTGGAACAAATCAATGGCTTGCTCCAGAGGAACGTCTCCATGCTCCAGTTGTCCGACAATTTCTTCAAGAGCGGCCATAGCCGCTTCAAAATTCAATTCCGTTTCATTCGCCACCGTGCTTCGCGTCCTCCTTCATTCCCCATACTTGGCAGTCCAACTGCCCATCACTCACTTTAATCTTGATGGAATCTCCCGGCTGTACGTCTTTGAGCGACTTAATCAGCCGTTTCTCCTGCTCATCGTATACCAAGCTATAGCCTCGGGCCATGACTTTGAGTGGGCTCAGCGCATCCAGCTGACGAATTCCCGTGTGCAACTGCTGCCGTCCCGTTTTCGTAATAGCACGCATCGCAGACTCCAGCTGACGTTGCGCCATATCCGCCTGCTTGCGTGCCGAACGAATTTGTTCACGTGGATTAA
Source organism: Paenibacillus sp. MZ03-122A (assembly GCF_024213325.1). NCBI lineage: Bacteria > Bacillati > Bacillota > Bacilli > Caryophanales > Paenibacillaceae > Paenibacillus > Paenibacillus sp. MZ03-122A. The sequence continues at coordinate 126,051 of NZ_JANAVI010000003.1, read as the reverse complement.
ACCGCTCTAGTACCTGACGCATACGTGCATTCTTTTCTGCGTTTAAGCGTGAACGGTTACCCACTGCGCGGATTAGCCGCTGATGCAGCATGTCCATTCGCTCTGCATGCTGTAGCATATAGCGGCGTGGGTGCAGCAGGACTGGTGAACGCTGAAGCCTCACCAAGCGTTCACGGCTGGTTTCCAGCCGCTGCCGGAGGGCGTTGCGCAGGCGTTGCTCACGCTGGAGCAGCTGATCCCGTAGCTCTGCCTGATTAGGCACAGCCAACTCAGCTGCTGCGGTTGGCGTTGCTGCACGCAAGTCAGCCACAAAATCGGCAATGGTAAAATCCGTTTCGTGTCCAACTGCCGAAATAACCGGAATGACCGATGCGTAAATGGCGCGCGCAACCGCTTCCTCATTAAACGCCCACAGTTCTTCCAACGAGCCACCTCCCCGTCCGACGATCATCACCTGAACCTCTTGCATACGATTCATAGCTTCAATTGCCTTGACAATCGAGGGTGCGGCACCTTTTCCTTGTACAAGCACAGGATACAACACAATTCCAGCATGCGGGTATCGCCGTTGAAGGGTCGTAATAATATCACGCACAGCCGCTCCGGTCGGTGACGTAATCACGCCAATGGTTGCCGGATGGGCAGGGAGATTACGCTTACGAGCAGTATCAAACAGTCCCTCTGCATCCAGCTTTTGCTTGAGCTGTTCGTAAGCCAAATAAAGGCTTCCTATACCATCAGGCTGCATTTGAGTCGCATAAAACTGATATTGTCCATCTCGTTCGTACACGGATACGTTTCCCCGGGCAATAACACGCGTACCTTCTTTCGGTACGAAGGGAAGCCGCTGATTATGGGTTGCAAACATAATCGAACGTATGCGGCTCCCCTCATCCTTGAGCGTAAAGTACATGTGACCACTCGAATGATGCGTAAAATTAGAAATTTCCCCGCGTATCCATACATCAGACAGCACCTGATCCGATTCCAGTTTCATCCGGATATAACGATTCAGGTCCTTTATAGAGTAAATACGTTGTTCAGCCATAGGCAGCTGCCCTTATGCCAAACCGTGCGACCGCTTGGCCGCTACAAGCGTATTTTGCATCAGCATCGTAATCGTCATCGGGCCTACTCCGCCGGGAACAGGCGTAATCGGACCAGACACTTGCTTCACGCTCTCAAAATCAACGTCTCCCGCCAGCTTTCCGTTCTCCAGACGGTTCATCCCCACATCTATCACAACCGCTCCGGGCTTCACGAACGAAGCATCAATAAAGTTGGCTTTGCCGATCGCAACGACTAAGATATCCGCTTGTCGACTTAGATCCCCGATATTCGCTGTACGGGAGTGGCACATCGTAACCGTAGCATTTTCACGTTGCAACAATAAAGACACTGGCTTGCCTACGATATTACTGCGACCAATAACTACCGCATGTTTACCAGCAATCTCCACTCCAGCACGCTTGATTAACTCAATGACTCCAGCAGGAGTACAAGGCAATAGACTATCGTCACCGATGACCAAATTCCCTACGTTCACCGGATGAAATCCATCCACATCCTTCTCCACTGCAATCGCGTCAATGACAGCTTTTTCATGAATATGCTTTGGCAATGGCAGTTGAACCAAAATCCCATGGATAGTACTTTGATGGTTCAGCTTGTCCACTAGTTCCAGTAATGCTTCCTGCGAAGTATCTGCTGCCAACCGGTGAACCTCTGAGTAATAGCCGAGATCATGGCACGCCTTTTCCTTGTTTTTAACATACACCTGCGAAGCGGGATCTTCGCCTACCAATACAACAGCCAGTCCCGGTTGAAAGCGGTGCTCTTTCAGACGAATGACCTCTTGCTGAATTCTTGCGCGAATATCCTGAGAGATTTGTTTACCATCAATGATCGGTGCTGACATGTTTAACCACTCTCCAACCTGATTCAGTAGTCTCTACTTAAAAACGTGCTTTCAATTGCTCCAGTTCTTGAATCACTCGTCCCAGTACACCATTAACAAATTTACCGGATTCCTCGGTACCAAAGTGCTTCGACAACTCAATCGCTTCATTAACAGCTACCTTGGCTGGAACATCCTCACGGAAAATCATCTCATATGCCGCAAGTCTCAAAATTTGACGATCTACACGTGAAAGTCTGCTGATCTGCCAGCCTTTAAGATAATCCACCAACAGCCCATCAATGGCTTCCTTGTGCTCCCACGTACCCCGCACATGCTCTAAAACATACGCTCTTAACACTGCCGCGTCTTTAACGACAACTTCCGCTTCGTTTTCCTCAGCGGCTTCCTGAAGCAACATGTCCACGGCTGCTGCCGCATCCACTTCATTCATTTCCATATGGTACATACTCTGTACTGCTAATTCCCTCGCCAGACGTCTTTTCATGCCCTGCCTCCTACGCTTGCCTATATCTATTTTTCATTCTAACCAATTTCCACAAAAAAACCTGTGAACGCATCCTCCAAAACGTTGGGCGCAAAGAAGCTACAGCTCTATTTTGGAGAACACGTATCACAGGGTTCATTTAAAAGGACGCCAACGCTGCGACAACCAATCGCCCCATTCCTTCCAAGGGAGAAATGAACCAAGCGCTGAATCGCTACGTCTTCCTAGCGTATATCCGATGAACACCATCAATGCAAAGAACAACATATTCCAAAAGCCTGCCCACAAATAAATAAAACCGAAAAAAATACCAGCCGTGATCCCCATGATCCGGCCCTTGTAACTTCCCCATATTTCTTTCCAGGGCATCAGGGAAAATCACCTCTATTCCACACGACTCTTAAAGCTGGGTGACTGAGAAACATTAGCGATGTACACCGACACATTGGACACAGGAATTCCTGTAATTTCTTCCACATGATCGTGTACCCCCTTTTGTACCTCGGAGGTTAACACCGGAATGGAGCTTTCCCCGTCTACAACCGCCCGAATCGTAATATCAAGTCCCGATTCCAACACGCGAACGCGTGCTTTCAAATCCTGCATCCCGCGAAATCGGGAAGCTGCTTTGAGGCACAGATTTTCAATGGTGTCCACTGAAATCTGAATGTCACCATATTCCGTTCGTTGATCAATAGAATGCTGTACGGTTTGGTTCCGTCGAATAGAGATATAAAAAAAACGAAGACTCAATAACAACAGAACCCCTGCAATAATCAGGCTGGTAAACCACACCACTCGCTCATCCTCAATACTTAAAACATACGGAATGGCCCCGCTCAGGAGGAGGATGGCGAGAATGGAAATAATTCCGATACTTAAGCTGTACAAGAACAGCAGAAGTCTGTCCATAACTTTAGCCACGAAACGCACAGCCTCCTTAAATTAGAGTAAACCCTCGACCCATAAGGGTCGGGGGTTTGTACAAAGTATCGCTCTATTTAACCCGTCCGGCGCCCAGCACTTCCGGCTCTTCTACTTTTTCGGCATTTTTGAATTGAACATCATGAATTTGCACATTCACTTCAACAACGTTAAGACCTGTCATGTTCTCAATCGAACGCTTAACATTATGCTGAATAGCAGCAGCCACCTCAGGCAGACGGTTACCGTACTCAATAATGACGGAGACGTCTACAGCAGCTTCACGCTGTCCGACTTCCACTTTTACACCTTTAGATAAATTTTTGCGGCCTAGCAGTTCGGCAAACCCACCAGCAAATCCGCCACTCATTCCCGCTACGCCTGGTACCTCAACGGTAGCCAGTCCGGCAATGACTTCAATAACTTCTGGGGCAATTTGAATCTCCCCAATTTCTGTACGTTCGAATTCGGTTGGCACTGTGCTCATACCTTCAACACCTTTCGGTCAAAATAAGTTTCATTCCAGCTTTGGATTTCAAAGCAGACATGCTCACTTATTATCCATACTATATCATTTGGCGTTCATTATGACAAACTGAGGAAATATACCGATTAAACTTCGTTTTCCTCCAAAAATTTAATATCAAAATCGCCTCTAATAAAGGTCGGATGCTCTAGCAAGCGCTGATGAAAAGAAATCGTTGTGGGTATGCCCTCAATAGCAAACTCAGACAAAGCCCGCTTCATTTTGGCAATTGCATCTTGCCGTGTAGGTGCCCACACAATCAGCTTGGCGATCATAGAGTCATAATAAGGAGGAATGCTATAACCTGGATATGCTGCGCTGTCTACCCGTACTCCAGGACCGCCTGGAGGCAGATAAAATCCGATTTTACCCGGTGCAGGCATAAAATTGCGATCCGGGTCCTCAGCGTTAATACGGCATTCTATCGCCCAACCATTGATGGTGACTTCTTCCTGCGTAAAGGAAAGCGGATGTCCTTCAGCGACAGAAATCATTTCCTTAATCAGGTCTACACCGGTAATCATTTCTGTTACGGGATGTTCTACCTGAATACGTGTATTCATTTCCATGAAATAGAAATTATTGTCCGGGCCGAGCAAAAATTCGAGAGTACCTGCACCAGAGTATTGAACGGCCAAAGCTGCACGAACAGCTGCCTGACCCATTTCTTCACGGACATCCTGCGATAGTACAGGACATGGTGCTTCCTCCAACAACTTCTGACGACGACGCTGAACAGAGCAGTCCCGTTCGCCTAAATGGGCAACATTACCATGCTTGTCCGCTATGATCTGTATTTCCACATGTTTCATACCAGTCAAATATTTTTCTAGGTACACACCCGCGTTGCCAAATGCTTTTTGCGCCTCCTGCTGAGCGGTAGTGATTTGCTGAATAAGGTTATCCTCATCTTCGGCGATACGAATACCTTTACCTCCGCCACCTGCTGTGGCCTTGATAATTACCGGATATCCGATATCACGTGCGATGCTGATCGCATCCTGCAAATCCTCAACCAGCCCGTCTGAACCCGGAATAACCGGAACTCCGGCATCCTTCATGGTCTGCTTGGCTACGGCCTTATCTCCCATTTTGTTAATGGCTTCAGGAGAAGGACCAATAAACGTAATATTACACGATTCGCAAATTTCAGCGAAGTCTGCATTTTCCGCCAAAAATCCGTAACCTGGATGAATGGCATCACATTCAGTCAATGTAGCAACGCTCATCAGGTTCGTAAAATTAAGGTAGCTGTCCTTAGATAGCGTCGGTCCGATACAGTAAGCCTCATCTGCGAGACGCACATGTAACGAATCCTTGTCAGCTTCCGAATATACGGCAACTGTCGAAATATTCATCTCGCGGCAAGCGCGAATGATACGAACCGCAATTTCTCCACGATTTGCAATCAATACTTTTTGAAATGTCATGACTTTACCTCCCTGGGAGCAGTCTTGCCAAACCCTCAAAAGAGGGTTCAAACAAGCTTTACTCCGGTTTCACAAGGAACAATGGCTGGCCATACTCGACCAACTGTCCGTTTTCGGCCAAAATTTCCACAATTTCGCCCTTCACTTCAGCTTCCAGCTCATTCATCAGCTTCATCGCTTCAATGATACATACCGTTGTTTTTTCGCCCACTTTGCTGCCAATACTCACATACGGAGCCGTATCCGGGGATGAAGAACTATAGAAAGTGCCTACCATCGGAGATACGATTTTATGTAGATTGCTTGCATATTCCCTAGGTTCCCCAGCAGTTGTAGATCCAACATCGGACTGTACTTGTGGATTTGGAATAACAGCTTGTGGTGCCACTGCATAAGCAGGTGTTGCCACAGGAGCCTGTACCGTAACGATCTCGCTTTTGCCAGGTTTCCGGATCAACAGGCGAGTTCCTTCATTTTCAATTTCAAGCTCATGCACAGACGTTTCATCCACCAGCTTGATCAATTCCTTAATCTCGCTTAATTTAAACATCTCTATTAATCACTCCTTCAGCATTTTGCCGGTTGCTGATTACATTGTTGAAACAGCTTTATGTATTATATCACAATCATTAAAAATAGAAAGAGCCCGGAATAATGCAGAAATCCGGGCTTTTTCGCGTTTTTTGTCTTATTGTGTAACATACTGGACACTGATCTTATCCTGCGTTACGTTCAGTTCCTTCATGACTTTATCAACAATTGTTACCGCTTGCTTAGCATCCAATTTTTCACTCAGAACCACTACTTTGTATTTATCAGCATCTTCCTCACGGACGACCGCATTGGCGAACTGCTGCTGAAGCTCTTCTTCAATTCCAGTAATTTTAGCCTGCTTATCTTCAAGTACATGTAATTCCTTTTGAGCCTCCGCAGCTTTCTTTGGTGTGCTGTCATTCATTGCGGTAGTCAGTTCATCATTTTTCTTCTGATTTTCCACGTCCCGTTCCAGCAAATAGTTGTCAATCACAGCTGCTGCTGTAGGTTGGGCAGCTTGATCGGTTGCCACTTGATCCAGTACCTGCTGGTCGGTTTTGGCTGTAGAGGCTGCTTTGTCGTCACTTTGTGCTGTCGCGTCCGTCCTAGTTGCAGTTGTGTTTTGATCGGATGTCGCTGGTTCAGTAGTAGGGGGGGCTGCCGTATCTTTATCGCCTTTTGAGTTTTCTGTTGCTGGGTCAGTTGTGGAAGCCGTATCCGATTTTGTGGAAGTTGCTGATGCTCCATCAGTTACTTCTCCATTCGTCACTACTTCATTTACCTTCAGTTCGTTCAGTTGTTCCTCTGCCTTCGTCGTTGCTTCCTGTGCGGCATCCTGCTTAACCTTGCTCACTTGCTCACTATCGGCTACTGGTGGATTGGCAGGGCTTGAGTCCTCCGTAAACAAATAATACGCAGACAGCACGACCATTAAACTCAGCATGGACACCAGCCAAACGGTTTGTCTTTTATTATTCATGTTCCGTCCTCCATATTCATTAATGGTTTAAAATATAAACTTCTTTGTTCTTGAATTCCAAATTATCCCTGTTTGCGCGGTACGACTGAAATTTTGTAGGAAGGTACATTTAGTCCCTTCTGTACAGCATCGACAATTAGCTGCTTCACTGTAGGGTTTTCTGCCCCCATAGCCACAACAAGCACTCCCCTCACCTGCGGTTTTACTTTTTTTGTCACAATCGGGGTGTGCTGGCCACCTGATGACTCATAGGTGACAATCTCGCCATCACGTGTATATTGAGTAGTGTGTCGTTGTCCGCCATTGGCGTCCGTCTCGTTGTTCTCTTCCTGCATGTCCTTTACATTGCGTTGAACGATAACTTCTTCGGTGGAATCTACCGTAACCATGACATCGACGGTTCCTACGCCAACAATCTGCTCCAGCATCTGTTTCATATTGTCCTCAAAAACCTTCTCGATCCCGGCAAAGGAACTTTCTTCACCTGTTGTTGTCTCTAACGTAGGCTCATTTTTCATCACCCCAGGCGGCTCACGGCCTACGTTTTCTGGATCAACCTTTTTCACATTAACGAATGAATTAAAAAGCATAATCGCTACACCGATAAGGCCAAGTATAAGCAGCCAACGAAATGAGTTGAATCTTTTCGCCCCATCCGCCCCTCCACCCAGCCATTGCTCCAGCTTTTTCAGCCATTTGCTCATTTCTGCTCACCTCCTGTTACCATTCATGTGTTCCATCCTGCGAAGAAACCACCTGAACATTTTTGCTGTCTATTCCCCATTTTTCACGTAGAAGTCCTGTAATTAAACCAAAAGCTTTCGTATCCGTTGGCTTTCCGTCCTCAGCAGTTTTATCAGGATTACGATCTTCTTCTCGCGTTCCTTCATTAAGTTCTGAATTTTTTGTATGTGTCGGTTCCACACGAATATTCACTGTCTTTTCGGCTACAGGCTCCACCATTATCGGCTTGGCATCTGCACCAGGCGAGACGTCTGTGTTGTTCTTTTCTTTTTCTGGCTGCTGCTCTGCCAATTTGACCACTACCGACTGGACACCCGTTCCTGCCTCCAGCTCCGATTCCTTCTGTTGAATCTTTGCAAGGGTAACCTGGACCGACTGAATTGCTAACCCAGTATATTGTTCCAACTGTCCTTTCATTTCCTTAGCTACCTCTTTGCCGGCCCATTGCATGGAGCTTTGTTCTTGCTGTTGCTTCAACTGGCTGCCTTTTGCTAAAATCTCCTCCAATGTCGGTTCCCTCTTGCCTGTCTCAGCCTGACGTTGAAGATCCAATGCTCGCCCTAGAACCTCGGAGGGGCTGCTACTCAGTAAGCGCACGACCGGAGACAGCAACGTCAGCAAAATAAGCAGGCTGAGAACGAGTTTGACATACCTTTCCATAGATCGGCTCGGTAAGATCATATCGACAAAAGAAGCCAGCAACACGATTAGCACCAGTTCCTTAAGCCAGCCTCCCAGCCAGGTCACTTCACTCTCCTCCCCCCTTGTTGGTTTACATGCATTGGTTTACATGCATTGGTTCACCTCATCATGACCGTCATATTGCCTGCTGCGAGCATGACTGTAATCGCAAGGAAAGACATTAATCCCACTGCCGCCAGCGCCGCGAAAACATAAATCATGCTCTTGCCGATTGCATCCAGACATTCCACGATAGGCGTATCACCCAAAGGCTGCATGATCGCTGCTGTCACTTTATAAATGAGAGCCAGTGTCAGAATCTTGAGGGCGGGAAAGGCACACAGGAACAATATAATAATGACTCCTACCAGACCAATGGCATTTTTAACGAGCAGCGAAGCCGAAATGACTGTATCTGTCGCATCTGCCAACGCCTTGCCGACCACCGGAACAAAGCTACCCGTAATATATTTGGCTGTGCGGATCGTTAATCCGTCAGTAACTGACGAAGTCAAGCCTTGTACCGAAATGACTCCCAGAAATATGGTCAGCAGCACTCCCAGCACTGCTACTCCAGCGTTCCGCATCAGATCGGCTAGCTGGGTCAGTTTGTATTTGCCCGTCAGCGAGTTGACCAAGTACAGCACAGCCGAGAAGAACAGTAGCGGGAAAACCAGCGTATGAATGACTGTTCCGACTGTGTTGATCATAAATACAATCAGCGGGTGGGTCACCGAAACTGTTACGACGTTCCCCATCGAGGCTAACATGGTAAACAACAAGGGCAACATTGCCATCATGAAGTGAATCATGCTATCAATCGCTTCTTTGGCATAACCAATCGCTACACTAAAGCTATTAATCGCCAGAATGATAATGACCATGTATACGATAGCGTAGGCCACTTTGCTGACCTGTTTGCTTTCAAAAGCGCTTTGCAGCGTTTCCAGCACCATACTCATAATGCTGAGCATGACGATGGTGACGAGCAATTTGGCATTTACTCGGATTTCATGGATGAAAAAATCAGCTATAGCGCTCAATACACCCTTTATGCTGAACCCTTCACCGCCTGGAAGCAGCATGTCCATGAAGGAAGGCGTTTTCTGATCCGGGAAAAATCCGCCGTATTCCTGCATGAGCCCGTCCCAATAATGTTCTACTTCATCTTTGGGCATTTGCTCCGCCTGCTGTCTGATCCATTCGTTAGTCGGTGTATCTGCAAAGAGGACCGCAGCTGAGGCACACCAAAGACATAGCAACAACATCGCAATTACTTTGAGATTCGGCATGCCCCCTAGCCTTTTCATGGCATCACCCCCTCAGGCGGGCATCAGCTTCAGAATGGTATCAATAATAATGCTGATAATCGGGATTGCAAGCACCATAATGAGTACCTTTCCGGTAAGCTCAATTTTGGAAGCAATCCCGTCTTGTCCTGCATCCCGAACGATTTGCGCTCCAAATTCAGCAATATAAGCGATACCGATTATTTTCAATACGGTTTTAAAATAGATCATATCCATGCCTGAAGACCGAGCCAGTCGCTCCAGTACAGCAACCACAGATCCGATCTTGCCAATCAGCAGCAAAAAAATGACGATTCCCGCAGCTGTTGCAATCAAAAAGGCAAACATCGGCTTCTGTTCCTTAATGACTAAAATGAGGACTGTGGCAATGAGGGCGAAGCCCACAACCTGAATGATTTCCATGTGTCCACCTACTGAAAAAGAAAGATAGATTTGATCTCTTGCAGAAGGTTATCCAGCATTCGCACCACCATGAACAGGACCACGACGAAACCGATGACCGTTACCCAGTGGGCCATGTCTTCTTTGCCCATTTGCTTTAATACGGTATGAATCATAGCGATAATAATGCCAATTCCGGCAATCTGGAAAATCGCGTTCACTTCTAAATTCATTCGAGCACCCCGCTAATAGATCAAAATGACGATCAATGCTCCGATCAGCAGTCCCAGGCTCCTGCTCATACGCTCGTACCTCACCTGATCTGCCTGCGCCTGCGCTTCCTCATGGGATAACTGCTGGATGGTCAGCGCAATGTGCTTGATCTGGTCTTCACGGTCGCTGGTTCCAAGACTGTAAGCAAGCTGCCGCATCGCTTCCTTCTCGGCTTGCTTCATAGAGGAACGGCTCCACGAGTCTTCAATGGCTTTATGCAAGCTTTCTCTGGCAGTCAGGCCAAAAGAGGGGTGCATCCAGCGTGAGGCTTGCTGAAACAGAGTGCGCAGCGGCTCTCGCAAGGGCTCTCCTGTCTTGGCGAAAGCATCTGGTAGCGGAGACACCCCGTAGGAAACCTCGGTGGTCAGTCTTTGCAGCGCAAGAATCAACTCCCTGATTTGCCGCGGCCTCATCGCAAACTGCCTTGCCCGCTGCCAGCCTGCCAGCGTAGCGGCCAGTATAACCAAGGCGGCACCAAGCAACTTAAGCATAGAAGATGCCCCCATTTTGCCCTTCTCCAGGCAGTGTAATCCTGCGTTGTTTGGCATCTGCCAACCGGAATGAGACGCCCCGGCTCGTCCGCTCCAGCATGACGTAGAGTTGAAACAGCTCTTGCCCTGTAGTTAATCCAGCAAAAGCAGGCCGGGTCGCCATTTCAGCCACATCGCGACCATGTGCGGAAGCAATGACTGCAATGCCTGCATGAAGCGCTTCGCGCACCGCCTCCGCATCTTCCGGTCGTCCGATTTCATCAACAATGAGGACATCCGGTGACATCGAGCGGATCATCATCATCATGCCTTCTGCTTTCGGACATCCGTCCAATACATCGGTGCGAGGTCCGACATCAAAACCGGGGATACCTTTGTGACTGCCAGCGATCTCAGAGCGTTCGTCTATAATGCCTACCTTGAGTCCATTCCGTCGCCCCCCATTGCTTTCCATCCCTCCGTAACTGAGTTGCCGAGCCAAGTCCCTAAGCAGTGTCGTTTTGCCATGCTGAGGAGGGGACAAAATGAGGGTGTGCCGGATTTTCCCGGACATTCGATCTGCTACATAAGGCAATATCCGATCAGCTATGCCGGGAATTGCACGAGCAATTCTTACATTAAAGCTGCTTATATCCCTCAAATGTTCCACTCGTCCTCGGTTGAGCACGGTTCTCCCTGCCAAGCCAATACGATGACCGCCAGGGATCGTAATAAACCCTTTACGAAGCTCCTCTTCCATGGTATACAGGGAATGATTGCTGATAAAATCCAGCAGTCGGTGGGCATCCTCACGGTCAGGCTTATAAGCTTCCACATGGTTCAAAGTCAGCCGACCCGCAGACGTTACAAAATGATGATCACCATTTGCATTAATTTCCAACGGCCTTCCTTCCCTGACCCGTATTTCTTCCAGTTGCTTAAATACCGTTTCCGGAAGCCTTCCGAGTATACCGTGCAACGGTTCGGGAAATAACTCCAGCCATTCCATACCGATGCCGCCCCCTCACAGTTGTCCTTTTTCTTTAAGACAAGTCTATGGTTGACTCTCGCTTTTTATGCCGAAAATATATTGAAAACCTAGGCAAACTTTTGCTAACTCCTATCAACGCTCAACAGACCTTTCCCCCGCTTGTTAAAGCACCATTCTCTAATTCGCACAAATAAAAAAGGGCCTCTCAAAGCCTTGTCGGCTAAGGGATACCCTTGGGTAGAAAAGATAGATTCAGCAAAAAAGAGGCTGCCCCTCAGTTTAACTCTCACTGATGGAACAACCTCTTAACCTACTGCTGTATTCTATGATTTATCAAACTATAAATAGAGGATTTATAATGTATCAACCTTTACCTCTCATAGCATCGTTCACATTAGACATATTCATGTCTAGATCACGTTGCAGTTATTAACGACGGTCTTGCGGTCCACCCACAAACGCTTGCTCCTCGGTGTCCAGGTTATAAGCTGTATGCAACGCCTGAATAACCTCATGAAGCTTACCCGCTTCAATTACACACGATACTTTGATTTCAGATGTGCTTACCATTTTAATGCTAACGCCTTGCTCTGCCAGTACGGCAAACATTTGCGCAGCAACACCTGGATGGCTAACCATTCCTGCACCTACAATGGATACCTTCACCAGGTTTTCCTCAGACGTTACTTCACGGTACGGAAGCTCTCCACGAATACCTTCCAGCGTCTTCAGTGCTGCTTCACGATCCGTCAGAGCTACTGTAAAGGAGAAATCTGCTTTACCAGCTTCGACCCCGCTCTGTACAATAATGTCTACATCAATTTTAGCTGCCGCCAGTGTTCCGAATACTTTCGCCAGTACACCGGGGATATCGGCGACGCCCAAAATACTGATTCTTGCTACATTTTTATCATATGCAATCCCACTGACTACAACGCCCTGTTCCATTACTGCATCCTCCTTTACGACCGTTCCTTCATTATGGTTAAAACTGGATCGCACAATCAGCGGTACCCGGTTATGTTTGGCATATTCTACCGCTCGAGGATGCAATACAGCTGCACCCAGATTGGCTAATTCCAGCATTTCATCATAAGAAATTTCTTTTAGCTTACGAGCAACTTTCACGATCCGTGGATCTGTTGAATATATACCGTCCACATCCGTGTAAATTTCGCAGGCATCCGCTTGAATCGCCGCCGCCAGCGCAACGGCCGTCGTATCAGAGCCACCACGTCCCAGCGTCGTAATGTCTCCCTCTGCAGACATCCCTTGGAAACCAGCTACAACAACGATCTTGTTGCTGCTCAGTGCATCCAGCACACGCTGAGGTTGAATGTCCGTAATCCGTGCTCGACCAAAGTCAGATTCAGTACGGAAACCAGCCTGCCATCCCGTAAACGATACCGCTTCATGACCCAACTGCTGAATAGCCATCGACAATAAGGCGATTGAAATTTGCTCACCTGTCGTCATCAACATATCCAACTCACGTGCAGGCAACTGCTCATTCAACAATTTGGCCTGGTCAATCAGTTCGTCTGTCGTGTCTCCCATTGCGGAAACAACCACTACACATTGATGCCCTTCACTCTGTTTCTCAACAACGCGTTTTGCCACGCGCTTCATGCGCTCCGTGTCACCGACGGAACTGCCTCCGAATTTCATGACATACAAAGACAACGATATTCACTCCCTCAGACTCAACAGTATGTAACCTTGAGATGGCACCAAACGACTGAACGTGACATCCTGCGGCATAACTTTAGTTCAGTATAATACGAAAGTGCTGTGTGGAGCCAATGTTTTTTAATATTAGTGCTTATAAAAATATCCCCTGTCCTTAACAAGGACAGAGGAAATCTAAAAGTTGCAAATTTTATGCGCGAGACATGTATTTGCCATCACGTGTATCAATCAACAATACGTCATCTTGGTTAATGAACAAAGGAACTTGAACATTCAAACCCGTTTCCAGTTTGGCATTTTTGGTAGCACCTGTAGCCGTATTACCTTTAATGCCTGGCTCTGTTTCGATTACTTTCAGTTCCACGCTTGTAGGCAGGTTAATACCCAGAATTTCGCCGTTATAGCTGACGATATTTACATTCATGTTTTCTTTCAGGAAGTTAAGCTCCCATTTCAGTTGATCGCTGGACAATGTGAATTGATCATATGTTTCATTATCCATGAATGTATGGTCGTCTGCACTAGCGTACAGATAAGATACACCACGATTTTCGATTTGTGCCCGACCGATCGTTTCACCCGCACGGAATGTACGTTCAACGGTGTTACCGTTACGCAAGTTTTTCAACTTGGAGCGTACGAATGCTGCACCTTTACCCGGTTTTACGTGTTGGAAATCCAGCACCGTAAAAATATCTCCGTCTACCTCGACGGTCAAACCTGTTTTAAAATCATTAACGTTAATCACTAAAATACCCCTCCTACAGGACTGTTATCGTTATTAAACGACTGTAAATTCTTTGCTCGAATGTGTTAATACTTTGATGCCGCTATCTGTAATAACGATATCATCCTCGATCCGTACACCGCCCAATCCAGGGACATAGATACCTGGCTCGACCGTTACCACCATACCCGGCTCCAGAATATCGTCACTCGCCTTCGACAGACGTGTAGATTCATGTACTTCAAGACCCAGACCATGACCTGTACTGTGCCCGAAATTGTCTCCATAGCCATGGCTCGCAATAATATCCCGGGTCAGTGCATCCGCTTCACGGCCTGTCATGCCCGGCTTAATATGTTCGAGTGCGTGAAGCTGCGCCTTAAGTACAATATCGTAGATTTCGCGCAACTGGGGCGCCAAATCCCCTTGTGTAGCCACTGTACGTGTCAAATCAGAGCAATAGCCATCCAGCAACGCACCAAAATCAAACGTAATCAGCTCGCCTGCTTGTACTAACTTAGCACTGGCTACGCCATGGGGCAATGCCGAACGAACCCCGGAAGCCACAATTGTGTCAAATGAAGAGGATGTAGCTCCCTGCTTGCGCATGAAGAATTCCATTTCCAGATCCAGCTCACGCTCGCTGACACCTGGCTTGATGTAAGGTAAAATGTGTGCAAATGTAGCATCTGCCAAATCCGCTGCCCGCTGCATCACTTCCAGCTCTTCTGCATCTTTGTACACTCTTAACTTCTCCACAATGCCCGACACCGGAACCAGTGAAATAGGTGACAAATCTTCGCTATAAGCTTTATGCGTCGCAACAGTTACAGCATCTTGCTCGAAGCCTGTTTCGCTGATCTGATGGGAAGACAGCAATTCTTTCACCGTTTCCATGACCTGTGCAGCGTGCTGCACCACCGTGAAGCCTTCGGCTTGTTCGGTCGCTTGCGTCATATAGCGAAAGTCAGTCAGCAAATAGCTATGGGATTCCGTAATCAGCACATAACCCGCCGAACCTGTGAAGCCTGTCAAATATCGACGATTGACAGGGCTAGTAATTAGCATAGCCCGCAGATTATGCTCGCCCAGCGCCTGCCGCAGCTTTAACACCCGGTCATTCTTCATCTTTCATTCCGCTCCCCTCTGTCAAATAACCAAATGCTATTTTAACACAGGGAATAGGCGCTTGAGAAGTTTTTGTTACGTTCAGCCCTCAGCTTTCTCAGGCTCGCGCTTTCTTTCATCCGTATACTCGACAGCAACAGTATATCCGATAAATAGTCCCCACAGCATAAACACACAAATTTCCGTATATAAGGAGTTCCATGTTAACCGATTAGGAGCATTCATCATCCCTAGCTTAGGACCTGTTAATACAAATAAAACAACCCACCAAATCAGGCCATATACAATTCCGGGTAAAGGACCCTTAAATCTGCGTAGCAACAGAGTGTACACCAGTGAAGCTACGACGGATAATGCAATAAAAAACAGTAGCCCTACCAGGTGCCCCGCCATGGTGTTCATAAACGAATGCTTGAAAAATGGCTCTGCGAGAAAGCCAGGCGCTACTACCGTAAAGTGCAACTTATAAAACAGCCAGCGCAGCAATCCCCAGAGCACACCCGCAAAAAAACCCAACTCAAGTGCAAAAGGAATGAGAGGCGTATGTATTTTGCCTGACTGCTGCCTGCCTCCACCACTGTCGTTATGATTACGTTGATCCTGAGATTCGCGAGACTGCTCCTGTTCATGGCCTATCTTGGGTATAGAGTAGGTTTCACTCATGTTGTTTAATCCCCTTTCAAGATGCAAACTTTTTTCATGGTAAAGACTATTGCAATGAAGATGCATGTACTTCCATCGGATTCTGCATTCCCATTTTGCTAGGTAGTATGCTCAAAAGGAGGATCGTTTAACAATGAACCGGAATGCAGAATAATAGCAGCTTACCAGTCAAGCGTTCGGACCCGTTTTTTGCATTGACAAAATTTCAATCCTCTATACATAATATAATGATGAAGATGATAATCATTATCATTTTCTAAAAAACATATATACGGGAGAATGCTTCTATGAAAAAGGGACTCATTGGCATTTTATTATTAATGGTTTTTACGCTCACTTTGGCAGGTTGCGGAGCAGCCGACAAAGCATCGGATAAAGATCAGGCACCCACGTCGGGTAGCAAACCGACTGACACAGCGACCGGTCCTGTGACGGTAAAGCATAATCGTGGTGAGATCACGCTCAACAAGCCCGCACAGCGTGTCGTAGTACTGGAATGGACATTTACAGAGGATTTGATTGCATTGGGCGTTCAGCCGGTTGGTAATGCTGACAATGCCAACTACAAGGTGTATGTGACACCGGAGGCGGCTCTGGACAGCAGCGTGGTCGATGTCGGTACGCGTAACGAGCCGAACCTGGAGGCGATTGCTGCATTGAAGCCGGATCTAATCATTTCCAATGTTGATGGGAATGAAGCTATCTATGATCAACTCAAGGCCATCGCTCCAACGATCGAATATAATCTAAACGATGGTAACGGCTACGATCATGATAAAATGGTAGAAATTTTTAATAGCATCGCAGTCGCTCTTGGAAAAGAAGACAAAGCTAAGCAGGTGCTTGCCGAACTGGATCAGCATTATGCTGAAGCCAAAGAAAAGCTCGCCGCTGCTGGCAAGTCGGATTATCATTATATACTGACACAGGCTTTCACTTCGCAAAATGCGGCCAGCCTCCGTATGTTTTCGGATAATTCAGTCGTCGTGGCAACACTGGCGAAGATCGGTATGATTAATGATTGGAAACCGAGCAAAGTTGAACAGTATGGCTTTTCAACTGTAGGCATTGAAGCTCTGTCTGCCGTTCAGGATAGCAACTTTATCTATATTGTGCAGCCGGACGATAATGTTTTCGGCGCACCCATGAAAAATAATTCAGTCTGGAACGGTCTGAATTTCGTTAAAGAAAAACGTACCTATTCACTGAGCGGTACGACATGGACATTTGGCGGTCCTCTCTCATCAAAAGGGCTGGTTGACCAGGTAGTCGGGGCGATTACAAAATAAGTTGTTTCCAAATATTCATTCGGTTTTATAATGATTAGCATTTATGTGAGCAGTCTGACGCTCCATAAATGCTTTTTTTATAAGCCTGTGGTTACACCAGTTTCAACTAACTAGATATTCCCTTCCAAATTCGATACAATATACAAAAAAGCATGTATTAAGAGAGGTGAGACGGTTGTCACAAGCATCCAAGCCTGTGAGCTACGGCGGTCAGGCAGTCATTGAAGGTGTCATGTTCGGCGGCAAGCGTGTCAATGTCACGGCAGTTCGCCGCAAGACTGGCGAAATCACATATTTGGAAGTACCACGCAAGGAGCAATCCTGGGTATCCAAATTCCGCAGAATTCCTTTATTGCGGGGGATTGTAAGCATCATCGACTCCAGCGCCAAAGGTACCAAGCATTTAAACTATTCAGCCGATGCGTATGCTGATGATGAAGTAGATCCGGAAGAACGCGCTGAGCAAAAGAAAAAAGAAGAATCTCGCTGGAGTCTGAGTATGATGATCGGTGTGGCGGCGGTCGGTATTTTGTCATTCCTGTTTGGCAAAATTGTATTGACTCTCGTTCCGGTTATTGTAGAGAATTTCCTGTTCGGTAGCTTGTTTCACAGCCAAATTTTGCATAACCTCGCAGAAGGAGCTATTAAGCTGATTCTGTTACTGGCTTATTTGTGGGGTATTTCCCAAACTCCGTTAATTAAACGATTGTTTCAATATCATGGTGCAGAGCATAAAGTAATTACTGCATTCGAAGCTGGGGAAGAACTAACTCCGGCCAATGTACAGAAATACAGTCGTCTACATTACCGCTGTGGTAGTAGCTTTATTATGCTGACTGTGATCATCGGGGTGCTTGTCTATTCCTTATTTACCTACGATAGTCTGTGGGAACGTATGGGACAACGGCTTTTACTACTTCCGATCGTACTGGGGCTTTCTTTTGAATTCCTCAAGCTAACCAATGCCCTTCGTGAAATTCCGCTACTTCGTTATTTAGGTTACCCTGGTCTGTGGTTGCAACTACTTACCACCAAAGAACCGACTGATGATCAAGTGGAGGTATCTATTGCCTCATTTAAGCGTATGCTTGAATTGGATGCTGAGTTGGAAAATGTACCTGTAAAGGAGACCTTCAACAGTCCGGTCCTTGATCCTGTGAAAGGATGAGTGAATAATGAACAGACATGCCGTTATTTTCTGGCTTACCCTTGCTTTGGGTGCATATGGGATTGTGGATATGCTATGGAGAGGAAGCTGGGGCTTTCTCATGAGTTTACTAATTCCCGTCCTTGTTTTTGCAGTTATATTTCTGCTATACAAATACCTGCCAGGACAACGTAATCGTACTCCCAAAATTAAACCCTCTGTGCGTACCATGGCCAAAACAACCAACGCACGTAAGCAGCAGACTACAGGCAAGCGCAAAGCTTATCCTTTTCATGTGATTGAAGGTTCTAAGGGAAAGAATGAAGAAGAACAACCTAAATATCATTAATGATAATCACATCCTTTAAAATGTAGCACAAAGGAGCCATCACCCGCGTATTCAAATATGACCGGGAAGAGGCTCCTTTTTTACACCCTTTTAAATTAACTTTAACTGCGAGTTAGTGTTTATTTCATAGCGTACATGGTATCCTTCATCAATTGATACTTGCTATACTGCTGCTGGTAAGAAGTGATGCTCCATTTGTGGAAAAAAGCATCCCCTGCCTGCACACCGGAAGCATACAACAAATCACTTTGCTCTGTAGAAATATTAAATTGTGCAGTGCGGATACCCAATGTTGGAATTTTAATCGTCCGATACCGATTCTCCTGCTCAATATATCGTTCATCGTGTGCTGATAGCATGGTATCAAAAATAGCCTGCAGCATGGTCAATGGACCCCGTATATAAGAAACTTTGGTCTCCGTACCCGTTTTGCCCACCATTTGAAACCCTACCGTTGGAATCGTTTTGGCCTCACGTTCATTTACAGGCTCATCAAAAAGCCACAAAGGCAAATTGCTTAGTAAAGCCCCATCAACTACAAATACAAATTGCTGAGAAAAAGTCTTTCCCTTGGCAAGTGCAGAATCAAGCCTTAACATAACAGGATCAAAAAAATAAGGGATGCTTGTGCTCATCCGAATGGCTTTAGCTACCTCCAGTGAAGAGGGATTGATACCAAAACGTTTGATATCCTCAGGAAGCACTAGAATGCGTCCATTCGTAATATCTGATGCAATAATGCGCAATTTACCAGGAGGTAAATCCGCGAACGTACGCACTCCCTTAGCTCGTAACAGCTCACGTACCCAGTGCTCCAGTGCCTCCCCTGAGTAGAGCCCTTTTTTAAGAAAGATACGAGCTGCTGGTCCAACCCACTTAATATTGAACACTGGAGAACGTCGTAACAACTTGACCAAGGGGGTTTTCTCAATTACGGCTTTCATTTCATCCGCAGAGTATCCCGCCGCCAATAAAGCAGCTACAATAGAACCTGATGATGTACCTGCCAAACGATTGAATACAATTCCATGCTCCTCCGCAGCCTTAACTGCACCCGCCAGCGAAATTCCCTTAACCCCTCCACCCTGGAACACAGCATTGATCAGCATAGATCAAAAAACCTCCGTTCTCTTGGGAGTAAGCAGTTCTACTGCTTATGTATGAGAACGGAGGCCCAAATAGAACCTATATGATCCAATTTATATCACATTTGATAATAATTTTGAAGAAGCTGAATGAGTCCGTATGGATTTTTACGCAAATGCTGTGCACTAAAGTAAATATCACCTCTGACCTGTTTATAATTTTCGTTCAGTTCAAGCTGCTTAATTAGCTCTTGAGCCGTTTGCCAACCCTTTTCAGGGGTGCCGATCTTATACGGAGAATGACCGATATACAGCTTAACATCTGTGTTTTTGACCTCATTGGACCACCATGCGACAAGCTTGTCATATCCCGCCGCCGGGAAACCGATACTCCAGTAAATTTGTGGAGCTACATAATCAATCCATTCTTTGTTAATCCAGGTTCTTACATCCGCAAACGTCGTATCGTACGCTGTAACGCCTGCCTTCGTGTCTGAACCCGTTAAATCCTGAGATTTGTTACGCCATACCCCAAAAGGACTAATTCCAAATTGAACTTTAGACTTGCTGCCATGAATACTTTTGCCCAAATCGCGGACAAAACTGTTCACATTATCTCTCCGCCAGTCGCCCTTGTTAGAGATTTTGTTGGCATTATATGCTCTGAAGGTTGCATCATCATCAAAAGTCCCGCTGTAAGGATAAAAATAATCGTCCAAATGGACGCCGTCAATATCATATCCGTTCACGACCTCCATAATCGCCGCAATGACATGCTGACGTGCAGCCGGAATTCCTGGATTGATGTACAATTGGCTACCATTCTTAACAATCCAGTCCGGGTGTTGATTAGCCACATGGTTTGCAGCCAAACCGCTGGTTGTTCCTGTAGAATTCGCACGGAATGGATTAAACCAAGCATGAAATTCCATCCCTCGCTTATGCGATTCGCTAATCATAAATTTCAAGGGATCATAGCCTGGATTTTTACCTTGGGTGTTGGTCAAATACTTGCTCCACGGTACGAGACTCGACGGATAGAGCGCATCACCGCTGGCACGAACCTGAACAAATACCGCATTGATGCCCATCCCCTGCAAATCATCGAGCATTTTAGTAAACTCCTGCTTTTGCTTATCGGAGCTGCTTCGGGCAGCGGAAGAAGGCCAATCTCCATTAATGGTAGAAATCCATGCTCCACGCATGGAAGTTGAAGCCTTTACCTGAACAACATTTGCCTGCGAAGAACTTGAACCCTCCTCACTAGTAGACGTTGACGGTGAAGTGACAACCGCCTGCTCATCATCGATAGCTCCCTGATCTGTACTTACCCTGTCCTGATTGCTAGATGCAGACGTATCTGATATGGAGCCGCTGCTTCCCGCAGAAGTGTTCCCGCCAGTAGAGACACCTTCCTTACCACTGCTTAACGTAATGACTCGCTCTGAAGCTTGCCAATCCACTTTTAATCCCAACTCTTCCCCAACAAAACGCAGTGGCACCATAACTCTCCCGCTTGTCATACGGGCAGATGCATCCAGTCGAACTGACTTGCCATTCACCGTAGCGCTTTGTGCACCGTTCTCCATAGATATATTTTTGTTCTGTGCTGTAATCGTTACCGTACCGGACGATCCCGACCAGTTGACCTGAGCGCCCAATCCCTCACTAATCACTCGCAAAGGAACCATCGTAACATTGGATCCCTGTACAATATACGGTGACGCGTCACTTTGCAGGGACTGTCCGTCCAATATAATTTGAATATCACCAGTTGGAGCTGCTTGAACACCAGGAACGATGGCAGTCTGCACTGCTAAGAGTAGACCTGCAGCCAACGCCACTATTTTCTTTCGATTCATTTTATTACAATCCTCCGCTAACCCTGTTAATTTTAACCCCTATCTTGTCCTGCTATATAATGGATAGACGCTGATAACCGGATATTTGTTGCGGTCGGAACAAATAAAAAAGCATCGTCCGTAAGGACAGATGCTTTTAGGAATCTCCACTCAATTCCTTGTGTATGTCATGAAGCTGGCGCAAGCGATCTTCATCCCGGCGAAAATATTCGACCAATGTTTCGATACGGGTGATGGAATCCCAGCTCAGATGATGCTCAATACCTTCCACATCTTTATATATCAGGTCCTTGTCAACCCCAATCATATCCAGAAATTGCTCTAATAACTGATGGCGATCAACCAACCGTTTTCCGACCTTTTTCCCTTTCGGTGTCAAAATCAGTCCCCGATACTTCTCATATACAAGATAATCGTCCTTATCCAACTTCTGAATCATTTTGGTGACAGACGAAGGATGCACCTCTAACCCCTCTGCGATATCCGAGACACGAGCATAGCCCTTCTCATCAATCAGTTGGTAAATGCGTTCCAAATAATCTTCCATGCTTGGCGTTGGCACTTGTTTCCCTCTTTTCTGTTATTGAACGGGCGCTTACCGCCTTCATTTCCTGCGTTAAACCTACTATGTAATGATACATGTTATCATTGCCCATTGGCAAGTCTCATCCCTTCACTCACAGCTATTGCCACGATTTGTTCAATTTAAGCCGGGCACACTAATATCGTCGTCCTGTATCGTTTATTTCTGCGGCAAAATGTTAAAGTTGGACACCAGAGCACTGTGGATTTATTTCGAAAGGAGCGTTAGCCATGTCTACGCTTGAGCGTACTCCTGTCCAAACCAGAGGAACCAAGCCATTTATGCCTGATCTGGTGTTTTTTGAGCCAGACGCACTGAATTATCCCAAGGGCCAGCGTATTATGGATTGGGTTAAAGCCAAGGATATTCCGTATCGGATGACTACCTCTCACAACCGAATTACCAATTTACCAGGTGAAACTGAAGTTGAAAAGTACCGAATGGCAAAAAAAACTTTGGTAGTCGGTATCCGTAAAACGTTGACTTTTGACCAATCCAAGCCCTCTGCCGAATACGCTATCCCCATTTCGACTGGTTGCATGGGGCACTGTCACTACTGTTATTTACAAACAACCTTGGGAGCAAAACCGTATATTCGTGTATATGTCAACACTGACGATATCTTATCAGCAGCTAAAGCTTATATCGAGGAGCGAGCGCCTGAAATTACCCGTTTTGAAGCAGCTTGTACCTCCGATCCGGTTGGTTTGGAGCATATCACCGGAACGCTTGGAGACTTGATTCGTTTCATGGCAGATGAGGAATTTGGTCGTCTGCGTTTTGTTACTAAATATCATCATGTTGATCCATTGCTGGATATTAAACATAATGGTCATACTCGCATCCGCTTTAGCATTAATTCCGATTATGTAATTAAACAGTTTGAACCTGCAACTTCACGCTTCGAGGAACGTATTGAAGCCGCGGGCAAAATCGCACGAGCCGGTTATCCACTGGGGTTCATCATTGCACCCATCATCTGGTATGACGGCTGGGAAGAAGGCTACGGCGAGTTGCTGCGCAAATTGGGAGAAACCTTACCCGAGCATGCTACAAAAGATTTGACGTTCGAATTAATTCAGCATCGCTTCACCAAAACATCCAAAGCTGTCATCGAGAAACGTTATCCGAAAACCAAGCTGGAGATGGACATAGAGAAACGCAAGAAAAAATGGGGCCGCTGGGGACAAAACAAATATGTTTATCCCGATGAACAGCAAAATGCACTACGAGAGTTTATCACAGAGCGCATTTTTGAACATTTCCCTTTAAGTCGTATTGAATATTTCACATAACTAGCATCCAATCTGGGGTAATCCGTTGTAAAAATAGCGTTACATCAGTCATATGATCCGTTACCAGTAAAATGCCAGTGATAACAAGTAGTATGCCACCTGTTTTGATTAGGATGGAGGTATAGCGAGAGGATAGTCGAACAGAGCCTGCCAGCAAAGCTAATACAAAAAATGGAATCGCAAAGCCAAGCGCATAGCCTGTAATCAGCTTGAACCAAATGTGATGCTCTACTGCCGCCAAAGCGATAATAGCTGTTAGCATGGGACCGATACAGGGCGACCAGCCTGCCGCAAACCCAATTCCGATCACAAAGGAACCGGCATACCCGGCAGGCTTCCATGTCCAGCGAAGCTTATGCTCCCTCATTAGAATCAAAGGACGCACCACACCAAGAGATACCAGTCCCATTAGTAAAATAAGTAACCCTGCTACCACTCTTAGCGTATCCCCATAATTGGCAAACCATTCTCCAAGCAACCCGACACTTGCACCCAGTGAATAGAAAACGACCGAAAAGCCCAGTACAAAAGCAAGTGTATGTCCCATCGTACGATAACGAATCTCGGCCTTGTGCCGTCCTTCAGCCAGTTCACGCGCAGACATCCCTGTCATATACGATAAATAAGATGGATACAGCGGTAAACAACACGGTGAAAAAAAAGAAACCAGTCCGGCTACGATCGCCAACCCGGCGTTGATATTTGTCATCATATCCCCTCCCACCTGTCTTAAGTGAACACGAACAAACAAGCCCTGCCTACTAAAACATACGTATAGCGGGAGCAAAATATGATGCAAGCCAAAAAGCGCATGCCCAGGAAGAATGATTCCCGGACATACGCTCATTACGTTCTTTTATTTTTACATAGCGTACTACTTTACAACTGCACCATTCGGCATACCTTCCGGTACGGTGGCCAGCATAAGCTGATCTCCATGTGATGCTGCCAAAATCATACCTTGCGACAGCTCTCCCCGAAGTTTTACTGGCTTAAGATTGGTCACACAGATCACCTTGCGTCCAATGATATCTTCAGGCGTATAAAACTTCGCAATCCCTGATACTACTTGCCGCTGCTCATAACCAAGATCAAGTTGGAGCTTCAACAGTTTATCGGCCTTCTTCACAGGCTCGCAGGCGACGACCTGAGCAACGCGCAGTTCTACCTTGGCAAAATCCTCAATGCCAATCTCTTCCTTTGCCTCCGGCGCTTCCTGGCTCGCCTCAGATGCATTCTGCGGTTGAACTTGTGCTGTAGCTTCTTCCGGTTTCTTCCCCCCGGTCATTGCTTCCACGATAAAAGCAACCTCTTGCTCTGAATCCAGACGCGGAAAGATCGGATTACCTTTGACCAGCTGCGTTCCTTCCGGAATACGACCAAACTGCTTGCCGCTATCCCATGTAGTCAGCTCACCTTGGCTAATACCGAGCTGTTCCCAAATTTTATGAGGAGCACGGGTTAAGAATGGCTGGAGTAAGATGGAAGCGATGCGCAAGCTTTCTACCAAATGCAACATAACAGATGACAATTCGCGACGTTTTCCCTCATCCTTAGCCAAGTTCCATGGTTGCGTCTCGTCAATATACTTGTTGCTGCGGCTAATAAATTGGCTAATCGCCGTTAATGCCACGGAAAACTCCATGTTTTCCATGGCTTCTTCTACTTTGCTATAAGTCGATGTTGCCATGTCTTCCAAAGCTCCGTCGAATGCTGTTACATTCGCTTCATAAGCCGGAACCTTGCCATCAAGATATTTATCTACCATCGCCACGGTACGATTCAATAAGTTGCCCAGATCATTTGCCAAATCCGAATTAACTCGATCTACAAAACTTTCTGGTGTAAATGTTCCGTCTGCCCCAAAAGGCACCTCGCGCAGTAAGTAGTAACGAAGTTGGTCCAGACCATAACGGTCAATCAACGTCACCGGGTCTACAACATTGCCTTTAGATTTCGACATTTTACCGTCTTTCATGAGCAGCCAACCATGTGCAAATACTTTTTTAGGCAACGGAAGATCCAGCGCCATCAGCATGATCGGCCAATATATCGTGTGGAACCTTACAATCTCTTTACCTACGATATGCACATTTGCAGGCCAGAATTTATCATACAACTCGGTATTGGAAGAGCCATAACCCAAGGCTGTGATATAGTTGGAAAGTGCGTCAATCCAAACATACACGACATGCTTCGGATCCCCCTTCACCTTAATGCCCCAATCGAAGGTAGTACGTGAAACAGCCAAATCCTCCAGACCCGGCTTGATGAAGTTATTGATCATCTCTTTTTTACGTGATTCCGGCTGGATAAACTGTGGGTTCTCTTCATAAAATTGCAGCAACCGATCAGCATACTTGCTCATACGGAAAAAGTAACACTCTTCCTTGACCAGTTCTACAGGGTGTCCACTATCCGGGCTTTTTCCTCCAGCCACATTGCCTTCGGCGTCCTTCACCACGTCAACCAGCTGAGTTTCTGTGTAGTACGTCTCGTCAGGGATGCTGTACCAGCCTTCGTATTCTCCCTTGTAAATATCGCCTTGCTTCAGCAAACGATCAAAAATTTCCTGTACGACAGCCTTATGACGTTCCTCCGTAGTACGGATAAAATCGTCATTGGAAATGTCGAGCTTCCGCCACAGTTCTTGAATACCTGCCACAATATCATCTACGAAACGTTGCGGCGTTTTGCCTGCTGCACTCGCTTTCTGCTCAATCTTCTGACCATGCTCATCCGTTCCTGTCAAATAGCGCACTTCATAACCACGTAGCCGCTTGTAACGGGCCATTGCATCTCCCGCAACCGTCGTGTAAGCATGACCTATATGTAGCTTGTCGCTCGGATAATAGATCGGTGTCGTAATGTAAAATGTGTTCTCATTGGACATGTGTGTTGCCTCCTGTTTTGTTCACGGCAGCTCGATAAGATCTGCTGACATGATGGTACTCCAATTCATGAATTTGGCACAAATTGGGCACAAAAAAGACCCCCGCCCCTATGGGACGAGAGTCACCTCACGCGTTACCACCCAATTTTCCTGTATCCTCGCAGACTACAGGCTTCACCGGTCACATCTGACCGCCCATTAACGCTGGAACACGCCTCCCCCTTACGCTTGCCTCCCAAGCACTAATAACTGTGGCAAATACGCTCGAAAAAGGTTCCTCCAGGACCATATTCAGGCTTCGCTCCAGACCGGTTTGCAGCTACCCCGGCTCTCTGTACTGGACGGTTTACCCTACTCATCCCTTCGCAGGAAAACAATATTAACCAAAATATAACCAAATCCGCATAGCGCTGTCAAGTCAGACCCTTCTTGGAGTGGGTAGCCAAACGATCTTCGCTAGACCTATCTGTTCCCTTTTTTGCAGGAGGAACCAAATCTACGCCACCCGGATGAAAGGGATGGCACTTGGCTATACGCTTAGCAGCAAGCCATGAACCTTTGAGCGCACCATGCACTTCTACCGCCTCCAACGCGTACGCCGAACACGTTGGATAGAACCGGCAGGTAGCCGGCTTTAACGGTGAAATATAGGAACGATAAAACTTAATCGGAGCCTGTACCACTCTGCGTGTGGTGATTTTCATTTCAGTAGCCCCCGTGGCTGTGAGTGTGACTGCTCGTCTGTCTGAATCCCCCATCCGAATTACTGTCAGTATGCCCATTCTTCTGTTGACAATCTTTGCAATAACCAAAAATTTCAAACTTGTGCTCGACGATTTGGAATTGATCCGTTGTATCTGTCATTTGCATTGGGCAAAAAGAAATCGGTAATGTTTTCTGACAGCTCAAGCAAATCATATGGTGATGGTGATGATGCTCATTACAGCTCACCTTAAACTTCATTCCATCCTCAAAAGATACCTGTTCCAACACACCCAATTCCTGCATTACACGCAGATTACGATAAACCGTATCAAAGCTAAGTCCACTGTACTTCTTACCCATATATTCATAAACGTCTTTGGGGGACAGATACCCTTCATTCTCGGAAAATAACGTGGCCAACGTCTTGCGCTGATCTGTAATACGCAGCCCCTGAGCGGACATTGTTGCAATAATCTCATCCTTTGTCAGCATGCGTTTCACCCTCCCCTGTCTGTAGTTTCAGGTTTTCTGATGCAGGCTTAGGCTTGCATCTATTTATTATACCACGATTAAAGTCAATATTATAAGAGATATTCGTATCTATACATAAGAAAAAGACGCTCTCCGGCGCTACGATTAAATTCGCAGCAGGAGAACGCCTATATTCTGCAAGTGACATCGACTTTTAAACGGTGAATGACGAGACCCAAGGTCTAAGCCGGTAAACAGCACCGGTTATTTCATATTAATTTTTAATAGCTGGCAAAGGCATAACTACTACGGAAACCGGCAAGTTACTTCCTGCAGCAGCAGTGAAATACATCTCTACACTTTCCTCGATATGCCCTGTGCGATACAGCACACTCATCTCATTTGGAGCCCATACTGCGCCGTTCGTCGGGATACCCACAACCTGATTGTTTACCATCGCATAGCCGGAATATTCGCCTCCACGCGGGTTGAACGTAATCAGTGAATACGGCGCTACATGATCCAATTTAACTTTATATACAACACCAAAATTACCGGCATTGGAAGCAGAAGAGCCGTCCAGACCGTCCGTACCAATCAGGTTCGGATCTACCTTATTATCACCAAGAACGATACGTTGAGCTGTTTTACCAACCTCTTCGGTATAATTGAGCGAGATATCAGCATTAGCGTACGTTCCACGGTTGTGAATTCCGTCTTTCGGAAGTTTTGCCAGAGTAGGCAGTACGGTCATAGGATCTGCATTCGCATCCACCATAATGACCGTATATTGGATTGGTTGATCCGTGTATAGATCGGACAATAGAGAAATGACCTGCTTTTGCTTCATTTTTTTCTCGTTCAAATCCTGCAAAATAATACGGCTTTCACCCGGATTCAGAACCGTACTAGAACGTTTGCTTCCATCTATCATAGATTGAAAATATTTTTGAATTGAAACTTTACCCGCTGCCGTCGCAAATTCAGATGGTCCAGCAAAACCGGAATTTTCGACATTCAGGTTGGTAGCAGTAATATTGTTGTTTGTCGCAATCACGTACATTTTCACATCTCGACCCGTTTCATTCACATGATGGACGAGTATGCGCGTGCTGCCTGATCCGGTTTCCTGATACACAATTCCGTCCTGAAATACACGTTCCGGGCTGTTAGCACGGATCAAAAGACGCGGAGAAGATGTACTAGTCAAAGGAATGGTAGCCATGGTAGGCACCTGACTGCCGTCTACTGTATATTTATCACCATATGGTGTGAAGATTTTATTGAAATCATCTTCGTTGTACAGCAATTCATTCGTAATTTTAATTGTTTCACTTTTGGTACCTGTTGCGCCGTGCTTATCAGTCACAGTGAGTGTGATTGTTACATCACCTGGTTGGAAGAAGGCAAGTTTCTTATTCTCCCAATCACGCTTAGTGATAGAATTCTCATCATCTGTACTCAGGTCGGTAATCGTGATTTTCTCACCCATTTTGTACTCTTTTTTATCAGTTGTAAACAGAGCCACTGGCGGCTGATTTGGTGGTCTTACTGTAATTGTAACTGAGTAAGGATCACTCCAGTTCCCAGCAGAGTCAAGAACAGAATAGGTAACTACATATGTACCCGGCTCCTGAAATACGTCCTGCTTACCTTCCCAACGTTGGTTCACAATCGGAAGACCTGTAGGAGAAGATTCCTTCGTCAAATACGTAACTTGGGTTTCGCCCGCATAGATATCTTTTTGTTGAACCGTGAAGGAAGCTTTAGGTTTCTGATTCAAATCCATGATAACTTGTTTAGTCGTATTATTCACAGTATAAGGAATATTTAAGGCCTGTGTAATCGAGGTCAATGGCACCATAAATACGTTCTTTTGCTGAAAAGCCGGTCCCTTCATTTGTCTGGCTTCACCGTTAACCGTATAAACCTTGCTGTCTGTTTTGAAGCGCATGACATTTGTTCCTTGTGTGATTACGGTTTCTTTGGTGGCAGTGTCATAACTAAACTGCAATCCGACACGGCTGACAAGTGAACGGATAGCTACATAGGAAACTCCGTCCTTCACGGTCATCGGCTGAGTTGCTGTGTACACCTGTCCGTTTTGTTCCATTTTCGCGCTGTTTAAGTACAAAATCAATTGATTAGCACCCATGGATGTTGGAGCTCCACCAGGATTGGTGATCGTTCCGTCTCCAACGTATACATCATTGGATACGTTCGATCCGTTGGTTGTATCCGTAGGTAGGCCAGTCAATGGATCATTGGATACGCCTGTGTTATTAGGTGCCACCGTGTCATTTTGTGTGCTAGTTCCATCTTGATCTCCGATGCTATTCTGAACGCCTGAATCAGCAGCATTGGCCTGAGCCTGCTGTGCGCTAACCGAATCGGTGGATTGAACGGTTGTTGATGCTGCTTCTGCTCCTACAGGCGCTACTGCGGCCACCTGAGCTACTGCCAAAGCGGTGAGCATGGTCCATTTCTTGAAATTCATTGTCTGTCTCCTTCTATCACCAAATTATTATCATTCCCGTAAAAAGTCATACTATTAGACGCGTCAGTTGTTAAAAAGTTTCTGGAGATTTTGCTTATCATGAAAAAAAGGGAACTTTCTCCTGTGACTGCAAAGAAATAAATAGAATATCGTTTAGATATTCTCAGAGTGTCGAGAAAGTCTAGAGGACTTTTCGACACTTCTATTTTTATATGGGGAGACGCATCTTTTAAAACAAAAATCGATTTAAAACGATCTGAGGACCCTAGTTTTTAGACCACTAAGACAGTTTTAAACCCCCTGCAAAAAAACAGGGGGTTTCTCGACAGCCTGAGAATATCGTTTAGATATTCTATTCATTGGACTTAATACACTGAAAATCTATTAAACAAGCAATAGCAATAACAAGACGGGTTTCTCTTCCACTTATTTATCTAATCTCAAAAAAATTTCTTAATTTAAATAAAGTCTTTTTCATGTTTTATATATAAGCAAAATATATAATTCCAAAATGCATAGAATAAAGATATGTACAAAAAAGCGGAAAACAAAATAAGGGTTGCTTACCAGTAAAAATATAGATCTATTAAAAAAGGGTGTCCCAAGTCATAAATTGACTTTAGACACCCAATAAATAATCTATCTATCAAGGCCAAGTTAGAGTAAAAGTTCCGTTATTATTATAGGATTGGACGCGAACTGTATGATAGCCATATAAACCACTCACATGAAAACTAGTTCCTTCACTTGGATTTCTATCTCGCTGGTAGACATGTCTACCGTTACTATCATAAATATCAATACTATATAAATCTGAACTGCTTAGACTCGTATAAATCTGAACATCTAGAGAGCCGTTCAAATAAATAGAGGCGGAGGTTTGACCAAGTTGATATGATCTTGATCCTTGAGGTGTAACTACACTCTCAGATTGTACAATAGATGATTGCGAACTTGAGTTTAAGCTAACTCCACTTTCTTCAGCATAGGTTTGTTGAGTAGGTAATAAACTTAAAGTTAAAGTGAGAGCTGAGAGAGCAGTTAAACCTAACAACTTAGATTTTTCCATGTTTCTTGTCTCCTTTATTTTTTAGTTTCTACAAATTAATACTATAACAGTTAGGCGAAAAAGTAAACATTTTTTTCCTTATTATAATATGTTTGAGTTTTTATTTTAATAATTCCTGAAATATAGTTATTATTCAAAGATTATAAAACAATTACAAACAAATTTTGGGTTGAATGACTTTCAAAAAAATATAGAGCAATCTCTAGAAGCTAAACCTTATATGGTATTCGTGTTTTCACTATCCCACCCAAATGCAGTGTAGTATATTTATACGGCTAAATGTTCATAGAAATAACCTTTATCTCGATTGAGATTTCCTTCATTTAATCATATCGCTTTAACTTCTACCAAATACAATACAAAATTGTATAAAATCAATGCTCCTACTAGTCAAAACTCAAAGTATACGTCTGAAAATACAACCTACTATTAGAGCATTTAACCTCAAAAGAACTACCCTAAAAGAAGCAATTGGATCCTCACTTAAAATTTTCTTTTACGTATCTTAATGCTAAGAATTTATACCCTTTTACCAAAGTAAGAAAAAGTGGATAGCCAAAGGCATTTCTATTTTAAAAACATTAAATATTTCAAAAAAATAAAACAGCTTGCACCATTTCAATATTGGTACAAGCTGATTATTTAGTCTTCTTTATTTTTCCTAATTAAAAAATACGAACATTTAACCTTTTTAATATCTCTAATACAAACTACCCCAATATTATAACGGACGACAGACAGCATTCTTTCCAGCAGTCTCCAGACGACCCTCTTCAATGAGTCGGTAAGCACGTTGAACTTCTTCATCTGTAGGAGATGGAACTCCCTCCAACGGATACTCCTTACCAAGCATTTCCCATTTGTAAACACCCATTTGATGGTAAGGTAAAATTTCGAATTTCTCGACTCCGTTCAACGTTCCGATAAACCGTCCCAAATTCAATAAATCTTGCTCGTCATCATGAATACCCGGTACAAATACGTGTCTAATCCACATTTTGCGCCCTTGCTCAGACAACCAGCGAGCCGTACTTAGCATACGGTCGTTAGACTTGCCTGTAAGCTTAATATGCTTGTCATTGTCAATATGCTTAATATCCAGTAGCACCAAGTCTGTTACGTCCAGCAGTTCATGGATACGGCCCGCGTCATTAAATCCGTTACTGTCCAGTGTCGTGTGCAAATTCCA
The DNA here is from genome assembly GCF_024213325.1 of Paenibacillus sp. MZ03-122A. Classification (NCBI taxonomy): domain Bacteria; kingdom Bacillati; phylum Bacillota; class Bacilli; order Caryophanales; family Paenibacillaceae; genus Paenibacillus; species Paenibacillus sp. MZ03-122A. Next base: position 93,762 of record NZ_JANAVI010000003.1, on the reverse strand, counting down.
CCGACGTTTTACTTCTTTAAACAGCTCTTCGACAAAATGAGCTTGCAGCGTCGGTTCTCCACCGGATACGGTCAATCCGCCTCCGGAAGAACGGTAATAGGCTAAATACGGCTCAATCTCAGCCAATACCTCCTCCAACGTCATCGGATTACCTTCATTCAAGGCCCAAGTGTCCGGGTTATGGCAATATTGACATTTCAACAAGCATCCTTGCATAAAGAGCACGAAGCGGATGCCGGGACCATCGACGGTCCCGAAGGTTTCCAATGAGTGTATGTGACCTTTCAACATGTTGCATCATCCTTCCCGCATCCGCTATGCGTGCGTCATTGTAATACTTATTTACATTGTACCGTGGAAAGTACGGTTAATAACATCCAATTGTTGTTCACGAGTCAGCTTGATAAAGTTAACGGCATAGCCGGAAACACGAATCGTAAGCTGTGGATAGTTTTCTGGGTGCTCCATTGCATCCAACAGTTGTTCGCGAGCAAACACATTGACATTCAGATGATGTGCGTGGCTTCCAAAGTAGCCATCCATCATCGAAACAAGGTTTGTTTTGCGTGTTTCTTCTTCTTTACCCAGTGCTTTAGGCACGATGGAGAAGGTGTTCGAGATACCATCCAGACTGTGTTCATAAGGCAATTTGGCTACGGAACTCAGAGATGCCAAAGCACCTTTTTTATCACGACCGTGCATTGGGTTTGCCCCTGGTGCAAACGGTTCGCCTGCTTTACGTCCATCTGGTGTTGTACCTGTTTTCTTACCGTACACCACGTTTGAAGTAATAGTCAGTACAGATTGAGTAGGAACCGCATTACGATAAGCTTTATGCTTGCGAATCATACTCATGAAGCTTTCTACCAGTTCCACAGCGATGTTATCTACACGGTCATCGTTGTTACCATAGCAAGGATATTCGCCTTCGATTTCAAAGTCAACGGCAATCCCTTTTTCGTTACGGATTGGTTTAACTTTTGCAAATTTAATGGCACTCAAGGAGTCGGTAGCAACTGACAGACCCGCAATACCACAAGCCATGGTACGGAGAATATCACGATCATGCAACGCCATTTCAATGCGTTCGTAACTATATTTATCATGCATGTAGTGAATAACATTCAAAGTGTTCATGTACAGTTTTGCCAACCATTCCATCATAGGTTTGAAGCGGCTCAACACTTCTTCATAATCCAGAACTTCACCTGTAATGGCTGGGAATTCAGGCCCTACTTGAACGCCAGATTTTTCATCTTTACCACCGTTAATTGCATACAGCAGAGCTTTAGCCAAGTTGGCACGAGCACCAAAGAATTGCATTTGCTTACCGATTTTCATTGCCGATACACAACAAGCAATACCATAATCGTCTCCATAAATTGGACGCATCAGATCGTCATTTTCGTACTGAATGGAGCTAGTTTCAATAGAAACTTTCGCACAATACTTTTTGAAGCCTTCAGGCAATTTTTCCGACCACAGTACAGTCAGGTTCGGCTCCGGTGCAGGTCCCAGATTGTAGAGGGTGTGCAGGAAACGGAAGCTGTTTTTAGTTACCCGAGTTTCTCCAGTTACGGACATACCACCAATGGACTCAGTAACCCAAGTTGGATCTCCACTGAATAGTTCATTATAGTCAGGTGTGCGCAAGAACTTAACAATACGCAATTTCATAACAAAATGATCGACTAGTTCTTGAGCTTGTTCTTCTGTCATTGTACCCTCTTCCATATCACGTTGAGAGTAAATATCAAGGAAGGAAGATACACGTCCTAAGGACATTGCTGCACCATTTTGTTCTTTGATTGCTGCAAGATATCCAAAATATACCCATTGGAAAGCTTCTTTCGCATTGTTAGCAGGTTTGGAAATATCAAAACCGTGCTCAGCAGCCATTTGTTTCAGTTCATTCAAAGCACGAATTTGTTCGGAAATTTCCTCACGAAGACGAATTACGTCTTCTTCCATGGAATCAACTTCAAGGCTTTTCAGTTGCAGCTTTTTATCTTGGATCAAGAAGGCTACACCATACAAAGCTACACGACGATAGTCACCGATAATACGACCACGACCGTATGCATCTGGCAGACCAGTAATGATACCAGCTTTACGGGCTGCTCTCATTTCATCTGTATAAGCGTCAAATACACCTTGGTTGTGAGTTTTACGAATATGAGTGAAGATATCAATGATACTTTCTGGTACTTCAAAACCATAGGCTTTACAAGCGTCGATCATCATCCGAATTCCACCAAACGGCTGCAAAGAGCGTTTGAATGGAGCATCTGTTTGTACACCGACAATTTGCTCTTTATCCCGGTCTAGATAACCCGGTTTATGTGAAATAATAGTGGATGGCGTATTCACGTCTACATCAAGCACGCCGCCGTTTGCCAACTCTTTTTTAGTAAGATCGGATACAATATCCCACAATGCAGTTGTGTTGGCGGTAGGACCAACCAAAAATTCTTCATTGCCAACATAAGGTAAGATATTAGTTTCAATAAAATCGTTGACGTTGACTTCTTTAGTCCATTTGCCTTTTTTAAAACCTCTCCAGCCAGATTGTTGCTCTTGTAATTCTCTCTCAATCACCGACATGTAAATCCCTCCAAATTGTTTGGTCTTCCGGACTTGTGATTTTTTTCACGATAAAGCTATTTCTTGAGCCCGGCCTTTTCACCGATGCCTTACGCTCAGTGTCGGGACCTTTCTTACACCCTTATTGTAGAATAATGATAGAGTGTAGTATGTGACAAAAATCACAATATGAGTGATTTTTGTCACTTTATTTTCCCTAGCTTCACGCCTATATCCTTAGCCTTGCCGTTCACCTCCCTTCCCAAACCAACAGGCCCTCTATATAGAGAGCCTGCATCGGTATTGAACGAGAAAATGCTTTTTCACAAGCCTCTTCGTACCTATTATATTATTGGTCAAAACGTCCGTAGAAGGCATTGCGATAGACATCAGCCAACTCAGTAACCAGCGGCAACTTCGGATTCGCAGTTGTACATTGATCTTCAAATGCGCGGTCAGCCAGATAGTCTACACGTGATTCGAAATCCTTTGCATCGAAACCGATTTGTTGGAACGATTCCTCGATACCAAGTGTTTTATTCATTTTACGGATCGCTTCGATCAAGCTGTTAACCCCTTCTTCGGTGGTGCGTGCAGGCAGTCCCAGTATGCGCGCGATTTCTGCATAACGCTCATCCGCAACAAAGTGCGAATATTTAGGGAACGAAGCAAATTTTGTCGGTTTTTTCGCATTATAGCGAATGACGTGCGGCAATAAAATGGCATTCGTGCGGCCATGCGCTGTATGGTATTGTCCACCCCATTTATGTGCAAGACTGTGGTTAATGCCCAAGAATGCATTAGCAAATGCCATACCAGCAAGTGTAGAAGCATTATGCATTTTTTCACGAGCCAGCTTATCACCAGTCAGAGCCGATTGTTCTAGGTATTGGAATACCAATTGAATGGCTTTAATTGCCAGACCATCTGTGTAGTCATTAGCCATTACGGACACGTAAGCCTCGATAGCATGTGTCAGAACATCCATACCTGTGTCCGCTACAGCTGTTTTAGGTAGCGAATATACAAACACTGGGTCAATAATTGCCACATCAGGAGTCAACTCATAGTCAGCCAGTGGGTACTTCGTGTCGCCCAGGTTTTTGTCTGTAATTACTGCGAACGATGTAACTTCGGAACCTGTACCCGAGGTTGTAGGGATAGCTACAAATTGTGCTTTTTGGCCCAGACGTGGGTACTTGTAAATCCGTTTACGGATATCCATGAATTTTTGTTTTAAATTATTGAAATCAGTATCTGGATATTCATAGAACATCCACATGCCTTTAGCAGCATCCATTGGGGAACCGCCACCCAGTGCGATGATGCAATCCGGTTGGAAACGTCTCATCATTTCAGTACCACGTTCTACCGTAACTGTCGATGGATCTGGCTCTACTTCAGAGAACACTTCGATAGCTACTGGTGTTTGGCGTTGATGCAGATAATGAATAACACGATCTACATATCCCAGTTGTACCATCATAGGGTCTGTGATAATGGCTACACGTGTGATATCAGGCATTTTAGCAAGATACTGTGTCGAGTTTTTCTCAAAATAGATTTTGGAAGGTACTTTGAACCATTGCATATTCACCGTCCGTTTCGCCACCCTTTTCACATTAATCAAATTGACTGCCGATACGTTCGACGAAGTCGAGTTACGACCATACGAACCGCAACCGAGTGTCAACGAAGGAAGGTTGGTGTTGTAAATGTCGCCAATCGCACCATGTGTGGAAGGTGCATTTACAATGATACGTCCTGTTTGCAGACGGTTTGCGAAGCGAGCGATAACGTCCTCATCGTTCGAATGAATAGCGGACGAGTGGCCCATGCCCCCGAATTCCACGACTTCAGCAGCACGTTGAATACCTTGTTCCGCATTTTTTACTTTATAGCAAGCCAATACAGGACTCAATTTTTCCGCAGACAATGGGAATTTTGTTCCTACCCCTTCAATCTCAGCGACCAAAATTTTAGTTCCTGCTGGTACTGTGATACCACTCATTTCAGCAATTTTCACAGCAGACTGCCCCACGATTGCTGGGTTCACTGCACATTTCTCGACATTCATAGCTCCTTGAGTGAGCTTAGCTGCTTCTTCTTTATTTACAAAATAGCAGCCGTTAGCGATCATCAATTTTTTCACTTGTTCGAAGATTGGCTCTTCGATAATAACCGCTTGCTCGGAAGCACAAATCATACCGTTGTCGAAAGATTTAGAGAGGATGAGATCGTTCACAGCCTGCTTGATGTCTGCTGTTTTTTCAATAAAGCAAGGCACGTTACCTGGGCCTACACCCAGAGCAGGTTTACCGCAGCTATATGCCGCCTTAACCATGCCTGATCCACCAGTTGCCAAAATCAGCGCCACATCAGGGTGGTTCATCAGTACATTGGTCTTATCCATCGAAGGTGCTTCAATCCATTGAATACAATCAGCTGGAGCACCATGTTTAACAGCTGCTTCGAGCAAGACGCGGGCTGCTTCCGCACTACACGATTGAGCAGATGGATGGAAACCGAAAATGATTGGGTTACGTGTTTTAATGGCAATCAGCGCTTTGAACATCGTAGTCGAAGTCGGGTTTGTCACTGGAGTGATCCCCATGATAATGCCGACTGGCTCTGCTATCTTTTGAAAACTGTCAAAATCATTGTCCTCAATGACACCGACGGTTTTTTCATTTTTGATACTATGATAGACATATTCTGTTGCAAACATGTTTTTGGTGATTTTGTCCTCGTACACACCGCGTCCTGTTTCTTCAACAGCCATCTTCGCTAGGTACATGTGTTTATCCATCCCTGCGAGTGCCATAGCTTGTACGATTTCGTCAATCTGTTCCTGATTCATACTCATGAAAGCTTGCTGTGCCCGGTTCCCCCGGTCAATCAGCGTTTGAATATACTGCTCTGCGCTTTGCTCTTTTTGGATAACCTCGTTTTTAACAGCCATTTCCCTCATCCTCCTGTTATCTCGTGTACTATCTCTTGTTCACGCACTGATCGTAACACAGCTTTTCAAGATATATTGTGATTTTTTTCACAATCTATTTAAAATTTTATTTTATGAAGTGAATTAAATCACAAAGTTTGGAATTCTGCCACTTTTACCCCCTCTTCTTGCCCCAAAAACGCATTGCGCAGGTATATAATGAATTTGAATTGATCAAGTTGCAGATAAAAAACATAGGATACAAAGGGGAAATGGACGATGAGAAACCCTACAAATGTAATGGAAGCCCGCGGCAACACCTGTTGCTTCTCGGAGGCCAGCTTCAACCGGTTGCAAGTGATGATGAAAGATCGAGTTATGCCTGAAAGCTCGCATCTGTTCTGGGAAGGAGATACAGCGGATAAGCTGTTTTATATTAAGCGCGGACGCGTGAAAGTAACCAAAACAACGGATGAAGGTAAGGAACTTATTCTATATATGTATCAAAGCGGCGATCTTGTTGGTCAAGCTGATCCATTTTTCGGTACTAAGCATTCCTTTTCTGCTGAGGTTCTGGAAGATAGTGATATTGGCGTAATCGATCATACAGATTTGGAACTGCTTATTTGCCAGCATTGTGATTTTGCGATTGACTTTATGAAATGGATGGGTTCGCATCACCGTATTACTCAGACTAAGTTCCGCGATTTGATGATGTACGGCAAGCCAGGTGCTTTATGTTCAACACTCATCCGTCTATGCAATACCTATGGTGAGCCTCACGGCGAACATATCCTGATTCATAAGAAAATTACTCATACTGACTTATCTAATATGATCGGTGCGACTCGGGAAAGCGTAAACCGGATGCTTAGTGATCTACGTAAGAAAAATGCAGTAGAATACGATAACGGCATGATTGTTGTCAAGGATTTGGAAATGCTGCAAGGCGTGTGTCATTGTGAATTGTGCCCTCGTGAGATTTGCCGGATATAATGAATCGTTATTTATGTAAAAGGGAGTGTTATAAGCCATTATAGCTTATAACACTCCCTAATTTATTTCCACTCCCCTACTTATACAGGAGCAGTAGCGAAGCATTTTAACAATAGTCCTTCTTCTGGCAACAAACTTTCTAAAACTGTAAGCATAGATAACTTAAATTCCCCATCTCATAGCTTCTATGGATGACCTTGGCTTTGTTTGCAGGATTTCCACTCCCCATCGCAATAAACAACGGTACAAAGTGCTCTGCTCTTGGTACGGCCTGACGAGCATACGGTGCTTCACTTTCATAGTGATCCAAAGCCTCTATATCTCTATTTTGCACTTTTTCAATAATCCAATCATCAAAATCTATAGCCCAAGATTCTGTTTTCGTTTCCCCCCATTTGACGATACGCAGATTATGAACAGTCACGCCACTGCCAATGACCAGAATATCCTGTTCTCCCAGTCCACGCAGCACTTCACCAATGACATATTGTTCTTTGGGCGAGAGATATGGATTTACAGAGATCTGAACTACCGGAATGTCTGCCTCAGGATACATACGATGCAACAATGTCCAGGATCCATGATCCAGTCCCCTCACCCGATCAGTTTGTACGTCAATACCCTTTTGTTCATATAATTTTTTCAGCTTATTGGCCAGTTCGACAGAGCCATGTGCTGGATATTTCACCGCGTACAGTTCCGGTGGGAAACCACCAAAATCATAAATGGTATCCGTACACGTCATCCATCGAACTGATCGTCAACGTTTGCGCTTCCCAATGAGCAGTAAAGATAACAACCGCTTTAGGACGAATGCTTTTCCCCAGTTGCTCTAAAAATGAAGTATAGCCCGTCTGTTCAATAGCAAGCATCGGTGAGCCGTGGGCTAAAAATAAAGATGGCATCATATAAATATCCCCTTGTCATCAATAATTTATTTTATTCATTAAGTAACTTTATGTAAGTAATAGTACATAAGTAACAGAGTTATGTCAACACAGACTTCAACATACACTTAGATCAGTGATTCCATAAATAAAGATTGATATAGGTATAAGGTCATAGTAATATGTAACTAATAAATTTTGAAATTTCACTACACTTCGATACAAAGGACTGGTTTCTATGGAGATACATACTTCTAATTGCCCAAAATGTGGTTCCGTTTTTCGTCAGAACCTTAGAAACCTGTGTAGTACTTGTATTCAGGAAGAAAATATATTCTTAGACCGCTGTTCTAACTATCTATGGAAGCATCCTTCTACTCATACCTGCCAGCTCAGTGATGTAACCGGCACACCTATAGAATTACTCATAGACTGGGTAAGAGCAGGCAAGTTTCCCTCCACATACAGTCAGCTTGATTATCCTTGTGAGTCCTGCCGTTCCCCTATTTATGCAGGGAGACTTTGCCATTCCTGTCTGGGTACATTCCGTTCGGCCGCGCTGGATATTCAAACCCGTGTGCCCCGCCGTGCAACAGCAGCATTATTCTCAGTTGCAGGGCGAGTCAAAGGCTATTAAGCCGTGCTACCTATGCACATCATTTCTGTGATATGGATAAGTAGTCCTATACACAAAATAAAAAAACAGCCTTTTTCCTAGGAAAAGGCTGTTTTGCTATGAGAAACGCTTATTTAGTTTGGTGCTCATCTAATCCATTCCTCAGCCCAAAATTGAATCTGTTCCATAACCGGCTGAAGTGCACGGCCTTTGGTTGTTAGCTCGTATTCAATGCGGACAGGAGTTTCCGGATATACATGACGTGTAAGAATTCCTTCATTTTCCAAATCTTTCATCCGCTCTGATAACATTTTGTCACTCATTGTGGGAATCAGATTGGAAATATCCTTAAACCGCTTAGGACCGCTCATCATGGATTGAATAATTAATCCATTCCAACGCTTGCCCAAACATGAAAAGGCGGTTTCAAAACGCGGACACATTTTTGCACATTGCGGTTGACTCTCCAAATTTTTCACCTTCTTTTGCATTTCGGTTTGATAAAGCTTTCCTTTTGTTAGTATATATCATTTTAGCATACTTTATCCCGAAAGAAAACACTTTCTTCTTAAATTAAATACCTGCGCCGATAAAGTTGCCATGACCAAAACTGATTATACAACAAACCAACACAGCAGGTATATGTCTAAATCATTAAATACAAAAAGGCGGAATCCCAGGAGGTTCCGCCTATCAATCTGTTCATTATACAGCTCATCTATATGTGATGATTGTCATTATACCAACACTCCACCGAGAGGCCTTACAGGTTCACTTCTACCATATATTGGTTTGTTAATACTTGTCGAAGAAGTCCAACGAATGCTGTTGGCGATAACTTTCAAAATATCAGGCTGGTAATAAGTCGGATAGGTCTCATGACCTGGGCGGAAATAGAATATCTTACCGCTACCTCGGCGGAAGGTACATCCGGTTCTAAATACTTCGCCGCCTTCAAAGTTACTAACAAATACCAGTTCATCAGGCGTAGGAATATCAAAGAACTCGCCATACATCTCTTCCTGCTTCAACAAAATTTTGGCATCTATGCCTTCTGCAATGGGATGTGACGGATTCACCGACCAAATAATCTCCTGTTCACCTGCCACCCTCCATTTCAGGTCACAGCTAGTGCCCATTAGGGCTTTGAATGGCTTGGAAAAATGGCCTGAGTGCAGCACGATCAACCCCATTCCTTCCTGCACTCGCTTGACAACACGCGCCGTAACTTCATCGCTCACCTGATCGTGGGCTTTATGCCCCCACCACAGCAGCACATCTGTGGAATTCAGAATATCTTCTCCCAAACCATGCTCGGCATCATCACGCAGAGTAGCTGTTCGAATGGCAAATCCCTCTCCTGCCAGGCCGTCAGCCAACGCTTTGTGTATCCCGTCAGGATATATCTGTTTGGCTTCATCATTCAACTTTTCGTTCAAAAATTCATTCCAAATGGTGACGTTAATCATCAACATTTCCCCCTATTAGGTTAGACCCACCACATCTCGCTCAGCGGTTCTTCAATTAGTACCTGGCGAAGATTGTGGACAGCCTTAGTAAAGCCTTCCTCCACGGACATCAGACCATCTTCATGCTCAATACTCACTACATAATCGTATCCCACCAGACGCAGGGCACTGATAATATCTGCCCAGGTTTTTACATCATGCCCATAGCCCACAGTTCGGAACTGCCAAGCACGATCTAGCATTTTCGTATATTCCTGCATATCGGTAAGTCCATATTTATTTACATTGATCGGATCAATCGTCGTATCCTTGGCATGAAAATGGTGAATGGCTCCCTCTCGGCCCAAAATTTGAACCGCCTGCACTGGGTCAATTCCCTGCCACCACATATGGCTCGGATCCAGATTAGCACCAATAACCTCTCCCGCAGCTTCACGCAAACGAAGCAAGGTCGCTGGTGTATGAACGGAGAAGCCCCCGTGTAGCTCCAGCCCAATTTTAACATGATGATCTGCTGCAAATTTCCCCGTCTCGGTCCAGTAAGGAATAATTTTATTCTCCCATTGCCACTTCAACACTTCCTGAAAATCATTAGGCCACGGAGCCACAGGCCAGTTTGGATATTTCGCATCCTCGTGATCACCCGGACAGCCAGAGAAAGTGTTCACAACTGGAACTTCCAGCTTTTCTGCCAATCGAACGGTTTTAAGAAACGTATCATGATCAGCCTGGGCCAAATGCTTTTGCGGATGGAGAGGATTGCCGTGACAGCTAAGCGCACTAATCGTTAGTCCGCGGGACTCTACTGCCTTTTTGAAATTTTTGAGCGCTGTATCATTCTCCAGCAACTCATCCGGCTTACAATGCTTATCCCCAGGGTTGCCGCCTGTACCGATTTCTACAGCATCCAATCCTTGAGAAGCCACATAATCCAGCGCCTCCTCCAGCGAACGTCCGCCAAACAACACCATAAATACTCCAAGTTTCAAAAGAAATCCCTCCCTGTATCATATGTGAATAAAGCTGCTTTCATTATAATGATGGTCTATTCGGGATAATTACGGGCTTAGTCAAAATAGACAGCTTTCCCCGTACGAGCCGATTCATAGATAGCTTCCAAAATTTCAGTAACAACCAGTGCCTGTTCCGGCTTCACAAGAGGTTCTTTGTCGTCCAGAATAGATTCGATCCACAAACGGGCTTCGCGGTCTGCTTCATTTTCCGTTTCTCCAGAGTAAAAGGCAACACCGCCTGCATCCAGATCTATTTTCGTATCAAACAAGCGGCTGTTCTTTTCCCCGTTAATGCGCAATCCATCCTGCATATCGGCTCCGCCTTCGGTACCGCATAACAGCGTCTTCGCTTCGCCAAATTCTACAACGTTCAATGCCCAGCTGGACTCTAGTACAATCGTAGCTCCATTTTGCATCGTAATAAAACCAAAAGCTGAGTCCTCTACCTTAAATTCCTCAGGATTCCAAGGTCCAAAGGCATTTGCTGCATCTTTACGATCCCCTAGCTTATGGAAGGTTGAACCTAGTACGCTTTTAGGCTTGTAATTATCCATCAGCCAGAGTGTCAGGTCGAGTGCATGCGTGCCAATATCAATAAGGGGGCCACCGCCCTGCTTCTCTTCATCCAAGAATACTCCCCAAGTCGGAACCGCGCGACGGCGTAGAGCAATGGCTTTGCCCAGATAAATGTCTCCAAGCTCTCCTTGTTCGACCAATTGCTTCAGATACAAACTATCATCACGATAACGGTTTTGATACGCAATAGACAGCTTCTTACCTGTACGGTTGGCCGCATCGAGCATTTCCCGTGCCTGCTCTGCAGTTTTAGCCATCGGTTTTTCACACAGCACATGCTTACCTGCCTCAAGCGCCGCTACGGTAATTTCCGAGTGCGAGTCGTTGGGTGTACATACATGTACGACTTCAATGTCTTTATTTTCTAACAGCTTACGGTAATCGCTATAAACTTGCGAGTCTTCAACTCCAAACTTTTCTGCTGCCTCTTCAGCGCGCTCCTGAATGATGTCACAGAATGCGACGATTTCTGCACGTTTCTGCTTGGCAAGACTCGGCAAGTGTTTGCCGTTGGCAATTCCTCCACAACCAATAATCCCGATTTTGAGTGTTTTAGACATGAATATTTCCTCCCTGAGCTGCGTATTGTTGGAGCCACTTAATACTGGTTTCAATGCTTTCGATTGGAGGGTTTGAGCAGAAATCCTGTTCTACGACGATCCAATCCACACCTGCCTGAATAGCGGCGTCTGTAATGGCCTGAAGCTGCACTTCACCTTTGCCAAGCTCTACAGTCACTGCTTTTTGTTGCTCGTCACGTGCCATATCCTTTAAGTGAATGATAGGCAGGCGTCCATTATAACGTCCGATGTATTCCACTGGATCATAGCCCCCATAGTATACCCAACAAGTATCCATTTCGACCTGTAACAAATCATCGGAAACCGCATCATATAAAGCATCGAATACCGGGCGATCATTGATTTTTTCTGTCAATTCAAAATCATGATTATGATAAGCCAGTATCAAGCCCTGTTCTTTCACTTTTTCACCAATACGATCCAAATTAGCAAAAAGTTCATCCCACTGTCGCTGTTCTTCGGTTAAATAAGGAACGATTAGGTATTTATTTCCTAATTCTTTGTGGTATGCAATCTCCTCATCCAAATGATCCAGCAAACGAGAATATTGTATATGAGTTCCGACAACTTCCAGATTCAGCTCATCCAAAAGCGCTCTGACATCCTTGGCATTGCGTCCGAAAAAGGTATGAAATTCTACCCCTTTATAGCCAAGCTCAGCTACCTTGCGCAATGTACCTTCAAAATCCTGTTCAAGCTCTTCCCTTACTGTGTACAATTGCAATCCTACTTTAGCCATTCCCCTTCACCTCTTTAATTAGGATGGATTTTCCATTATATCTGTTCCATAATACAAATCCTCGTCCGGTTTGAACGTACTTTCCATCGTAATGTGATTGCCATCCAATGGTGAGCGCTGAAAAGCATGCATGGCTTCTAACACATGGTAGGCCAGTTCAGCATTGGCACGATGGTCCGTGAATTTCAATGCGCCAAAGGCTTTTCACTGTACACATGCTTGCCTGCCTCTAGTTTCGCCACATCTGTCCGTGCATGGCTGCCAGGCACGGTCAGATTAAATACAAGCTCAATCTCAGGCTGACGAAGCAATTCATCCACTTTGTATACGTTTACAATGTTGAATTCATCGGCCCTCTCCTTGGCCCTCTCATCCTGTAAATCAGCGACGGCCACCACTTCAATAAGTGGGCTCTTTTGGAGATTTTCAAGATATACCGAGCTAATAGTACCGCATCCGATAATCCCGGCCTTCATTCGTTCCACGTCGTCACACTCCTTGGCCTCCAACATGTACTTTCTCATCTAACATGTAAGCTTTACAGTTCACATAGTATTCTATTTCTGTTTCGTTTAAAATGAATAATATGATTAAAACATGAACAATCTGGTCAATATTTGAAACAGCCATATGCCCAAAGGAGTCATCATCATGTCTATCGTCGAGCCTTGTCAGGTTCTTACCGCAGGCTATTCTTTCCATCGAAAGCCCTTTTATTCGAACCAGCCTGATGGGATCAAAAATTATTTATTCCGTTTGCAAACAGATGGACGCTGCCAGGCCCGCATTAACGGGGAAATGACACGGATTGAGGCGGGTGACCTACTGCTATTCAATCCTACCGAGCCTTATGAACTGGATATTCATAGTGAGTTGAACCCCATGGGAGAGCAGGTCGTGGAAAGTGGAGATTATCACATTTTTTTCGGTGGTTCCTGGGTAGATGAGTGGTGGAACCATCATAAACGACCCAACAGAATTAAGGTTCAGCTCACAGAAGCCCTGCTTGGCCTATTTCGTCAGCTTGTGATGGAGCAACGACGTATTTCTAATCCTTACCCGGAAATATCAAGTTATTACATACGCATTTTATGTTTGGAGTTTGACCGTATGCTATCCGATCATCCTATCGCTACTCATCATAACTATCTTGCGTATCAGATTAAAAATTATATTGAAGAAAACGCATCCTCTAACTTCAAACTGGATGACGTGTCTTCACACGTCGGTATCAGCGTATCCCGAGCAGTACATCTGTTTAAGGAAACATTCGATACGAGCATTATGCAGTACACGCTGGACATCAGGCTTAACATGGCGAGAGAACGAATCATTTTCAGTCCCATGTCACTGGAACAAGCCGCCGAATCGTCAGGATTTGCAAATTACACGTATTTTCACCGTGTATTTCGTTCCCGCTTCGGTATGTCGCCCAAAGAATTCAGGGTGATTCACCGTGAGCAATTGTAGGACAAAGAGAGCGTTCACCTGAACGCTCTCTTTGTTCATAACCAATAATAGTGAATACTGCTTACATACCACGACCGTTTTTTTTACGGAGCAATTGTCAGCATCACTACCGACATTGGTGGCAGTGTAACATCCAAATGCTGACCTTGCAGCTGATAGGATGTGAAAGCTTCCTTTTTCACACGCTCTGGCTGATCAAACGTATTATGTGCCTGCATATCGTCGCTGGCAAGGACAACACCGCTGATCTTTTTAATTTCTTCCAGTCCTCTTAGCTCCAAATTCAAGTTTCCCGACTCGCCCGGATGGACGTTGCAAAAGCTAATATGAATATTGTCGTCCTGCGCCTTGGAGGCGGACACGCTAACTTGTGGGATGGAATCTCCGTCATATTCATAATCGCCTACCTTTACATGAACAGCCAGTGCTTGCGCATCCTGATGCACCTTAAACATTTCAAATACATGGTATGTCGGCGTCAACAGCATAGCAGGGCCTTCAGTCAGAACCATGGCTTGCAATACATTAACCATTTGAGCAATATTCGTCATCTGTATTCGGTCATGGTGATTATGGAAAATGTGTAGGTGCAGCCCAGCTACCAGTGCATCGCGCATCGTATTTTGCTGATACAGGAAGCCTGGATTGGTCCCCGGTTCAGTCAGGAACCAGGTTCCCCATTCATCGACGATCAGTCCGACCCTTTTGTCAGGATCATATTGGTCCATAATGGCTGAATGACGAGTAATCAATTCATCCATATGCAATGATTTTTTCATCGTCTCGAACCATTCCGCTTCATCAAAACCGACTGCTTGCCGTTTCCCTTCCCAGTTTCCCGGGATCGTATAGTTATGCAGGCTCAAACCGTCCATAAGATGCCCAGCTTCACGCATCAACACTTCTGTCCAACGATAATCATCCACATTCGCCCCACCTGCAATCCGATAAATGCGGTTCTCGCCATAGTTACGGACATATGTCTGATAGCGGCGATACAGGTCGGCATAATATTCTGGACGCATGTTACCGCCACAACCCCAGTTTTCGTTACCCACTCCAAAATATTTGAGCTTCCATGGTTTCTCACGACCGTTTTCCTGACGCCATGCAGCCATAGGGGACTCTCCATCGAAGGTCATGTACTCTACCCACTCCGACATTTCCTGAACTGTACCACTGCCGACATTTCCACAAATATAAGGCTCTGCATCTAACAGTTCGCACAATTGAAAAAACTCATGTGTGCCAAAATGATTATTTTCAACCACACCGCCCCAATGCGTATTTACCATTCTCTTACGGTTTTCTTTTGGCCCGATACCATCTTTCCAATGATATTCATCGGCAAAACAGCCTCCCGGCCAGCGCAGCACAGGAATGTTCAGCTTTTTCAGGGCTTCCACTACATCATTACGAATTCCGTTTGTGTTCGGAATCGGTGAGTCCTCTCCAACCCATATGCCTTCATAAATGCAACGTCCAAGATGCTCAGCAAATTGTCCATAAATGTTTTTATTAATAATGCCTTGTTTCCAATCGGTATTAACAACAACAGAACCCTTCACAACAAACCCTCCCCAAAAATATTAAGATTGTTGGAACACCCGCACAAATGTTTGCGCTTTCATTTTGGCCTAAATATCACTCATACCACCGATTTTCTTTCGATCATAATTTTTACGCATCATTACTTTTAGTAAACATTAATATAAATATTAATAATTAAACAAAAACATTTCACGTGTTTAATATATTTTATTGTCTACTTTTTGTCAATCGTTAAGATAAGTCCAATCAAACCAAAAAGCCTGCCATTAAGGCAGACCAAGGTATGACTATTTTAACCCGTAATCTAGGTTCAGCCGAGCCTGAGCATTGTATCTTTTAGGCTGTACCTATCCAGCGTGAACCATGGTAACTTGGACAATTTTGAGCTGCCGCCAAAGCACGTACACGAACAATGCTTCCGCTGATACCACATGTATGCCCGGACATTAACTCTTCACATTGTGAGCAGACCAACAGTCTGGCTTCGTACACTTCATCATTTACACATTCCATTTTGGGTCTCATGTTGGTTAGAATTCTGGTAATTTGCTCTTCCGATATCGAGATATCTCTTTCACAGCCTTTACAAGTACTTGGCACAGGTATATCTTCCATCGTAAGCTTATCCTCCCCATCAACAATGTCTTAAGTAAATATAGTTAAGTCCATGATGCCATAAATGATAACAGTATATTCTCTATTCTGGCTAGCCCTATTTCCGTTCAGACGGAAGGCCCGCAGCCGCCTCAGATACGACCATCGCCAAGTCCTCATTTCCGAACATGGACAGTACCCCTAATACCGTATCCAGCGGAATATCACCCGCTTCTTCACGCGATACAGTCAACTTGCGTACTCGTAGCAGACGCTCGTTGCTATCCTGATGCGGATATGCTTCACTATATAGTTCCTCTGGCTCCAACCCGTGATTGATACACCATTGCGCAAACACAAGGATCATCATATCTTCTTCTTGCTTATAATTTTCAATGATGGCTTCTTCTAGCTGTTTACCACGGTTATCTTCTTCCATTCATTCATTTCTCCTTCAACCTAATTCTTGATGTCTGTCTGGACTGTTAAGATCACGTTCGGATGTTCCATATTAATTACTCAAACGGCTGATCAGCTCGTCAGCCAGCATATGGCTATCCAATACTTTTCCAGCCCGTACAGCACACTTCTCTGGACGATGAATATGCTCCAGAAAATGATTTACGACTCCGGTGAATCCCCGTCTTTCCAAAATCGTATCCCAGCTTCCAAAAGCTTGCGTTAGTGGTGAATGATTTTTTTGCATAAAAACAGCCTGTTCCATATTTGTTACTTCAACAGACCGTCCTGCCCCGTGAAGCTCCAGCTTCTCTATGTCAGCTCCTGCCTGTCTACTCATACTGTAGCTTCCGGTAGCATTCCCCAGACGTACGGTCCCGAACGCAGCTTCCATATATCCTTCACTCGTCGTATTCAGACTACTATGCAGCAGCTCATAATCATCGCCACCCAGCCACAAAAGCAAATCAAGCATGTGAATTAAATCATCATAAACCGTCTGTGCCGCCGGTCTTCGGTCATATCCAGTACGGTGTTTAATGGCCGCACATTGACTAAATCCACCTGCTTCCTCTAACCATGCTTTAGCAGCTACATAATGCGGGGCAAAACGTCGATTAAAGCCCACCGCCAGCAGCACGGCCTGCGCTTCCGCAAAAGCGGTCATTTCCAGATTCTGACGAACATCATAGGACAACGGTTTATCGACATACACGGAAATTCCTTTTTCAATACACGCCATAACCAGATCAAAATGAGCTTCGGTCGCGGCATGTATAAATACAGCTTCCGGTTCCCATGCTAGCAGCTCCTTCACATCTGTCGTTCCTCTTGGCAACCTATATTGCTCCATAATGGAACTCACCGGCTCCTGTGAACGGTTCATGACACCTACAATATCTACACCTTGGTGTGCTGCCAGTAACGGTAAGTATACTTTTCGAGCAATACCACCCAGTCCTGCAATAGCTACTCTTGTCTTCGTTTGCTTGTCCATATCGTTCCCACCTCTAATCACTCATTCATCTGTTGTCTAGTTTACATGGAAGTCTGCTGACAAGTAAAGAAAAGAGACTGCTCCCGGTCCAGTTGGACCTAACGGAACAGCCTCTATGGCATGAACGTTCAGCTTCAGCTAAGTTTACTTAATGTAAGTTAGCTTAGGCGTGCTGTGCTTGCTTTCTTGTTTTTTCACTTTTAATTTTTTTAACACGCATCCCAATGGCTACAACCAGAACCACAACCAGAACCTCAAAGCCGTATTTAATGACCCCGTTCATAAACCAGTGCGCAATCAGCGGTTCCGCCACCACCATTTTGGCAGCAGTATAAGCCAGTACAGCAGCCCCGATCGTAATAACTACTGGGTAACGTTCAGTCAGCTTCAAGATAATCGTACTTCCCCACACCATGATTGGAACGGAGATTGCCAGACCCAGTATAACAAGCAGCATGTTTCCATGAGCTGCTCCCGCAACAGCAAGTACATTGTCGAGGCCCATCATCGTATCCGCGATAATAATCGTGCGGATCGCTGCCCACATTTGATTCGTAGCTGAAATTTCATGTTTTTTCTCTTCGACCAGCAGCTTATAGGCAATATAGATAAGTGCGAGTCCCCCAATCAAACGCAATCCATAAATTTGCAATAAATACGTGACCAGCACTGTAGCAATCACCCGAATGATGACCGCTCCGACCGTCCCCCAAATAATGACCTTCTTTTGATTGGCCTTATCAACATTGCGAGCCGCCAAACCGATTACGATCGCATTGTCACCAGCTAGCACCAGATCAATGATAATGATGGATACTAATGCGGTTAAAAACTCAATTGACAAAAAATCCATACGTTTCTCCCACCTTTTTTTATTTATTTGTTATACTGTACATAGTTCAGCGCTTTATACTAAAAAAGCGCCATTTCACGGAATCCGGAAACGGCGCTTGACCCAAATTCGGCATCAAAAAAAGACCATTTACCCGGATTCCTAAAATCCTGGCAAAGGTCTCGCTTACAACATTACGTTGCCAATAAAGCCGGGGATTAAAAATCCCGTAATGACGACTTTACTCGTTGAGCTACTCCCCTTTGGGAACTATTCTGTTAGTGGCAGTATAGCACACATTATTGGGAATGTGAACCCTATTTTTTTCTGTATAAGCGATAAGCCGAACAGGGATATTGAAAGAGGTATGTAAATGAAAAAATGGCTACTCGTCACGGCTTATGTTTCGCTGCTTTGCATCGCGTTTATCTACAGATATGATTGGCTCGCCTGGGCGGACAAGCAGACCTCCTTTCCAGTTCTGCTACTACTCGCATTTTTATTCGCGCTAATTCCGTTTGTGCCTTACAAGCTGATTATCGCCTCCATTGCTTATGCCGCAGGCCCCTGGCAAGGTGCTCTGATCTGCTGGCTTGGCACTACATTGGCTGCGTTGGTCGTTTTCACTGCAGTACGTACCCTGTTCCGTGACAAAGGACGTACCTATTTGAAGCGGGTTCCCGCATTGGAGCGCTTCAATCGAGTCATGGAGAGGGAACCTTTTGCTGCTGTTCTGCTGGCTCGCCTGATTCCAGTCATCCCCCAAGCAGCGGTAAATGTATACGCTGGAGTAGCAGGGTTTCCGTTCTGGAGCTTTATCCTAGGTACAGCTATGGGCAAGCTTCCCGCAATTGCGGTGTATGCTTATGCTGGCGGCACCTTTGCAGAACACCCAATCACCGGTTTGCTCATTTTAGTGCTATATACTGCACTGGTTGGCGGCGCCTTTATACTCTACCGAAAAAGGCTTCAACGCGCCAATAGAATATAAAGCGATAGTTTGCCACCGTCTCTGTAGGATGTTTCATTGCGTTTTTTAGGACATAGCCATTTACACTACGCTTGGTTTCTGACGTTTCGTTGGATTTTGCAAAAATCTCGTATATAATTTAATTGTAAGCTATTTAAATAACAACTAATTAAACATTCTCAGATTGGAGTGACAAATATGAGCACCAACAATCCACACACGGTAGAAAAAGCAACTTTTGCAGGTGGCTGCTTCTGGTGCATGGTTTCCCCTTTTGAGGAATTACCCGGTATTTTGAAGGTTAGATCTGGATACACAGGGGGACATACCGAAAATCCTACCTATGAAGAGGTGTGTTCTGAAACAACGGGACATGTGGAAGCCGTACAGATTACATTTGACCCACAAGTATTCCCGTATGAAAAACTGTTGGAGCTCTTCTGGCAGCAGATTGATCCGACGGATGAAGGTGGACAGTTTCACGATAGAGGTTCATCCTACCAAACGGCTATTTTCTATCATAATGAAGAGCAGCGAATCAAGGCAGAAGCTTCTAAAGAAGCTTTGACTCAAAGTGGCCGCTTCGACAAGCCGATTGCTACACCGATTCTGCCTGCAGTCACTTTTTATGAAGCAGAAGAATATCATCAAGACTATCATAAGAAGAACCCCGCTCATTACAAACGCTACCGCAAAGGATCGGGACGTGAAGATTTTATCGAGCAAAATTGGTCCGGCAAGATTGATAAATCCGATCTTAAAGATCGGCTGACGCCTATTCAATACGAAGTAACACAAAAAAACGCGACCGAGCGCCCTTTTCAAAATGAGTTTTGGGATCATGAGGGTGAAGGTATTTACGTGGATATCGTATCAGGAGAGCCCTTGTTCAGTTCATTGGACAAATATGATGCAGGTTGCGGTTGGCCCAGCTTTACCCGTCCGCTGCGCAGCTACAATGTCAAAGAAAAAACCGATCTCAGCCATTTTATGATCCGTACCGAGGTGCGAAGTCGTGAAGCCGACTCCCATTTAGGGCATGTATTCGATGATGGCCCAGGTCCAGATGGTTTGCGTTATTGCATCAATTCTGCCGCGCTCCGCTTTGTGCCTCAAGAAGATTTGGAGCGTGAAGGATACGGAGCATATAAGTCATTATTTGAAAAGTAAGTAGCCATAGAATCATTGGGGCTGACCCGCGATCCATCTTTAATAGATGATCACGGGCCAGCCTTTTTGGGATATGGCCGCACATCATTACGTAAGCTAGCAATTTAACTCATTACCCATCCAAGCCAAATGGCTAGCGGTACTAGTAATAGCTGAGCTAATAAAGTACCTGCCAAACGCGAGATGATCATCCACCCGTACATGCTGTTCATCCGAGTTAAGGGTAGCTCCCCTCGTAGCGTTTTCTCCGACAGAACCGCCAATCTTGGATCAATTAACAAGGTCAGTAATACCGTTGCGACGCCATTGATTAGACCTGACGACATTGACATGGCTGTACCTTGAGCAGGCCAGAGGAATGATGCATATAAAGCAGATACTACTCCAGTTGTATAAATGGCAGTAACGGTTATATTCAGAATAATTAGACGCTTGGGTATCGCTCCGCCAATCAGTGAGGTTAGCATGGACCAGGTAGGGCGCTTTATGTAGTAGCCTGCATGCTTCCAGCGACTTCGCAGCAATAAATGACGCATCAAGGCCGGAATAGATCCGGTATGCTCCAAATGCACAATCCATCTGGCTGACATGCGTACCACTGTTGGATACAGTAATATAGCAAGCATGGTTCCAACGGTTGCTGCCAGCAGTACCCCATGCATATATAGCTCCAGTCTAATATCCGTACCGCCCCCTTGTGCTGCAGCTTTAGCCTGATCGACCATCCCTCCGAGTAAAGGCCCCTGCGCCATGTTAGAGGTGCGTGAAACCAACAGCAGCATTCCCGCAACGGTTAACGCCAATCCAATCCGACGCGCTCGCAAACCACCAAGCCGGAGAGCATAGGACAAGCTATCTGTAGTATGAATGATGATAGTCAGCAAAAAAACAAAACCCCAGGCAAGCAAATGCTTCACTCCTTTTCCTCGTATTCTGCACACCATTATACGCTTTTTTTCAAGGTACATTTTACAATATATTCATTTCTTTGATTTCCGTTTGTTTAAGCCGACAACGGGTAATACATAATACATCATCCGCTATAAGGAGTGTGCAACTATGCCTTGGAACAAACATGATTACCCTCCATCCATGAAAAACCTGGGACCTCGGGTGCGAGAAAAAGCCGTTGATATTGCTAACGCTCTACTCCGTGACGGCTATGAAGAAGGACGCACGATTGCGATTGCCACTTCCCAAGCCGAGGAATGGAACGATAATCATCCAGCCGAGCAAGATGAGAAACCTAAAAAACATGAAAAACAGCATTCAAGCGAAAATGTACACGACCATCATTCCGCTTCTTCCGATCAGAATGGACGCATCCATTCTACTTTAAAGCCTTCCTGATAGAAGCTGAATACAGCGAAAGGGTGTTACGAAAGAAGATTTCTCTCCTGACGTAACACCCTTTCCTTATTGACGAAGGCTGTGGACGACCGGCACTGTTTTGGTAACTACCTTTTTAGCGGGAATAGCCGCTGGCAGTACCTTTTTCACAGGTCGGTGCAGTTGGAACGTGGTCGTCCATGTAATTATTTTTCCGGCAAGCCACACAGCCAGTATTGTAAACATTGTTTCCTTCATAGGCAGATACAACAGTGATAATCCCAATACGATGATGTCACTGACAATAAACACGTTGCCGATTTTCCACCCGCGCCACTCACTGATCAGCAGAGATAAGATATCATCGCCCCCGGTTGCTCCACCGAATCGCAATACGATTCCGGCTCCCAAACCTGTAAGCACCCCACAAAGTAGAGCAGCTATCAGCAGATTTCCATGTAGATCTATAACCAGAGTCGAATACTTCTCAAATCCTGCATAAAACAGTGAAAAAGCGACGGCTCCGATTAACGCAAGCAGCATAAATCTTCTGCCCTTCAGTACCCATGCCAGCAATATGACGGGAATATCAAGCAGCAACATACTCCATGCTGGAGATATGCCAAATGCGTAATGTCCCAGCAGGGCCAAGCCTGCAAATCCGCCTTCTGACAAATGATTCTGAGCATTAATATGATAGTACGTAAAAGCTAAAATGCATGTTCCGAGCAACATGACAGCAATCTGTCTCAATGCTCCATTGTTCACGATAGATTCGTAAGTTTTCCTCATACAGGCTCCCTCGGTTTCTCGTAAGTTTGATGTGGATGAACCCACTCTTACGGAAGCTACCGGATAAGATGTGCCTGGAGGACTTGGTCCTTCGCATGTACAATCCCCTCTTCCGCAGAGTTGGCTTTCGCAACTTGACGTTACTCCGCGGAAAAGCTAAGTATAAGACAGATCAAATCGTTTCCAAATCGTCCTTTGGGGAAGTATCCTTCGGGGACACATGGTATCCTGATCCTTTCTTTTGTGGAATAAAACTCCGACATTTCTGTGGTACATATAATTCTATAATTTATTATACCACACCTTGTCACCTGCTAAACAGCTTGCTTTTTTTGCTGCACCATATTTTATTTTATGTGTGAGCATGCTTTATTGTATGTGCGAATTAACGTATTATACCGAAGGTTTGGCGAATGTACATTTAATATAACATTTAATATAGCCCAAAGCGTATTTTATTTCTGTTTAGATTATTATCCACTTAATTTGGCGGTTCTACGCTGGTTGGCCATAAACACCCCTCCAAGTATAAGGACAAGTCCTGTAAGAACATTCCAGCCGATATGTTCATTCAGGAGCAAAAAGCCCCATACGATGGCACTTACTGGCACAAAATACGTCACCGAAGAAGCAAATTCCGCGCTCCCCCGCAAAATCATGTAATTGAACAAAATATATGCTACTCCTGATCCCAAAACTCCCAGCCCTATAAGGGAACCCAATACACCTGGATCAGAAACAATCGACAAATTAGGTCTCTCCACAATTGTCATCATAATGCCACCCCCTACCGCCGCACCAAACAGTGTTGCAAAGGTAGCCTGATACATGGAAAGATTGGAGAGAAAACGTTTGGAGAGCTGTGTTCCAAATCCATAGCAGAGAGTCGCAAGCAGCATACACCCAAAACCTACAGGATCAACAGAAATAATAGATGCAGGATTAATACCCAATAAAATAATAATTCCTACAAAAGCGAGCCCCATTCCTAACCACTGCATCCGATGAAAAATAGCCCCGAAAAAAACAAGCCCCACCAACATGGTCCATATTGGCGTGGTGGCATTCAATACAGAAGCCATACTGCTAGCTATTTTGGTCTCGCTAAAACCGATCAATGTCCATGGCAAAACCATGTTGACCAAAGCTACCAGAGTAACCGATTTCCACGGAATGCTTTTAATTTTAAACGGCCTGCGCATAAGTAGCATTAATAAGACGATAAAAATAAGTCCAAAGCTGGATCTAAGAAATACAATAGTCCACGGTCCTACTTGATGTAGCAACAACACCTTGATAAACATAAACGAACCGCCCCAAATGAGGCTCAACAATAATAAAGCTGCATATAACGAACGTGACAATATGTATACCTTCTTTCTCCACTTTCTTAAGTTAAATAGTAGAGGCTGACCGCAGTCAGAACGATCTCCTCTTTTATGTAAGTTTTTATCCATTAGCTTAACATAAACTCTGTTTGACTGTCATTGGCGATAAACTCAAGAATTCTTTACACAATGGCACATGGGTATCGCTCTCTACCACTTTTCCAATAATTGAGGATTGCTTTAGCCTTGGAAAAATACCTATGATGAGGTATAAACAGAACACACGTTCTATATAATGATTATATATTGTATTCTTACTCGGAGTAAAGGAGATTTTTATGCCAAGCCAAAAGACACTGAACCACAAGAATAAAGCTCCTTTGCCTTCTGAAGAAGACGCAGGGCTAGTCAAGATCTGTGTACTTCTAACTCTTGTGCTGGATGTGCTGGAACGAGACATTCGTATTATACATACTTCCCCTCTAAAAATGCCTGATTTGTATGTTCGTAGCCTGACTGGAGTACAACAGCGTGTGGCTGTTCAATTAGCAGAGACAAAGGCGCGAATGAAAACACTAGGGGTTAAAATATACAGCGAAATCCGAAATCGTGAAGGCGTAGAGGTTTTGTATATATGCCGCGGCTATCAAAGACGATTTTTCATGCTTTCATCCTTTGCCCACAGCGAGGTCCGGCGGAAACTGGGACACTATCTAGGAATTGATCCATAAACTCAGTCCATATGGCACACATTATGCCTATCTCATCCAAAAAGGAGGGCTTTCTTGGCTGGACATGACGCAGCTTCCGTTGAATTAAACAGAAATGTTTCCTTTATTGAGCAAGCCTTTTTATACGGATGATTTAAAAAAACAGGCAATTTCCGTTGACGGCAAAGAAGGTATACTGCTCTATGTTGATTCGCTCGTAGATCAGGAGATGATTCAAACTCATATCCTGAGCGCCTTATATGAGAAAATCGATGCAGTCTCTCATCAAATGTTCACCACCTTAAGCAGTCAAAAAGACACCGACCTTCAAAATGCTGCTGATTCACTTATTCAGGGATATTGCATTTTTATGATAATTGGGGCGGAAGAATTTTTTATCCTTTCTTCCGAAAAGACGTATGCTCGCAGTACAGACGAACCAGAAAACGAAGGGGTTATTCGCGGACCGCACAATGGATTCATTGAGCAGTTATCCATCAATCTGAATCTGATTCGCAAACAAATTGTCACACCGTCGCTGGTTGTACGCTACTTTTATGTGGGATCTAAAACCCGGACTAAAATCGCTATTGTCTATGTTCAAGACTTGGCTAATCCTGAGCTAGTGGAAGCAGTGAAAACGAGAATTAAAGCGATCTCCTCCGACATGGTGCTCTCCCTCGGTTTTATTTTATTCAAGAGTTTATTAAGGACAACCCTTTTTCCCTCTTCCCTCAACAGCTCAGCACGGAACGACCGGATCGTGTGACCGCCAATCTAATGGAGGGACGGATAGCGATTTTGGCTGAAGGTAGCCCTACTGCTCTATAGCTCCCGTCTCTTTTTTTGCATTTTACCAAAGTCCAGATGATTATCACGGCCGTTGGATTATTAGTTCATTTCTAAGAACGATTCGAATGATGAGCTTTTTGATCGCTTTTACGCTGCCTGCTATTTACATTGCGACGATTGCTTTTCATCCAGCTATTTTGCCACTAGAGTTGGCGCATACCATTAAAAAATCACTGGAAAATGTTCCATTCCCAGCGATTGTGGAGGCTATGCTGCTTGAATTGATCTTTGAGGTGCTACGAGAAGCCGGGGTTCGTCTACCCAGTCGGGTTGGCCAAACTATTGGAATCGTTGGTGGTCTCGAGTGCTTGTTTTAATTTCATTTCTGATTTTTCCCATGATGCTGTTAATTAGCTATGGTATAAAGCAGTCCAACCCGCTTTATCTGCTACCTCTAACTGAGGCGGGATGGCCCCGTATTATTGTCGGTTCAAAAGAAACGCTCCTGGCGATGTTTGGTTTTGAGTTCATTCTTATCGTCTTTCCCATGACTGAGGGCAAAAGTATAGGCAAGCTCAAGTCAATTTTGGCAGCTAACGCGATCGTGGTACTATGTATTGTTTTACTGTATTTACCTGTACAACCGTATTCAGCCCCCAACAGCTTGAATTAATGCCGGAGCCAGTCATTTATTTGCTCAGATCCATTCCACTGGGAACGATGGATCGAGTCGATTTTATTTTTCTGCCGATTTGGCTCATTTCGATCTTTGGTGCTATAAGTGGTTATTATTATGCGGCGTCTTACGGAATAAGCTATCTATTCAAGCAAAAGAGTCACAAAAAGGCGGTTCCCTTTGTTGTGCTCGCCTCATGTTGTATTGCCTATTTGCCTCAACGAAGAGAAGATTTCGAGCTTATTGGTTCCATAGCCAATAATTCTGCTTATCTTTTCCTAATTGTATTCCCTTTTCTGCTGCTGATCCTATCCTATCTCTTCAAAAAAAAGGAGGGACCTGAAACATGAAAAAAAAGAGCAGAGCGCTTGGAATGCTAACTCTACTCATTTTTATAACAGGCTGCTGGGATCAGGACAATTTGAAGGATGCCCGATTGGCAAATGCATCGGCTTATGATCTCACTCCTGAAGGTATGTTGTTGCAAACGCTAGAGGTTGTAGACGATTCTCAAAGCAATCAAGATAAAAGCACCAATGAAATTCACTCAGGCACCGGCCATTCCGTTCGGCAAAGTACAGACAAAATCCGAGCCAAAGTAACCGGGGATATCCGCTTTTTCAAATACGGAGTTATTCTGTATGGTACAAGCTCGGCCCGAAAAGATCTATATCCCTATCTGGATGTGTTGTATCGTGAGCCTGACCATCCGACTTCCCATGTCAAGGTAGCTATTGTAGATGGATTAGCTGGAGAAATAATAGATCAAAAAGGCATAGGCAACCTCTTAATTGGCGAATTTATAACCAAAAAAATCAGAAGCCTTGAGGAAATGTTTATGTTCCCGGAAATGACACTGGAGACAGTGCTCCCCCCAATGCTTGATCCGGGTCAAGATTTTGTGCTTCCCTATCTTTCCAAAGAAGGAGAAGATATTACAGCACGTGGAATTGCCTTATTTCACGGACAAAAATTCACAGGAAGCCTAAATAATGAGCAAGGTGTTTTATATGTCCTGATGACTGGAAAGTGGAAAAATACAGCTCGCTTTGTAAAAAGGATACATCCAGGATCTGTCGGTGATGTGCAAAACTTTATTACGTATCAGGCTAACATTCAGAATGTCAAACGTAGCCTTAAAGTGAAAGTTCAGCATGATGGACAAATTGATGTGGAGCTTAACCTGAAATTGCCTGTCGATATTGTTGGATATGCACGAAATCATCTTCAAGATAAAGCTAACGTACGGCGTCTAAACCGTCAACTTTCCGAAATCATGACCCAGGATACGGAACAAATTATCCGTACACTTCAGGAAAATGGATGTGATGCCTTTGGCGTAGGCAGACAGTTGATCGCTCATCATCCAGCAGTATGGAAAAGTGTAGATTGGAATAAAGAATATCCCAATGTCCGTTTTCATCCGCAGGTCACTGTAGACATTGTCGGGAACGGCATTTTAAACTAAGCCGTTCCTGTCGTTTAGTTTTTGGGTTGATCAGATATTATTTCTGGATAAATAACTTCATCAGATTGGGTTTTTGGAGTCTCACTCTGGCTTTCCGATTCAGAAGGAGTCCCCTGTTCGTTTTCAACAGAAGGTTGCGAAGTATCTGTTGATGGCACATCGTTATTCTCATCAGGCATTTCTATCTCTGTGTCTGCGTCAGGAACAGCAGGATCCGTTTCCTCTGGTGGAATTTTCTCTTGATCTATTGCAGGTACCTCAACCTCTGGGACTTCTTTTTCCTTGATATCTGGTTTGGACGGGACCACTGGTCTAGCAGAACGCGGAAGCCGTTCTCTTCCAACTTCAGTAGGCACATACTTTTGATTAAACCAGTCAGTCACAAGTTGACCCGATTGACGGGAATAACGCCCTGGCAGCTTACCTGTAAGGCTAGAAACCGTAACTCTTACAACACCTTCCGGCCGTATAAAGTGCTTATTCTTAAAAAGTTCAGGCTGGTCCTTGACCGCCTCATTCATGATCAGTGCCCACACTGACTGTGCTCTGGAATGGCCTTCTTGAGATAATGTATTAACCTGTTGGCGGTAACCAGCCCAGACGCCTAGTGTAACGTCAGGTGTGTACCCCATAAACCACACATCACCAAAGTTTTGTGTTGTACCGGTTTTACCGGCGATATCAATGGCACCGTAGCTTTTAAAAGCATTTTGCAGGCGTTTACCAGTTCCCCTCGGATCTGATATAACAGTTTTAAGCATATCCGTCATCAAAAATGCGGTTTGCTGCGAATATACACGCTTCGTCTGCGGTTTAAATTCATATATGATCTTCCCGTTGGCATCCGTAATTTTGCTAATCAGATGAGGTGCATTATATACACCCATATTGGGAATCGTTCCATATGCTGCAGTCAGTTCCTCGACGGATACCCCTTTGCTTAGTCCACCTAGAACCCCTGTCTGAGCATGTTCATCCTGCGGCTGAATCGTCGTAATTCCAAGAGAACGCACAAAATTCCAAGCGTTTGGAATTTTAACTTCATATAAGAACAGCCTCAGTGCAGGGATATTGATTGACCGATTGAGTGCTTCACGGGCTGTCATAAGCCCCTCGTACCGTCTGTTATAATTTTTAGGAATATGATAACCTTTACGCCCGTCTTTCAATATGATTTGTGAATCATCAATAAGACCGGCTGGCTGAGTGTAGCCCTTTTCCAAAGCAGGTAAATAAGCAGCAATAGGCTTCATGGCAGAACCGGGCTGACGTGTCATTTGAGTTGCATAGTTCATTTGCTCGGTATTAAAATCCCTGCCCTCGATCATACCGAGTATAGCCCCTGTTTTATGATCAATCATGATTGCTGCAATCTGCTCTAATCCCTTCTTCTTACTGTATGGAGAAAAGTTTTGTGGATTGGCTGCAATCTGCCGCATATTGTTATAAATTTTCTTATTTATCGTTGTATAAATTCGATATCCGGACCGTTGCAACTCTTCTCGCGTATTTTGAAGAAGCTCGGCATACTCAGGCTTGGAAATCTCGGCTGCTGTGATATCGGGATTTTGTTGGAGCGCTAACAATTGGGCGGCTTCCCGCTCTGTCTCCAGCATCAAATAAGGGAATGTGTTATAGCTTTTTTCGCGATGTGGCGCAAGAGTGGCTTTCACATCAAATTGAAGCGCCTCGTTATATTCGGATAGCGTAAGTTTACCTGTTGCCAGCATTCTTCCCAACACGACACGCTGGCGCTCCATCGCTTTATTGAAGCCTTCTTCATCAAAGTTCCCTTTACCATCAAAAGCGGAATAAACAGATGGCAGTTGGGGAAGACCTGCCAAATAAGCCGCCTGAGCAATATGAAGCTTATGTAGATCACTTACATTGAAAATCCCTAACGAAGCAGACTTAATTCCATATAAATTGTAACCAGCGGAACCATTACCAAAGGGCATTTTGTTTAAGTAAGCCGTTAATATTTTATCCTTACCCATAAAACGCTCCATACGCAGTGCCAGCAGCATTTCCTTCACCTTGCGGCTGTCCGTCTTATCCAGACTGAGAAAAACCCTTCGGGCTACCTGCTGCGTCAGTGTGCTGCCGCCTGTTTGGCGGTTTTCATTCAAAAGCTTCTGCTTAACAGCACGAGCTGTTCCCTTTAAATCCACACCACGATGCTCATAAAATTGGCTGTCTTCCGTTGAAATGAGGGCGTCCACAATAGACTGAGGGACATCCTTCAGATCAACGAGCTGTCGATCCTCCTCCATGCGCATTCTTCCAACCGGAGTTACCTGATCATTAAAAAATACAAAGCTGGTCAGAGCGTTCTCATTTACCTTTTCATATATCAACTGACGTGAGCGTACAGGTTCATCATGAACCAGTGCCGCTACATAACCGGATATAAGACCTCCAGCAAATAGCACTCCAAGTACACCCGCAAACGAGAACCACTTGATATTAATCAGCAAAACTCTGCCAAAAATACGCCACCTACTGCGTTTTTGAGATGATGGTCGACGTTTTGGGTTCATAAAAATGGTTTTCTCCCCTCAATATTCATTCATTTCCACTTGTTTTTGCTCAAGATATTATGATACGCCATGTTAGGTTTTCCGTAAACTGTAACGTTCCAAAAAATACATTTGTATTAGGAACACTTGTTCTGTATATAATACTACTATAAGAGTATACATTCAAGAATATTTTGGAAGGATGATCCACACATATCAGGAAAGGAGGTCGTATTTTTGGAGGAACGCAGAAATAGAACCATATTCTTATCGGACTGCCAAAGTTTTTATACTAGCATCGAAAAAGCAGATGATCCCAAATACCAACATAAGCCACTCGTTGTGGCCGGTGACCCTGCACTTCGTTCAGGCATTATTTTAGCTGCGTGTCCGCTGGCCAAAAAATACGGTATATCTACAGCAGAACGTCTGGGAGAAGCGGTGAAAAAATGTCCTGACCTTATCATTGTACGTCCGCGTATGCAGCATTATATCGATGTCTCATTAAAAATAACAGAAATTTATAACGAATATACGGATTTGGTTGAGGTTTTCAGCATTGATGAACAGTTTCTGGATATGAGCGGAAGCCTCTCCCTGTTCGGGGATCCGGTGAGTATTGCAAGTGAAATTCAGCAAAAGGTACTGGCACAAACAGGAGTATGGATTCGAATTGGTATCGGCTCCAACAAAATGCTGGCTAAAACCGCAACAGATATATGGGCTAAAAAAAATGACAGTGGCATTTTCTTGTTGCCTGCATCCGATATTGCAGCGTTGCTATGGCCCCAGCCAGTACGTCTTATGTTCGGCATCGGTTCACGAATGGAACGGCATTTGGAGAAGCTTGGACTACACACCATTGGAGATATCGCACGTACTTCCTTACCTCGGCTACAGGACAAATTCCGGTCTCATTTCGGTAAGCAGTCCGATATTCAGGCAGAGGTAATATGGCGAACTGCTAACGGGATCGATCACAGCCCGGTCAAGCCGGAAACATTTAATACACCTCCCAAATCCATCGGTCATATGATGACTCTTCCTCGAGACTATCTCCAGCCTGCGGAAGTGGAAACCATCCTGCTTGAACTAACAGAGGAGGTGTGTCGGGACGCCCGCCGCAAAGGATATATGGGCTCGGTTGTGACTGTTCATTGTATATGCAGTCCCTACGAGGCACCAACCGGATTCTCCCGACAAATGAAGATACCCGATCCTACAAACCATACCCAAAAGGTATATGAAACCGTTAAAAAAATCTTTTATACTTTTTGGAATCATATGCCTGTGAAGCGCGCAGGAGTTACTTTAAGCGGATTGGTGGATGATCAACTGTATCAACTGGATTTTTTTGAGGATCAGGAGCGATCCCGTGCTTTGGAAAAGGTGACGGACACTTTAAAGGATCGGTACGGTCAGTCCATCATCATGCGCGCATCGTCCTTAACAGATGCCGGGCAGGCCATGGAACGGTCTATCAAAATTGGCGGTCATTACAAATAAAAAATCTCATGATAAGCTCACACTAGCTATTGCCCGGGGAATGAACTAACTAAAACAAACCAAAAAGGATCGCCTGATATCAGGCAATCCTTTTTTTATCTGTGCTTCACAAAAAAACATGGAGAGCGCTTCGAAGCACCTCTTCAAATAGCAATCAACGGAACATTCCCCACAGCTTGATTAGATGGAATGTATTGGACGGATCAATTTTTTGTGCCAATACGAAGGCGGTCAATTGCTCCTCCTGCGCAGCCGTCAAACGCTCGTTTAAAATAGCAGAAGTGGTCTTCACAAGATGACGCACCTTAGCTTTATTTTGCAGGTCCGCTTTAGTCACACCTTCGATCTGCTGCTTAACCCGATCCTTGAGCGCACGATTTTTCATTTTCAACTTAATCCGCTCCACCAGTTGCGGACTGATTCCATATTGCTGATAGCTCAATGTTGCCACACCTCCCATATCATTCGGTCATTCCCAAATATATGACGGCCAGCCTGTCCATTGTGCCTATCTGTTTAAAACGTTTAGAACAACCTCATGATTCATGGTGGATTAGTCGATGAGATCCCCCTGGAAAATCTGCTCTTTTTGCAAATAACCGCGCAGTGCTTCATACTGCGGAGATGTCCAAAAGGACGCATCCTTGATCAGATCAGTTGCATCCTCACGCGCCTTTTCCAGCACCTCAAAATCCGCTACCATATCTGCTAAACGAAACTCGGGTAGCCCACTCTGCTTGGTGCCAAAAAAGTCACCTGGCCCTCTCAAATCCAGATCGCGTCTAGCCACCTCAAAACCATCGTCCGTATCGGTCATAACCTTCATCCGCTCCTGACCAACCTCCGACTTAGGATCAGCGATCAGTACACAATACGAGGCATGTGCTCCCCGTCCGACACGTCCACGTAATTGATGTAACTGGGACAGCCCAAAACGATCCGCATCCATAATGATCATTAGCGTCGCATTGGGGACGTCTACCCCCACCTCCACAACCGTCGTTGAAACGAGCAACTGAACCTCATTCGCATAGAAAGAACGCATAACTTCTTCCTTTTCTGCGGGAGTCATTCGTCCATGTAATAGCCCAACGCGGTAATGTGGAAAAGCCTGTTGCATTTGAATATGCAAATCAATGGCATTCTGTACGTCCAACTTCTCCGACTCTTCAATCAACGGGCAAATCAGATAAGCCTGCCGTCCCTGATCTACCTCGCGGGAAATAAAACCAAGTACCCGATCCATCAGTTCGTGCTTCACCCAATAGGTGGAAATTGGAATACGCCCCTTCGGCCGCTCTGACAACGTAGAAACATCCATATCGCCAAACGCAGTGATGGCCAGCGTACGAGGGATCGGTGTGGCCGTCATCGTCAGCACATCGGGATTATAGCCTTTGCGACGCAGTACACTACGCTGGTTCACTCCGAATCTATGCTGCTCATCCGTTACAACAAGCCCAAGCTGGCGAAAATATACATCTTCCTGAATGAGAGCATGGGTGCCTACTACAATGTCCAGCAGACCCATTTGGAGAGCAGCTAGCAGCTCCTTACGCTTCTTCCCGGTTGTACTCCCAGTCAGTAGGCCCACACTGATTCCAAAGGGCTCAAACAGCTTGTGAAGCGACCGCATATGCTGCTCGGCCAATATTTCGGTTGGCACCATCAGCGCTCCCTGAAAACCAGAACGTACTGTGGCAAATAAACCGATGGCAGCAACAACTGTTTTACCTGACCCAACATCTCCCTGAAGCAGACGGTTCATACAATAAGGTGAGCGTAGATCGTGCAGTATTTCAAGCTCTACCTTCTTCTGTGCATCCGTTAATTCAAAAGGCAAAGCCCTTACAAATTCACGAATCGTGGCGTTATCCACCGTATGTACCACCCCGTCCGCTCGACCACGATTTAGCGCCCGGAATGCCTGCATTTTCAGCTGAAATAAAAATAGCTCCTCATACACCATCCGCCGACGAGCCTCTTGCCCCTCACGGTTGTCCTGAGGCTGGTGTATACCCGTAATAGCCTGCTTGCGCGGCATCATACTATATTTGCGTACAAGCAACTCAGGCAATATTTCGGGGATCATTTCACCAAACTGCTGGAGCGTCTGATTCATCGTTTTTCGCATCCAGCTTTGCGTAATCTTGCCGCCTATAGAGTACACCGGTTGAAGCGTCCCCGAGCGGGCTACTCCTTTATCAGGAAACTCAGAATCTGCAACAGTCATCTGCATACGTTTGAGGTCCCATTTACCAGTCACCACAATTTCACGACCAGAGGTTAGCTGCTCCTTCATGAAATGCCGATTAAACCATGTCGCGGTAAACATCCAATCCTCGGCCATCAATTTACAAGTCAACCTTGATTTGCGCCCGTAACGCTGAAGCACCGGAATGCCCATAATTTTGGCCTGTACCGTAATCTTATCTCCGTCCTTCACTTCGCTTAGCGAGCGCAGTCGGTAATCTTCATACCGAAACGGATAATATTCCAGCATGTCCTGTATGTTAGAAATGCCAAAAGCGTGAAGCTCTCCTTCTTTGAGAGCACTCACGCCATGTATTTGTTTTAAAGGTATTTGATCCAATTGCAGCATATTACCTCTCATCTCCGGCCGGCCATACAAAAATGCCAATCGTTCCTGGCCCTACATGGGTCCCAATCACAGCGCCAAGTTCAGTATATATTCGATCCCCCAGCTCAAAATGCTCTGCCAGCTGAGCCACGAACGCTTCTGCCGCTGAGCGATCTGCCGTATGACCCACAGCAATATTAATTTTTTGGCCTTTTAAATCCCGCTCCAGTAGTTCAATAATTCGTGCTGTCGCTTTTTTATGCCCTCTCGCCTTATCAACCGAATAAATAATACCTTCTTTGTCAATCGAAAGAATCGGCTTAATGTTAAGCAACGTACCAACCATTGCCGCTGCCTTGCCAATACGTCCGCCTTTTTGTAAGTATTCCAGGGTATCCACCAGGAAATATAAACAACGGCGCTCCCCACGACGTTCCACAGCCCGAACAATATCAGTCGGGGAGTGTCCGGCAGCCGCCAGTTCTGCCGCATAAACCACTAGCATGCCGTATCCGTATGAAGCTGATTTGGAATCCACCACAGTCACTCTATGTTCATGCTTCTCCAGCATGGATTTGCCCAGCAGAGCAGACTGATACGTTCCGCTCACACCCGAGGATAAATGGATAGAGATAACCTGGCTCTCGGGGTATTGCTCTAACAGCGTCGTGTATGTCTCCAAAAAACGGGCTGGTGAAGGCTGTGACGTCGTAGGCAGCTCATCAGCCCGTACTAGTTCGCTGTAAAACTGCGACGCTGACATCTCAATGCCGTCCAGGTAAGCTGTGCTGCCGAACATCACTGTCAAGGGTACAACAACTATACCGAGACGGTCTGCTAATTCTTGTGGAATATCAGCCGTGCTATCCGTCAAAATGATGGTACTGCTCATCAGTCAGACCTCCTTTTGTTGTGGACTTCCATGGGCGTGCTAAAGCACATCAGGTTTCCACTGAGAACAAATAAGGATAAATCGGCTGACCACCTTCATGAACTTCCACTTCAGCATCTGCATAATTTTCTTCAAGCCATGCAACAAGCTGATCTGTGTCTTCTTGATTTGCGTCTGAACCTGTGAGAATCGTAACAATTTCATCGCCATTCACCAGCATTTTCGCTAGCAAAAGACGGGACGTTGCCATTAAGTGTTCCTCGGTCGCTACAATCTTGGAATCCTGAATACCGATGTAGTGCCCGGCTGTAATATGCAGGTCATCAAGCGTCGTATCCCGTACCGCGTAGGTCACTTGGCCAGACTTCACCCGGGTGACTGCGTCACGCATATTGTCCTGATTTACCTCAAAAGCCTCCTCCTCCTGGAAGGCAAATGCTGCTGCAATGCCCTGAGGAATTGTTTTGCTCGGAATAACCGACACCATACGTTCCATCTCTAGCAGTTCACGCGCTTGTTCTGCCGCCAAAATAATATTGGAATTATTCGGAAGAATAAAAATATGTTGAGCCGCAATCGAGCGCGCCGCATTAACGAAGTCCTCTGTGCTCGGATTCATTGTCTGGCCGCCAGAAAGGACAACATCGACGCCTAAACTTCTGAAAATATCAGCAATTCCTTCACCGGAAGCCACAGCTATAAAACCAAAGGATGCCAGTTCATGAGCGGGGGGCTCAGACGGCTCTTCCTCACGTGCAGGCTCTGTTGGTATTTCAGCAAACCACTCAGGCTCAGGAGCAACATCCATACCCGCAGACAACAAATCACGATGCTGCTCGCGCATATTTAAAATACGAATCTGTGTAATTTCTCCGTAACGCAGTGCCAAATTCAGCACTTCACCAGGAGCCTTAGAATGCACGTGAACCTTGATAACATCATCGTCTGAAATTACGATAATAGAATCACCATCTACGGATAACGCTTTCCGGAAGGCTTCTTCATCAAAATCGGTACCTTGCGCTTCGCCCAATTGTCGATTAATAAAAAACTCCATATCATACAAAAATTCAATATTATCCGTTTCGAGCTTCGCTTGCGCAGAAATCGGCGCATCTGGGGAAGGAACAACTGCAGTAGCAGTAGGTCTCTCCGATACGTGAGGAGCAAAAACCGGGCGTACATTATCACTTTTTGCAGTTGGAGACGTCACCAAGCCGCTTCCAATATGTTGCATAAAGCCTTCATAAATATACACAAGGCCTTGCCCACCCGAATCTACAACTCCTACTTGCTTCAGTACAGGGAGCATGTCCTGCGTCATGGCAAGCGTTTCCTTCGCTTTGGCAAGCACTTCTTCCATCAATTCCGTGATGTCGTTCGTCCGGCGCGAGAAAAATACAGCATGCTTGGCCGCTTCCTTCGCCACGGTAAGAATTGTACCCTCCACCGGCTTAACCACCGCCTTGTAGGCCGCATCCACCCCGCTCTGCAATGCCGATGCGAACTGAAGGGTATTCAATTCCTCGTATGGGGCAGCGTAACGGCTGAAGCCACGAAACAACTGAG
This sequence comes from Paenibacillus sp. MZ03-122A, assembly GCF_024213325.1. Taxonomy (NCBI): domain Bacteria; kingdom Bacillati; phylum Bacillota; class Bacilli; order Caryophanales; family Paenibacillaceae; genus Paenibacillus; species Paenibacillus sp. MZ03-122A. The sequence continues at coordinate 57,156 of NZ_JANAVI010000003.1, read as the reverse complement.
ACAGGATAACCCCTGAATTGCCGCGGGCTCCCATCAGCAAACCTTTGGATAATATGCCGGACATGACACCGATGGAGGAAGAATCCCCCCTCTTTAATTCCGTTACGCCCGCGCTCATCGTCAAATTCATGTTAGTTCCCGTATCACCGTCTGGCACCGGGAATACATTTAGTGAATTGACATGTTCCGCATGCTGCTGTAATTGTTCCGCCCCGGCTAAAACCATTGCGGTAAAATCTGTTCCATTCAAAGAACGATTACTCAAGAGAATTCCCCTTCCTAGCTTAATACACTTGTTTTACTATCAACCTTCACCACACCTTATCCAGCTGTGCCTACAGGTTCAATTAAATTATACTAAAGCCAGACGACGAATACGAATGTCACACTTTCATAAGCTCTTGTACTCACGTCTGGTCGCTCTTCTACAGGTCATATAAAATGAAAAACCAGTCAACTACCCAACATAAATCATCGGCTGGAATGATAACTATAGTCCCGCCTCTGAACCGCCGGCATGACTGGAATAAGAATTCACATTCCATTTAAATACAAAATAATCGCAGCAATAACTATCCCATATTGTACTATAATGCGAAAGAGAAATAAATAAAGTTTTTGAATCAGTTGACGGAGCTTTTTTGACTATGATATTATATTTAAGTATTGTTTTGTTCAGGTTAGTGACTTACAAAGTCCGGCTGACCCAGTCGGCCTGAAGAGAGACCCATTCCATATGGAATTTGGTTATTTTCAGAATAGGAGGTGGAATCATGTCTCGTAAATGTTCTGTAACAGGCAAAAAGCCTGGCAGCGGTAACCACGTATCTCACGCTAACAACCGTAATCGCCGTACTTGGGGCGTCAACGTACAAAAAGTTCGCATTCTCGTTAACGGTAAACCGAAACGCGTTTATGTCAGCACTCGTGCATTGAAAGCCGGTAAAGTGACTCGCGTGTAGTCGTAAAAAAATATCGTTATAAACAAAAGGCACCTCGTTTTAAACGGGTGCTTTTTTGGTTATTCGAAAAGTAATATCCATCTGGTTCAGGAAAACAAAATGTCAGGCACCTTCCCGTGCGTTCCAATCTTTTACTACCGAGCTACCTATCTGTTATGCCCGGGAAGCGTGCCCTGTGTACCTCTAGCTTTCATCCTACATCCTGTGTTTACATTACGTTGAATTCAGTTTTTCTGGAATGTATTCAAAATGGCTTTAACGAATCCACCCAGAAATTTTGGCAGCTTGATTGTGTAAAACTTCATGCCTCACCCTCCCCATCATCCTCCTGCATCCGTTCTCTGTAGTTTATGCAACCTATCAAGGGTTGTTGCCCCACAAAAAAAGGCTACATGAGAATCCCGCTCATGTAACCATATTTATGCACAACCATCCCAGGCTATACCATCAGACAAGTCCGCGAACATAGAGATATGCTGAGAGTATGAAAATAAACAGGATATAATAAAGTACGCTGCACACCACAAAACCTATTCGTAAACCACGCCGTTCATTTTTTCGAAAATAAAACAGGACAATTAGAACAGCCAAAAGTGAAAGAACGGCATTCCAAGGAGCCTTCACTAGCGAGAAACAGCTAAGGGTCAACCCCGTCGCCATGCTCGCTACAGTCATCCACAATGCTTCGGTCAGCTTCACTTGGACAAACGTGCTGCACTGTCCCGAATCGCAGCAATAGCCGCTGCACGGTCTGCTCTGCCGAATACCGCACTACCAGCCACCAGCACGTCAGCCCCCGCTTCAAATACGGCTGGTGCCGTCTCCTCCGCAATACCTCCGTCTACCTCGATATGTACGTCTGGACGACCCAATTCGTTCAACCAAGCACGGATTTGTCTGATTTTATTTAACGTCTCTGGAATGAAGGACTGACCTCCAAAGCCAGGATTGACCGTCATTACCAGAATCATATCCACATTTGGCAGCACTTCCTTGATCGCATATGGTGAAGTACCTGGATTGAGAGCCACTCCAGCCAGAGCGCCTTGCTGCTTGATCAAGTGAAGGACACCATGCAAATGAACACAGGCCTCAGCATGAACAGTGATGATATCGGCTCCTGCTTTTACGAAATCGCCAATATAGCGTTCAGGATGCTCAATCATCAGATGAACATCCAAGGGAAGAGTCGTGTGCGGACGAATAGCCTGAACGATAGGTGGGCCCAGTGTAATATTGGATACAAAATGTCCATCCATTACGTCCACATGAATCCAGTCCGCTCCTCCTGCCTCAGCTTCCGCAACTTCACTGCCCAAGCGAGCAAAATCAGCGGATAAAATCGACGGTGCTATTTTTAACATATACTCAGTACCTCCGCTTTTTTTCTTTTAATTCCTGATAGAACTGCAAATAGCTATCATACCGTCCCTGTGAAATATGTCCTTCTTCCAGGGCCTCTCTTACTTTACAACCAGGCTCGTGAATATGGGTACAACCCCGAAATTTACATCCTTCCGCATACTGCTGGAATTCACGAAAACAGGGAGATAGCTCATCCACACCCAGCTCCAGAAAATCCAGCTGGCTAAACCCCGGTGTATCTGCTACAAATCCTCCGTTGTCTAGAGGAATCAGCTCCACATGACGAGTCGTATGTTTTCCTCGGCCCAGCTTATTGCTTATGGCGCTCGTCTCCAGCGTTAACCCAGGCTCTAGAGCATTAAGCATGGAAGACTTTCCTACACCTGATTGCCCGGAAAACACGCTGATTTGACCAGCCAATAGCTTCTTAAGCTCAGCCGTCCCTTCTCCGGTACGGGCACTGGTTACCAGCACCTCATAACCGATCTTCCGGTACATCTCCTGAACGGCCAGTACGGTGTCATCCTCTGAAGGGCTGCCTTCATACAAATCGCGCTTAGTCAGACAGATAATTGTATCCAGCCCGGCGTGCTCAATATGGACTAAAAATTTGTCCAGTAAAGGCAGGTTTAAATCCGGCTCACGCAAGGAAAACAGCAGCACGGCAAGCGTGGTATTTGCTACCGGAGGACGTATTAGCTCCGTCGTACGCTTTCTAATCTCCTTGACCATACCTTCCCCGTTTTCAGTCAGTTCGTAAACGACCCGATCACCAACAAGAGGCGTAATCTCTTTTTTCTTAAAAATGCCGCGTGCTCTGCATTGTACCGTAGCTTCGCCAGATACCGGACGCCCATCCTGATCCAGGCTGGAGACATAATAATATCCGCTAAGCGCCTTGACGATCAGACCTTCAGGCATGTGTAAGATGTCCTCCTTCATAATGTTCAAGTTTCATTGCGTATAGCAGGTTAAGCATCTTCCTATTGCAAGTTTACTGATGCTGAACAGCCTCAATCACTTTTTCCTTCTTTTTGTGGGAAGCGTGGCCTGGGTTGTTTTTATAACTAACCGCCAACTCACTGCGCGTCCCCCCCGTGGAATTCGTCCCAGGAACAAAGGCGGAAGGGTCACCATTACTTCCCGTGCCCTCCTGATTGTTCAAGTCTCCTCCACTATTACCACTATCATTAGAAGCTCCCCCGCTATCACCTTCCTCGCCGTTTCCACTTCCATTCTGCGAGGAAGTACCATCAGGTGTATCCGTTGGTGAAGTTCCGGCAGGCGGAGCAATTTGAGGCATTGTCACCGTGCCATTTTTCGCATCAATATATGAGACGGGATACGTATCAATAAAGTCACCATCTCTAAATACTGAGACAACACTGTCTTTGTTCGGAGCCATTAGCAGGTTGATAGTGAACACCTGTGTCGTATTAATCGTGCGGCTTCCCCATTCCTGATTTTCTCCACGCGCATCCGTATAAGTAATACGAATTTTGCTGTTTTTACCCTCTTCCTTGGGCGCAACAGGCACATTAAATGGTAGCGTAATCGCTTCTGGCGGGTAACCAGTACTTACATAAATCGTAATTTCCGTATTTGGCGGCAACTCACTGCCTGCCTCTGATGGCCATTGTTTGGTTACTCTTCCTTTTTCCTGCTCATAGCTAAATTCTTCTTTAATCGAGCCAACCTTCAGCCCAGCCTTTTTGACCTCGTTTTCCGCTTGGTTCTGCGTCTTCCCGACCAGGCTTGGCATTTTCACAGTGTCAGCGCCCTTGCTGACTGTGAGCACAACCTGGACTGAATCCTTATCAAATGGCTCATTTGCAGCGGGTGTCTGACTAAGGACGGTCCCTGCGGCCTGATCACTGAACTGCTCATTTTGCTGAATCTGCGTCTCCTTAATTTGCTGGGCGGTCAGCAGCTTAACAGCATTTTCGTAGCTTTGGCCTTTGACATCCGGCATTGGGGTGAGCGGCTTGGCAATCCCGACTTTCAGACTAATCTTGGTTCCTTCCTTGACTAAAGAATCTGCAGGATAGCTTTGATAAAATACAACTCCAGGCGCAATTCCTTCTTTGTATTCATGCTGGATTGGCTCCTCGATGAGTAATCCCGCTTTACTGAGATTAACCTTCGCTTGGTCTTCTGTTTGTGTCAATACACCTGGTACTTTTACCTCAGGCACGACCAGTACACTTTGCACATAGTACACCACTCCGCCCATGCACAGAAGTAACACCAACACTAGTGTTACCCACAAGATCGCTTTTTTTCTATTTTTCTTAGACGATTGCTTGCTCGGAAGCTGTTCAGACTCACGCGATTGAGCAGGTACATCATCCCCGCTAGAAGACATCCCTAATTGTTGAGGCTTAATAGCCGGAATAACCCGTGTTTGATCCTCATCATCCAAATGTGTAAATTCCAGCTTGGATTCATTACGCCGTCCCGGCAGCAAACAGGTTTCCAAATCTTTTAACATTTCGTCTGCCGATTGATAACGCTCTTCTGGATTTTTGCGCATGGATTTTAGAATGACATTTTCCACACTTTGCGGAATCAACGGATTAATTTTACGCGGTTCCTCAAATTCCTCTTGCAAATGCTTGAGCGCTACACTAATTGGACTTTCTCCCAGGAAAGGGAGCTGCGCCGTCAGCATTTGATATAAGACAATACCTAAAGAATATAAGTCCGATTTTTCGCCGGTGACGACACCCTTTGCATGCTCAGGTGAAAAATAATGAACAGAACCCACAACAGAACCCGTCTGGGTAATGGTCGTTGACGTAACAGCTCTAGCAATCCCAAAATCGGTTACCTTAACCCGTCCATTACGTCCAATTAATATATTATGAGGCTTAATGTCTCGGTGAATGATCTGATTTTGGTGGGCATGCTCCAGCGCATCACAAATCTGGGAAGCAATCCGTACTGCTTCATCCACTTGCAATGGAGCACGTTCTTTAATAATCTCATTCAAATTTTTACCTTCGATGCACTCCATTACAATATAATGGATTTCATCCTCTTGACCGACATCATAAATACTGACCACGTTCGAATGCGAAAGCGAGGCCGCAGACTGCGCCTCACGCCGAAACCGGCGAATAAATTCCTCATCATGAACAAATTGCTGACGCAACACTTTAACTGCGACATTGCGATTCAGCAAAATGTCTTGAGCCTTATACACCAGCGCCATACCGCCGCCACCGATACGCTCAATAATTTCGTATCTTCCCCCTAGCAGGTGCCCGATCATGCGTCACACCCCTTTTCACTCAATGAAACCGTGTCGTCGGGCAATTCAAACAATGCCACAGTAATGTTATCGTCTCCTCCGGCAAGCAGCGCCAAATGTAGCAGACGATCCGCACGCTCCTCCAGAGGATTCTCTGCGGCACCTACTACTTTACTGATTTGTTCTTCCGTTACCAGATTGCTTAATCCGTCGCTACACAGTAACAGTACATCGCCTTTTTCCAGCGCAATGGAGTCAATATCCACTTTCACCTCGGAATCAGTGCCCAGCGCCCGTGTCAGTACATTGCGACGGGGATGGTTCTCCCGTTCTTCCTTACTGATCTGACCGTTTTTGAACAGCTCATTAACCAAAGTATGGTCTTCTGTAAGCTGACGTACCGCTCCTTTGGATATGACATAGGCGCGACTATCACCGATATGTCCGATAATTCCGGATGCATCGTTTAGTAAAACCGCAACAACTGTCGTTCCCATATTATGATACTTGTCATCGCGTGCAGCCGTCTGGAAGATGACTTCATTGGCATGCAAAATAGCGTCGCTGAGCGCCGCCGTCAAAGAATGTGCGGATAATCCGCTCTCCAGCGTCGCCAAATCAGCGGCAAGTGTCTCTACCGCAAGGCGGCTGGCCGTATCACCGGCCAAATGCCCCCCCATACCATCGGCAACAATCCCAAGAATATAGCCTTGCTCCAAGTGCCTGATCCAGGCAGAATCCTCATTCACCGAACGTACACGTCCGACATGGCTGACATGAACTGTTTTGATCAAATGGTTTCACCCCAACTCCATATGCTTTGCACGCAACTGACCGCAAGCAGCGGCAATATCGTGACCCTGTTCACGCCGGATCGTCACATTGACGCCTTTTTCGGCAAGAATACGTTGGAAATTAAAAATATCGCTGCGTGATGTGCGCACATACTTGCGCTCAGGCACATGATTGACTGGAATCAAATTGACGTGACACAGCATGTCCTTTAACACATCCGCTAGCTCTTCAGCATGTTCTGCCTGATCGTTTACCCCGCCAATCAGGGCATATTCAAACGAAATTCTCCGCCCCGTCTTAGCAAGATAGTAACGTAGAGAATCCATAACATCTTTAAAGGGATAACGCCGATTTACAGGCATCAGCTTCGAACGAAGCGCATCATTAGGCGCATGAATGGATATTGCCAGATTAATCTGGGTATCCTCGTCGGCAAATTTATAAATATTCGGTACAATACCGCTAGTCGACACCGTGATATGACGTTGACCAATGTTCAGACCTTTTTCATGAACCATTGTACGTAAAAACGTCATGGTCGCTTCATAGTTTTCAAAAGGCTCGCCCGAGCCCATAATCACGATGCTGCTCACTCGTTCATTGGTTTTATCCAAGATTTTCTGAGCTTGCACCACCTGTGCAGTAATTTCACCAGCTGTCAGGTTCCGTTTGAGGCCTCCAAGCGTCGAAGCGCAGAAAGTACAACCAATCCGGCAACCCACTTGAGTCGTTACACAAATACTGTTTCCGTAATTGTGTCTCATAATGACCGTTTCAATGGCATGATCATCGTGCAAACCGAACAGGAATTTTACTGTACCGTCCTTTGATTCCAACTTTGTAATTTCACTAAGCGTCACAAAACTAAATTGCTCCTCAAGCTTCTCTCTCAGCGTCTTGGACAAATTCGTCATCTCGCTGAAATCATTGACCCGCTTCACATACAGCCAGTCAAAAATTTGTCCTCCACGAAAAGCAGGCTCACCATTGTTCTTGGCCCAATCCTGAAGCTCTTCGAGAGTTAAATCATATATAAAAGGTTTCATCAATGTTTGCACCCGTTCCTTCTTCATTAAGTTCTGTTTGATCGCAGATCGTATTTTTCATTCTTCCTATTTTAGCACAAATCCCTAAGGGGGTAAAAATTTTTCGTCTTCATGCAAAAAACCGCCGGAAATGTTCCGGCGGAATGTGGAAACACTGGTGGACAGCTGCCTGGAATTCTCTTCCGCGCTATTTCACCCGACGCAGGCGCGCGATATAAAATCCGTCGCTGTGGAAATGCTGCGGTAACAGCTGTACCGAGCCTCCCAGTATACTATCCTTTTCGTGGCTCACGTCCGGGAAGGAATGCCCCTCTGCCAATTCATACTCTGGATGTTCGCTTAAAAACTGAGTCAATTGTCCTTCATTTTCGTCCGGTTCAATCGTGCATGTGCTATACACCAGAATACCACCTGGCTTCAACAATCCCGCCACACTATCCAGCAACTCATGCTGAAGCTGTGTAATGTCGCGAACATCCTGCGCAGTTTTGCTCCAACGTAGGTCCGGTTTACGACGAATTACTCCAAAGCCAGAGCATGGCGCATCCAGTAAAATACGGTCAAAAGAAGCTGGAGCATAGCGTTCTTTCAGTTCTAGCGCATCACCAGTGACTGTTTCTACAGCATCCAGGCCAAGTCGATTAGCCTGTTCACGGATTAATTGATGCTTATGGGCATGCAGATCATTCGCAACGATCCGGCCTTGATCCTTCATCAGCTCAGCCATATGAGCTGTTTTGCCACCTGGAGCGGCACAACAATCCAGTACCAGCATGCCAGGCTCAGGAGCGACTGCTTCGGCAACGAGCATGGAGCTTTCATCCTGTACGGACAGCAAGCCGTCCGTATACCACGAGGTAAGCGCCATATTTCCACCGCTACGAACAACAATCCCATAGGGACTAACTGCGGAAGGAACGGCATCAAGCCCTTTTGAGCGCATCTCGTCCAGCAGCTGATCACGGCTGGTCATTGTCGTATTCACCCGTACGCTGACCGCAGGGGGCTCATTATTAGCCTGACAGATAGCCTCAGCAGTATCTACACCGTATTGCTTAATCCAGCGCTTAACCAGCCACTGTGGATGGGAATGTTCTAATGAAATCCGTTCCTCTGGTGACAAATCGTCAGGAATACGCAGCTTGTCCGGCTCACGCAACATGCTGCGGAGCACGCCGTTGACCATACCGGAAATCCCCTGATGCCCACGACGCTTGGCAATGGTCACCGCTTCACTAACGACTGCATGATCCGGAACTCGATCCAGATACACCACCTGATACACACTCATCCGCAGCAACGAACGTACCCAAGCCTGAAGCTTGGCCGTTCCTTTTTGAACAAATTTATTCAGGAAATAATCTAGTGTATTTCGGCGTGCGATTGTACCATATACAAGTTCCGTCGCCAAACCAGCGTCACTTACAGATAAACCTGCCTGCTGAAGCCGACGATTTAGCTCAAGATTGCTATATGCACCCTCTTGCTCCACACCGGTCAACACATCAAGTGCAACTTCCCGCGCCGTCTGATTGCGAGTCTTGCCGGATCTAGCACCCACTCCCTTGCCTTGGCCTCCCTGGCGGGAGTGACTCCCGCTCATCCGAGCACCGTGCCTGGCTTCATCTGTCCGCCGCGTGCAAAGGTTCCGGCATCCATAACCTTTTTGCCAGCCGGTTGAACCTGAGTCAGCCAAAGAGTTCCTTCGCCTGTCTGCACCTCAATGCCACGAGCGGTCAATTGAAGAACCGTTCCGGGTGCTGGAACATTTGAGGCACTCACTTCACTGTTTATGAAAGGCTGCTCAGCAGCCCAAATTTTAAAAACATTTTCCTCCCAAAGCGTAAACGCACCGGAAAAAGGAACCAGGCCGCGAATCCGGTTGTATATCTGCTGAGCATTGTCACTCCACGAAATACGCTCATCCTCGCGGTTCAGGTTCGGGGCATAAGTTGCCTCGTCCTCGTTTTGCGGCGTACGGTCTGATTGGCCTGCCAGCAACTTAGGCAGCTCGTCCTGCAAAAGCTTTGCTCCAGCTACGCTTAGCTTCTCAAAAATAGTACCAGAGGTATCCTCCGGCTCTATAGCAACCTCAACTCGCGATATCATATCGCCAGTGTCCAGTCCTTCCGCCATATACATCAGCGTCACACCCGTCACAGTTTCACCATTAATAATCGCACGCTGGATCGGTGCACCTCCCCGATAACGGGGAAGTAACGAACCATGCACATTCAGACAGCCGAACCGAGGCAGGTCTAGTACGGACTTAGGCAAAATTTGCCCATAGGCTGCGGTTACGATCAGATCAGGACGCAGCTCTGCCACCTGAGCCACCGCTTCTGGCTGGCGCAGGCGGGTCGGTTGCAGTACAGGTAATCCTCGTTTTTCTGCCGCTTCCTTGACTGGTGTAGGCGTCAATATTTTTTTTCGTCCCTGTGGCTTATCGGGCTGTGTAATCACACCAACCACGTTATAACCGTTATCCAGTAACATGTTCAGCGATGGCACTGCAAACTCAGGCGTACCCATAAAGATAATACGAATGTCTTGACTCATCGAACCTCACTCTCCTATCTGACGGTTCGGTCCTGGCTGTTCCAGCACAACCTCATATACTTTTTCTGCAATATCTGTGAACAAAATTCCATTTAAATGGTCAATTTCATGCTGAAAAGCACGAGAAAGCAACCCTGTCGCTGTAACGGTAATGGTTTTACCCTCGCGGTCCAGTCCCTTGACTGTAACCTTCTCGGCACGACGCACATCCCCGTTCAACCCTGGTATACTCAGGCAACCTTCAGGACCCAATTCCTCCCCTTCTTCGGCCACGATCTCTGGATTGATCATTTTAATCAAACCATGCTCATCTCCAGCATCTACAACGATGAGACGCTTCAAAATACCTACTTGCGGAGCAGCAAGACCTACTCCCTCCGCTTCATACATCGTATCTGCCATATCGTCGAGCAGCTTTTGCACGTTAGGCGTAATTTTAGTGACTTCCTTTGCTACTTTGTGCAATACGTCATCCGGCTCCAACACTATAATTCTAATTGACATGACAACAGAACACCTTCCTCTTTATGCTTCATTTAGGCCTAACTGTATTCATCACAAACGCGACTGCTACATTATCCTATGTACGGACGGCTTGTCCGCATTAATTGTGCTAATAACTTTTGTGGCAACACTCTACATAAGCATTTGCGGATCAACATCCAGACTAATCAGCAACTTTTGTGCCTGTGCGGATTCGGCCATTTCATCAGCTACTTGCTGAGCCAAACTAATTGCATCGATATTTCCACGCCATTTTATCATACATTGAAATCGGTATCTATTCTTGATTCTCGAAATGGGTGAAGCTACTGGTCCCAAAATGTCGAGTACATCAGATGTAAGACGATCCATATTCCCGAACCATCCCCGTTGTCTGGCCCGTCCCTGTAGTGTTGCTGAATAATTCTCAGCCAGCCGGACCAGCACCGGGAGTTGTTCATGAGAAAAGGTCACCAAAATAAGACGACAATATGGTGGATAGTGCAAATTGCGGCGGTGTTTCAATTCTTCCCTCACAAAAGAAGCATAATCATGGCGACTTGCGTGAATCACCGAATAATGCTCTGGAGTATAGGATTGTACAAATACTTCCCCTGGCAATTGATGTCTCCCAGCACGTCCAGCTACTTGTGTTAACAGCTGAAAAGTCTTTTCCGCGGCCCGAAAATCCGGTAAATTGAGAGCCGAATCCGCAGTAATGACACCAACCAGTGTCACATCGGGAAAGTCCAGGCCTTTGGCAACCATTTGAGTACCGAGCAGCACGTCCGCTTTTTTATCACGAAATTGCTTGAGGAGCTTTTCGTGGGCATTTTTTTCTGTTGTTGTATCAACATCCATTCGAACAACACGTATACCGGGGAATAGCTTCGCCAGCTCTTCTTCCACTCGCTGGGTACCTGTACCGAAATAGCGAATATGCTCACTACCGCACTCAGGGCAAGTCTGAGGCACGGGCTCGGAATAGCCACAGTAATGGCAACGTAAATTGTTCGACCGCTGATGATACGTAAGCGAAATATCACAATGCGGACAACCCGCGACATAGCCACAGCTACGGCACATGACGAACGTGGAGTGTCCACGCCGATTCAATAGTAGTACCGTCTGCTCCTTACGCTCTAACCGCTCTGCAATTCCATTATGCAACGCACGGCTGAACATAGAGCGGTTGCCAGCACGCAGTTCCTCACGCATATCCATGATATGTACTTCGGGTAACGTGTTCCCCAGTGCGCGAGTTGGCATTTCAAGCAGCAACGGCGCAAACTCGTCGTTGCTTTGTGAGCGAGCCGCATAGTAGCTTTCCAGCGACGGTGTAGCCGAACCGAGAATAACAACAGCCCCATGCTGATGGGCTCTGCGAATGGCGACATCACGCGCATGGTATTTAGGTGTCTCTTCCTGCTTATAGGACGTTTCGTGCTCCTCATCCATTATAATAAGACCTAACTCACGAAAAGGCGCAAATACTGCCGAGCGAGCACCAATCGCCACTTTCACACGGCCTTCGCGTATTTTGCGCCACTCATCGTACCGTTCCCCCCCGGACAACCTACTGTGCATCACTGCTACCTGATCGCCAAACCGGCCTTTAAAACGCTCAACCATTTGTGGGGTTAACGATATTTCAGGTACCAGCACAATGGCCTGACGATTCTGCTCAATACAACGCTGAATCGTCTGTAGATAGATTTCCGTCTTACCGCTCCCTGTGACTCCATGCAACAAATAAGCTCCTTGCTCACGCGTGTCCAGCTGGCGAATAATCCGTTCATATACCGACTGCTGCTCTGCTGTGAGAGGGAGTGGCTCTGTAGGCTTGAAGTGTCTGCCCCGGTAGGGGTCGCGGAACACTTCGACATCCTCCAGCAACACATAGCCCTTATCTTCCAGCGCCTTAACCGTTGCAGCCGAGACACTCAGTGAGGTCATGACTTCCTTCAGCGATAGAGGCAGAAACTCGCTACGTTCCAGCAAAAAAGCAAGTACCTCCCGCTGACGCTGCGCTTTGGCAGAAAATTGCTCCAGCGCCGTTGATGCCTCGTTTATGCCGATAGCCAGATCAACGGATTTCATGGTCTTTTTGCCAAGTTTGTCTTTGATAACTTGACTTTCCTGAAGCACACCCCGGCGTAACAGTGATTTAATAACTTCCGCTTCCTCAGGGAAACGTCGACTGAGTTGCTGCAATGGGACTTGCTCCTTCTCCTGAATGAAGCTAACGATCCGACGCTCCGTCGGATCACTCATACCATCGTCGGTCAGAAGTGCCCATTCGAGTTCATCGCCCTGATTCGGTTGTATAGTACGTTGTGGATGCGTTAACTCATGCTGTTCCGCAATTGAGATATAACGTTCTGCTTTGCCCTTGAGCGCGGTAGGAATCATCACTTGCAGTGCCATAATTTGATTACAAGCATAACGTTCGCTAATCCATTTGCCCAGTTCGACTAGGTCGGCAGATAAGGGTGGTACCAAATCCAGCAGTTCCTGGATCGCTCTCATTCTGTATTTCGGTGGATCATCAGCTGGGACTACCGAGATGACAAAAGCCTGCACCGTCCGTTTACCAAATGGCACAGCTACCCGACTACCCGGCTCAATCCAAGGTCTCATTGAGTCTGGTATCAGATAATCGAAGGTGCGGTCCGTATCCTTGGCAGGTACATCGACAATGACCTTGGCAACTAAATTGCCCGTCTCCATTAATGCAGCACCCCACCCATACGTCCCGCGGCTATAGTAAGCAACTTACGCGCCACTTCTTCCTTTGACTGTACAGGAATACGCTCTACGATCCCGCTTCGGTCATAAATTTGAACAGCATTCGTATCGACGCCAAAACCAGCACCATTCACAGTTACATCGTTTGCCGCGATCAAATCACAATTTTTACGTTCTAATTTATCTATCGCATACGTCTCCAAATGTTCGGTTTCAGCTGCAAAGCCAATTAAAAATTGATGTTTCTTACTCCGTCCGAGTGATTCTAAAATATCGACGTTCTTCACTAGCTCTAGCGTAAATACACTATCTTTTTTCTTGATCTTGGTCTGTGCAATCTCACGTGGTCGATAATCTGCAACTGCAGCAGCCATAACGACCATATCGCTCGTTTCCCATTGCTTTAATACAGCGTCGTACATATCTTCAGCTGACTGGACTCTTTCAATCATAATACCAGTAGGCGGTTCCGCGCTGGTATTGGCGGCAATCAAGTGCACCTCTGCACCCATCTCCTGAGCCACTTTTGCAATGGCAAAGCCCATTTTGCCAGATGAATCATTTGTGATATAACGTACTGGATCAATTCGCTCGATCGTGCCTCCAGCCGTTACAATGACTTTTTTGCCTGAAAGCACCGATTCATTCTCATTCACAAGTGACTCAGGCACTTGAGCCTCGATAGATTCGTCACCAAACCATCGTGGTTCAGACTTGATGGTGGTTTTTTGTTCCTGAGCTTGCTGATCAAAAAAACGCTCTATGGTTTGCACAATTGTGTCCGGCTCTTCCAAACGTCCTTTGCCAACGTAACCGCAAGCCAGTAATCCTTCACCAGGCTCAATCATCTTCACGCCACGTGATACAAGCGTCTCCATATTTTGCATGACTGCGGGATGAGTGTACATATGTACATTCATCGCAGGTGCCACCATAATAGGCGCTGTTGTAGCCAACAACGTTGTAGACAGCATATCATCAGCAAGACCATGCGCCATTTTCCCGATAATATTCGCAGTTGCAGGAGCAACAAGCACCAAATCAGCCGCATCCGCCAGATGAATATGGGATACGACTGATGGCTCTCTTTCATCAAATGTGTCACTGTACACCGGATTACGAGAGAGCGACTGCAGCGTAAGTTCGGTAATAAACTCCTTGGCAGAGGCCGTCATAATCACATGAACATCGGCGCCCTTTTGCGTCAACCTACTACACAACGCTGCCCCTTTGTAAGCAGCAATTCCGCCAGTTATACCAAGAATAATAACTTTTCCCTTCAACATCGTTAACTCCCCCTGACCTAAAAAAATAACAACCTTGCGGTTGTCAAAGGAATTGGCATTGCGCCCGGTTATAATAGTTGTGTATAATTCTTACTCGTCTTCGCCGCTTTCAAGACGCAGATGATCCGCGTAAATCTCTTCCAACGCCACTCCAACCTGTTTGTGGGATTTAGGATTCTTGAGAGTCGTCTTTTCACCCTCGCGCAACTGTCTGGCACGACGTGAAGCCGCTACAACCAACGAATACTTACTATCTGCCTTTTTCATCATTTCATCAATGGAAGGATACAGCACGAATAGACACCTCTTCATGTAGTTTTGGGACTGTATAAGCTGAACTCCAGTGTACACCTTCGAGCTCAGCTTATACAGTATTATTTCTCTTTAAGTACGCTTGGCATATGTAAAGCCCTCGTTTAAGGATGAACCTTACAATGTTCGGCGATAATAATGGATTCTATTCGTTTACAAGCGAAATCAATCTCATCATTGACGACCGCATAATCATAGTGACGCAACAAATTCATTTCATCCACAGCTACCGACATACGGTGGTCTATGGTCGCTTGAGTTTCTGTGCCCCGTCCCCGGATTCTATCCTTTAATTCGTCAAGCGAAGGCGGAAGCAGAAAAATGAATATGCCTTCTGGAAATTTTTCTTTAACCTTTAGCGCTCCCTGAACTTCAATCTCCAGAAAAATATCTTTTCCCTGCGCAAGGGTCTGATCAACAAAATCACGTGGAGTACCATAATAGTTCCCTACATACTCAGCATACTCCAGCATTTCATCTCGTTCAATCATACCCAAAAATTCTTCACGCGTTTTAAAAAAATAGGTCACTCCATCCTGTTCGCCTGAACGAGGTGTTCGAGTTGTAGCAGAAACGGAGTATGTTATCTCTGGTAGCTTCTCACGCAATGCGTTGCCTACCGTCCCTTTACCGACACCCGAAGGTCCGGATATTACAAATAATAATCCCTTAGCCATAGTACACTCCATTTTTATTCGTCATTGTCATCATCTTTAGTGGATAGGCGATGAGCGACCGTCTCCGGCTGCACCGCAGACAGGATTACATGATCACTGTCTGTAATAATAACAGCCCGCGTCCGGCGGCCATAGGTAGCATCAATTAGCATATGACGGTCCCTGGCTTCCTGTATAATCCGCTTGATCGGAGCAGACTCCGGACTGACGATGGAGATAATTCGGTTGGCCGACACGATATTGCCGAAACCAATATTGATCAATTTGATTGCCATATTCAGGTCTTTCCCCCTATACATGTGACTCTTGCAGCCGTGCCGCTACCAGGTAGCTACTCAATATTTGCAGCCTGCTCACGAATTTTCTCGAGCTCTGCTTTCATCTCAACGACCAAATTAACCAATGTGAGATGATTAGCCTTGGAGCCGATCGTGTTGACTTCCCTGTTCATTTCCTGGATTAAAAAATCTAATTTGCGACCGGCCGGCTCGTCTGACAGCAGCAATCCCTTGCACTGTCCAAAGTGACTTTGAAGCCGGGTAAGTTCCTCGTCAATATTGCTGCGATCCGCGAATAACGCAATCTCCATTCCGAACTTATGTTCATCAAGCGTAAATGAACCGTCCTGAAGCTCTTTAAGCCTGTGTTTCAGCCTGTTACGGTAGTCGCTCACAACATGAGGAGCCAGGACCGTCATTTCATGATGCAGAGATTCCAGACGTAAAATACGGGATTCCACATCTTGCGCCAAATGCCCGCCTTCTCGCCTTCTCATCTCCAGTAAACCTTGCAAAGCTTCATTCAAAGCCCGCTGTAGTTGCTCTTCCCAGTCCTCTTCATCTCCAGGGCAAGCCTCTCCAGGCTCACCCAGAACGTCAGGCAAAGCAAGAATATCGCTTATCCCTAACGTTCCTTTCACTCCATAACGATCCGCCAGCTGCTCCGCTGCATGCAGGTAAGCCTGCACCACAGTGTCATTCAACCGCGCGGCGGGCATCTGTTCTTCATCACGTTCCCTGTGGATGAAGACATCGATACGACCGCGTTTAATCTGCTGTTGAACCGTTCTTCTCAAGCCATCTTCGTATCGAGTCCATTCGCGCGGAATTCTCATCATCACTTCGCAATAGCGGTGATTCACCGATTTCAATTCCAAGCGCACTTTATAGCCCTCATAATGAAGGATGGCTTGACCGTATCCGGTCATACTCAATGACATCGGCATCACATCCATTATACTATTGTAATTGATTATTATAGTCGAAACAAGGGGGCCTGTGCACGGCCTGATTTTTGCCATACGTAAGAAGTCAGTTCAGCTGTCATTTCATAGAACATAAATGGAGTCATAAAATAGATACCATTAAAATGTTCCATTGCCGTATCAAGTAACTCCTTGGCAATAGACACGCCCATTGCTCGTCCTTCCGGACCCTCAAGACCAGACATACGTGCACGTACCTCATCGGATAACTGAATCCCTGGTACTTCATTGTGCAAGTATTCTGCATTGCGCCCACTAGCCAGCGGCATAATACCGATAAAAATCGGTACTTCCAAATGTCGTGTCGCTTCCGCGATGGCTACAATCAACTCGTGGTCGTATACGGGCTGAGTCATAACATAATCGGCTCCGGAGGCAATCTTCTTCTCCAACCGCTGTACGGCTTTACCCAAATGCTTGACATTAGGATTAAATGCGGCACCTACCACAAAATTAGCTTTCTGCTTCAGTGGCTTACCGGAAAATGCGACACCATCATTTAATTGCTTGATCATGCGTATGATTTCAAAAGAGGTCATATCATACACCGAACTGGCGCCTGGCAAATCACCGAACCGCGCCGGGTCTCCAGTAACCGCCAGTACATGGTCAATACCGAGCGCGTCAAAACCCATCATGTGGGATTGAGTACCAATCAGATTGCGATCACGACATGCTATATGAATTAATGGGCGCAAGCCTGTTTCAATACTGACCAAATGTCCAAGCGCCATGTTGCTCATGCGAGTGACTGCAAGCGAGTTGTCAGCTAGTGTAAGCGCGTCGGCCCCTGCTTTCTTCAATGCATGAGCACCTTGCATAAACCTTGTAATGTCCAGATCGCGCGGAGGATCCAGTTCTACAATGACCGTATGTCGTTCCTTAACCAGATCCACAATATTGGGCTCGCTGGTATGTCTGCCATTTCCTCGTTCCTCTTCATCTGAAATCTGCTCTGCCACTTGAAAGGACTCCTTCGACAAAGCTTCTTTTGAAGCCAGCGGAGGCGGTTGCAAACGGTTCAAGGCTTTGGAGATAGCTGCAATATGGTCCGGTGTAGTTCCGCAGCAACCACCGAGCAGCCTTGTCCCCAGGTCTACAAAGGACTTGGCACATTCTCCAAAATATTCAGGTGATGCACCGTATACATAGTGACCGTCCACATAATCTGCTAGTCCCGCATTCGGATATACGGACAGCGGTACAGACAAAGGGCCGTCCAGCTGCTCCATTACACTCATAATTCCCTGCGGACCCGAGTGACAGTTAAATCCAAGGATGTCTGCCCCCTCATTACGCAGCACCGAAAAAGCTTCCGCCACTAAAAAACCATCCTGGGTACGACCAACCTGATCAACTGCAAACTGACAAATTACCGGAATGTCACTGTATTTACGTACACTGTGAAGCGCAATGCGTATTTCATCCAGTGAATAAAACGTTTCGCACAAAATGCCGTCGACTCCTTCGGAGAGAAGGGCATCAATTTGCTGCTCATAGTTTCTTGCCAGCTCCAGCTTTGATATGTTAAGCCGTTTGCCCCCGCATATGGAACCCACCGCACCTACCACATAATGTTCAGGTCCGGCCGCAGCTCTGGCAATTCTCACACCAGCACGATTGATCTCTTCTACCTTAGATTCCAATCCAAACCGGGCTAACTTGTAATCATTTGCAGAAAATGTATTAGTCTCCAGCAATCGAGCTCCTGCACTTAAATATTGACCATGCACGTCTGATATAACGTCAGGCGAAGTGATGTTCAGTTCTTCGAAAGACGTATTTACTGGAAATCCTAGCTGGTATAAAAAAGTCCCCATTGCGCCGTCTCCGACAATAATTTCACGATTCAGCACAGTACGCAAATCCGGTTTCATGTCCTCTGCTCCACCCCGCTCTTTATTTTCATACTAATGTAACATAAAGAGACTACAAACATAAGCCAAAAACAAAAAAAGCCGCCCCACTCCCCGACAATATGATATCAGGAGTAAAGCGGCTTAATTTATCTTTTCTATTTTCTACTACATTTTCCCATCGGAAGAATGGAGAGAGTAAGCGTAAAAAGTCCCTTTTTTATTCACTTTAGCCACAATAGAATCCGTCCCCTTTTGCTGCTTGGAGAACGTATATTGATTCCCTTGAACGTTCACTTTATAGCCGGTCAAATTGATATTAAACAACATCTGAGCCTTTGGCTTGACTAGCTTCAAAGCTTCTGAGGCAGTATATTTCGGGCTTGCAAATGTTTTTTTGAAATCTGCGTCATCGTTCCAGTCTACCCCATAGGTGGATACGGCCAGCACTTTACCGGTTACCGCGCTAATTTTGACCTCACTCGCCTCGTTTGCATCCTCAAACGACCAGTATGAAAGTCCCTTCGTCTCGTCCTTGTACCGTGAAGCGTGCTGTACCTTGATTCGCTGTCCACTCACACGCTTAAATGTGTTCATTGCACGGTTCAGTAACACAGGGTCCACCTGCTTCAGGGCATAGTCCGCGTTGATGGTAATAGCGTTACCTCGATCCACATCCACATACAACGAAGAAGCTTGTTCTCCTGCACCCCAAAACACCCAGTAATTTGAAGGCTTGTTGGACTGATAAGGGGATTTGACCCGCCAAAATGCTTCAAATTGCAGAGGACGCTTGCTGTCAAACGCTTTGGCGCTGTTTAGCACTTTCGTCTTGAGTGGCGCGTTCATCGCCTTTCCCAAGTTGCTTATTTTATATCGTATGGTTGTAGAATCTACTCTGTTTTTTTCTTTATTATATTCTGTCTGCAACGTAGCAGTTCCGTCTTCCAGTTCGCCCTCTACAATCCAGGTTTTCCCCATATCTGTCACATCGTCAAATTGGAATGCTGTCTTTGAACCAATGAGTTCTTGCACCGCTTTTTCTAAACGGCTTACCACTGTCGGAGTTAGCGAGCCAACCTGCTTGTCCGTCGTTTCCGCGGCAGCAGGAATGGTCGCCGCCTGAACCGGAAGCGCGGTGGCTACAAATATGAGGACTGCAACTGCTGAAATCCAACGAAATTTCCGCACTATGAACGGCCTCCTTATTGTTTTTTCATTTTCTATATTATACATCGTTCAGGCGCCAAAAAAAGACAGAATATTGCCTTCTTCATCGTATTCCTTGTATACAGGGGCATGTAAGTCCAAAAAAAGAAGACCTCTAAGGTCTTCTTTTCACTCACTTCTATACGATTCATAGGCCAGTTACACGCTATCTTTATAATTCACATGATTCAGAACAGACGACCTTCGTACACGATCTCAGCCGGGCCCGTCATATATATGTGATTATCTTCCTCGCTCCATTCGATACCCAGATCGCCGCCCTTCAGACTTACAATGGCGTGACGGTCGCTGTATCCGTTTAGTACAGAAGCAACAAGCGTAGCACAGGCTCCGGTTCCACAAGCTAGCGTTGGTCCGGCTCCCCTCTCCCATACTCTCATATCTATATGCTTTCGGCTACGTACCGTGGCGAACTCAACATTTGTTTTTTTAGGGAACAACGGATGGCATTCCAGCTTCGGCCCCCAGGCTCCCAGATCAAAGCTTGGCGCATCCTCCACATAAATGACACAGTGCGGATTCCCCATAGATACAGCCGTAAAGCGAAAACCACTTCCCCCAGCTTCAATAGGCTCGTTAATTACGCTAGTCCGCTCTAGTGTAGTTGGAATTTTCAAACCCTCAAGAATCGGCTCTCCCATATCTACCTTCACCCTACGAACAAGTCCGTTCTCTACAGTTAGTTCCACCTGCTGCACACCTGCGCCCAGGGTCTCGATCGTGATCTGTTCACGGTTGATATGTTTACGGTCATATACGTATTTGGCAGCACAACGGATAGCATTACCACATTGCTCGGCCTCCGAGCCGTCCGAGTTAATGATGCGCATGCAGAAATCCGCTTTTTCTGACGGCAATATATATACCAACCCATCGGCGCCAACACCAAAATGTCGATCACATAGCCGAACAGCTAATTCCGAGGCGTCAGACGGCAAATCCTGATGCCCAAACCAAACGATAAAATCATTACCTAGACCGTTCATTTTTGTGAATTCCATAGCTTACCTCCGCCGTTGCTGCTGATATCATGTTCCTCATAAAGCTTTGATCCCATGATATCATACAGGGCAATAGTGGGAAAGCGATGCGGTATGCATGACCCGATTACTAGGCTGAAAACTTCGTACGTCCTGCTGAAAAGTGTGTATTTCCGCCGCGACGACGATTGCGTCGACCGCCCCATACACTTCCCGCTCCCATAAGAAACGTAGGAATCCCGGCTGCCACAATGGATAGCGCCCACTCACGCAATCCAAGCGGTACCGTTTTGAAAATAGGTTGCAGCACAGGCACGTACATAACCACCAGCATTAGCACTACGGAGGAGAGCACGGCAAGCACGAGATAACTATTTTGAAACGGATTACGATGGAAAATAGAACGGGAACTGCGGCAATCAAATACATGAATTAACTGTGCCAAGACTAGCGTAGCAAAGGCAACGGACTGTGCTTTGATCAATTGTCCTGCGTCATCCGGTGCAATACGTAATGTCAGCCAGAAGGCCGCTAGCGTACATAAACCAATCAACAAGCCACGACTAATGATTTTCCAGCCCAATCGACGAGCAAAAATATTTTCCTTTGCGCCACGAGGTTTGTGCTCCATAAGATCCTTTTCTGGCTGGTCCACCCCCAGAGCCATCGCTGGTAGTCCATCTGTCACCAGATTCACCCATAAAATCTGGATCGGTAACAAAGGTAATGGCAACCCGGCCATCATGGCAAAAAACATCGTCAAAATCTCACCAACATTGGAGGCGAGTAGATAACGGATAAATTTGCGGATATTCTCGTAAATATTCCGTCCTTCCTCAATTGCGGCTACAATGGTTGAGAAATTATCATCACTCAGAACAAGCGCAGCCGCTTCTTTGGTCACGTCCGTCCCCGTAATGCCCATGGCAATACCGATGTCCGACGCCTTTATCGCTGGAGCGTCATTGACACCATCTCCGGTCATGGCTACGACATGTCCGCGTCTTTGCAGCGACTTAACGATCCGTAGCTTGTGCTCCGGCGAAACTCGTGCATACACAGAGACGGTATCAACGGCTTTGTCCAGCGCCGCATCATCCATCGCAGACAATTCCTGTCCTGTCAACACATGGGATCCGCGCTGAAGAATGCCCAGCTGCTGTGCAATGGCCTCTGCAGTTGTACCGTGATCTCCGGTAATCATCACAGTGCGAATGCCAGCACGACGGCACTTGCCAATGGCTTCGCGAACCTCACGACGTGGCGGATCAATCATGCCTGTCAGCCCAATAAAGATTAGCTGTGCTTCAGCCTCCTCGACCGTGGAGACACGCTCATGCGAGCGGATATCACGGTAAGCGACACCAAGTACACGTAGCGCCTCCGAGGCCATTCCTTCGTTAGCCGCCAGTACCTTTTGGCGCAATGTACCCGTTAATGGAACGACATTTCCTTCCCATAAAATGTAGGAACACTGACCCAGCAGTACATCCGGGGCACCTTTGGCAAAGACAATGTGTCCTCCCTGATGGCGTACGAGTACCGACATTCGCTTCCGATCCGAGTCAAAGGGAAATTCTCGCTCCCTTGTGTATAGCTCATATAGCCCTTGTCGCGTGACTCCGCCCTTGGCAGCTAACGTGATTAGCGCTCCTTCCGTCGGATCACCCTTCAGCTCCCAAACGGCGGACGGCGTCGGCTCTTTGGTTTTCTTTTTCGAACGTAGCTCCTCTGTATCGGCTTGAACAATTTCCGCATTGTTGCAAAGCACACTGGCTTGCAGCAGTCTACGCAGAGATTGTCCGTTTTTAAGATCGGCAGGAAGGTCTCTGTCCATAATATGCCCGTGTGGGTCATAGCCCTCTCCCGTGACTCCCCAGAAACGACCGTCCAGCCATAGCTTGGTGACTGTCATTTTATTTTGGGTCAGGGTACCCGTTTTGTCGGAACAAATGACAGATGCACAGCCGAGCGTTTCAACAGAAGGCAGCTTACGTACAATCGCCTTTCGTTTAATCATACGCTGCACACCCAATGCGAGCGCAATCGTCACAATAGCTGGCAACCCTTCCGGTATAGCCGCCACAGCCAAGCTCACTCCAGCCAAGAACATGCTCATGGCTGGCTGTCCATGTAAAATGCCTGCTACGACAACGAGCACCGTTAGCGCCAACGCTACGATAATCAAAATTTTGCCCAATTGCTCCAATCTGTGCTGCAACGGTGTCTCCTGCGACTCCGTATTTTCAATCAAGTCTGCGATCTTACCCATTTCGGTACTCATACCTGTACGTATAACCATTCCTTGTGCGGTTCCTCTGGTCATCATCGTGCCCATAAAACCGATGTTTTTTTGATCCCCGAGTGGTACTTCGGCGGCATGAATAGGGCGGCAATGCTTACTCACCGGAACTGATTCACCTGTCAGGGCGGACTCCTCTACATCACAGCCGTTCGTACTCAACCACCTTACATCTGCGGGAATGCGATCACCACTTTCCAGCAGCACAATATCACCCGGCACCAGTTCTCTGGCCTGAACTTGAATTCGTTTGCCGCCCCGCAACACTTTGGCGGTTGGGGCCGACAGTTGTCTCAAAGCTCGCAATGAACGCTCAGCTCTGAATTCTTGTACAAAGCCGAGAATTCCATTCAGTACAACAATAGCAATAATGGTAATCGCGTCCAAATATTCGCCAAGCATTCCGGATATCAGGGTCGCTCCCATCAATACAAGCATCATAAAATCCTTGAACTGATTGAGCAGCAGCAAGATTGCCGAAACTCGCTTCCCCTCGCTCAGCTCATTCCATCCTGACCTTTCTCTTCGTTCCGCAAGCTGTTCCTCCGAAAGACCCTGCTTCGGGTCGACTTCCAGACTTGTTGAAAGCTGTTCATTGCTTAATTGGTGCCAGTGTGCTTGTTCCATTCTCCCCAATTCCCTCCCGGTCAGATAGTCCGTTTCCGTCGGTTGTGCGTAGGATGGCTGCCCGTTATTATATTTTTGTGCCGCGATTGCTGATAAGCTGGACAGACTTTCTAGATTCAATCTATTCGGACAGGACCTGAAATATCACAAAGCCGCTTAAGTTTTGTCCCAAAGTTATGTATCATAGAAGGAAGGCGAAAATACATTTGCTTCAAAGGAGAACATAATTATGGCATTGGACGGAATCGTAACCCGCGCTATCGTACACGAACTGCAAGGAATCCGGGGCGGGCGCATTAATAAAATACATCAGCCAAATGATCGCGATATCGTGCTGAATCTGCGGGCACAAGGCGGAAGCGTAAAGCTGCTGCTGTCGGCTAATCCGACCTTCCCGCGTGTACATTTTACAGAACAAAGCTTTCTTAATCCGACAGAAGCCCCTATGTTTTGCATGCTCCTTCGCAAGCATTGCGAAGGAGGCGTTATTGAGAAAATTACGCAGGTGGGCATGGAGCGTATTATTCACATGGATATACGTCAACGTGATGAACTGGGAGATATTTCACTCAAACGAATTATCATTGAACTGATGGGTAGACACAGCAACATTATTTTGCTTGACCCGGAAACAGGCGTGATGCTGGATGGCATTCATCATGTCACACCGTCTATCAGCAGCTATCGGGTCATTATGCCTGGCTTTCAATACACGGAACCTCCTGCACAAAACAAGCTGAATCCCCTAGAAACAGAAGAGGCAGCCTTCGTATCCTCGTATCAAACAGCGATCGAGGCCGAAGAAGCTCCCAAACGCTGGATCGTGAACACTTTTACTGGACTCAGTCCCCTCATTGCTGAAGAGATACTAACTCGAGTAACTAATGAAGTATCTGGTGATAGTGATCGTTCACTATGGAGTACATTCAGTCACATCATGGATGACGTGCGGAATCATCGTTTTCAGCCAGTATCTGGACTAAACGCACAAGACAAAGTGATATTCTCAGCCATTCCACTGAGGTTGATCCAAGAAGAACGTAAGGAGTACGCTACTATCAGTGAGTGTATGGAGGACTTCTTCGGTGAAAAGGCAGAACGGGATACAGTTAAGCAAAAAGTCAGTGACCTACTGCGGTTTCTGCAAAACGAGCGGAGTAAAAACGTAAAAAAACTCGACTATCTCCATCAGGATTTGGCCGAGGCGGAAGATGCGGATCAATTTCGCATTTATGGAGAGCTGCTATTCGCTTCGCTGCATGAGGTGAAAAAAGGGGACAAAGAAGTGACGCTCACCAACTTTTATGATGAGGAACAGCGTCCAATGACCATCCCACTGGACCCGCTACTCAACCCATCGGATAATGCACAACGGTATTTTAAAAAATACAACAAATATAAAAACAGCTTGGCTGTCATTGACGAACAACTGGAGAAAACGCACGAAGAAATCCGTTATATGGACAATCTTCTTCAGCAGCTAGCCCACGCCTCTATGAATGACATTGAGGAAATACGTGAAGAACTGGTTCAGCAGGGCTATCTCAGAGATCGGGTCAAAAAAGGAAAGAAAAAGAAGAAAAACGACCGTCCAACCCTGCACGTCTATACATCATCCGAAGGTATCGAGTTACTGGTCGGCAAGAACAACTTGCAAAATGAATATGTGACAAATCGACTGGCCGGACCAAATGACACCTGGCTGCACACAAAGGATATTCCGGGGTCACACGTCGTTATTCGTGCTGAGCAATTCGGGGATACGACGCTGGAGGAAGCAGCTCAACTCGCCGCCTACTTTAGCCAGGCCAAGCAGTCCAGCAGTGTGCCTGTGGACGCCACCCTGATTCGGCATGTACGTAAGCCCAGCGGAGCCAAGCCCGGCTTTGTCATCTACGACCATCAGCGTACGCTCTTCATTACACCCGATGAGGAACTGGTCAAAAAGCTGCCGAATCGCATCAAAAACGGCTAAGTCTCACCAGTCTATTGAATCCACAAAAAAAGCCCTTTGTTCTTTGCAGGATACACTTCTTGTGTTCCATGCATAAAGCAAGGGGCTTTTTATTTACTTTTGTCCAACAGCAGCCTTCCTCAATTCCTCGACAACCTGATCTTCCACACTACGGCTACCCAGATCACCGTGAAAAATAACACCTTGGCGTGCACCGTGAAAATCCGAGCCGCCAGTTGCAATGAGCCCATATTGTGCCGCCATCGCAGTATATCGGCTCTCAGCCTCAGCATCATGGTCAGAATGTCGCACCTCCAAGCCCACAGGCTTCGCCTCCTCTATAATAGAGCGAACCAGCTCATCATTTCCGTATAAGCCAGGGTGGGCCACCACAGGAACCCCTCCTGCTTCACGAATCCAGTTTATGGCCTCCGCAGGCTCTACACGGGGTACAGACACATATCCGGGTGCTCCTTCCGCCAAATAACGGTCAAACGCATCCCGCATATCCTTCGCATACCCTTTTTGAACCAGCGTATCTGCCATATGCGGACGTCCAATGCTTTCATCTGGTGCCAGCGGTCTGCCCATCGTAGCCACCACTTCATCCAGTGTGATTTCCACGCCCAGACTACGCAATTGACTCAAAATCAAATCATTACGGGTATCCCGCGCCTGGCGAAGCTTTTCCAACCGCTCCAAAAAAACTTTATTGCGGTAATCCATAAAATAACCGAGTATGTGAATATCCTTACCGCCAGCTCGAGTACTAATTTCCACTCCTGGCACCACAGTAATTCCTATGCGTTTTCCCTCCTTCAGAGCTTCCTCCAGACCAGCTACCGTATCATGATCTGTAATGGCTACACCTGCCAGCCCTTTTTCCTTGGCCCAGCGCACATTATCTGCGGGTGGCTGCATGCCGTCAGATGCTTGGGTGTGTGTATGTAAATCATATCGTTTTACGTTAATCTGTTCCTTCATTATACATCCTCCTTCTCTTTCACCTTTGCCAGCTCGTCCTGCGAGTCCCTCAGCACGTCCGTTCCCTGATCATGACGACGCAAGTAAGACAGGAAGGTGACTACCGGAATCGGCAACAACGCCGACTTCAAATGAATTGCATAAAATTCTCGTTTGAACGCGATATCTGAAATGTTTACAATTTTCAACAAACCGAGCGCAACTTCATGCTTCACCGAAGAAGGTGATAGCATGGTAATTCCCAGTCCAGCCTCCACCGCCGATTTAACCGCTCCAGTGCTCCCCATCTCCATTACAATACCAAGTCGAGAGGCATCCACACCACGACTTTTCAGCTCATCTTCTATCACTTGACGTGTACCAGATCCCTTTTCTCTGGCTACAAAGGGATGCTTAAACACATCTTCCAGAACCACTTTTTTAGCCTTGGCCAGCGCATGTCCTGAAGGCACAATCAGTTTCAGTTCGTCCTGCATTACAGGTTCTACCACGATATCCGGATGCTGGACTGGTGCCTCAATCAGTCCTAAATTCAACTGATGTTTTAGTATATCATCCATAATTTGAGTCGTATTCATCACATTCATTGCCATGCGTATATGAGGGTATTCCTGGCCAAACGGCCCCAACATTCTTGGTACAATATACTCACCAATCGTTAGGCTGGCGCCAATATGCAATCTTCCCTCCAGCATGTGAGTAAAAGCAGACATCGCCTCGTCAGCTTCCCTAATCAGTTGCATGCTTTTTTTCGCAAAAGGTAGTAGTGTCGCTCCCGCCTCTGAAAGCTCGATTTTTTTAGTCGAACGTTGCAGCAGCTTCGTGCCGAAATAATCTTCCAAAGACTGAATTTGCATCGTCACCGCAGGTTGTGTCATATGCAGCGCTTGTGCCGCCGCCGAAAAGCTCCCACGCTCCGCTACGGTATAAAAAATGTGCAACTGATGAAAGTTCATACTGACAGCCCTCTCCCCTCTGATCTCTCTATTTTACCATAAGAAAAACATCTGTCGAAGCATTTCCAAGTAAACTTACTGAATTGTAGGAGTTTTATTGCTGGAAATAAAAAAAGCATGCAGCTGATAACTGCATACTTTCTACTCAAAATTGACGGTAATCATAAGTTCGGAGATTTTTTCATCTAGAGACGACCGCCCAATCACCGTCTATTTTTGCTTACGAGTGCTTTTCATCAGTGTCATGCGTCGCGAATGGCGTAGCCATGAATAGTATGACTTCAAATCCCTTAATTCAATGGTCTCCGACATTCGACCCAAAAAGGTAATGACAATCATCTTGTGAAGCGGATTCCCCGCAATATCCATCTCGCCGGGCAACTCTCCAAATTCGGCCACGACGACCAGATCACCATCAATTAAATATACATCCTCTTCGTTATGATAGTAGGACTCCATCCTGTTTTGCTTCAGGCATTCCCAAAGCCAGGCGGCGATATGATTCGTCTCGGACTGTTTCTGCTCTATCCGATCTAAGTAGCGAGTTTTCGCATGATTTGTAATCACGATATCGGCGACTTTTTTATCGCCCATCTCCACGTAGAACGGTTCGTATGTACTCCATCGCTGCATTGCTTTGTCACGCACGGGATCACTCTCCCCACCAGATAGGTCTTTATATCTACCAATATATTCATATGTTACCTCAACAGACCCGGGACTACAAGTTACAAAATTGAAGTTTATGGGCGGTTTTTAAAGATTTTTTAGGTCTAACAGCATTAAGACCATTATGCAAAAGTCCTGACTTTACAAAAAAAAGCCAGCCCGTAGGCTGACCTTTTAAAAATATTTTACAATTTTTAGATATTAGAAACTTATATTTCATATTCTTTCATCTTTTCCTTATCGTCGTTGTACTCCGTCCTAATCTCATTTCGAAAAGAACGCTCGACCTTACGCACATAGGAAAGTCTGCGAATATTTTTAACGGTGTCTTCTGCCCGATCCGCATTCATATATATAACTACATAATGCATACGTTTTGAAATAAAGTGGACATTTCCGTATTTCTCCAGATTGCGGGCAGCCTTGATATCGCTTACCCAAATGATGTACCCTGTCCGCTCGGCAAACATTCGCTTCATCTCCCCTCCACTCGGTATCATTCCTATGACCTATCCACAGGAGCATTTCCCTCCGCTGCCACATCCGCCCTTTTTCACATTCGGATCATTGCTCGGCACCTTAATGGTCTCGGACACGGAATATGCAATCGTTTCAGACATGGCATGAAGCATATCATCCAGCGCCTTTTCGGCTCGTTTGAACTCCTTAACCTCCACGAATTGTTCCAGTTCCAGCTCAACGACCTGCACTGCATCCTTCGCTTCATGATAGTTCGGATGAAAATGCCCAAAACGCTCCGTTTCCGCGAATAGCTCCTTTTTGGCATCCAGCTTGCGTACACACGCCTGAATAGACGGATTCAATTCCACACGCTGTTTCCAATATAAATAATCCGATACCTCAAAGGATCGGTTGACCATATCGCCCAATTCATAGGCGTTAATAAGCACTTCTGCCATATTGACCGTATTCAATTCGGCTACGCTCATGAATGTTCATCTCACTTTATATAAAGTTCTACCCAGTAAAAGTAGACTCATTTATCATACCACATCCTTCTTTTGAGAAGAAGGAGTTTCATGCACTTCCTGGCTCTACTATGTAAAAGGAACCAGCAACCGCATGTCTGACCATTCACTTGGCTGTAAGCTCGCTTGGGAAGGTGTTTCGTCATCCATTCCTGAGGCATACCAGCCTGTGACACTCCATGGTGCACCGGGAACCACCGCCTCCGGTATCCATTTAACCTCTTCCCCACCGATTCGCAGTCCCACAGCAGCCTGCCAACGGATCGCTTGCTCGATCAACTGCCGGGCAGTGGAAGTATGGTAACTCCTCCATTCTTTTGTCCATGAGGAGGGGACTGTAGATCTTTCCGGAAAATAGTCAGACGGATCAGGCAACATGTGCTCTTGTTCGTAAAAATGCAGTGTGCGCCCTGTATAAACCAAACCTGCTCTTCCCTCTTGGGAAAAGATAGGACGGGCCTGAATCGGGTCGGACTCCATTTCACTGTTGGGACTGCCTGAACTTATATTCTCTGTTTCCGAAATCAATGGGTAATGATGAGTTGGCTCGTCCACACCTTCCGGTTCACGACGTGGGCCTAATCCAATTGCAGCAAGCGTTTTTCGTATTTTGACAGCAGAGCTCGCCGGAATAATAAAGTCCCTATCGCCCAGCCGTTCCAGTAATCCTTCCAACGCGGGATGGCGTGCAACTATGTCTGCATCCTCCTGTGTGCCACATCGCAAAAGTGTTACCTTTGCAAAAGCGGTCCGTCCGACATCACCTGCCCACTGTTCTACCGTCATACGTACATGATCAGGCACACCTGTTCGGCTGTATTTATCCAGAAGAGCAGGAATTGCTTTGGCTTCCATCCCTAACTCGATTGCCTCTGTAACACTTTCTCTGGTGAGCCGGTATACTACCATACGATCTCCTGTCACACGTTCACAGCAGCATTCCAGTCGCCAGCGCACATCATATGCCACATCTGGTGGAACCAATATTTCAAAATCAGGTTGTACATAAAAAGCACCTTGCTCTTGATGTGTATCCTCGTAATTATTGGGACGAAGCATTTCTATCACAGATACATTCCAGCGAAAACACAGTTCGCCCGATACAGTCTGGCCCCAATCGCCCATTCCAAAAGCAGTCAGGGCCTTAAGCCAACCCTTCAATTCCTCCATGAAAGGTTCATTGAAATTAAAATCAGAACCCGTTTCTCCCGCAAACCCTTCCGGATTTGAGATTATAGGAACAAGGTCTAAAAGGGCACCATTCTTGGAATCAGCTCTGCTCGTACTCTCATGCTGGATTAGGCCTACCTGAAGCATCCATTGCAGCAGAAACTTGATAGATATCCACCCTTCTGTTCCTACATACTGAGAGACGGCACACAGCATATAGCGAAAATGCTGCATAGACACTTCGGCCTTGCCGTATCTTTCCATGAGTGTAGCAAAAATATGCTTGCGCATTTGCCAAGCAGACAAACGAATCCAAGTCGCCAGTTCCGTTTCCTGAATGCGAAAAGACACAGTTTCTTTCACTAACAGCCCCAAACTGAGTAGCAAATCCATCATTACCACCGTTTGCACTGGATACAGCTCTGCATGCGCATAATGCAACCCAAGACCCATCAGGTCATCGGGGCGAAAGGGGGTCAGTTCATTCAATTTTTGCAATGATCGCTTATGTATGGTTCCTTTGGCCGTCAAAGGGACACCTTGTACCGCAATACGTGACAACGCATGCAGTAATTCCGACTCCAGGCCTGTCATTGATTCATGTACCGTTATCGGATGATCTGAATGCATCATGTTCATTGGATTTTGCTCTAACAACATATCGTACAGATCCGGTAGCCGATGAACCGGAATATATAAAATTCGTTCGCCCCACGATTTGGTAACAGCCTCCAGCCAGCCTCGGGCACGTAATCCACGTAGTGCCAGTTTCGTTTCGACTCCGCTTAACACTCCCCGGGTAAGCTGTATAGGTTCTTCTTCCTTCATGGGCTGTCCCGCGTACCGGATAAAGCATCGTCTAAGCACCAGTAGCTCATCCGATGAAAGCTCATTCCAGCTGTCTTGCGTGTTCGTTACGCCCATTCTTAATTAGGCCTCCTTTTTCTTCTCACGATCTCCAGACTTAGCATTCCGGCCTCCGATAGCCTCTGTCACACTAAATCTGCGAACCGCATATTCATAGCCTTGCTCGATCAGAAACAGCTGACGACGAGCTGCAAAATCCGTCTCCTTGCTATTCTCCGTCACTAGCGCATAAAAATAAGCTTTATTCTCGCCCGACTTTGGTCGCAAAATACGGCCCAGTCGCTGCGCTTCTTCCTGGCGAGAGCCAAAGCTACCCGATACCTCTATGGCTACTGCCGCATCTGGCAAATCCACCGCAAAGTTTGCAACCTTGGACACCAATAGGGTCCGAATTGTACCCTTGCGGAACGCATCGAACCAACGCACCCGCTCGGTCTGGCTCATTGAACCCGTAATCAGTGGGACGCCAAGCTCCTGAGCCAATATACGCAATTGGTCCAAATATTGACCAATAATAAGCGTGGGCAAACCGCTGTGCTGCTGCATCAGGCTACGCACCGCCTCCAGTTTGACCGGATTTTCGGCTGCAATTCGGTACTGCTGTCTGCCCTCCGCACGCATACTGCGCTCCAAGAGTTCAGCTGTCATTGGAAGCCGTAGCTCCACACAATCGACCTGAGCGATCCAGCCCTGCCGCTCCAGCTCCTTCCACGGCATATCGTATCGTTTGGGTCCAATTAAAGAGAACACATCCCGTTCACAGCCATCCTCTCGAACCAGCGTGGCCGTTAACCCCAAACGACGGGTAGCCTGAATGTCAGCCGTCGCCCGGAATACTGGCGCGGGTAGCAAATGAACCTCATCATATATAATGAGTCCCCACTTCCGCTCACTCAGCAGTTTCATATGCTCAAAATCCCCATCTTTGGTACGACGGTGTGTCAAAATCTGGTAAGTTGCCACCGTAATCGGACGCACCTCTTTTTTCTGACCACTATACTCCCCGATGGAATCGGCAGGAATATCCGTCTTTTGCTTTAACTCTTCTACCCATTGACGTACAGATGTAGTATTAGATGTTAGAATAAGCACCTCGCACTGAAACCGATTCATTACCGCCATACCTATCACTGTTTTTCCGGCTCCGCATGGAAGCACCAGTACACCACTACCCCCTAAGCCGTCCGCTCCTTCAAACGCATCAGCGGCCTTTACTTGATAATCACGAAGCTGCAACTTCGTTTGTCCCTTTCCCAAGGTAAAACTAAGCTGATTCCCTTCAAGATAGCCTGCCGTATCCACAACGGGATATCCCAAGCGCGTTAATTCCTGCTTGAGCAAGCCTCGATTTTCGGGCGGGACCGATGCGCTTACCTCATCAACGCGAAGTAAACCAAGCTGTTTTAGCTCTTGCTTGGTCAGAAGCTCATCCAGTAAAGCGGGGGTCTCTGCTCCCAAGATCAAGCGATCACCTATTGTATAGCTGTTGGCTTTCCCTGTCTTTATACCTCCGTCTGGCTCATGTTCAGCACGGTATGCGCCAATCGTATCTGTGCTATAAGTTCGCTCTTCTTCCGTACCCTCCCTTGAAAGCGTCAACGTCCCATAACGAGAAACGAGCTGTTCAATATCCTTCAACAAATCACGTGGAATATCCCAACGAGACATGGAGTTCAAACTATTTTGAATGTCCTCAGCACTCCATCCGAGGGCAGCTGCGTTCCACAAAGACAGTGGAGTGAGGTGATATGTATGAAAAGCGGACGGGCTTTTAACCAGCTCCGCATAAATCTGCAACTGTGAACGAGCCCGTTCTGAACCGGGCAAGCCCATTTCCAGCAGAACGGTAAAATCACGTTGTACAATACAAGGATGTTCTGGATTCATAACTACCTCCTGATAATCTAACCATACATCATTTTAAGTTATATAATAAATAGCTTATCCGTTTATTCGCATATCAACCAGAACAGCAAGGAGTTCAACCCATATTCGGGTTGAACTCCTGATTAGAAGCTCGGGGTAAAAGACCTCCCCAAACCAATGCCTACCTTAATTATTCTTCTAGTGGACCTGCTCGGAAATATGACTAAGCGCCTCTCCAGCGTTGTCTGCAAAAATATTACGAACAGCCAAATCCCCGATCGAGACAATCCCGATCAGACGGTCTCCTTCCGTCACGGGCAAACGACGGATTTGCTGCTCTGCCATCAGCTCAGCTGCTTGGTCCACCGACATGTCCGCACTAGCTGTACGAATACCTGTCGTCATAACTGTATCGACCGAACCCGAACCCGAATTTTTAGCAGCATAGCCGCGAACGACAAGATCACGGTCCGTTACTACACCGATCAACTTATCACTGCCTTCGCTTTCCACAACCGGAATAAAACCAGTATCATTGTCCTTCATTTTGACCGCAATTTCATAAATATTGTCCTGCGGGGTAACCGTTACGCATTTTTTAGTCATAACTTCCTGAACTTTTTTCATGGGTACTCCCTCCTTTTCAAGAGTAGGGTACCCCATTTCATTCAGCTCATACTCCAGATTGAACCGTTCCCAATTCAACTCATTTTAGCCCTTAATTGCCCCTGCTTTTCGTTCCGCAGCGTATCCCGTAGACATTGCAATAAACAAACGAACCGCGTTAATCATCGCATCCTCATCAAAATCAAATTTCGGATGATGGTGTGGATAAACCGCTCCTTTAACTGGGTTACCCGCTCCTACGAACATGAAGCAACCTGGCACACGTTCCAAATAATACGCAAAATCTTCAGCAGGCATCAGCTTCGACGCTTCCTGTACATTCTCCTCGCCAAAAACAGATTTTGCTTCATTAAAGAAACGATGTGCTTCATGTGCGTCATTGACAACTGGTGGGTATCCCATAATATAGCGAACCTGTGCTGTTGTACCGTATGTTGCGGCTGTAAGCTCTGTCACCTGATGCAGTCGCTCCTTCATTACCGTTCGCGTCTCCTCATCAAACGTACGAATCGTCCCACTCAAGCGACACGTTTCTGCGATCACATTTTGCGCAGAGCCCCCTTGGATGGTTCCCACCGTCAGCACGGCAGGTCGCAAAGGGTCGACTGAACGGCTTACGATACTTTGCAGTTGCATAACAAGAGCTGAACCCGCCACCACACTATCATTAGTGGACTGAGGCATGCCACCATGCCCACCCTTACCTGTGATTTCAATATAAAAATCGTCTGCCGCCGCCATCAGCGGCCCTGCGCAACTCGCGGCCGTCCCGACCGGAAAAGGTGTCCATAAATGGATGCCATAAATGACATCCACACCTTCCAATACACTATCCTTTATCACACTGACCGCTCCGCCAGGCAACAATTCCTCCGCAGGTTGGAACAACAACCGAATTTCTCCTTGCAGCTCGTCCCGGTTCAGACTAAAATAGTAAGCCGTTCCAAGCAACGCGGATGTATGTCCGTCATGGCCGCAAGCATGCATGGCTCCGTCCACGCTGGAGCGATATTCACATTCCTTTTCATCCTGAATAGGAAGAGCATCCATATCGGCGCGCAGCATGACGACAGGCCCGGGCTTAGCACCACGAATGGTACCTACAACACCGTGTCCCCCTACCTGACGGCGAATCTCGATTCCCCAACTCTCCAACTTATCCGCTACAAAAGCTGCGGTTTTGCTTTCTTGAAAGGAAATTTCGGGATTCTTATGTAAATGTCTACGCCATTCCACCATGTTTTCTTGCAAACGATCAAACCAGGTCTCGTCTATCACATGTTGTGTCATTCTGCTCCACCTCTCCTTTTAAAGCATCGGGCAAGTTCCCGATTAATCATGCAGCGTCACCACGTATGCACCGCTACTCTCAAGTCTTCATTTTTATCCTATTGTAGCAGATATGGAATTGTTGCGATATCTGTTGCTCCAGGGAGCTTGCAGAAGCCCATCAAACATAATATGATAAAATGGATAAACGATAAAATGATAACCGTCTGCGAGGAATATACCTTGTGACGAATACCGGGGGAAGCTGATATGAGAAATACGAAGCCGGAGACTCGAAGAAGAGGCACACCGGATTTCCAATTGCTGATCCTCACTTTGTTACTGGTTGGATTCGGTGTAATTATGGTATTTAGCTCCAGCTCCAGCGTAGCTCTGCTGAATAAAGAATACAATTTTGATTCTTTATATTTTGTGAAGCGCCAATCTGCTTTTGCTGTACTTGGACTTTTTATTATGTTGGTAGCTATGAATATTAAGATGGAAAAATATAAAAAGCTTTTTGTACCTTTATTTTTCATAACTATATTACTGCTAATCATCGTTCTTTTTACAGGCTCACTTAACGGCGCAAAAAGCTGGCTCAGGTTTGGTAGTGTTGGCTTCCAGCCAACGGAGCTTGCGAAAATTTCCATCATTCTTTACTTATCCGCACTCATCGTCAAAAAAGGAGATCGCTTTAGAGATCTGCGGACTGGCTACATACCTGTAACAGTCATTGTAGGTTGTGTTGCAGGACTCATCATGCTTCAACCTGATTTAGGTTCCTGCTTCATTTTGGTTGCTACGAGTGGTCTGATTATTTATGCCGGGGGAGCCAGTGTCAAGCATATTACAGCATCCATTGTTCTGCTCGTGCTAGGTGCTTCCATCGTGTTTGGTATTGGGTCGTTGTTTGGAGGAGATTCTGGAACCACAGATGGACAAGCTGCTGCCCAGCAAGATTATAAAATCGGGCGCTTTCAAGCCTTTCTTAATCCCGAGAAATATAGACAAGGAACGGGATACAATCTGGTACAGTCCTTACAAGCTATAGGTGAAGGCGGCTTAAACGGGTCAGGCTTTGGTAAAGGTATTATCAAGCTTCACTATCTTCCTAATTCATTTAATGATTTTATCTTTTCCGTAATCGGTGAAGAATTCGGATTTATCGGAACAGCCATATTCCTGATGCTATATTTGTATTTCATTTGGCGAGGCATGATCATTGCTCTGCGTTGTCATGATCCGTTCGGAACGTTGGTAGGCACCGGCATCATGGGTTTGATCGCCATTCAGGCCTTCATTAATATCGGCGGTGTAACCCAAACGATTCCAATCACTGGCGTAACGCTTCCATTTATCAGCTTTGGTGGCTCCTCCCTACTTGTCATGATGTTTTCCATGGGCATTATGCTCAGTATTTCTCGTGAGAACACCAAACAAGCGGTGCAGGAACGCACCACAGGGGTAGCTGTCCGTAATGAAGTACCCAATCGCTTTCAAACTCGTAGAACCAACCGTTTTCGCTAAAAAAGAACTTCCAAGGTCCACTTACAACGGTGGCTTTGGAAGTTCTTTTGGTTATGTATAAAATACGAGAGCCCTCTGCAAAAATGGCTATACTGTTGATTCACAAAACGAAAACTGGCGATTCTATAACCACCAGTTTTCGTGTTTTTATTCGGGTTATCCCACGGAATTTCCCGACATGTATACAATTGGTTAAAAACATCAATTTGTCGGTTCCTGATTCTTTTACACTGCGTCGTCCTTGAACGCGACACCTTCCACTTTTACGTTCACTTCCACAACCCGCAAACCCGTCATACTTTCGACGGCTTCTCGCACATTTTGCTGAAGAATTCGGGATACCTCATGAATAGGTGTTTCGTAGAGCACGACAATACGTAGATCAATGGCAGCTTCCAGCTGTCCAACCTCCACTGATACGCCTTTTTGTACATTTTTACCGCTCAGCCTTTTGGCCCAGCCTTCCGATAAACCGCCTGACATTGCAGCAATGCCCGGTGTCTCTAATGCGGCCATCCCGGCAATTTTACCTACGACATCGTTGGAAATCTTGATGTTTCCTGCTTCCAGTTGTTGAATTTGCTCTGCCATGACCTATGTCCCCCTTCATCCATCCTTTATTTGTATTGTAAAGCCTCAGCCACTCCAAATGCAAACCCTACGTATGAAAAACAACTTTCGTTTACAACCTATATCATTTTGGGTATATTAATTTAGAAAATCCATACAAGTGACAGCTTTCGCCAAACTTGTACACATCTATTGATATCGAGGTGCTCTTCATTGAAAAAATGGTTATCTCCCGCTTTGCTCATAGCGACATTTGCTCTTAGCGCAGTCGCTCATTACACCCATTGGAATGCAATAGCCCAATTTGTCATTTGTGCAATTTCTGTTGTATTCGTAGCCGGTTTTCTCGGCAGGGCGACCGAAAGTGTCGCGCATTATGCTGGCCAACGTCTAGGTGGGTTCTTAAATGCCACCTTTGGTAACGCAGCCGAACTGATCATCGCCATCTTTCTCGTTAAAGAAGGTCTTTACGATATGGTAAAGGCCAGTCTTACCGGTTCCATCATCGGTAATCTGCTGCTGGTGCTCGGAGCAAGTCTGTTCGCAGGCGGTTTGAAGTACAAAGTGCAAAATTTCAATATATCGCTGGCTGGATTAAGTGGTTCTCTGATGATTGTGGCTGTTATTGCCTTGTTCGTTCCAGCTGTCTTTCTGAACACACACGTTATCACGGATAACGAATCAGATACGCTCAGCCTGATTGTCGCAGGCACGCTCATTGTCGCGTATATTGCGTGGCTTATTTTCTCTATGATTACGCATAAGGACTATTTAGCTGACGTGACCGAACAAAAAGATGAAGAATTGCCACATGAGCATGCCCCTGTGTGGTCCAGAAACAAATCCATTGCCTATTTGGTACTCGCTACCGTCATGGTCGCTTTTGTCAGCGAATGGCTGGTAGGTACACTGGAGGTGTTTACGACCCAATTTGGGCTCAGCGAATTGTTCGTAGGTGCCTTCCTCGTCGCTATTATTGGTAATGCAGCAGAACATAGCGCTGCTATTTTACTGGCGATGAAAAACAAAATTGGTGCATCGGTCGAAATAGCT
Source organism: Paenibacillus sp. MZ03-122A (assembly GCF_024213325.1). Lineage (NCBI taxonomy): Bacteria > Bacillati > Bacillota > Bacilli > Caryophanales > Paenibacillaceae > Paenibacillus > Paenibacillus sp. MZ03-122A. The sequence continues at coordinate 18,907 of NZ_JANAVI010000003.1, read as the reverse complement.
GTCGGCAGCAGTTTGCAAATTGCACTATTTGTTGCCCCTGTGCTGATTTTTGTCAGTTACTTTATGGGAAACACGATGAATATTGTTTTCACCACTATTGAGCTGGTCGCCATTGCTGTCGCTGTATTTATCGCCAAATCCATCACCCAGGACGGCTCAACCAACTGGTATGAGGGACTCATGCTACTGGTAGTGTATGTATTGTTAGGTGTATCCTTCTTCCTTGTGTAGCTTTAAAGGTTTTAAAATGTGCATTAGGATGGTGGAAGGGCGAGGCGCTTTTGCCATCCTAAAGGAACATTTTTTTTAAAAAAAGGCATCAAAAAAAGCATGCTCTCAAACTCCGCATGCTCTCATCAATTCAACCGTCTTCCTAATTGGCCTTATTATTCATGGCCTCATATAGAATAGCCAGATTGCGTTCCAGCTCACTGACCAGCTGTTTACCTACCATTTCTGGAAGAAGTCCAGCGCGAACCGCAAAATCCACTTCCTTGGAAAATCCGTACATCTGAGTATCCAGCACTTCCTCATAGAGAGGGCAATAACGGGTTGCCAAATTCTCCATCTGTACTTCAATAAGCTTCTTTATTTTATCTGCATCTTCCTGAAGCAGATTAATAGCCTTGATATTCAATTGTTCCTGCAAATCAGATGAAGTCATGGATTCTTCCCCCCTATGTCTCAATGTCGCACAAGACGTCCTATCCTTAATATTAGACCAAATTGCAGGCTAATACAAGAACCTGACAAAAAAAGCATCCCTACAGTTACAGGTAGGGATGCTTTTGCTTCAAGAATAAAGTTAGCTGGCTACTGAAATATGAAGTCCGTGCTTCTCGAATACCTCGATGATCGCTTTCTTAGCTTCCTCCGCATCTGGTCCATGAACGTGTAGTTCATAGCTATGGCTGCTGACTAGGGTCGTAAACAAGCCCAGTATACTTTTCACATCAATATACTTATTTTCGGAATGAAGGACGATGGAAGAGGTGAACTTGCTCGCCGTCTGTGCAATTTCAACAACCGCCGCGTTATTATTGGACATAGAGATCCCTCGCTTTACTGAATTGTCATGTATCGTTACTCACCCATAATAATACATTGAAATCGCTTTCTCAGCAAGAACGGATATCGTTATTTTAAATTCTCAGGGTTTAATGGCTCCAGCTCAGGCAGTACAAAGATGCCGTCTTTACGAATCAAAACATCGTCAAAATAAATTTCACCACCGCCATATTCTGGACGCTGAATCAACACCAAATCCCAGTGGATCGATGAACGATTACCGTTATCCGCTGTTTCATAAGCTTGACCCGGTGTAAAATGCAAGCTGCCGGCGATTTTCTCGTCAAACAAAATATCCTTCATTGGATGTAAAATGTGCGGATTAAATCCGATGGCAAACTCGCCAATATAACGTGCTCCCTCGTCAGAATCGAGAATATCATTTAGCCGCTTCGTATCGTTACTCGTCGCTTCCACGATCTTACCATTTTCAAAACGGAATTTAACATTTTCAAAAGTAATACCATTATACAGGGTTTGTGCATTATAGCTGATAGTTCCGTTAACGGAATCACGTACAGGCGCGCTGTATACTTCGCCATCCGGGATATTGCATTGACCTGAACACTTGATAGCTCCGATTTGCTTAATAGAGAAATTCAAATCCGTACCCGGTCCGCTGATTCGTACCTTGTCCGTCCGATTCATCAGGTCTGCCAATGCATCTTGAGCTTTGTCCATTTTTGCATAATCCAGATTACACACATCGAAATAAAAATCTTCGAACGCTTCTGTGCTGATATTCGCCAATTGAGCCATGCTGTCATTCGGATAACGCAGCACTACCCATTTAGTGTGTTTCACCCGTTGTTCGCTATGTACCGCATGCTGATAAATGGAATTATACATTTTCATTTTATCTTCCGGCACATCTGACAGGTCATTTACATTTTCACCTGCACGAATTCCGATGTAGCAGTGCATTTGCTTCATCCGGTTAAGGTCAATCTCAGCCCAGGTCTCCAGCATCTCCTTTGTCGCGTGACGAAGCATGGCGCTCTGTACCTTACGGTCTGTAAGTTGTACAAAAACATTTCCACCTTTTTTACCAACTTCATGAATGATGGCGTTAAGCAAGTCGCGCTCTGTTCCAATCATTTCGATCAATACATTTTCTCCAGGCTGCACTTCAACAGAGTAACCGACCAGATTTTCCGCCAGTTTTAGTATTCTAGGATCTTTCATGTAGTGTCTCTCCTTTTCTATTTCATTCTTTTTGAACAATGGTTAATTCAAAATTCATTGTATCATGCCCGCCACGTTACTTGTAGTCCTTAAAAGTAACTCTGGTTATCAAAGCCTCTTGATGCAGTTCTTCATTCGCTCCCTGTCGGGAAATCCTGCATTCCGATGAAAGCTTTAAGGGTAAACCTGTTTGGCGATCTATGGTCAGATGATACACAGTACGCACAATGGATTGCTCCAGCTGGTTGCTCATATCCTCACAACTTTGTGCCCATATTTGGCTCAACTTCTTTTGCAGTTCTCGATTCGTTCCTGTATGCTGCGTTTTTAATATCCCGATTTGAGGGTTTAAAGTATTCATTTCTTTTATTAAACGATCTTTCAACCAGCGCTTTGCCGAAGCAGATTCCGGTTCAATCCTCAACACCCAAGTTCCCCGGGCAGCTCCCGTTTCCATACGAATGCTCTTATTCAGTGTATTTAATTCCTCAAGCTCCTGAATCGGATTAAAGCGATTTAACATACCATTTCTAACCAGAGGGGGATAACCGGATGTCAGCGCAACCCATTTTCCACTCTGACGAAGAAAACGTTCTTGTGTAACATCATCCTCGGACTTACCTTGTTGCAGAGCTGCGTAGCCACCTTGCTTACGAAAAGCCACTGCAGAGCCCCAGTGCATGGTCAATTCATCGTGATTTCTTAGCCTACCGCGATATTCAAACTGCTTATTCGTCGGCAGACCACTGTCAGCTCTAATTGCAGTTCGTCCAGTAAACGTTACCATCTCTTTGCCGGCCATTCCTGCAACAGCTCTCTTAAAAATCTGCTCAGGAGTATATTGTCGATCCAGTGCACAACCACTTAACACACCTATTACAAGGAACACACAAACCTGCATCACCCATTGCTTTCTCCAATACATCCATCATCCATCCTATCCTGAACATAACTGTACTCATGAGCAATAAGCCTGCTTCAAGGCAGTTATGCTACCTGGTTCACTTTATCGTGTTTTCCCTATAATTCAATCATACACACGATATAGCTACGTTTAGGATTACCTGTCTGCAATGGGTTATGCAAGACAAAAAGAGAACATTCCCTATGGAATATTCTCTACACATTGGCTACATGATCAACAACTATTCGATTGCGTCCTTCATTTTTCGCTTCGTACAAGGCCATATCAGCCCTATAAAATAAAGATTCAATACTGATCTGCTCATCCAGCCAGTTCCATTCAGCAATCCCACAAGAAACAGTCACCTGAGGCTCGGTTTCATGCTGCACACGGTAACGTATTTTTTCTGCATATTCGAGCGCCTGCTGAACCCCCAGCTGCGGTAAATAAATGGCAAGCTCCTCGCCGCCCCATCTTGCACATACATCCTCATCGCGAGTCGCCGAACGAACGATATTGCTGACACTTATCAAAATTTCGTCACCCGTCTGATGCCCATGCGTATCATTCACCTGTTTAAATTGATCAATATCTACCAAAATAAGAGATCCACAGAAATCCTTTTCCTGATGTTGCTGAATGATTTGGTCCACATAGTGACGTACATACAGACCTGTTAACATATCCATATTAGCCAATCGCCGCACTTCAGCGTGCAGCATAGCATTGGTTACCGCCAATCCGATATGAGGGGCTAGCATTTGCAGCATTTTGTAATTATCGTAAGAGAAAAAGTGTGGAAGCTTGCTGGACAATAGTATAACCCCTTTAGGAGTATCGCTGGTCTTCATAGGTACAGCCATCAAAGACTGGGAGTCTGTCGCATCCATAAAATGAGAGGATATCTTTCCATCCTTTCTATAGTCCGACACAATCACTGGTTCTCCTGTTAAGCGTATCAGCCCTGCAAATCCATCTTCAAGAGGGTAACTTTCCAGTCTTAAGCTTTCCACATTACTCGACATGACTTTAAAACAATTTCCATCCTGATCAAGCTGTACAATACAACAAAAGTCCGCCATGAACATTTTTAATAACTCCTGCACGGCAAATTCAAATATTTCATTTAACTTCAGGCTCTGATTCAAGCGCTGAACCAGTTCATTAATGAGACGCAATTCATGGATAAGTACATTCGATTGCTCAAGCAGCTTCGCATTTTCAAATGCAGTACCAGCCGTATCCGCCATCATGGCAATCAGCTCTACATCCACTTTTTTCATACTATCCGCACCCGATGGAAGAATCATATGGAAAACACCGTATACACCCTGCTTGCCACGTAATGGGATGGCGATTTCAGTTATTTCATCTTGTGTACCGACAGGCTCGTTCACAGCCATTTGCCCTTTCATAAATGCACGAACGCATACATCTTCATTCCGTTCATGCAGCAGCAAAGGTTTGACCTGCGGATTGCGACTGTGTCGATCCTGACTCATGTACAAGGTGATATCTACATGGGGAAACAAATAGGCGATGCTCCCGAATACCTCATCCAGCACGCCTTCCACGTCAATTTTGTCATGCATCCGTTTTACAATCTGAAATAAAATAGAACGGCGTCTACCTTCACGATCGCTTCGATTCTGCATCCCAAGGATATCTTCCATAAATATGTACTCAAACTTCGAGTAAAAGCAGGATTTAAAATGTAAAGCAGCTACTAACAATGTGTCCTGATTTGAGACAGAATGTTGAACAGGCTGTGTAAAACGAAGAGCGGCAAAGGGCTCCCTCTTATAATTACGGCATAGTATGGGAACCATATACACAAACGCAAGGCTTCCATCACGAAGTTTGCGCTGGCTCACTTCCATCTCTCTAGATATGCAACAACGTTCGACCAAATCCAAATCCTCGTCATCATCTTCTTCCCTACCAGCAACACGAACACCTATAAAATTAAAAACAGCAGTATACTCTTCGTTAATCCAAGATATACCATTGCTCTGCTGTAACCAACTCCGATATCCTTGGACAAGAAGCTGATTAATATAGGGGAAATCATAGGGTGTCATATCCATGTTCTGGAGCCAGGCAAAAGACGTATATCCTTTATCATCAAACAGCGGAGCACCGCTAGCCTGGACTGTTTTACTGTCAAGCATTTGCTGATCCGTTGTTGAAAATTCCGACATATTAAGGCGCTCCTTCACAGCAAAGTTAGCTGTACCAAGACAGCGGCTATACACCACTATAGCTCATAATATGATCTATTTTACTCTCAACTTTAGAAATTTGCATCCATTTTTCAGAAATTCGTCCCACTTTTTTAGTTCTAAAGCCCTATCGACAAATTTTGACGTTTTCATTCTTTTTCTCTTCTTGACATTGACCTAGTCTTACATATAGTATATATTATTGAAAAAGACTGTACGGCAGAACTATCTACTGTGCGGATCTTAAATTTTGGGCGTAACAGTTTGTGTCACCCTCATCTTTTTTGTTGCTGACAGGACAGCGGCTGAACTTTTCTGTCAGTAGTGCGTCTTACCTTAATAGGTAGCGCCGAACAAATTGGAGCGCAAAGAGAGCCCCAACTCAAATTTTAATTATGAAGGAGTTAACTCTATAATGGCACGTTACACTGGTCCTAAATTTAAATTGAGCCGTCGTCTCGGTATTTCCCTGAGCGGCACAGGTAAAGAATTGAAACGCCCTTTCCCTCCGGGACAACATGGTGCAAACCAACGGAGAAAAATCAGCAACTACGGTATGCAGCTTCAAGAGAAACAAAAGCTGCGTCACATGTACGGCTTGGGTGAAAAACAATTCCGTACCCTGTTCAACAAAGCTCAACACATGCACGGTATCGCTGGTGAAAACTTTATGTTCTTGCTGGAAAGCCGTCTGGACAACCTTGTATTCCGTCTTGGCTTTGCTAATTCCCGTGCAGGCGCACGTCAATTGGTAGCTCACGGTCACGTTACTGTGAACGGTAAAAAAGTTGACATCGCTTCTTACCAAGTAAGCCCTGGCGACGTGATCGGTCTTCGTGAAAGAAGTCGTTCCCTGTCTTCCATCAAAGAAGCTTTGGAAAACCGCAACCACTTGGCAGCTTACCTGGAGTACAATGACGCAGCTCTGGAAGGTAAATTCATTCGTTTGCCTGAGCGTGGCGAATTGTCCCAAGATATCGATGAAAAACAAATCGTCGAATTCTACAACCGCTAAGCCTTGCATTAGCACCAAAAGCACCCGAATTTATTCGGGTGCTTTTTTATATTCTCTATGCATCGAGCCTGAGGGTTTTATTCAATGGGGATGTATACCTTCATACTCAAATGATCTGGATAGGAGGAATTCATCACGTCCGTAATTTCAAAATCAGGCCCCTCCCTCCGTTCAAAATTAGAATTAGGAAGCCATGTGCCATAGATAAAGTCTCGTATATTCTGAACCCGTCCATCTGAACCCGAAGCGTCAAACTCAGCATATTTCCCTGCTGGAATCTCAATATATATGAAACCCTCTGCCAGTTCTTTTGACTCTTTTTCAACTGCCTCGCCCACCACAAATGAAAATGCACCGTTGTCTTCAAATCGACAGGCAACCCCATATGACATTCCCGGTGCAATTTTGTTCGGGATACACATAAAATATTCATTTGTTCCAAAGTGTCCATAAAATCCTGGGATTTCTTTATAGTGCTGCTCATTATTCAGGTTTGTTTTATATTCATATCCTACAATTTTGACCGTTTCGAGCTGCAATATCACCGGCTTATTCACATCCAAATCCCCCATCGTATTTTTTTGGTAATCCAGAAAATTGATTTTACTTTGCCCAGGAAGCTCAATATCACCGTTACGATACTTCCCAGGGGTGATCCCAAAATTCTTTTCAAAAGCGCGGGTAAAAGCCTCTTGTGAGTTGTACTGATACTCAATAGCAACGTCCAACACTTTTGGATTGGATTGTTTTAGCTGTTCAGCCGCCTCGGACAATCTTCTCCTTCTTATATATTGTTGAACCGTAAAACCCGAAATGGCCTGAAAAACCCGCTGGAAATGAAAAGCTGAAAAGCATGCCTGTGAAGCAATATCGGCAATTTTTAGATCCTCACGGAGATTCAATTCAATAAACTCAATCGCACATTGAATTCGTTTAAAATAGTCCATATAATCCTTCCCCGCACTTGTAATTGTTTTGGTTATCGATCCTACACCCAAATTGTGCAACCCACGTTTTCATTATGTATAACTCTTTACCTACATGTTTGATTATTTGTGCTAAGTTTACCATGACTTTTCACTTTGCAGAAATAAAAAAGCAGCGCTGAGATCGATACAATCTCCAGCGCTGCTTTTAAATATATTTTCATTATCCAAGCTTGATTTTAGCAAATTTCCGTTTACCTACCTGCACAATGTCGCCTTCCTTCGGCGTGTATGCTTCGTTCACATCGGTCCATTTCTCTTCGTTAATTTTGACCGAACCCTGCTGAATACTGCGCTTGGCTTCACCGTTAGATGCTGCAAAGCCCAGATGAGTCAGCAACTGGATCACACGAATGCCACCTTCTTCTAACTGATCAGCCGTCAAGGTGAACTCTTCAATATCATCAGGCAGCGCACGTTGCTGGAATACGGTCACAAAATGCTGCTTCGCTGCTTCCTCTGCTTCTTCACCATGGTACATGCGCACTAACGTTCCAGCCAGCTTCATTTTGGCATCACGTGGATGCACTGAGCCGTCCTTAACACCTTTCGCCAGCTCTGCCAGCTCCTCGTTGTTGATATCCGTTGCAAGCTCAAAATATTTCAGCATCAGCTCGTCAGGAACGGACATGGACTTACCGTATATTTCGTTCGGCTCCTCATCAACACCAATGTAGTTCCCCAAACTTTTGCTCATCTTCTGGACGCCATCCAGCCCTTCAAGCAATGGTAATGTAATCGTAGCCTGCGGCTCAACTCCGTATTCTTTTTGCAGGGTTCTGCCCATTAGCAGATTAAACTTCTGATCCGTCCCCCCCAATTCAATATCGCTTTGGAGAGCCACGGAATCCATGCCCTGCATCAGCGGGTAAAAGAACTCATGGATGCTGATCGGCAATCCGTTTTGGTACCTTTTTGTAAAATCATCCCGTTCCAACATACGGGCAACCGTTACTTTGGCCGACAGGGTTACTACATCAGCAAAAGACATTGGCCCTAACCATTCGGAATTGTAGAATACCTTTGTTTTTTCAGGATCGAGAATTTTAAAAATTTGTTCCTTGTACGTTTGTGCATTACGCTGTACATCTTCCTCAGTCAGTTGCTTGCGAGTCTCCGATTTACCTGTCGGATCACCAATTCTTCCCGTAAAATCTCCGATAATCAGTTGCACTTGATGGCCTAATTCCTGGAACTGGCGCAGTTTGTGCATAACAACCGTATGTCCGATGTGAATGTCAGGCGCAGATGGATCAAGACCCAGCTTAATTTTGAGTGGCTCGCCGCTAACGACCGATTTAATAACCTTACGCTTCAGCTCATCCTCAGGTACAATTTCCGCTACTCCACGACGTATCACCTCTAGCTGTCGCTCGACCTCTACCTGTTGCTCCGGCTTCAATTCTTCCCACTTCATGCTGTATACCCCCTATTTTTCATCCAAAATATTACATATTAGACAAACCAAAAAGCCCCTTTCATCCCAAGGGACGAGAAGGAGCTGCTCGCGTTACCACCCTAATTAAAGAAACGCATGTCAAAGACAGACATTTCTTTCACTTCATTCCTATAACGGGCCTACACCCGGTACTGGATTACTATGGCAGCTTCGCAAATCTGCAAATGCTTTCCATTCATCCAGACAGCTCCAGACGGTAATTCAAAGGAGGGACGCTACCGATTCACACCACCCATCGGCTCTCTGTACAACGTGAATCCGCCTTCTACTGAAGTCTTTCTCTGCTTTTCACGATATTTACTTTGACCTATTTATACCACACTGCTTTTATGTAGTCAACGACACCAAAAGACAGGCTTTTTAGCATATGGGTTCATTTTGTAATTTTATGCTATAATAATGGCTGTTATAAAGGAGGAAGACTTAATGGTTGAAGAAAAAAACAATGTATCAGAGCCAAAGCCTTCCCGCTTGCGGACAACCATGCGAAGGCTCGGCCGTGTCATAAAGTGGGTCGTCATCATCGGTTTTATGGGGGCACTATTTGCAGGAGGAGCCGCCGCCGGCTATGTTGCTTCTATTGTAAAAAGCGAACCCGTGCGTTCCAGATCCATGATCCTACAGGAAGTAGATAAGAATGCAATCACAGGCTTCGCTTATTTCAATGATGGCTCTCCCATCGGACAACTTCGGACAGAAGAAGATCGAAGACCTGTCACGTTTAAGGAGATTCCACAACTCGTCATTGACGCAGTCATTGCCATTGAAGATAATCATTTTTACGAGCATAAAGGTGTCGATCTGTCGGGAACGCTGCGTGCTGTGAAGCAAAAGGCGCTGCATGAATCCGTACAAACCGGGGGTAGTACCCTCACCCAGCAGCTTGCACGTCGTGTCTTTCTAAATCTCGATCGCACGGATGACCGCAAGGTCAAAGAAATTTTGCTTTCTCTGCGCCTTGAGCGCTTCCTAAGCAAGCAACAAATTATTACGGCCTATCTCAATAAAGTACCTTTTGGTAATGGTTCAAGCGGTTACAACGTCTTTGGCATTAAAGCAGCGGCCAAAGGTATCTTTAATGAGAATGATCTGAACGAGCTTAATATAGCCCAGGCTGCCTATCTAGCAGGTTTGCCACAGCTTCCTTCTTCTTATTCTGCTTTCAACGGTAAGGGTGAGTTTAATGAAGCTGGCTTTAAAAGAGCCATCAACCGCCAGCACCTGGTACTCAGTCGAATGCTGGAGGAGAACAAAATCAATAAAGCACAGTATGATGAAGCGATGGCTTTTGATATCAAAAAATCTCTCGCACCACGCACTGTTAAAGCTTATAACACCTATCCATACCTTATGATGGAAACAGAACGACAAGCTGCGCAGGCACTCATGTCTGTCACCAATCCGGGTCAAGCAGCTAATGCCAGTGCAGATACCAAGACCAAGGATGATAACGATTTACTCAAAGAAGCCGAACAGCAGCTTCGCACAGGCGGTTATATGGTGTACACCACCATTGATAAGAGCGTATACAAATCTATGCGTCAAATTGCAGAAAATAAAAACAACTTCTCTGCCACTAGTAAAACCAAGGGTGACGAACAAGCAGCGGCTATTCTGATTCAGCATAAAACAGGCGCCATTCTTGGAATGATGGAAGGTCGGGACTTCCAAAAGGAGCAGATGAATTATGCCACCCAGATGGTACGTCAGCCGGGTTCGGCAATGAAACCGATTGCTGCCTATCTCCCTGCATTGGACAGCGGTCTTGTGCAGCCTGGTAGTATCGTGGATGATGCCCCTATTATTTTGAAAGATGGCAGTAATGGATATCACATTCCGAAAAATTCTAACAACCGCTATCAAGGATTGGTCACGGCGCGTTATGCACTGAATCAATCGCTAAATACGATAGCACTCAAGCTGTTTAACGAAAAAGTAGGGATTAGCAATGCTTGGGCTTTTGCTAAAAAACTGGGTATTACCACCTTGGAATCTAGTGATAACAACGCCCAAACGGGTGTACTTGGCGGTTTAGCCCACGGGGTGACCGTCGAGGAACTCACGAATGCATATGGAGCCATTCCAAATGGCGGTGTGTTTAATGATGCCTATATGATCGAAAAGATTGTGGATTCGCAAGGCAATATTGTATATAAGCATCAGCCTAATCCTGTGCAGGCCTTCTCACCGCAAACCGCCTACCTGATGACAGATATGTTGCGTACAGCCGTGTCGGAAGGCACAGGCAGACTGGTGAAGCGGAACTTTGATCAATCCGGTAAGATTCCGATTGCCGGCAAGACAGGCACTACGCAATCCTACACTGATGTTTGGTTCGAGGGCTTTACGCCTGACGTCACACTAGGTGTATGGGTTGGTTACAAGCAACCTGTTAATAAGCTTGAAACGAAAGTCCAAAAAGAGCGGGCTCGCCGCTTATGGGCTCTAATCATGAATGAAGTAACAGCTAAAGATGCTCAGCTGTTCCAAACGGACAACTTCAAGAGACCTGACGGCATTGTAAGCCGTACAGCATCCGCGTATGGTTCGGACATTTATAACAGTAAGTATCCACCTAAAAACAGTGAAAATGGTGTGAGCCGTGCGAAATATATTACCTACCAAGGTGTGAATTATATTCCACGCGATGGTACACCGGATGATATGTTATATGAACGGACCGTTAGGAAACGGGAAAAGTCAATCTCAGAATTGATTAAAGAGCTTCAGCAAGCCTTTAAGGTGATGAGACGACATAACTCGTTGTCCTATTATCTGCCTCAGGATGCAGATAAGGAAGCTCCTACTCAGATTGATCCACGCAAGGACGATGGAGCAGCTCCTAACGCTCCATCTAGCGTCAACGTAAGCTATAGTGACGGTAAAGCCATAATCAGCTTTAGCCCAAGCGGAAACAGCGACGTCGTAGGATACCGTCTGTATCGTTCTACAGATGGGGGTAGCTTCCAACGGCTTGGCAAGGTCGTTATGGCTGACAGCTCCAAGGTGTTCTCTGACAGCCCTGGAGGCAGCAGCTCCAGCTACTACGTGACTGCCGTTGATGTGGGCGGTCATGAGTCCGGGCCAAGCACGAAAGCAAGCGCAGCACCTGTGGTGCCACCTGCAGATTCTGAGTCTCCAAACGTTCCGGGCGAGGGAGATGGAACAGGTGCGCAGCCTACAGAGGTTCCTACTGCCCCTGGACAGCCTCAAGCTAAAGCCGCTGGCTCATCCGTAGCGCTCCAATGGAGCGCAGGTAAATCTGCGGACACTATTACAGGCTATAACGTGTATTACAGCGAAAACGGTGCGGAGCCTTTTACAAACATAGGCTCTACCGCATCTACCAGCTTTGAATATAAGTCAGGGAAAAAGCTAAAAGGTTGGTTTCGTGTCACTTCCATGAATGCCATGGGGGAATCGGCTCCTTCCGGAGCCGTCCGTCCATAACTGAAGACAAAAGCAGAAAGTGATAGGTTGGGTGAAGATGAGATTCGCCCTAACAAAAAGGGAGTCCCCTTAGCCATTAAGGCTTTGGAGACTCCCTTTTTTAATTCTAATATGCAGAGCACTTCAATCCTCTATGGTGGATAAGTCACCTGTAGGAAGGTTAAGCTCCCAGGCTTTCAACACGCGTCTCATAATTTTACCGGAACGGGTTTTGGGTAACTTTTCCTTAAACTCAATTTCGCGTGGAGCAGCATGAGCAGACAGCCCTTCCTTAACGAAGCGATAGATGTCCTGCTTTAAAGCTTCAGACGGTGCATAGCCTTCACGCAGTGCAACAAAAGCTTTGATAATCTCTCCCCGCACGGTATCTGGTTTTCCAATAACTCCGGCTTCCGCTACAGCAGGATGCTCCAGAAGCTTGCTCTCCACCTCAAAAGGGCCGATGCGCTCCCCGGAGGAGTTAATGACATCATCAATCCTACCCTGAAACCAGAAATATCCGTCCTCATCCATGTAAGCTGAATCACCCGATACATACCAACCAGGAAAGCGGAAATATCCCTGAAACTTGTTCGGATTGTTCCATATACGATTCATCATGGATGGCCATGGTGTACGGATCGCCAAGTGGCCCATCCGGTTAGGAGGCAACACCTGCCCTCTGTCGTCCAAAATAGCAGCCTGGATACCTGGGAGTGGCTTTCCCATCGAACCTGGCTTAATCGGCAGCTCAGGGTAATTACAGATCAACTGTGCTCCTGTTTCTGTCATCCACCAAGTATCATGAATGCGTTGTGTATACACTTGCCATCCCCATCGCACCACTTCTGGATTCAGCGGTTCCCCAACGGATAAAACATGCCGCAGACTGCTAAGATCATATTTGGAAACAACCTGCTCCCCTGCGCTCATCAGCATCCGAAACGCTGTAGGAGCACTATACCATATGGTCACTTCGTGACGCTCAATCGTGCGGTACCAGTCTTCCGGGCTGAAACGCCCCCCACGAATGACATTCGTCGCTCCATTTAGCCATGGAGCAAAAATACCGTATGATGTTCCCGTGACCCAGCCAGGATCAGCAGTACACCAATACACATCATCTTCCCGCAAATCCAGCACCATTCTCCCAGTATAGTAATGCTGAATCATTGCATTTTGCACATGATACACGCCTTTGGGCTTGCCTGTTGAGCCTGATGTATAGTGAATAATTAATCCATCTTCACGATTCAACCATTCTGGCTCAAGTTCCTCTGAGGATGTGAGCATTTCTGTTTCAAAATCGATAATTCCCTGCTCGCGTTCATCCATATCACCAACCACAAAAATATGTCGCAGCTCAGGAAGCTCCTCACGTTTTACCCGTGACAGAAGCGCAGGTGTGGTCACTAATGCTACTGCCCCACTATCCTCCAATCGATCCTTAACCGCAGTTTCCATAAACGCCTCAAACAATGGACCGACAACAGCCCCTACCTTTAGAACACCAAGTAAACTAATAACCAGCTCGGGTGAACGCGGCATGAAAATAAACACCCGCTCCCCTTTACCAATACCGTATTTGCGAAGCACATTTCCGAACCTGTTAGAGCTAGCACGAAGCTGAGAGAAGGTGTAGGTTTCATGACGGTTTGCGTCACAATACAATAGTGCCGCTTTCTCCCCTCGTCCTTCCTGCACATGTCGATCAATGGCTTCATGTGCCATATTTACCTTGCCTGTTTCATACCACGTAAAATGACGCTCTGCATCTTCCCACTGAAAGTTGTTGTAAGCTTGTTCATACGGGCCCATGTTGGATGTGGGAACTACAGTCTGGAGTTCTTCAAACTTCATACGTTCAGCCTCCTCACAATAGATTAATGAGAATCACACAGAACAAGATAACGCTTACAAAATCAATAAAGCAGATGAAGTTCTTTGGTTTACTGATTGATTTAAATTGTGAACATTTTATGTCTAAAACAGTATATCATAGGTCAGGATGTGACGACCATCCTTTTCATTTAATTGTTTTTTTGCTATAAGTAGGGGATATGAGGAACGAGCTTATGGCGAACAAGGAGGGCGTACGCATGCAGCATTTAAAACTGTACCACTTGGATACGCTGGATCATAACGGACAAACAATCTATGTAGAAGGCCCCGTATCCGCGGATCAACTGCGTTCATTTCAAATGCACAAGCAATTAGATGCCTTTCGCAAACCAAAGGAACAGTTCGAAGCATTAGTGGATATTTCGGAACTGCCAGAAGGCAGAATTATCATTGCCCACAACGGGGAAACTCTCCTGGGATATGTTACTTTTCATTACCCAGATGAGATGGAGCGCTGGTCGGAAGCTGGCATGAAGGATTTACTGGAACTTGGAGCTGTTGAGGTAGCCGATGACTATCGTGGTCTGGGCCTGGGTAGCCGAATGATTCGGATTGCCTTTGAGGACGGCCAGCTTGAATCCTATATTATTTTTACGACCGAATACTATTGGCATTGGGATTTAAAAGGCAGCGGTCTCTCTGTGTGGGAATACCGCCGCATGATGGAACGTCTGATGAAAACTGTAGATATGGTCTGGTACGCCACTGATGATCCTGAAATATGTTCACATCCTGCTAACTGTCTGATGGTACGAATGGGAAAGGATGTGCCCCTTGCATCACAGGAGCAGTTTGACCATATCCGGTTTGTCCGAAGATTCATGTATTAAAAAATTATACCATTAGCCCAAATGCTTGAGCATGAACTCCACAATACGATGCGAACGATGTGAAGCTTCTACCGTAAATTCAGCATAATTAACGTGAGCCGATCCATCAGCCTTATCTGACATAGACCGTAGGACAACATAAGGCACAGCGTTCATATGAGCTGTCTGAGCCACAGCTGCACCTTCCATTTCGGTACAAGCACCGTCCATTTCCTGATGCAATGCAGTCACTAACTCACGACTTGCAACAAATTGATCGCCAGAAAGTACCTTGCCGACAATATAACGATCGCCAAATGATTTGCAGGCTTGCTCAGCTAGACTTACAAGCTCAGGATCAGCTACAAACTCTGAGGTGTCCTGATAAGGAATGACTCCTCTGGCATAACCCAAAGGCGTTACATCCATATCATGCTGCATACATGTTGATGAGATGACAATATCCCCAATGTTTAAATCGGGATGAACGGCCCCTGCCACTCCCGTAAATATAATCTGTTCCACACCAAAATGATCAATCAGGATTTGTGTTGTTACCGCAGCATTAACCTTGCCTACACCGGATTTGCAGACAACGACTCTTTGCCCGTGAATGATTCCTGTAGTGTACGTGATTCCAGCCTTGACCGTCTTGCTTGCTTCCGTCATCGCTGCCAGCAGCAATTCAATTTCTTCATCCATAGCACCCATTAATCCGTAAAGTCGGCTCATTACGCATCCCTCTATTCTTGGTTTGATGATGATGTCCATAAGAAGCTTTATATCCGCGAAAAAAGCTCCATCAAAGGAGCTTTCATCGAAGGTATATCCTATTCAGCACTGCGTCTAGTCTAAATAATTAACTGACAACCGCAAAATAGTTTCATGCGGCAAAATAACGCGAGGGTTCTCCACGTTTTCCTTTTTCATCAGCTTGGTCAGCAAACGCATCGCTACCGCACCCAAATCGTACATCGGTTGCGCGACGGTTGTCAGCTGAGGACGAACCATAGAGGCCATACGAATATTGTCGACACTGATTACCGAAAAATCATCAGGAACTTTCAATCCCTCATCCTGAATACTGTGGATCGCACCAATTGCCATCTCATCCGTAGCAGCAAAAATCGCACTTGGCTTCTTCTTTAGGCCGAGAAAATATTTCATTGCCTCGACACCGGATTCATAACGGTAGTTCCCGATTCGCACGAGATCCTCCTGATAATCAATTCCGGCTGTTTCCAGTGCTCTCTTGTAACCTTGGAAACGTGCATAGCCGTTTGCAGGGTCTTGAAGAGTACCACTGATCATTGCGATTTGACGGTGTCCATGGCGGATCAACGTGTTTACTGCATCATAAGCAGCGGCTTCATGGTCGATATCGACCGAAGGATAGCTTCCTTTTTCATCACTCGTTGCACATAGAACAATAGGGACCGCAGCTGTATGGAACGCCTGAATATGCTCGTCCGTTACTGTACCACCCATGAACAGAAGACCATCCACTTGCTTTTCAAGCAATGTGTTGATGACACGAATCTCTTTTTCTTTTCGCTTGTCGGCATTACACAAAATAATATTATAGTGATACATATTCGCTATATCTTCAATACCGCGCGCAATTTCTGCAAAAATTGAGTTCGATATATCCGGTATAACCACGCCGACGGTCGTTGTCTTCTTGCTGGCCAGACCTCTAGCGACCGCATTTGGACGATATCCCAATTGTTCAATCGCTTCGTACACTTTCTTGCGGGTCTGAGGTTTCACATTAGGATTATTGTTAACTACGCGGGACACTGTGGCCATTGAGACACCAGCTTCGCGAGCTACATCATAGATCGTTACCGTCACATTCCTTCTCTCCATTGCCAATAAATTTTCAACCGAATCCTAGATCAACTAATTAGAACCATGATACGACAAAATACTACTTTATGCAACGACAGCACACATTTATCTATGTGAGATGATCGTGGAGTGCACGGGCTGTAATATTCGAATGGGATGTATGCCAAACAGCCTCTCCGTCCTTGATTAAAATGGCCTGCGGGGATTCATGCTTCACCTGAAGCCTGTCCGCGGTTTCATTGGACACCGGCCGATCTTCTACTACATAAATGATACCGTATTCAATATTTTCGTTGGGAGCGCCATGCAAATAGGACTCCACTTCCTGATATGCGCCTGCACTTATCGGACAACGTGTGCTATGTTTAAAGAGAAGCAACGGCTTGTCTGATGACGCTTCCAGAGCCGTATTTAATTGTTGAACAGTAGTCATTTTTGTCATCGTCGCCATTGGATATACATTCCTTTCTGTGTCTTGTCGTATGGCCTATTCTCATCGTAACAAAAAGAACATGTAAAATCCAATGGTGACCATGAAAATTTTCATATTTTTTAGTTTTTTGTATTCGTAAATACCGATTCACTGGTAAAACCGGATAATTGAACCAATTTTCTCTCTACATCATTCATCCAATCTTCGTCTCCCAGACTTCTCGCATAGCGATAAAGATCCAATAAGAGATTAATTCGAAGCTCCATCCGCTCCTCCAAAGCAGATTGCCAATCCACATTGGGATTGTCCGCTTCCTCCAGTACAAGCTTGCGAATGATTTCTGCCAGTTCATTGTTGCGAGCAAAAGATATTCTCCGTGCCGTAGGTTTGCTCCCTAGACTTTGTAATAGTGCCTTAATGTCTTTCGTCACATGCTGCAAAACCTCACTGGAAAAGCATGACGAGCATGAGAATACAGGGACGTGCAAAATTTCAACCTTGCCCGCATAGATTACCTTTCGCAGTTCCAGTCCCATCGGTTTGCCACATTGACATTGCTTATGCATTTAACCACCTCATTACGTAGGATCAAACTATACGAGGATCTCGTCAGAATCCAAATATATCTATCTACTAGTCTAATAAATATTTGTTAACTCCATTAAATCTATCATACCTTGTTTTATTTCGACTTTGGGACCTCAAATCCTTCCACAGATTGCAGCTATGAACAAATTACCAAAGCTTTGGCGAGTCAGAAAATGACGACAATTGCTGTCAAAGAGCAGACTACTAACATAAGAATCTGCGAAGGAATGGACTTCGGGCGTTCTTTTTCTTAAGATGTAAAAGTACAGATTACAAAACAGAGGTGTCATCATGTGACGCACGAAAGGATGGTTGGATGTCAAGACTTGCTGGAAAAAAGGTTATCGCCCTAGTGGATGAGGAATTCGAGGATCTGGAGCTGTGGTATCCGATTTACCGTGTTCGTGAAGAAGGCGCAGAAGTGCATTTAGCCGGTGCGGAAAAGGGTAAAAAATATATTGGAAAATATGGCGTACCTGCTGAAGCGGAATATGCCTTTGAGGAACTGAATAGCAGTGATTATGACGGGATTCTCGTCCCTGGCGGTTGGGCACCTGATAAACTGCGCCGCTATCCCAAAGTAATTCAACTCGTACAGGAGTTTCATGCTGCTCATAAGCCGATTGGGCAAATCTGCCATGCAGGCTGGGTACTGATCTCTGCTAAAATTTTGGATGGTGTTACGGTAACCTCCACACCAGGTATTCGTGATGATATGGAGAATGCAGGAGCTATTTGGAAGGATGAGGCAGTTGTAACGGATGGACATATTGTATCTGCTCGTCGGCCGCCTGATCTTCCACCTTACGGAAAAGCGTTCTGCGATTTGTTAGCAGATAACACCCGGAAATAAGAGAATAAGTCCTGACACTCAGGGCTTGAATAACCCAATCTAATGGAATCAGGATAATTGCTAATTATGAATTTTCCATAAACAAGAGGTTGTCAACAAGATGAAAAAAAGAACCTTCAAAACCATGGGACTGACCCCCGTTTGTGAGACAGGGATCAAAACACCTTTCAAGTTTAAGCAGCCAGTCGCCTGTAATCTACCGG
>NZ_JANAVI010000039.1:0-2655 GCF_024213325.1 Paenibacillus sp. MZ03-122A | reverse complement strand
TGCAGATGCACAAAATATGCCGGGATCATGTACTCTGGCAACAACGCGGCCAGATGGGCCCGCAGTTCGGTGACAGATAGGGTTTCGCTACTCACGTAATACGCACACAGGTAAGCCTGTTCCCTTTCGTCATGCTTCGCCACGACCACGGCTTCCCGCACCGCTTCGTGTTCCAAAAGCCGCGCTTCCACTTCCCCGCACTCGATCCGGTACCCCCGAATTTTGACTTGGTGGTCGATTCGGCCCAGGTACTCGATGTTCCCATCCGGCAGCCAGCGTGCCAAATCCCCGGTCCGGTACATCCGCTCTCCGGGTACGAACGGGTTGGCCACGAACTTCTCCGCCGTTAGTTCCGGACGGTTCAAATAGCCGCGCGCCAAGCCGTCTCCCGCGATGCACAACTCGCCTGGCACTCCGATCGGCTGGATACCCCCTTGTATATTCAAGATATATGCTTTCACATTTGCTATGGGAGTTCCGATCGGTATGCCCCCTTGATTCGTGATCTCATTATATTTCCAAATTGTTGCACATACCGTCGCTTCAGTTGGTCCGTAAGCATTGATTAACAATTCAGTTCTGTCATGCCATTTCCTTATCAATTCAGGTGTACTTGTCGAGCCCGCCAGGATCAACATTCTCAACGATGTAAGTTGATCCGGATTTATATACATGGCGTAAGAGGGAGGCAAAGTTACCACCGTAACTTGACGCTGGCTCATGTAGCTCTCAAATTTCTCATGCTGTTTGATTGTCTCCTCGGAAAGCACGTGCAGAGTGGCTCCCGTCAACAACGCCATAAACATTTCCCACACCGATGCATCAAAACTCAAGCTCGCAAAGTATGCAACCTGATCACTTGGAACCAATCGAAATTTCTTCTTAAAAAACTCGCTTAAATTCAATATCCCTTTGTGCTCAACCATAACACCCTTCGGCTGTCCAGTTGACCCCGATGTATAGATTACATAGGCTAAAGATTCCGGTCCATTTGCCACTCGCAGGTTTGATGTGTCGCCTGCATACAGCGTGGCGTCCGCAAGGTTCAGCACCGTTCCCACATACGCTGGCGGTAATTTGTTCTCCCCATATATGAGCAATTCGTTTACCCCGCTATCTTCCAGCATGTACATAATCCGCTCGTCCGGATACGCAGGATCAATTGGCAAATAAGCCCCACCGGCCTTGAGAATCGCCAGAATTCCTGTAATCATCTCTATCGAACGTTCCGCCATGATCCCTACGAGCTGATCGGCTCCGATATCCCTTGTTCGCAATATCCGTGCTAACTGGTTCGCTTTCGCGTTCAGCTCTTGGTACGTCAGGTGATCATCCCCACAGACCACTGCTACCACCTCCGGTGTTCTCGCAGCTTGGTCTTCGAAAAGTTGTTGGATCGTTTTGTCTGCAGGGTAAGGTGTCTCTGTTCGATTAAATTGAGTCAAAATCAATCGTTTTTCGGTTGTAGTAATGATATCGATTTTGTCTAGAGAACTCGAAATGTCACTTGTAGCCGATTCGAGAAAGTCAGATATACGTTGTGAAATTCCAACCATATAAGAATGATCGAACATATCATCAAAATAATCGATGATCATCAGATACTCGTGATCAGGCTGCCGGGATATACAAATACAACATTCACTTTCGAAGTGTTCGGGGTTAAAAGAAACATGCATGCCCCCATATGATAAAACGGTTTTAAATTGTATATTCCCTTGTAAATCAATTGGTAAATTCACTTTTTCTGCAATATATTGAGTCGGAAAAACTTGATTTTCGGTTGCTTTTATTACGGAATCCCGTACGCCCAATAATATCTCTCGAAATGATCCCTGTTTATTTAGTTGAATGCGTATTGGCAAAAATTGAACAACTTGCTCTATTTTATTTTCTTCTTCATCCATTAACTGGGGCATACCAATGAGCAGGTCAGACTCTTGCGAATATTGAGACATAACCCATAGGACGCTTGACATAAAAACCATAAACGCAGCCTGTTCCGAGCCTCTGGCTAACGAATCAATTTTCCTGCAAGTTGATTGAGGAATCATAAATCGTATTTGTTGTCTGGTTCTTGGCAGATTCTTTAATCCTCGATTCTTGGAAGGAAAGAAGCCGGATGGTTCTGAACAGTCTTTAAGCTGTTGCAACCAATACTCAATTTCCTCATCGTATACTCCACTAAAAGCCATTAATCTTTGCGTAATCGAATCAGTCATTGCAATCTCCTCAGTTATCTAAGATAGTCCTTCTAAAAATCGACAAAATCAAATATTTTACGAGTCCTATTTCCAAAATACTCCACCTGAATACATCTTATCAGTTCATTTGGATTACTGGCAATAGCTTCCATGATATTTCTGAAGCCAGCAAGCAATCTTTCAATTGTTTGATGTTGAAACAACAAACTCATGTAATTAATTGAAACAAATAGGCCCTCTTCCACCTCTATTGCGTTCATTATTAAGTCCATTTGCGTTTCAGGGTTTTCAAAGGAGAACGGCGCAATCTGCAGACCGTCCAACTGAAGCTCCGTTTGCGCCATGTTCTGCAGCACTAGCATCGTATCAAACAACGGATTACGGCTCATGTCCCGCTGCAATGGCAGTTTCTCCACCAATTCTTCAAACGGATACTCCTGATGCTCAAACG
>NZ_JANAVI010000038.1:0-2779 GCF_024213325.1 Paenibacillus sp. MZ03-122A | reverse complement strand
CGAAAGCCTGATTCAGGGCCTCTACCTCCGCGAGTTCGATTCCTTTGGAGCTGCAGTCGCTTGGCGTCAGTTCTGGCCGCTCTTTAGCTGCGCAATGGGCGATGATCGTTTGAAGGTGCGCAAAGAAGTCGGCCATGAAGCGCTCGATCGTCTCTAGCCGATAACACGACGAGTCATAGCTGCATACGAACGTCAACTGGCCGCCGGCGATTAGGCCGTTCAAGGCCAGCTTATGGGACGACGCCTGCTCTTCCGATCCCGTTCCCAGCGGCGAGCTTTCAAAGGTTTCGGTTGCAACGTCTTGGTCAAACTGTCCGAGATAGTTGTAGACAATGTCCGGATGGGCGTCAAATCCTAGATTCGACTTATGCTCCGCCGCCGTCAGATACTTCAGCACCCCATATCCGAATCCTTTATTCGGTATGCCTCGCAACGACTCTTTTACGGATTTAATGGCGTGCGAGAGGCTCTCCGAGCCGTGCATGTTCAGGACGATCGGATACAGCGAAGTAAACCACCCGACGGTACGCTGAATATCCCAACCGGTTCCAATCGATTCCCGGCCGTGGCCTTCCATCTGAATGAGAAAATGCTCCTCGTTCGTCCACGCGTTCAAAGCCAGACCTAATCCCGTCAGCAAGAGATCGTCGATTTCCGTATGGTAGGCTTGGTTCGCGCGATGCAGCAGCTTCGTGGTGTCTTCGGTGGACAGCGACATCACGACGGGAGTGCGTTCCTCCTGTTGTGGATCCATCAGATCGGAATCCTGCGGTAGTAGGGCTGCCGGCATCTGTTCCACCTGAGTCCAGTATGCCGTTTCGCTCAGCAGAGCCGGGCTGTTAGCATATTCTAATAAGCCTTGTCCCCAGGTTTGAAGCGAATCTGTCTTCCTCGGAAAACGGATCTCTTCCCCTCTCAACGCCTGTTGGTATCCGGTATTCAAATCCTCCAGCAAAATCCGCCAGGAGATGCCGTCCACGACCAAATGGTGAATCACGATCAAGAGATGGTCTCCTTCTTGTGTATGAAACAGACCGAGCGCAACCAGCGGTCCTTCTTCGAACTGAATCCCGTGCTGCACGTGTCTGGCATGCTCGGCGATCCGTACAGCGGGTTCCGGTTCGCCGGTACAATCAAACGCTTGCAGGCTCAGCAGAGCACCTTCCATCCCTCGGTTCCGTTGCACGATGCCCGATTCGCTCACGGAAAAGTGCATGCGAAGCGCATCATGGTGCTGCACCATCCGATCGAACACGCGCTGCACGATCGCTTCATCGAATCCCTCTTTCCGATAAAGCATCACCGATTGGTTGAACTGGTGCGGATGCGCCATCTGCTGTGCAAAGAACCAGCGCTGAACGGGTAGAAGCGGCACGTCCCCTGCCACCAGTCCTTGGTCCGCGTGACGCCCTACGGATTGCACATGAGGCGCAAGGTCATGGATCGTCGGATAGCGGAGCAAATCCCGGATCTCCAGCTGAAGATCGTACGTACGCAGCCGGGAAGCCACTTGAATCGCTTTAATGGAATCGCCGCCCAGCGCAAAGAAATGGTCATGGATGCCGATGCGCTCGACGCTCAGCACGCCCTGCCAGATCTCGGCCAACCGGGATTCGATGTCGCTTCGCGGCGCCTCGTATCCCGCCTCGGCCACCTGCCTGTCCGGTTCCGGCAAGGCGTTACGGTCGATCTTACCGTTAGGGGTGAGCGGCATCTGGTGCAGATGCACAAAATATGCCGGGATCATGTACTCTGGCAACAACGCGGCCAGATGGGCCCGCAGTTCGGTGACAGACCGGGCTTCGCCGCTAACGTAATACGCACACAGGTAAGCCTGTTCCCTTTCGTCATGCTTCGCCGCGACCACGGCTTCCCGCACCGCTTCGTGTTCCAAAAGCCGCGCTTCCACTTCCCCGCACTCGATCCGATAGCCGCGGATCTTCACCTGGTGGTCGATCCGGCCCAGGTACTCGATATTCCCGTCTGGCAGCCAGCGCGCCAAATCTCCGGTCCGGTACATCCGCTCTCCGGGTTCAAACGGATTGGACACGAATTTCTCCGCCGTTAGTTCCGGACGGTTTAAGTAGCCTCGCGCCAACCCGATACCGGCGATGCACAACTCTCCAGGAACTCCAATAGGTACTGGATGGAATTGTTTGTCCAGAATATAAGTCTGGATATTATGCATGGGAGAGCCGATCGGTATGAAGGTCATCTGATTCAAATCGTTGGAAGTCACATGACAGATTGTAGAATCCACGCAACATTCGGTAGGACCATATACATTGCTAATTAGAGGCTTCTCCCAAGTATATTTAGCCATAAAGCGTCGTACGATCTTATCCGGCAGCACCTCACCGCCAATGATGAATTGTTTCAATTGCAGCTTGCAGCCAAATTCCGAATCTGCGGCCTCAAGCATCATTGCAAGATGCAATGGTGTTCCGTCCGATATGTCAATATAGTTGCTACTATAATAATTAAGCAAAAGATCCCCTTGCAATCTTGCGTCTTCCGGCACGATATAAAGTGCGTGTCCCAGTAACAGTGCCGCAAAGATTTGCTGAACGGAAGCATCGAATATAAATGGAGATACTATGGAAATCCGAAGGGGATTTGGATACTTTTGATAGATGTGGATATCCAAACTGTTAACAAGATTCAATACATTTCTGTGCTCAATCATAACCCCCTTCGGCTGCCCCGTCGTTCCCGACGTATAGATGACATACATCAGATCATTTGGCTCGTTGATCGGCGGCAGCATGGTTTCTGCTTC
>NZ_JANAVI010000037.1:0-3830 GCF_024213325.1 Paenibacillus sp. MZ03-122A | reverse complement strand
TTTGCTGAAGTATTGCAGCTCACCCAGGAACAGGCTTTGGCCTCCAGTGTCTATGATACGTTCCCGCTATACGATATCCAGGCACTGACTGAACAAAAACAAGACCTGATTCATCACATTATGGTCTTTGAAAACTACCCGATCGGGCAACAGATGAAGCAGATGGGCGGTTCCGGCGAGACAAAGGCACAAACAGGCTTCTCGATTGCCAATGTGGCACTTGCCGAGCAAACTAACTACGATTTTAACCTGATTGTCGTGCCTGATGAGGATATCTCTATCCTGCTTGAATACAATGCTCTCGTGTATAGCCGGTCTGCCATGGAGCGTATCCAGGGCCATATCGACCATGTCATCGGACAAATCGTGGACAATCCGCATATCCGAGTGAATGAGCTGGAATTGGTGACACCGGAAGAACAGGCACAGCTCGTTCAGGTCTGGGGGGATACGGCGGCAGCTTATCCGCAGGATCAAACGCTAAGTGCACTGTTCGAGCAGCAGGCAGCGAAAACACCGGATCAGGTGGCAGTGTTGTGCGGAGCGGAGTCGTTGACCTACGCTGAGCTGAATGAGCGAGCGAACCGTTTGGCCCGGACGCTGCGTGCGGAAGGTGTTGAACCGGATCAGCCTGTAGGCATTCTGGTTCAGCGTTCGCTGGACATGATCGTAGGTATTTATGCGATCCTCAAGGCAGGCGGAGCTTATGTACCCATCGATCCAGAATATCCGGCGGACCGCATCCACTTTATGCTGGAGGACTCGGGCGCGAAGCTGGTGCTGACGCAATCGCATTTGGCGGAGCAAGCGTCACTGAGTTTTGACGGCCAGGTGTTGGTGCTGGATCGTCATGAGCAGGATGGCCAAGACATTTACCACGAAGACGATTCGAATCTGGAGCCACTGGCTGGGCCACACCATGTAGCCTATGTCATCTATACCTCCGGCTCCACGGGGAAACCGAAGGGCGTGATGGTGGAGCATCATTCCGTGCTGAACCGGATTTTGTGGATGCATGATCGGTACGACTTGAGTGCGGAAGATACGGTTCTGCAAAAGACGGCCTTCACGTTCGACGTGTCGGTGTGGGAGCTGTTCTGGTGGTCGCTGGTCGGCTCGAAGGTGAGCTTGCTGCCCGTGGGCGGGGAAAAGAACCCGGAAGACATCGTCGACACGATTGCCCGCGATGGTGTGAGCACAATGCACTTTGTACCCGCCATGCTGCATGCGTTCCTGGAGTACGTGGAGCAGCAGCCACGGGAAGTGATACAAGCGAAGCTGGCAACGTTGCGCCATGTCTTTGCCAGCGGCGAAGCATTGCCGCCACAGCATGTGGCACGGTTCCAACGGCTGGTGTCGAGCCTGGCTGGAGCGAAGCTGGTCAATCTCTACGGACCAACCGAAGCGACGGTGGACGTATCGTACTTCGATTGCGAGCCTAATGAAACCTATTCGGTCATTCCAATCGGGAAACCGATTCAAAACATTCGTCTGTACATCGTGAAGGAAGGCACGGAGCAATTGCAACCGATCGGGGTTGCGGGTGAATTGTGCATCGGTGGTGTAGGTGTAGCCCGCGGTTATCTGAACCGTCCGGAGCTGACGGCCGAGAAATTTGTGAAAGACCCGTTTGCAGGCGGGGAAGCAGGCTATGAACGGATGTACCGCACAGGCGATTTAGCGAGATGGATGCCGGACGGGAACATTGAATATCTGGGCCGGATCGACCATCAGGTGAAAATCCGGGGTTACCGGATTGAGCTGGGCGAGGTCGAATCGCAGCTGCTCCAAGTGGAATCGGTACGCGAAGCCGTGGTCACGGCGCGTGCGGATGAGACGGGACAAAAACAAATGGTGGCGTACTATGTCGCCGGACAAGAGCTCGGCGCCAGCGAGCTGAGAAGTGAGCTGGGCCGGGAGCTGCCAAGCTACATGGTACCGTCGTACTTTGTACAGCTGGAGCAGATGCCGCTGAGTCCAAATGGCAAAATTGACCGCAAGGCTCTACCAGCACCAGAAGGCAGCCTACAAACCGGAACGGATTATGCAGAGCCGCGCACTGCTCAAGAACGCGCTCTAGTAGCGGTCTGGCAGTCGGTACTGGGACTACAGACTGTCGGTATCTTGGACAATTTCTTCGATCTGGGCGGCGATTCGATCAAGGCGATCCAAATCGCATCCCGTGCGTTCCAGGCTGGCTATAAGCTGGACATGAAGGATTTGTTCCAGTATCCAACGGTGGAAGCACTGGCACCGCATATGTATGAGGTCAGTCGTATGGCAGATCAAGGAGAAGTGAGCGGGGAAACCGCTTTGCTTCCGATCCAGCATTGGTTCTTTGCGCAGGAGCGCGAGCGTCCACAGCACTTTAATCAGGCAGTTATGCTCTATCGTGCCGAGGGCTTTAATGAGATAGCGGTTCGTCAGGTGATGGATCACATCGTGAAGCATCATGATGCGCTTCGTACGGTTTTCCATCAGAATTCCTCTGGTTATATGGCTTGGACACGTAGTGTAGATGAAGGCGCGTTGTATACGCTGGAAACGATGGATTACCGTAAACAGGAAACCTATGCGGAAGCGCTGGAAGCGAAGGCAAATGAAATTCAAAGCAGCATTCACCTGTCCGAAGGGCCTCTGGTCAAGCTGGGATTGTTCCGCACAGCCGAGGGCGATCATTTGCTCATAGCCATTCACCATTTGGTGGTGGACGGGGTATCGTGGCGAATTCTGTTTGAAGATTTCTCGACAGGTTACGAGCAGGCGATCAAGGGCGAGCCTGTACGATTGCCCTATAAAACGGATTCCTTCCAAACATGGGCACGGGAGTTATCGTCTTACGCTAACCGTCCTGAGGCTACATCGGATGAAGCCTACTGGCAGCAGCTGGAACAGGCCAAAGCGGAAGCTGCACCGCTGCCTAAGGATTTCGCCTACGAGGGCTCCTTGAATGCAGACAGCGAAGTGCTGACGGTAGAGTGGACCGAAGCTGAAACCCAGCAGCTGTTAAAGCAGGCTCATCGCGCCTATAACACCGAGGTCAATGATTTGCTGTTGACCGCGTTAGGATTGGCGATGCACAACTGGACAGGCGCCGGACAGGTGCTGGTGAATCTGGAGGGACATGGCCGGGAAGCAATTCTGCCAGAGGTGGATATTACACGTACAGTAGGCTGGTTTACGAGCTTGTATCCGGTGCTGCTAGACACAGATGTCAACCTGACGCTGGCCCAGCGGATTAAAGAAACGAAGGAAGGTTTGCGCCGCATTCCACATAAAGGGCTGACCTATGGCACATGGCGCTACTTGTCCCCTGCGTCTGCATCGGATGAAGCGCAGGCGATTGGAGCAGAACCGGAAATCAGCTTTAACTACCTGGGACAGGTCGATCAGGATGTGCAAAACAGTGGAATCACATGGTCATCCTATAGCGCAGGGGAGACAGAGGATGCCCATTCACCGCTGCAATATACGCTGGATTTGAATGCAATGATCTCGGAAGGCACGCTGCGCTTGACGATCGCTTACAGCCGTAAGCAGTATCGCAAAGAAACGCTGGAACGTGTGGCAGGACTGCTGCAATCCGCTTTGCAAGAGGTGATTACGCACTGTGTCGCTCAGGAACAGCCAGAGCTGACGCCGAGTGATGTGTCCTTCAAAGGTCTGACGACTAGAGAACTGGAACAAATTGCGGAACAGGCGGCACATACCGGTGAGCTGGAAAATGTATACGCACTGACGCCGATGCAAAAAGGCATGCTCTTTTACAATCTGATGGATTCGCAATCAGGAGCTTATTTTGAACAGGCCTCCTTTGATCTGCAAGGACA
>NZ_JANAVI010000036.1:0-4279 GCF_024213325.1 Paenibacillus sp. MZ03-122A | reverse complement strand
ATGGACTGGTTATGATGATGAGCATCCGTCAGGTTCTGCTCAAAGAACCATTGTTGAACGGGTGTCAGTTTCACAGCGCCCACCACTTCGCTCTGATCCGCCATTCGGGTCACCGATTGGACTTTCAGTGCCAAGGCAGACACGGTTGGATGACTGAACAGGTCTTTCATCTCCAGTCGATAACCTGCTTGCAGCAATCGGGAGGATACTTGCAAGGCCTTGATCGAATCGCCACCCAGTTCAAAGAAGTTATCCTGCGTGCCTACCGCTTCCACGCCGAGTACTCCGGCCCATACAGCAGCCAGTACTTGCTCCACCGTGGTACGCGGTGCGACATAAGCCGCACCCGTATGGATGCTTCCTTCCGGTTCCGGCAAGGCCTTGCGGTCGATTTTGCCGTTGCTCGTCAGGGGGATCGTCTCCAGTCGCATCAAACGTGCAGGCACCATATGTGCTGGCAGCCCGGCTTCCAGTTCGGCCTGTACCTCCTCAATCCGCAGCTCAGCTTCTCCCGTGATGTATCCGCACAAGTACTTGTGTCCACGCTCATCCGTCCGGTCGATGACTACCGCTTGACGCACGCCCGGCACCCGCTGGATCGCCGTTTCAATCTCGCCCAGCTCGATCCGGTAGCCCCGGATTTTCACTTGATAATCCATCCGGCCGATAAAGTCCACATTGCCGTCCGGCATCCACCGCGCCAAGTCACCTGTACGGTACAATCGTTCACCTGGCACGAACGGATTGACCACGAATTTCTCGGCTGTCAGGTCCGCACGATTCAGGTAGCCTCGTGCTACCCCGGCACCGCCAATGCACAGCTCGCCCAGTACACCGATTGGCACCGGATTCAACTGGCTGTCCACAATGTAGAAGCGGGCGTTCAGCCACGCCTGGCCAATCGGCACATTGCCGCTGCTTGGCAGCTTCGACAGCTCTTCGTCGTAGAAGCTGGAGTCAATCGCCGCTTCCGTGACGCCGTAACTGTTCATAATGCGGATATCCGCGCCAAACCGTTCTTGCAGCACCCGGTAATCCGTCACGCTGCAGCTATCCGAGCTGGTAATCAGCAATTCCAGACTGCTCATGTCCAGTCTCTGTTCATGCACATGCTGCATAAACGGTACGATCAGGGCCGGGGTCGATTCGAACACCGTAATCTGGTAGTCGCGAATCCATCCATATAGACGGCTTGGGTCGATGCGATCATCTTTCGGACAGATAACCATCGTTCCGCCGTTATAGAGCGTCCGCGCAATATCCCCGACGCACACGTCGAAGGAGAAGCTCGCCAGTTGCAACAACCGTACCGGGAACTGGTTCAGACGGTAATCCCGGCGATAAGCTGCAGCCGTATTCACCAAACTGCGATGCTCAATCATGACGCCCTTCGGACGTCCCGTTGTCCCGGAGGTGTAGATCACATACGCTAGATCCTGCGGTTCATTGATGTGATTGACGTCTGTGGTATCCCCGGTGTACAACGACTCATCGTCCAACGCCAGTACGGTATGCAGACGCAAACCCGCTGCGGATTCGGATGTAGTTTTGCTTTCATCCAGCCATACCTGTGCACGCTCCTGTAAGCCCGTTTGGGTCAACAGTACCGTCGCACCGCTATCCTCCAGCATGAAACGAATGCGTTCGGACGGATAGTCTGCATCTAGCGGCACATACGCGCCTCCAGCTTTCCACACCGCCAATACGCCGACCAGCATGTCTACCGAACGTTCACTCAAAATGCCGATAATCGACTCGCGTCCAATGCCTTCATTTCGCAGTCTACGGGCCAATTGGTTCGCACGCTCGTTGAGTGTGCGGTACGTCAGTTGTTGTTCCTCGTACACCACCGCCACGTGATCCGGTATAAGCTGCGCCTGTTCTTCCACATAGGTATGGAACAAAGCTCCTGCTTCAGCAGCAACATCCGATACTCCCACATCTCCAAAACCGTAGATGATTTGTGCCTTCTCCTCGACGGTCACCATCTCCAAAGCTGCCAGTGGCTGCTGCGGATACAGGGTAATTGCACGTACGAGTTCGGTAAAATGCTGTGCCAATCGCCCGATGGTCTCAGCCTTGTATAGTGCCGTGCTGTATTCCAGACTGCACAGAATGCCTTCCGGCTGCTCCACTGCATCCAAGGTCAGATCAAATTTGGCCGTAGGATTGTCCGTCGAATACGTTTTAAAGGTCAGACCCTCCAGCTCGAACTCCTGCTGTTCAAATGTTTTCAGCTCAAACATCGTGTCAAACAGCGCATTCCGGCTCGTATCCCGCGTTAAATTCAGCTTTTCTACCAGTTCTTCAAAAGGATAGTCCTGATGCTCATATGCACTGAGCGCATGCTCTTTGACCTCTTGCAGATAATTCAGGAACGTTTTGTCGCCAGACGGATAATTGCGGATCGCCAGCGTGTTGAGGAATACGCCTACCAAGCCCTCCAGTTCCGCATGCGGTCTTCCGGCAATCGGCGTGCCGACGATAATGTCCTCCTGCCCCGAATATTTATGCAAGAGCGTGCTATATGCTGCTAGCAACACCATGTATAAGGTGGAGCCGGTTTGCGCGGCCAGCTGTCTCAACTGCTCGCTGTCCTCCAAGCTGATCGCAAATTCCAATCGATCTCCTTCTAGACGCTGTACGGCTGGTCTTATAAAATCCGTTGGCATATCCAGTGCTGGAATGTCACCAGCCATCGTGTTCAGCCAGTAGCTTTCCTGCTCACGAAGACGTTCACTTTGCAAATCGGCATGCTGCCAAACCGCATAGTCCTTGTACTGGATGCGCAGGGGCGGCAGTTCCTTGCCTTCATACAATTGAGAGAACTCCTGCACGATAATTCCTTCAGTCACGCCATCCGAAATAATATGGTGCATGTCATAGAGCATGACGTGACGCTCCGGTCCGGTTTCCACCAGCTGAACCCGCAGCAATGGTGCTTGTGCGAGATCAAATGCACGTACAAAGTCCTGTGCGTACTGCTGGGTCTCTTCTTCGCTTGCCTGCACATGCTCCACGTTGAATGCGACGCCCGATTCAATCCGTTGAATCACCTCGCCATCCACCATGTCGAATCGGGTTCGCAGGGCTTCATGACGGACAATCAGCTGGCGGAAGGCTTGCTCCAGTCGCGTTTTATCCAAGGAACCTTCAATAATCAAAGCGCCCGGCATATTGTAGCTAACCTCTCCGCCTTCCAGATGACTCAGCACGTACATCCGTTTTTGCGCCGAGGAAACCGGATAATATGCACGTTCCTCCGCAACAGGGATGGATACATACGTTTGCTGTGTCTGAACTTCTCCCATCACCTGCACCAGTTGCTCAATCGTCGGATATTGGAAAATATCTCGCAGCGCCAGCTTGTAATTCAGCTCCTGATGGATTTTCGCCATCAGGGTTGTCGCGCGCAGAGAATGTCCTCCGACTTCAAAGAAATGGTCCTTAATACCGATCTGCGGATGATTCAGAACACTTTGCCAAATACGTACCAACTGCTCTTCCAGCAGTGTCCGCGGTGCCACGTACGCTGTGCCTCCTTCAAAGCGCGCTTCCGGCGCAGGCAACGCTTTGCGGTCAATTTTCCCGTTTGGTGTCAGCGGGAAATGATCCAGTTGTACGACATATGTCGGGATCATATACCCCGGCAGCTTGGGCTGCAGCAGGTTGCGCAGCTCGGGCAAATTCAGCGCATCAGAAGCTACGACATACGCACACAAATCCTTGTCTCCATCTTCGTTTTCCCAGGCGGTGACGATGGCTTTCTGAATACCGTCCACGGTCAGCAGCTGTGCTTCCACCTCGCCCAGTTCAATCCGGAAGCCCCGGATTTTGACCTGATCATCCATCCGGCCGATAAAGTCCACATTGCCATCCGGCATCCACAGCGCCAAATCGCCTGTGCGGTACAATCGTTCACCCGGTACGTACGGGTTCGCTACGAATTTCTCGGCGGTCAGATCTGCACGATTCAGGTAGCCTCGTGCCACCCCGGCTCCGCCAATGCACAGCTCGCCCAGTACGCCGATCGGCACCGGATTCAGCTGGCTGTCCACGATGTAGAAGCGGGCGTTCAGCCACGCCTGACCAATCGGCACATTGCCGCTGCTTGGCAGCTTCGACAATTCTTCGTCGTAGAAGCTGGAGTCAATCGCCGCTTCCGTGACGCCGTAACTGTTCATAATACGGATATCTGCGCCAAACCGTTCTTGCAGCACCCGATAATCCGTCACACTGCAGCTATCCGAGCTGGTGATCAGCAGTTCCAGACTGCTCA
>NZ_JANAVI010000035.1:0-4298 GCF_024213325.1 Paenibacillus sp. MZ03-122A | reverse complement strand
GGGATGTAGCTCAGCTTGGTAGAGCACCTGGTTTGGGACCAGGGGGTCGCATGTTCAAATCGTGTCATCCCGATACTGATTTGCGGGTGTAGTTCAATGGTAGAACTCCAGCCTTCCAAGCTGGTAGCGTGGGTTCGATTCCCATCACCCGCTTTTTGCTATAGCGGATTCTTGTTGCCTCAGTGGTGACACCTTATAAATAAAGAGAGCCTGTCTGGGGACAGAGCTCTCTCTTTTTTTTGTATTTATCCTCATGTAATCCACAATGTGTTGATTATCCATAATCTTCGGTATCGGTGTATATCGTTCTGATCATACAACAGGCATACACCGATAACCGATTTAGTGGACAGTTTTTACACGGGAATGGTCAGCTGGATGGAGGTTCCCTTGTCTGGAGCAGAGGTTATGCTCATAAATCCCCCTACCCCTCTAGCTCGTTCTTCCATACTGAACAATCCAACTCCCTCTCCTTGGGACTTTCCAGAGAATCCAATGCCCTCATCCCGAATGGTCACTTGTATCATTTCATTTTGATCCTCAACGTCGACATATGCCTCTGCTACATCTGCGTATTTGGCTACATTCGTTAATGCCTCCTGTACAATCCGATAAATTGCAATTTCCTTGCGAATATCAACCCGTTTACGTAGATTGCATTGAAAATGCACCTCAATCCCGTAATGAGAACAGAAGTTTTCAATATAGGTTCTTATGGCTGGGACGACACCCAGATCATCCAGAACTGAGGGACGAAGTTCCCACGCTAGACCACGAACATCTTTGATGATGTCGGTCACCTGCGAACGAAGATTCTCCAGAGTAGGACTAGGTTGTTCGGCAAGTTGGCTATCCAATTGGATGATAAGTGAAAACAAGCTTTGCCCTATCCCATCATGCAGCTCTCTTGAAAAGCGTTTACGTTCTTCTTCCTGTATTTGCATGACTTGCGTCATCATAGACTGGAGTTCTGCTTCTACTTTCTTCAGTTTAGTGACCTCATTGCGGATCGCTAAGTACTGATAGGGTTTACCTTCCTCATCCATAAACGGAACGATCGTAGTATTCACCCAATAGTAGCTGTTATCTTTAGCACGATTACGTATTTCTCCTTGCCATACCTTACCTGAACGGATCGTAGTCCACAGGTTTTTCATGAAGGCAGAGGTATGATAGCCTGAATTAATAAGACGATGATCCTGACCGATCAGCTCTTCACGACTGTATTGCGAAATCTCACAGAACTTGTCGTTTACGTACTGAATAATACCTCGATGATCGGTCAAAGCAACGATGGAAGACGTATCTAAAGCAAATTTCAGATTGGATAATTGGTGGAGTGAGTTACGCAGCGCATGAAGAAAAGGGGATTCTGGTATATAAATTTCCAGATCATTCAGCAGTTTATCGGTTGATTCACCAAAGGCATGCTGCAGTAAAGGGTTAGAAGGTTCATTCATAATGGAGCAGCCCCTTTTTTAGTGCGAATTTGACTAGCTCAGGTCGTGTTTTCAAGTTAAGCTTCTCCATAAGATTGCTTTTATGGGACTCTACGGTTTTGACACTAATCACCAGGTGCTCGGCAATTTCCTTGTTGGCATATCCTTTGGCTACCCAGGATAGAATCTCTTTTTCCCGCTCAGACAAAGATTCATAGGGTCCAGCTATGCCTTCCTGTTTGATTTTGTCCAGATATTCACTCATCAGTCGTTTGGTTGCATTCGGGTACAAATAGGCACTACCTTCGGCCACAGACTGGATGGCAGCGAGTAACTCCTCGTGAGGTGCGCTTTTTAAAATATATCCGGATGCTCCAGCTTGAATGGCTCGGAACAGATATTCTTCATCGTCATGCATCGTTAAAATAAGGACTTCTGTATCGGGCAACTGTTTTTTTAATTCAGTAGTTGCCGTGAGACCATCTTTGCCAGGTGGCATGCTAAAATCCATGAGTACGACATTAGGTTGTAGCTCTACTGCTTTGCGGATCGCCTCATCCCCGTCTGCTGCATCTCCTACGACCTTAATACCATTTTTGCCGTCCAATAGGGCCATGAGGCCAGAACGTACGACAACATGATCATCCACTACTAGTATACGAATCAATTTGTCATCCCCTCGAACGGTAAAAAAACCGTGCGTTTTGTCATAATCATAGCAAATTTTAGGGATTTCAATCAACAAAGATAGTTAGGGACAGCCCTATCAAGTATTTTATGAGTTTTATTATCTACAGAAACATTGTTGATCTATGGAGTGAGAGGGTAAGCACATAGTTGGCTAAGGCGTTGAGCGACTTGAGTGGCCTCGGCCACATCAGACTCTGTGAACGTCCTCACATCACGATTACCAAGAAGCAGCACACCGTTAGGCAGATCCCCTGTGCTGGAAAAGGGAATAGCAACAGCAGAGTGAAGCTGCTCGGCCAGCATTAGTGCACACTCCTGACGCAGACGTATACTACCTGATAGTAAAGCACTTACAGTCACGATACGTCCCAAGCGAACAGCCATCCCGGCAATACCATGGCCAATCTTAAAAGAAATAAGGCGATAGCGATTGCTTCGGTTGCCGGAGGCGTAATACCAATGCAGCTTACCACCCGACTTGGACATAAATGCAAGGGCAGTGAGATCACTATAAATAGTATCTCTTAACTGGTTCAGTTCTTTTCGCATTTCATCCGTTATTTGTAGCATAGAAGACACATCCTTTTTCATAACCAAACTATATCTCTAATTCATTGTAGTTCCGACAGTTACAAAAGTAGATCAGGGAACCCCCTGATCTATAGGCGCAGGAAACACTGAGTTTTCATGAGGTCGGGTAAGGAGTAAGGAAAAGGTCGATAAATGGGGCGTTAGCTTACCTCGGAAGTGATATTTATCACAGTAAATCAGGGAGTAGGAAGGTATAAAATCAGGTGTTCTCCCGATAACAACCCAGGCATTAAAACATTATGATATAGATATCAGGTAAACACGAGGAGGACGCTAACATGCAAGCCACTTGTATGGAACGGTTTGGGGACGAAGCGGAACGCACGGGAATTCAGATTTATTTGACAGAAGAACATTTTGTTCTGCTAAAAGATATTATGTCCTGGAAGAAGGTAAAGGCAGGCGTTATGCTTTTCCGAGAAGGCGATGATGCAGAGCAGCTTTATTATATACATTCAGGTCATGTTAAACTTCGTAAATCGACAGAAGATGGTAAAGAACTGATTCTGACCATTCAGCATCAAGGCGACTTAATAGGGGAATTTAGCGGGATAGATGGAGAAGAGTATAGTTGCACTGCGGAAACAGCCGATGTGTGTGAGTTAGGCGTCGTGCTTGTTAAGGATCTGGAGTCGCTCTTGTCCAAAAATGGGGAAATGGCACTTCAGTTCATCCAGTGGATGGCGATGAAGCAACGCATTATGCAATCGCGTTTTCGGGACTTACTGTTGTATGGTAAAACTGGAGCGTTAGCATCTACATTGATCCGTGCTAGCAATACATGTGGCGTGGCTGTGAAGGATGGCATTTTACTAAATATGAAGCTAAGTCACTCCGAATTAGGTGAGATGATTGGAGCGACGCGAGAGAGTGTGAACCGGATGCTGAGCGCGCTGAAAGAGCAGGGAACCCTAGATACAAGGGATGGAAAGATTGTCATTCACGATCTTAAGGTATTACGTGGCATGTGCTGCTGTCCTTCGTACGGCCAATGTGCCCATGAAATTTGTCGCCTCTAATATATGAATACCATTAGGCGGGGTCCAAGAGACTTCGCCTTGCTGCATGTTTTCTAACAATCTAGTACATGGGGTAACGAACAACATAGATTAGAAAAAAACTAATCAATGTCGTATAGCGGCTAATTACCAATAAAATGTATTTATATTAAATGGAACTGAACACATGACATTTTATGAACTAGCTGTTTTGAAGTAACAGTGGAGCTAATAATGGTTGACTAAAAGGTGGAAGGGATTTTAAGGTTAAAAAAAGGGATTATTTACAAGTTGCTTTCTATTGCTGAAAATGATATATTATTTGAGCTGACAACAAAACAGCAGTTTCAAAAGCGAAAAGCTTGGGTGAAAATGATCCTCAAAAAAGAAAAAAACTCCTTGCATTTTTGAAACGAACATGATATGATCTTATAGCTGCTGAAAAAAATGCGGCGAAAGAGAAATGTTTGATCTTTGAAAACTGAACAACGAGTGAGTAAAACGATTTTGTTCGCAAAATCAAACAAGAGATATTTTTATCTCGTCAGTTTCAACATGAGCTTATCGCTCTTTCTATAAA
>NZ_JANAVI010000034.1:0-5041 GCF_024213325.1 Paenibacillus sp. MZ03-122A | reverse complement strand
GTTGGTTTGCCTTTTCGTTTACTTCCTTATAAGTCAGCTGTTTATCTTCAAACACTACAGCAATATTATTGGGTGTCCGTTCCACCTGTTCCTCAAAAATCTGATGGATGGTCTTTTCCCGAGGGTATCCTGCTTTTGTATTATTAAATTCATATAATATTTGATGTTTTTCGTCTTGTGACAGCATATCAATTTCTAATAGCCTTTTTTCAGGAAAGGCTGCTGCCTCTTCCAATACATTAAGGTAATGGGCAATAAGCCTTATAACTGACTCTTTCTTAAACAACCTGGTAGCATACTCCAATTCAAATGCAATACCGTCCTCTGTTTCCTCAGCGTTTAAAGTCAGGTCAAACTTGGATATTCTTACTTCACTGTCATAGGGCATAAACCTTAGCCCATCCATCTTCACTTCTGATGCCTCGATATTTTGCAGTACAAACATAGTATCGAAAAGTGGATTTCTGCCCAGATCCCTTTCCAGGTTAAGCTTATCTACCAGTTCTTCAAATTGGTAATCTTGGTTTTCGTAAGCCCTTAAGGAGTTTTCTCTTACTTCATTAAGGAAGTCCACAAAAGTCTTTCCACCTTGAGGGTGATTCCTCATGGCTAGCGTGTTTACAAACATACCAATAACGTCCTGAAGATCAGTATGCGGCCTTCCTGCAACGGGACTTCCAACTATAATATCTTCCTGTCCGGTGTACTTGGATAAAAGGACATTGTATGAAGCTAAAAGTACCATGTAGAGCGTGGCACCATTATTCACTGCAAGTTTGTTCAGTTTAACAGCAAGCTCCTTGCCTGCTTTGAAACTGATCACATCTCCCTCAAAACTCTGTATAGCTGGCCTAGGGTAGTCTAGCGGCATATTAAGCAAAGGAATTTCTCCTTTGAATACTTGGAGCCAGTATTCTTCCTGCTTACTAATTGTCCCATCAGCAAACAGCCTGTTCTGCCATACGGAAAAATCCTTGTACTGAATCTTAAGTTCCGGAAGTTCCTTACCTTCATACAGGCTCATAAATTCTCTTACCAGTATGTCGTCAGACACCCCGTCAGATATAATATGGTGCTTATCAAACATCATAATATATCTGTCTTCTCCAACTTTTATAAGCCCAACCCTAAGTAAAGGAGCCTCATCAAGGTCAAAGGTCCTAATAAATTCACTGGCTATTTTCGCAGCTCTTTCCTCATCGGTTTCCATATACATAACACTAAAATCCACATTGCTATGGACCTTTTGTACCGGTTTACCATCT
The DNA here is from genome assembly GCF_024213325.1 of Paenibacillus sp. MZ03-122A. Taxonomy (NCBI): domain Bacteria; kingdom Bacillati; phylum Bacillota; class Bacilli; order Caryophanales; family Paenibacillaceae; genus Paenibacillus; species Paenibacillus sp. MZ03-122A. The sequence goes on along the minus strand of NZ_JANAVI010000034.1, from coordinate 3,776 downwards.
ATCATATGGAATGAGGTACGGAAAGACTCATGTCTGTCAACAAGCTCCCTAAAAGCCTGTTCAAAGCGCAGTTTATCGAGTTTGCCTTCAATTAGCATAATACCAGGCATGTTGTATGCCATCCCAACTGCGTCAAGCTGGTTTAGAATATACAGCCTTTTCTGGGCGGATGAAATTGGATAGTACTCCATCTCCCCAGCCGGCCCAATAGAATGAAATACACTCTCCTTTGCAATCTTGATGCACTCGGCAACTTCAGACATATTTGGGCTCTTAAATATTTCTTTAAGCGGTATGTTTACATTGAACTCTTTGTGAATCCTGGCAATAAGATTTGCTGCCCTTAAGGAATGTCCCCCCAGCTCAAAGAAATTGTCGTTTCTTCCCACTTTCTCTATACTAAGGATATCCTGCCACAACCCCGCAAGTTTCTCCTCCACTTCACCCAAGGGTGCGACATACTCTATTCCAGCATCGATATTGCCGTCAGGTTCGGGCAATGCCTTCCTATCTATTTTGCCATTGGGAGTCAGCGGCAGCTTTTTTAACTGCATAAAATAGGATGGTATCATATAGTCTGGAAGGTCCTTTAAGAGATGTCCCCTTAGTTCTGCTATTGTTAATTCATTTTCCCCTGCCACATAGGCACACAGATACTTGTTTCCCTTCTGATCTTCCCTTGCAATAACCACTGCTTCCTTTATTGAAACGTGCTTTAGCAGTTGTGCTTCTATTTCCCCCAGCTCTATTCTAAATCCCCTTATCTTTACCTGATGATCTACTCTTCCTAAAAATTCCATATTCCCATCAGACAGCCATCTGGCCAGATCCCCTGTACGATACATCCTTTCCCCTGGTATAAACGGGTTAGGTACAAATTTTTCAGCTGTCAGTTCGGGCCGGTTTAGATATCCCCTTGCAAGCCCTTCTCCCCCTATGCACAACTCACCCAAAACCCCTGTAGGCTGAGGTCTCAAGTGTTTGTCAACAACGTAGTATTTTATATTTTGCATTGGCTTTCCGATAGGTACACTCCCGGATTCCAAATAGCTTCCCAGTCTCTTTTCGTAATAACTGGAATCTATGGTGGACTCAGTAACCCCATAGCTATTAACAACCCGCAGTTTCTCTCCATACCAGGATTGTAATCTTTCATAATCTTCCACAGAGAGAGTATCTGATCCAAGTATAAGCAACTTGAGGCTATCAATAATCAAAGCATTATCATGGATATAATCCATAAGAGGAATAATCAGTGCCGGTGTGGATTCAAAGATGGTTATTTTATGGGTTTTAATAAGTGAATATAATCGTGCAGGATCGTATCTCTCCTCGGATGAACAAATAACCATTTGGCCTCCGTTGAGCAGCGTTCTCGAAACATCTCCCACAAATACATCAAAAGAAAAACTTGCGATTTGCAACAGCTTTACATCCATATCCGCAAGCCTATATTCCTTTTTCCATGCGTAAGATATGTTGACAAGACTTCTATGCTCTATCATGATCCCCTTTGGCTTTCCTGTGGTTCCTGATGTATAAATGACATATGCTAAATTACAAGATTTATTAATGACAGGAAGATTTTCTGTTCTCCCGTTGTAATTCACACAGTCATCAAAGCTTATAATATCAAGATCAAATTTAATTTTTTCTTTATGATGTTCTTGCGTAAGAATAATTCCAGCCAAGCTGTCATCGATCATATATCTGATTCGTTCTTCAGGATATTCGGTGTCTATGGGTAAATACGCGCCTCCTGCTTTAAATACAGCAATTACACCTATTATCATTTCTATGGACCGGTCTACCATTATAGCTACTACACTGTCAGGTTTTAATCCCTTGTCCCTTAAGATCCAAGCCAGTTGATTGGCCTTTTCATTAAGTTCTCCGTAAGTCAAGTATTTATCTTCAAATACTACTGCTATGTTATCAGGCGTCTTTTCCACTTGTTCTTCAAATAGCTCTTGTATGGTCTTATCCTTAGGATATTCTACTTTTGTATCATTGAAGCCATAGATTATTTGCTGTTTTTCCTCCTGGGACAACATATTTATTTCCGACAACCTTTTAAACGGATTTGCGGTTATCTCTTCCAACACGTTAAGGTAATGAGCCGCCAACCTTTTTATAGTCTCTTTTTTGAAAAGCCGAGTACAATATTCAAAGCTAAAAGCCATACCATCTTCACGCTCTATTGCATCAATGGATAGGTCAAATTTTGATATTCTATACTCTAGCCCGTTATTAAAAGGTCTGAAGCTTATACCAGGTACTGCAAATTCTACCTTAGAGGCATTTTGCATGGTAAACATAGTATCAAACAGTGGGTTTCTGCTCATGTCCCTCTTCAAGTTAAGCTTCTCAACCAGTTCTTCAAATTGGTAATCCTGATTGTCATAAGCCCTTAGAGCGTTTTCTCTTACTTCATTCAAGAATTCTACAAAGGTACTATCTCCCTTGGGGTAATTTCTCATAGCCAAGGTATTTACAAACATACCAAGGATATCCTGCAGGTCTGAATGTGGCCTTCCGGCTATAGGGCTTCCAACGATTATGTCTTCCTGTCCGGTGTGCTTAGACAGCAATATGTTGTATGCCGCGAGCAGTGTCATGTAAAGCGTAGCCCCATTATCCCTTGCAAGCTTGTTTAATTTATTCGTAAGCTCACTGCCTGCTTCAAAGCTAAAAAAATCCCCTTCAAAGCTTTGTATTACAGGCCTTGGATAGTCTAGCGGCATATTCAGTACAGGTATTTCTCCCTGGAATGCTTGGAGCCAGTATTCCTCCTGGCTGCTAATTCCGCCCTCATCAAACAGTTTATTCTGCCATACAGCGTAGTCCTTGTACTGTATCCGAAGTGCTGGAGGGTTGTTTCCTTCATAAAGATCCATAAACTCACGAATCAGTATGTCCATGGAGACACCATCGGATATAATGTGATGCATATCAAACATCATAAGATGCCTGTCTTCTCCCGTTTTTACAAGCTCTACCCTTAGCAGAGGAGCCTTGCCAAGATCAAAAGGTCTGGCAAATTCCCCAGCATACTCTGCGGCTTTTTCTTCGTTAGTTTCAAAGTACATCACGCTGAATTCCACATGGTCATGAACCTTCTGGACCGGGTTACCATCGATCATGTGGAACGATGTTCTAAGAGTCTCATGCCTTTTTACCAACTGCCTGAAGACTTCCTGGAAACGCGCTGTATCAATGCTTCCTTCCAGCAGCATAATACCAGGCATGTTGTATGCTGTCCCTGCCCCTTCAAGCTGGTTTAGTATATACAGCCTTCTTTGTGCAGATGACATAGGGTAGTATTCCATTTCTCCTGCCGGTTGGATTGACTGATATAGGCTCTCCTTTGAGTCTTTAATATATCTGGCAATTTCTAAGATGGTTGGTGTCTTGAATATTTCCTTAAGAGGTATGTCTATATTGAACTCTTTGTGAATTCTTGCTACAAGGCTTGTTGCCTTTAACGAGTGTCCCCCAAGCATAAAAAAGTTATCATTTCTTCCTACCTTCTCTATTCCAAGGATATCCCGCCACAACAGCGCAAGTTTCTCCTCTATTTCTCCCGAAGGTACTACGTATTCTACGCCGGTATTAACATTGCTATCGAGCACAGGCAATGCTTTCCTGTCTATTTTTCCATTAGGGGTCAATGGCAGCTTTTCCATCCGCACAAAGTAGGAAGGGATCATGTAGTCCGGGAGCTCTTTTGACAAGTGTTCCCTCATCCCCTGTACGGTTATTTCTTGATCCGGTAC
>NZ_JANAVI010000033.1:0-6217 GCF_024213325.1 Paenibacillus sp. MZ03-122A | reverse complement strand
GTAATTCAATACATTTATCTAATCTATGATGATCCGTCAATAAATAAATAGTATCTTTCCCTTCCAAAACTTCTTCCATCCAACTTCCTCCCATTGTTTTATTCGTTATGGAGTATGTACGCCAAGATGTGAGTTCCAGAAATTTAGCAATCTATTACAAATATAGACATTTTCCATCCACTGGTCAATTTTTTCTTACATAAATGCTAATTTTTTGTATCGTTTGATATGATGAAAGATTAGTTCGAGCTTTGACGTAACCTTGAATGTCCAAAAAGAAAGCCCCAAACCGTAAAAGGTTGGAGCTTTCTCTGTTTTGTTGCAGTTTCTATGAAGCTAGCTATTATAGATCGCCAGGCGATGAAGCAGCAACGCCCCACACATGTCCATCAACTTTATAATCGCCACCACGCCACTGCAATGTGTAACTTCCAGAACGCAAACCATCGGTTATACCTTCATCAGTGCTTCTCCAAGTAATTTCGCCACGAGCTGGAATTTTCAGAGCAGTAATATACTCTTTATTTGATTCAATGTGCGATAAACTCACCTTTACTGGATAGCTAGAATAATTCTTCATACGAAGTTTAACATGTCCATAACCTTTTGGAACCTCAAAGGAAGTTCCTACGGTTGCGCTTCCGCTTGCGTCGGCGTCAATGGTATTCCCTACTCTTTGAGGAGTCACCACATGATCTCCAGTGGTTGGTGTACCAGCATCTTGTGTCGCTGCAGTAGATGTATTTACAGAATCACTTACATCTGAATCCGCAAAGATCGCACTGGGTACCGCAATGGCTCCTCCTAACAAGCCTAAAGATAAAGCTGATGCAATAAAATGTTTCTTCTTCACAGATTATTCCTCCTTGGAAATTATATTGCAATATTGCAAGCCCATTATACCAAAAGGTTCCACAATTATATCATTTTCTCCAAAAAATAGTAGTAATGTCCCATTTTTGTTTTTTAATTACATTATTAACCTAAAATTAATATTCCCTCGAGACCTTCATAATGCCGTCTATCTGGCTTTTAAAGTATTAGATGTATTTAATTTCGTACCCCCCACCCAAAATGCCATAAAGGACCGTTCAGAGGCTTCTGGAGACGCGTATTAATGAAACCACTTGATTTCAATCTTTACTCTTCCTAAACCCATAAGGTTTATATCGAATTTCAGCATAGTTATGTCACCTCACTTTCGTTATTTTCATTCTTGTATACGAGACATTAGCTAATTATTCAATTTAGGTGTCTAACCATTTTGGATAAACCAAAAAGCAAAAAATCACAGTAGTGCCCATTTATACCCCTGCTACGCAGGGAATGGGTCTCGCCTTCGCTCGATTTCATTCACATCCGTGAATGACCTTTCCGTTCGGAAAGGAGTTTGCCTATGGCAAATGGGACAAAAAAACCTCTTCCTTTTCGGCAGAGGTTTTTTTATCGTCGAATTGTTTTATTTCAGGAGGTTAATAATTAATGGCATTTACGATTAGTTAATGCTTTGCATTTAAGCCCCTTTGATACAATTATATTCATTCTTCTTTTACCAGAATCTTATCAACGCTGTGCATCTTATCTCGGCCCAGCAGCTCATAAAGCAAGGTCAGCGTATCCGACGATTTCCGCTTTTCTGCCATCTCTTTTTTAAGCAGCTCCCTATCCATGTACAACTGACGTTTCTTGAGCACATCTTGCTCAAAATCCTTGTCCTTGTCCTCTTCGTACTGATGAAACATCCTAGTGAATATCTTCATGGCTTCCACCATAAAATCTGAATCCTCCGGCAGCTTCTCATTCAAAATCAGTTTTTGAAGGCGCCCGCGGATCTGCGCGATCTCGCGCTCCTTCGTCGTGTCGATATCCTTCAAACGGAACAAATGATCTCTGCACTCCACAAATTGCTTTGGATCTCCCTTCTGTACGATCTTCCAGAAAGCCGACTTATGCGTAAAGGCGTGAAACAGATGTGTCCAAAGCATCGACAGGCCATCCAGCCGCAACAGAAAATCCATGCTGTCAAAAATGTTCGTCTCGCCCGTTTCCACGTTGGCAAAACCTTTCATCCAATCACGATGAATCTCAAATTCGATGTTCCAAACCCGGTCCGGGTCCATGCCACGGTCAATGTAAATATCTCGGAAATAATCCTTTCCCTTCCGCTCAATCTCAATGCTCTTGTTATAGATTCGCAGCTGCAACCTGGAACGATCCCCGATGTAGGCCGTTTCAAATTCCCGCGTATACGGATCAATATTGATGCAGCTCGGCTTATTCGTCTTTTGAGGATTCCTTGGATAGTCCAGGTCAACAAGATCATCCAGCGTCCATTGGAATTGGTCACTATGGACGCAAGGATCGATGCGGCTTGGCTTCGAGGCTTCATGAATGAAGCCCAAGCCAGCCAGCACCTCCAGCGATTCCAGAAACGCATCTCGTACCCCCAGCTCCCACAGTTTGAACTGATTGATTTGTACCTTGATCGGAAACGTTCCGTCATTGCGCCGCTTTTTGGCAAAAAAGAACGCCATATCGTTATTACGAATCTGATAATAGTAAATTGGACGTTGGCCATTCGGTTCGATATTGAAAAATGCTGGAGTCTCATAACGGTTCAACTGAACACGGATCGGATCAGGCAACCCACCATCCTCGGCCAAGTCCCTGCCGACCTGGAGAGTGTTAAATAGTCCATCTTGCATCACCTCGTCATAATTTTCCGCGTCATAGGTGTACCACAAGGTATCAATGTTGAATACAAACCGCTTCGGATCAGGTACGAATTTCCTTTTCCCGCGTGTAGAGCCTGCTTTTTTCGTGTAAGCTGCCGGCATAAAAATCGCTCCTTTAAAGTTCGTTTTTGTGCATCTGATTAAGTGCGGATTTTCGAGTTAAATTTCCGTTTTTCATTAAAAAACTATGATATACTCTGTTTTTCTTTTAAATTAGTTCAGTTGTAAGCGAAAATGCTTGTACAAACCAACGTTTGAGGTAGAAGATAAGAACCACCGTGACCCCATGTTATATTTTATGGGGTCTGGGTACTCCTTTCGGCGAATTTCGCAGCCTAAAACCTCAAACCCCTAAACCCCCTCAAACCTGGAATATAGAAGCGGCATACGACGCCTTGGAAGCACCCTGCATAACCCGACCAAACCACTAGAAATTAATTCCCTATTGTGAAATTTTCACCATGTTCAAAATTCCCAACAGAGGAGAATTTCCGTTTTTGGCAATAGGAAATCAAGCCCTCAAGCGAAATTTTTTTCGCAAATTTCCTGAGCGCTCCAATGATATTCAGTTGAGCTATGTAAATCTTGAAATGCCGCGCCGCGCTTGGACTTTGCCGCATTTCATAAAAACCAAAAAAGCCCCCGATCCGCTACATACGGTTCAGGGGCTTCAACATTTATATCTCAAATCCTATTGAATCCATGGATTATATCCAGTACAATGTGATTACATTGCATTGAAGATTCAATGAAGTAAGAAAGTCATGTTCATGCGCACCTGTTTCGCCGATGTCGGTCGGTCAAACAGCATAGGGTCGGGAAACCCTTGCCGTGAAACTGGCTTTTTTGCTTTCAATGAGCAAATTTTACCACGAGTCTAGTATATTATGCTAGACTCTTTTCTTTTGTCAGACGCATTTGCACGGAAAATAGTAACTATTTTGACCGCTCACTTTTTGAATCCTATCATTTGAGAAAATGTGAATAATAGATACGGGAAAAGCCGCGTCCCTATTGACTTACAATACCATAATTGAGTTATCAAAAAATCGTCTAAACACCGCTCAGTCTTACCCGAAAATGATAGCTAAAAAAACTGAAAAAAATTTTTTTTAGCTGGGGTCGCACACTGGTAGCATAATAGACACAAACCACAAAAATTAAGGAGGTTCACCCCATGAAGTACCCAAAGCAAGAACATACAAAAACCAACCTTCAGCAGCGTTGTCCTGAAGATCAAATCCAGATCGCCAGCACCGAACAGGTGAAGCGGATCGCACAAGAAGGCATAAACAAATATAAACGCACCCTGGAAAAGCTCGCCAAGAATTAGGCGTGCTTTTTTTCGCACACATTGCAAAGCAATGTATAAGTGCGCCCTTAGTTACTTTCGCTTCGCTCCAGTCCACTTTGGGAACCGGTAGTAGTTCAATCCACGCACTCCATACAGAGCAAGACAGCGACTACCTTAAATTTTTTAAGGTAATAGTTCAATCCGCGCACTCCATACAGGAGCAAGACAGCGACTACCTTAAATTTTTTAAGGTAGTAGTTCAATCCACGCACTCCATACAGAGGGACAAAAAAAAGAGACTGTTATGCGCCCAAGTCTTTTGAAAATCTCTTTGTATACTTACGTTTAATAGACAGGCGATGGTATATCATTTGGTACATTATTGGGTACGCGATTTGGTATGCAATTTGGTATACGATTTGGGAAACCAACTCAACTCAAAAAAGACCACCTCACCCCCTACAAGAACGATCATGAATGTACACCGTATTCCCACCCATTTCAACAGATAGTGAGCGGTCGACTTTTTCCAGTGAAATTGCCATTTTTAATACGAAGCACACCATAATCAGGGGTCTATTATCGGTATTTGATCCCCTTTTTCCCGTGTTTTTTTTGGTTCCCATTTTTAGTTCCCAAAAAATAAGGGTGTAATTTTTTTTCAAAACCCGCATGGTTGAGCCATTTGCAGAAAAGATACACCCCCTTCATTTTCGGGAACCATAAATCTGTACTATTAAAAGTTATATTCAACCAATAATAGCATCTTCAAAGCCGTTTTTCTCCTGATAAACGCCCTCTATTATTCATAGAAATAACCCTTTATTGAGCAACATATGAGCAGTTATTTCACGCATATTATTTTATTTCATGAATTATTCTGCAGACCCATCCTAACCAGGAAAGTGTGTACCACTTTCAAACCTCAAGGTCGCCTCCGGCGGCTAAAGGGCTAGCCCTTTAGAATCCGCTATTTCCCTCGCCGGGTGGCAGCCCTCCAGACGAGTCTGGAGGGGCAAATAAGGGTCGGCACGTTGAATCGCTCGTAAAGGGTTCGCTAAAGCCGCTTTGCGCCCTTGACGGCTTCCTACGACGCTCTTGATGCCCCTCCTTGCTCTTGTAGCTTTTGAACATACGGAAAGGAGCCGTGCGGCTTGCAACGGCTCCCTAAGGGCTTAATCTATGCACCTGATACACAAAAAAGAGGGGCCGTTTGATTGCAACGGCCCCTCTTTTTAATCACATATTTAGTTCCAACCGTGGTTAGAAGGTGAAAGAGTTGTAAATGATCCAACGCTAGTTATGGGTACTACAATACTAACAAGAGCGAATACCATCATCGCAGATATTATTGCCTTCTTCATGCTTCAACAGCTCCTTACAAAGGTTTTGATACTGCTCTATTTGCTCACTTGAAGCATACTGCCGGTAGACTTCAAATAGTACAACAAACTTTTTGAAGTCTGCGTCATTAATCTTATTATAAGATGTTAAAAACAGTAAACTGAGCTGTACACAATCTTGATACCTTTGATGTTTAGCATAGTAAACAGCCCGATGATACAAGAATCTGAAATAGTGAGTTCTATTGGTAGCGTCTTCAAGATTTCCAAAATCCTCAATTTTTTCTGAGAACTTTTCAAGTAGATCATCTACATTAACCGAATGAAGTGAAGCAGTCTCCATGATCGTGACGAGGCCGGGTAATAACTCTTCCGGATTATCTTCTAAAAATTGAACATACTCAGGTAACACGTTCAATTTTCCAGATAGCAAATCATTAGTATACTGATTTGCTTTAGCAAAAAATTTGAATCGTTCGACTTCTTCCCAGCCGTTTTTGTCCAACCCCGAAAACCAGCCCAATTCCGAATACTTCAAAATGTATTCTTTGGCCTGATCGTACAAGCCGAGTTTTTGAAGCGCTGTTCCCTTGGCCAGATATGCGAACCCGTAATAGAATACCAAAGGCCGTTCTGCCTTAAAAAGATAAGGAAGTCTTTGTGAGTGCGCTTTTTGCGCTTCGTTATACATGTTTTCAGCAAGGCTGTGCAGATGATCAGCTATGGTCAATATATCTTCCCAAGCATGCTGTTCAAACCTCATATGCAGTAATTCAATACATTTATCTAATCTATGATGATCCGTCAATAAATAAATAGTATCTTTCCCTTCCAAAACTTCTTCC
>NZ_JANAVI010000032.1:0-6371 GCF_024213325.1 Paenibacillus sp. MZ03-122A | reverse complement strand
TAAAAATATCTCTTGTTTGATTTTGCAAGCAAAATCATTTTACTCACTCGTTGTTCAGTTTTCAAAGATCAAACATTCTTTTTTTGTTGACTCAGTTTATCGCCTCATCAACTCTTATATCTTATCATGTCCGAACCAACTTTGCAAGCATTTTTTTGAAATCTTTTTTTGTAACACTCGCTCGCAATATTGTATTTCTTGGCCGGAATTAGAATATACCATATACATATCCCTTTTGCAAGCATTTATTAGATAAGGTTTCACAATACTTTATTATTATTCGTTTTCCTTCTATATAATAGCTCCTTTGTATCTATCTGCGTCTAACTACAAAAAAAGAACCTCTTCCCTTAAGCAACAGGAAAGAGGTTCTGCGTTCTATATCTACTGATTATTCGGAGCCCATAAAGACAAAGCGGATCACTACAATAATAGCAAGCACCCACATGAGCCAGTGAATTTTAACTTTATTGCTGGTAAACAGGTTGCTAAACACAGCCAGCACAACGTAAGACAGAATACCAGCAGAGATACCATTCGCGATTCCACCTGTGAAAGGCATCAGCACGATGGTCAAAAATGCAGGAAACGCCAACAGGAAGTTATCCCAGTCGATATTGCGAACCTGACTCATCATTAGGACCCCAACGATAATCAGAGCTGGAGCAGTAGCGGCAGAAGGCACAACCAGAGCCAACGGTGCAATAAACAGGGCCAACAAGAACAGAACACCTGTCGTTACAGCAGTCAGTCCGGTACGTCCGCCTTCTTCTACCCCTGCGGAGCTTTCTACGAATGCTGTAATCGTACTTGTACCCAATACTGCACCAGTACTTACCCCAACTGCATCCACCAGCATCGCTTTACCGATAATTTTCTCGCCTTTTTTCTTATCTTTCATTATACCCGCGCGTGTAGCCGTACCTACCAAGGTACCGAACGTATCAAACAACTCTACAAATGTGAAAATGAAAATGATATCAAACAGACCGATATGCAAAGCTGCTTTCAAGTCTAACTGACCTACAGCCAAATTACTGAAATCAGGAATCCAGTTGCCTGTTGTCAAGCTACTCAAATTTGTTACTCCCATCGGAATACCGATTAATGTAGTAGCTACGATCCCAATCAGCAATGCACCTTTGACCCGAACGACCATCAGTGCTGCGATAATAAGCAATCCGATTAGCGCCAGCAGTGCATCCTTTTGATGTACCAGACTTCCCAGAATCAAATTAAAAGCATGACCCGGAACCGGTTGACCAACATCTGTCCCTGGAACGATGCTCACCATAACCAGGTTACAAAGCTTGAATCCGACAATTGTAATAAACAAACCGATACCCACTGTAATGGCTGTCTTTAAATTTTCCGGAACTGCAACAAGCAGCATCTGTCTTACTCGTGTCACGGTTAAAATCAGAAAGACGATACCGGATATAAATACAGCGCCAAGTGCCGCTTGCCAAGTAATCATGCCATTGGAACTCAGGACTACAGTCATAAAATAAGCATTCAAACCCATACCCGGCGCCATACCGATCGGTACATTAACGAATAGCCCCATCAGTATGGTAACCAAACCTGCACCTACCGCCGTCGCAAAAAAGACAGCTTCACTGGGCATACCTGCTCCAGTCGGACCTAAAAAGGTATTGTTGACCACCAGAATATAAGCCATGGTCATAAAAGTAGTAATCCCCGCAATAATCTCTGTGCGGACGTTCGTGCCATGTTCCTTTAATTTAAAGAAACGCTCCATGAGTCGTAATTCCTCCTACGCAAAGCATACTCGTATTGTTGTCGTTCGTTTGAAGTAATATTCGCATTCATATGCGCTATATTATTACATTCGTTATTTTAGGCTCTCACCTACTGCTTGTCAACAGAAAAAGCGAATGTTGCAAATTGAACACATATGTATTGTTCGGAAAATAGAAAACCAGCAAGCTATTATGCAGCTGACGGGTTATCATTTAGAGGAATCAGATATTTTTGTACTTATCAAAGGCATTCGCTGAGTCCGGTATATTTTCCAGATAAACGATAGATCAAGTAGTGAAAATAATCTTCTAAAATCTTCATCGTGTGCAATTCCTTTCGTGCTGTATATGTGTATGCGTCCTTATGGGAAGGTTATTGCAATTTTACCAACAGCGTGGTGGGTTTCGCTTAAAGCGTGTGCGTCATACAAACCTTTTTGTGAAAAAGGAAACGTAGCTCCTATTACCGATCTTACTTTCTTTTGCTCCAACAGATCGGCAATTTCCTGTAGTTGCTGTCCATTGGGCTCCAGCCATATATTTTGGGCTGTTACGTTGTACTCCTTCACCAGCTCTTCGTCAAAATTGCTGACAATGGATATGATCCGTCCGGTATCCCTTTTCATTACCTTAAAGCTGTTCTTCTGAACATCCCCGCCCATCGTATCGAACACCACGTCCACATCAGATAAAACTTCCTCAAAACGAGTTGTACGATAGTCAATGATTTGGTCGGCTCCCAATGAAGCAAGCAATTCATGATTACGCTCACTGGCTGTAGTAATGACATAGGCTCCGGCCTGTTTGGCAAACTGGATAGCAAACATACCTACGCCACCTGCACCTGCGTGGATTAATACTTTTTCCCCTTTGGTCAGTTGACCATGTGTAAAGAGCGCCTGCCAAGCAGTCAACCCCGCCAAAGGTACAGAAGCGGCTTCCTCCCAAGAAATTGAGGCGGGTTTACGTGCCAGCAGATGATCATCCACCAAGGTATACTCGGCATAAGTACCGAATCGGGTGGTGTCCGGGCGTGCAAACACTTCATCTCCCACTTTCCAATCGGTGACCTCGCTGCCTACTTCCGAAATAGTACCGGCTACATCCCAGCCTAAAATAATTGGGAACTCCCAATCCATCATTTTGTTTTAAGTAACCTTCACGTAGCTTCCAGTCAATTGGATTGATGGAGGTAGCCGCCACTTTGACTACAACCTGGTGAGCCTGTGGTGTAGGAGTAGGCACTTCTCTTTCTTTCAATTCATCCTTGCTTCCATACTGATCTATAACGATGGCTTTCATATTCATTTCCTCCTCGCACATTTACATATTCTTTACATTGCTAGACATACGCTGTAGCACATCTGTCAAAACCACAATTTCCTCATCTGTAAACTTACATAGCAGCTTTTCCTGAAAGGCTTGTCTTTGCTCTGACAAAACTTGCAGCTCTTGAACCCCTAATTCGGTCAAACGTATATAGGTCACACGCTTATCCTGCTCTTTTTTACTACGAAAAATCAGACCTTCCTCTTCCAGCCTTCTCAGATGTCGGGTCACTGCTGCACCATCCAGAACGAGCAGATGTTGGAGCTCCAGCTGACTTAGTTCCTGACGATGATCAATATGATACAAAATTTCGACCTTGGTAAAACTGGTTTTTAATTGTGCTTCAAAAGCGTTATTCATTTCTTTACACAAAAGATGCATGCGATAAAACAACTGGCTTCTTTCAGAGCAATGTTCGATGACAAACCCTCCTTCTAATGCTTGACCCATCAATTGATATATCAAGTATTATACACTTTCACTAAAAATATACAAGTCCTGAGACAAGTCTATATATACAAATCCTACAATCACAAAAAAATGCTCAAGCTAAACAAATAGCCTGAGCATTCTAGAACTTGTAGTTAGTAGGGTCATTCAATAAAACGATGAAATGGTCCAAATTACAGTGTATTCATAAATCCGATAATACGGGCCGCCATCCGCTCGTGGCCTGCCTGATTCGGGTGCAGGCCGTCAGGAACACCATTTTCCCCTGTAAAGTACATTTGTTTATGTACAGGCAATAGTGGTTGAATTCCGGTGATATTCCACAGATCGCAGCACGGGAAAGAATAAAGTGAGGCCACTTCTCTCACAGCCTGTGCATACGCGCTATAGACTTGACCAGTAATGGCATTAGGCAGATGCTCAGGAACCGTATCACTTGATCCGTGAGGCGGAGTCAAAAAGACGATCAGCTTGTCCGGATAACGGTTAATTAATCCTTCGGCAATATGCTTGAGCGCACCATAAAACGTACGCGTTTCTGTCGATGGCGTATCCAAGCTTACCGAACTTGATTGATTGTCATTCGATGTCTCTCCTATCTATTAGATCGTATTGTTGATTTCGATAAATTTATGTTCAATCGCTGTCATTTCGTGATTTGGACGAGATATTAAATATGTATCCATGTAGCCGAAGGTTGGGGGAGTGGGCAAATAGGATGTTACTTTGAATTGCCGCGCAAGCCTTTTAGACATAAGGGTGATTCCCATTCCCATCAAGGAAAATTCCACCATCGTATCAAACACACCGACCTCCACCACCTCGCCATGGGTCAATTGCATGTCCTGATACATCTTCTTTAAATGCGATAGGTACAGGCAGCCATCCGACAATATGATAATAGAAGCTCCTTGCAGCACCTGTTTGAGATCCGAGCCTTCATGTATACCTTTCCCCACCAGCACCAGCTCTTCACGGCATATTTTTTGATAATGAATATACGGGTTGGTGGGATACCCTGTGACAAAAGCAATATCGAGCTCGCCGTCGAGGATCAATCGCTCCATTTCCGTGGTGGTTCCGGTTTTTAATGTAACCGAGGCTTGCGGGTACAGCTCGTATACCTTCGTAAGCGCCCTTGTTGTTTCCCCCGCAACAATGGACTGCATCGTACCGATGCGCAGCTTTTCCTCCTGCGGTCTCATTTTCATCTCCGTGTCTTGCCACAGCAACAACATTTGCTTGAACTGAGCATATAGGATTTCTCCTGAAGGTGTCAGCTCCATACCACGGGGCTTTCGGTAAAATAACGCTGTGCCGTAATGAGCCTCCAGCTTCTTTATTTTGGCCGTCATATTCGATTGCAGGTGATTCAACTTTTGAGCTGCTTCTGTCAGGCTTCTCAGCTCTGCCACCGAAACAAATGCCTGCATATTTTCAATATCCATCTCTTCACCTCCCATCAAATAAAATGATATCTATATCATAAACAAGCATTATTATTTATGAGTTAAATGTATTATATTGGCCTTGGATGCTATTTTCCACCCTCATCTTAAAAATCAGGAGGTATGGCAACATGATCAAAAAGAAGATTCGTGTAGGTATCGTAGGAGGTTCGATGAATAATAAATGGGCCAGTCAAACGCATATTCCGGCTTTGCTCAAGCACTTAAACTTAGATATCACTGCCGTCGGTACTTCTCGTATGGAGAGTGCGAGACAAAGCGCAGAAGAAGTAGGCGCGGCACTGGCTTTTGATGATGCCAAAAAGCTCGCAGCTTCCGAGGATGTGGATATGGTCGTGGTGAGCATAAAAGTTCCCCATCATTACGAGGCGGTGATGGCGGCAATTCAAGAGAGAAAGCATATTTTTTGTGAATGGCCCTTGGGGGCAAACACTGCGGAAGCTACTAAAATGACCAAGGCGGCGGAATTGGCAGGCATTCATCATACCGTCGGCTTGCAGGCACGGCAGGATCTTGAAGTGCAAACGATGAAAAAACTCGTGGAGGGCGGAGAGATTGGTGAAATTATATCCTGTCATATGCAAGTAGCTACTCCCGACAAAGGAGGACAAGTAAATCAGGACACTGCTTATTTGCTGAATAGAGCCAATGGGGCTAATCTGCTCACGATTAATGGCGGTCATTCCCTGGATGCGCTGCAATACATCGTTGGCGAATTCTGCGAGTTATCGGCCATCACATCATCCCGCTATAATGAAGCCACTATTCAGGAAACGGGTGAAGTCATTTCCAAGGATACAGCCGATCAGATTTTGATTCACGGGCTGTTGGAAAAAGGAGTACCGGTATCCGTTCACATTCAAGGTGGAGTAAATTCTAAGTTTGAGATAGAGATTCAGGGGAAAAAGGGCATTTTGCGTTTGATACAGAATCCTTCGCTTGGGCATGTTCAATTTGGGAATCTAATGCTCGAAAAACTTGTGTACGATCCAAGCAGTACGCAGAGTCATGGTCCTAATAACGCTTTTGAACAAATAAGTATAACTAGAAAGCCTAATACAAGCCTGGATTTCCCAAAACAAGGGGTAACCCTGAATGTAGCCAAGGCTCATTATGTTTTTGCCGAGGATATTTTGACACACACCCGTCTCGCTCCCGATTTCAACCATGCCTTAAAGCTGCATCTTCTACTGGACCGCATTGAGGAATCGGCTGCAACTGGGAAAAAGATCGTATGGTAAGGTAGAATTATAAAAAAAGAACCTTCAACCCCACGATAGATGTGGGGAACTGACCCCATAACGTGAGACAAATCAAAACACCTTCAAGAGAATCAAGCCATGTCGTAAGATATGGAGAT
>NZ_JANAVI010000031.1:0-7330 GCF_024213325.1 Paenibacillus sp. MZ03-122A | reverse complement strand
AGCAGGATTTGATCAATCATATTCTTATTTTTGAGAACTATCCGGTAGAGGAACAATTGGAGCAATTAGGCAACGGTAATGAGTCCAGCTTCAGTATCACCGGAGCCGAGTCTGTCGAGCAGACCAACTATGACTTTAACCTGGTGGTATTGCCGGGGAACACCATTCATATGAGCTTTGGGTATAATGCCTTGGCCTTTGAACGGGAAAGTGTAGAGCAAATTCGAGGTCATCTGGTGCAGCTGCTGGAACAGGTGACAGCGAAACCAGACATTCGGGTGCATGAGCTCGATATGGTAAACACGCAGGAGCGTGAGCAAATTCTCAGCGTATGGGGAGATACGGCGACCGAGTATCCAAGCGAGCAAACGATCCATGGCTTGTTCGAGGCGCAAACCGCGCAGACGCCGGAGCAGACAGCACTGTTCTTCGAAGGAGAGCAGTTGACCTATCGTGAGCTGAATGCACGCGCCAATCGTTTGGCTCGTACCTTGCGTAGTCAAGGCGTGACGAAGGATCGTCTGGTGGGTCTGATGACCGAGCGTTCGGTGGACATGATCGTAGGTATCTTCGGGATTTTGAAGGCCGGGGGTGCATATGTCCCTATTGATCCGACGTATCCAGAGGAGCGTATCCGCTACATGCTGGACGACTCGGGTGCGAAGCTGTTGTTAACGCAAAACCATCTGGTAGACAAAGCCGCTATCGACGGTCATGTGCTGGTGCTGGATGGGGAGCAAACGGTGTACCACGAGGATGATTCCAATTTGGAGCCGTGGTCCGGTCCGAACGATCTAGCCTATGTGATTTATACATCAGGTACAACGGGGCAGCCGAAGGGCGTGATGCTGGAGCATCACGGGCTGTGCAATTTGAAAACGTATTTTGATCAGACGCTCAAGATCCGTACGTCGGATCATGCGTTGCTGTTCGCCAGCTATTCGTTTGATGCGGCTTGCTGGGAAATCTTCCAGGCGCTGTTCTGCGGAGCCACGTTGTATGTGCCAACGACAGAGACGATTTTGAACTACGAGCGGTTTGAGCAATATATGGCGGATCACCACATCACGGTAGCAGCTTTGCCGCCGACCTATGCGGTGTATCTGGAGCCAGAACGGATGCCAAACCTGCGTATTCTGTTTACGGCGGGTTCAGCATCTTCAACCGAGCTGGTATACAAGTGGAAAGATCAGGTGGCGTACTACAACGGCTACGGTCCAACCGAAAACTCGGTGGCGACGTCGATCTGGCCCGTATCCGAGGATGAGAGAGCCGGACAACTGATTTCCATCGGACGCCCTGTGCCGAATCATCGGGTATATATGCTGGATGTGCATGGACATTTGGCTCCGGTAGGCGTCGCGGGTGAACTGTGCGTGTCTGGTCCAGGTCTGGCTCGGGGTTATCTAGATCGCCCAGAGCTGACGGCTGAGAAATTTGTACCGAACCCGTTTGCGGCTGGCGAAGCCGGCTATGAACGAATGTACCGTACGGGTGACTTGGCGAGATGGATGCCAGACGGCAACATCGAATACTTGGGCCGGATCGACCATCAGGTGAAAATCCGGGGCTACCGGATCGAGCTGGGTGAGGTCGAGGCACAAATTTTGAAAGTGGAAGACGTACAAGAGGTCATCGTACTGGCCCAGACGGACGAGCAGGGACAAAACCAACTGGTGGCGTACTATGTTGCTGAACGGGAAGTAAGCGCTGGTGAGCTGCGCAGCTTACTGGGTGAGGAGCTACCAAACTACATGGTGCCTTCGTATTTCATCCAGCTGGAGCAGATGCCACTGACACCGAACGGTAAAATCGACCGCAAGGCCCTGCCGGCACCAGAAGGCAGTCTGCAAAGCGGAGCGGATTATGTAGAGCCGCGCACAGCGCTGGAGCAGACGTTAGTGTCCATTTGGCAGGCTGTATTAGGAGCGAAGAGAGTCGGAATTCTGGATAATTTCTTTGATCTGGGCGGCGATTCGATCAAAGCGATCCAGGTATCCTCTCGTTTGCTGCAAGCGGGCTACAAGCTGGACATGAAGGATTTGTTCCAATATCCTTCCATCTCGCTGCTGAGCGGTCATGTTCACAAGGTCAGCCGTACAGCCGATCAGCGTGTGGTTTCGGGAAGCGTCAAGCTGACTCCGATTCAACAATGGTTCTTTGGACAATCCTCAGCAGAGCCGCATTATTTCAACCAGTCGGTGATGCTGTATAGAGCACAAGGCTTCGATGAAGCTGCATTGCATCAAACGGTGGCCAAGGTAACGGAGCATCATGATGCTTTGCGTATGGTCTTCCGTCAGACCGAACAGGGCTATGAAGCGTGGAATCGCGGTCTGAACGAAGGCCAGCTGTACAGTCTGGATGTTGTAGATCTGATGGGCGTCGAAGACGCGGCAGATGTGGTGATGGCGATTGAAACGAAAGCCAATGCCATCCAAAGTTCCATTCGTCTGGACGAAGGACCGCTGGTGAAGCTGGGACTTTTCCGCCGCATGGATGGAGATCATTTACTGATTGCCATTCACCATTTGGTCATAGACGGGATTTCGTGGCGAATTGTGTTTGAGGATTTTGCCACGGGGTATGAGCAGGCCGTGCGGGGAGAAGCGATTCGCCTGCCTTATAAAACGGACGCTTTCTCCGCTTGGGCAGAGCGCTTATCACAATATGCGAATAGTCCGACCATCGAAAATGAACGCGAATATTGGCAGCATCTCGCTCAAATGGAATTCGCATCGTTGCCTAAGGATCAAGAGAGAGCGGAGGGACAACATTCTCTAATCAGAGACACTGCAACGGTGAGCGTAGCTTGGAGTGAACAGGAAACACGACTGCTGCTGCAGGAAGCACACCGTGCGTACCACACCGAGGTCAATGATCTGCTGTTAACCGCACTCGGCACAGCGGTATATAACTGGAGCGGTCAGGAGCGTGTGCTGGTCAATCTGGAGGGACATGGCCGGGAAGCCATTGTTCCAGATATCGACATCACCCGTACCGTGGGCTGGTTTACAAGCCAGTATCCGGTGCTGCTGGGTGTGGACGGAAAGGCAGCAGTCGGGCAGCGAATCAAGCGGGTGAAGGAAGATCTGCGTCATGTGCCGCATAAGGGCATTGGCTACGGCATTTTGAAATATATGTCTCAGCATGATGCCCATCCTTCCTGGACCCTGCAGCCTGAAATTAGCTTTAACTATTTGGGACAATTTGATCAGGACTTGGAAAACGGGGATATCACGCTGTCCTCACATCCAGGCGGAGAGCCGATGAGTGACCATACCGTTCTGGAGCATCCGCTGAATGTGAACGGAATGATTACAGCGGGCGCGCTGACACTGGACATTCGCTATGACAGTAAGGTATATCATCAGCAAAATGTAGAAAAATTTGCGCAGTTGCTGCAGGAAAGCTTGCAGGAAGTGATCGCTCATTGTGCCTCCAAAGAGCGGAGTGAGCTAACACCAAGTGATGTATTGTTCAAAGGCTTGACGCTTGGTCAGCTGGAACAATTGACAGAGCAAACAGCTTCTGTGGGCGAGCTGGAAAATGTGTATGCTCTTTCGCCTATGCAGAAGGGGATGTTGTTCCATAATCTGATGGAGCCGGAGTCAGGCGCCTACTTCCAGCAAGCGTCGTTTGATCAAAAAGGCAGCTTTGATGTTGAAATTTTCCGCAAGAGTCTGGATGTACTGACACAGCGTCATGAAGCGCTGCGAACGAATTTCCATATGTTTGAGACAGGACACAGTCAGGAGCCATTGCAGATCGTATTCCGTCACAAAGATAGCGACCTTTCTTTCCAGGATATACGGGAAATGCAGGAAGCGGAGCAACAGGCGTATATCCAGGCGTTTAAGCAAGAGGACCAGGCTAGAGGCTTTAATCTTGGTACGGATGCCCTCATGCGCGTACAGGTATTGCAGACCCATGAAGAAACGTATCATTTGGTATGGAGCTTCCATCATATTGTCATGGATGGCTGGTGCTTATCGCTCGTTACAGGTGAAGTGTTTGGTACGTACTTTGCGCTGCTGGAGCAGAAGCAACCGGAGCTTGCAGCGATTACACCGTATGGCCAATATATCGAATGGCTAGAGCGGCAGGATGAACGTGCGGCAAAAGAGTACTGGAGCAGCTATTTGGCGGGCTTTGAACAGCAGACGTTGTTACCTGGATCGGATGCTTCATCGAAAGACCAAGCGACTAATACGGTATCCACTACAGCAAGTGAAACCAGCGAATATGTTTCTGAAAAAATAACGGTAGATCTGGACCCAACGTGGAGCGAAGCCATACACCGGATTGCAAAGCAGCAGCAGGTCACGATTAATACGCTGATGCAGAGCGTGTGGGGCCTTATTTTGCAGAAATATAACAACAACGAGGATGTTATTTTTGGTAGTGTCGTATCTGGACGTCCGACGGATATTGCTGGCGTAGAGCATATGATTGGTTTGTTCATTAATACGATCCCGGTGCGGATTCAAAGTGAACGGAATGCCACTTTTGTGGAAGTGATGCGGAAAACGCAGGAACAGGCACTGGCCTCGGGAGCCTATGACAGCTTCCCGCTATATGAGATTCAGGCATTGACCGAGCAGAAGCAGCATCTGATTAACCACATTATGGTATTTGAGAATTATCCGGTAGAGGAGCAAGTTGAGCAGTTGGGTGAAGTTCGTCCGTCCGCTTTTGAAATTACGAATGTAGAGGTTGTTGAGCAAACGAATTATGATCTGGACTTGATTGTGATGCCCGATGAAACCTTCCGCATCATGTTCAGATATAACGCCAATGTATACGATCGAGCTACGATAGAGCGTATACAAGGACATATACTGTATGTCATTGAGCAAATTATCGACAATCCACATATCCGTGTGAATGAGCTGGAATTGGTAACACCAGAAGAACAAACACAGATCGTTCAGGTCTGGGGGGATACGGCGGCAGTCTATCCGCAGGATCAAACGCTAAGCGCATTGTTTGAGCAGCAGGCCGCGGATACACCGGACCAGGTGGCAGTGTTGTGCGGATCGGAATCGTTGACCTACGCGGAGTTGAATGAGCGCGCGAACCGTTTGGCTCGGACGCTGCGTGCGGAAGGTGTTGAACCAGATCAGCCGGTAGGCATTTTGGTTCACCGTTCGCTGGACATGATCGTAGGCATTTATGCGATCCTCAAAGCAGGCGGAGCCTACGTGCCCATCGATCCAGAATATCCGGCGGACCGCATCCGCTTTATGCTGGAGGATTCGGGTGCGAAGCTGGTGCTGACGCAATCGCATTTGGCGGAGCAAGCAACGCTGAGTTTCGACGGCCAGGTGCTGGTGCTGGATCGTCATGAGCAGGATGGACAAGGCATTTACCACGAAGATGGCTCGAATCTGGAGCCACTGGCTGGACCACACCATGTAGCCTATGTCATCTATACCTCTGGCTCCACGGGGAAACCGAAGGGCGTGATGGTGGAGCACCATTCCGTGCTGAACCGGATTTTGTGGATGCATGATCGGTACGGCTTGAGTGCAGAAGATACGATCCTGCAAAAGACCGCTTTCACCTTTGACGTATCGGTGTGGGAGCTGTTCTGGTGGTCGCTGGTCGGCTCAAAGGTGAGCTTGCTGCCCGTGGGCGGGGAAAAGAACCCGGAAGACATCGTCGACACGATTGCCCGCGATGGCGTGAGCACGATGCACTTTGTTCCCGCCATGCTGCATGCGTTCCTGGAGTACGTGGAGCAGCAGCCACGGGAAGTGATGCAAACGAAGCTGGGCACGCTGCGCCATGTATTTGCCAGTGGAGAAGCGTTGCCGCCACAGCATGTGGCCCGGTTCCAGCGGCTTGTGTCGAGCTTGGCCGGAGCGAAGCTGGTCAATCTCTACGGCCCGACCGAAGCGACGGTGGACGTATCGTACTTCGATTGCGAGCCGGATGAGAAATATGGAGTTATTCCGATCGGGAAACCGATTCAGAACATTCGTCTGTACATCGTGAAGGAAGGCACGGAGCAATTGCAGCCGATCGGGGTTGCAGGAGAACTGTGCATCGGCGGTGTCGGCGTAGCACGGGGCTATCTGAACCGTCCGGAGCTGACGGCCGAGAAATTCGTAGCCGATCCGTTTGCCGGCGGGGAAGCAGGCTATGAGCGGATGTACCGCACAGGTGATTTGGCGAGATGGATGCCGGACGGCAACATCGAATATTTGGGCCGGATCGACCATCAAGTCAAAATCCGCGGGTACCGGATTGAGCTGGGCGAGGTCGAATCGCAGCTGCTCCAAGTGGAATCGGTACGCGAAGCCGTGGTGCTGGCCCGTGCGGATGAGACGGGCCAAAAACAAATGGTGGCCTACTATGTCGCGGGGCAAGAGCTCGGAGCCAGCGAGCTGAGAAGTGAGCTGGGCCGGGAGCTGCCAAGCTACATGGTGCCGTCGTACTTTGTACAGCTGGAACAAATGTCGCTGAGTCCAAATGGCAAAATTGACCGCAAAGCCCTGCCAGCACCGGAAGGCAGCCTGCAAAGCGGAGCCGATTATGTCGCACCGCGGACGTGGGTGGAAGTGAAGTTAGCGCACATTTGGCAGGATGTGCTGGGCCTCACGCAGGTCGGTGTGAAGGAAAACTTCTTCGAGATTGGCGGACACTCACTACGGGCGACGACACTGGCCTCGAAGATTCACAAGGAGCTGAACAAGCCGCTTCCACTGCGCAGTATTTTTGAAGCACCAACGATTGAACAACTGGCAGTCGTACTGGAACAGCTGGATCAAGTAACCTATGCGTCTATTCCGGTAACGGAAGAACGCAATTTCTACCCGTTATCTTCGGCGCAAAAACGACTGTATGTGCTGCATCAGTTCGACCCGAATGATGTGAATTACAACATGCCGTCGGTGCTGCAAGTGAGCGGTCCGCTGGACGTGAAACGAGTAGAAGACGTGTTCCGTCAACTGATCGATCGCCATGCAACCTTGCGTACCTGCTTTGAGCTGGTGGACAATGAGCCGATGCAATGGATTGAGGACACCGTGCCGTTTGAAGTGGAATATACGAAGGTACAGGCAGAGCATGCGACTACGGATACAGATCAGGACACAGCTACAGCTACGGACACGACGGTCAGCCAGGAAGCACAAGAACGGGTACGACAGTTTGTCCGTCCGTTCGATCTGAAAGCTGCGCCGCTACTGCGGGTAGGCTTGGTGGATCTGGGCGCACAAGGAGCAGAGCAAGAACCCCAGCAACTGCTCATGCTCGATATGCACCATATCGTTTCGGATGGTGTGTCGATGGAGGTACTGACCGATGAATTTGTCCGCTTATA
>NZ_JANAVI010000030.1:0-9365 GCF_024213325.1 Paenibacillus sp. MZ03-122A | reverse complement strand
AAACCGTTCTTGCAGCACCCGATAATCCGTCACACTGCAGCTATCCGAGCTGGTGATCAGCAGTTCCAGACTGCTCATGTCTAACCCCTGTTCATGCACATGCTGCATAAACGGTACGATCAGGGCCGGGGTCGATTCGAACACCGTAATCTGGCAATCGCGAATCCAGCCATACAAACGGCTAAAATCAATCCGGTCGTCTTTCGGACAAATAACCATCGTGCCGCCGTTATAGAGCGTCCGCGCGATATCCCCGACGAAGACGTCGAAGGAGAAGCTCGCCAGTTGCAGCAAACGTACCGGGAACTCGCTCAGACGGTAATCTCGGCGATACGCCGCAGCCGTATTCACCAAGCTGTGATGCTCGATCATGACCCCTTTCGGACGTCCCGTTGTCCCGGAGGTGTAGATCACATACGCCAGATCCTGCGGTTCGTTGATGTGATCGACGTCTGCCGTATCTCCGGTGTACAGTGACTCATCGTCCAACGCCAGTACGGTATGCAGACGCAGCACTGTTGCCGGTTCGGATGCTGCTTGGCTGTCAGACTTCGAATCTGATTTCAAGCTTACGCCTTCACTAAGGCGGTCTCTTTCCATCGTTTCAGCGCTAACCGCCGTCTCCAGCTCACTCTCATTCTTTCCTTCGCCCAGAGCCCATTGGCTTTCATTCAGCCAACCCAGTGCACGCTCCTGCAAGCCCGTTTGGGTCAACAGTATCCTCGCACCACTGTCCTCCAGCATGAAACGAATACGTTCTGACGGATAGTCTGCATCCAGCGGCACGTACGCACCGCCGGCCTTCCACACCGCCAGTACGCCGATCAACATATCCACCGAGCGTTCACTCAAGATGCCAACCATCGACTCGCGTCCAACGCCTTCGTTCCGCAATCTCCGCGCCAATTGGTTCGCGCGCTCGTTCAGTTTCCGGTACGTAAGCTGCTGCTCCTCGTACACCACCGCCACATGATCCGGTACAAGCTGCGCCTGTTCTTCCACAAAGGTATGGAATAAGGCTCCTGCCTCGACTACAGCAACATCCGATACCCCCACATCTCCAAATCCATGGATGATTTGTGCTTTTTCCTCGGCAGGTACCATATCCAAAGCTGCCAGTGGCTGTTGTGGTTGCAGTGTAATTGCACGTACGAGTTCGGTAAAATGCTGCGCCAATCGCGCAATCGTCTCAGGCTTATACAGCGCCGTGCTGTATTCCAGACGGCACAGAATGCCTTCTGGCTGCTCTATTGCATCCAAGCTCAGATCAAATTTGGCCGTATGATTTTCCAGCGGATACGAATGTAAGGTCAGACCTTCCAGCTGGAACTCCTGCTGCTCCAATGTTTTCAACTCAAACATCGTGTCAAACAGCGCATTTCGGCTCGTATCCCGCGTCAAATTCAGCTTTTCAACCAACTCTTCAAAAGGATAGTCCTGATGCTCATAAGCACTGAGCGCATGCTCCTTCACCTCTTGCAGATAATCCAGAAACGATTGGTCGCTAGACGGATAATTGCGGATTGCCAGCGTGTTGATGAAGACACCTACCAGACTCTCCAGTTCCGCATGCGGTCTTCCAGCAATCGGCGTGCCGACTACGATATCTTCTTGGCCTGTGTATTTATGCAAGAGCGTAGTGTACGCCGCCAGCAGCACCATATACAAGGTTGAACCCGTTTGCGAAGCCAGTTCTTTCAGGCGTTCGCTAACTTCACGCTCCAGTCCGAATTCGATCGTATCCCCTGCCGTACTCTGCACCGCCGGACGGGCAAAGTCGGTTGCCAGATCCAGCACAGGCACGCCGCCCCGGAAGGTACCCAGCCAGTACGCTTTCTGACGCTGCATCCACTCCTGATGGGCTTCGCTTTGCTGCCATACCGCATAATCCTTGTACTGAATCCGCAATGCCGGTAGCTCTTCACCGCCATATAAGCGGACAAATTCATCGGTCAGTACCTCCATCGACACACCATCCGAAACGATATGGTGCATATCGAGCATGAGTAAATGCTGGGATTCTTGCTCTGCTCCTTGTGCGCCCAGATCCACCAAGCCTACCCGCAGCAGCGGTGCAGCTTTCAGATCGAACGGACGGACAAACTGTCGTACCCGTTCTTGTGCTTCCTGGCTGATCGTCGTGTACGTAGCTGTATCCAAATCTGTATCCGTAGTCGCACGCTCTGCCTGTACCTTCGTATATTCCACTTCAAACGGCACGGTGTCCTCAACCCATTGCATCGGTTCATTGTCCACCAGCTCAAAGCGGGTACGCAAGGTCGCATGGCGGGCGATCAGTTGACGGAACACGTCTTCCACTCGTTTCACATCCAGCGGACCACTCACTTGCAGCACCGACGGCATGTTGTAGTTCACATCATTCGGGTCGAACTGATGCAGTACATACAGTCGTTTTTGCGCCGAAGATAACGGGTAGAAGCTGCGTTCTTCCGTTACCGGAATGGACGCATAGGTTACTTGATCCAGCTGTTCCAGTACGACTGCCAGTTGTTCAATCGTTGGTGCTTCAAAAATACTGCGTAGTGGAAGCGGCTTGTTCAGCTCCTTA
Organism: Paenibacillus sp. MZ03-122A; assembly: GCF_024213325.1. Lineage (NCBI taxonomy): Bacteria > Bacillati > Bacillota > Bacilli > Caryophanales > Paenibacillaceae > Paenibacillus > Paenibacillus sp. MZ03-122A. Next base: position 6,796 of record NZ_JANAVI010000030.1, on the reverse strand, counting down.
TGAATCTTCGAGGCCAGTGTCGTCGCCCGCAGCGAGTGTCCGCCAATCTCGAAGAAGTTTTCCTTCACACCGACCTGCGTGAGACCCAGCACATCCTGCCAAATGTGAGCCAGCTTCACTTCCACCCACGTCCGCGGTGCGACATAATCGGCTCCGGTTTGCAGGCTGCCTTCCGGTGCTGGCAGGGCTTTGCGGTCAATTTTGCCATTTGGACTCAGCGGCATTTGCTCCAGCTGTACAAAGTACGACGGCACCATGTAGCTTGGCAGCTCCCGGCCCAGCTTACTTCTCAGCTCACTGGTACCCATTTCTTGCCCGGCGACATAGTACGCCACCATTTGTTTTTGTCCCGTCTCATCCGCACGCGCCGTGACCACGGCTTCGCGTACCGATTCCACTTGGAGCAGCTGCGATTCGACCTCGCCTAGCTCAATCCGGTAACCCCGGATTTTCACCTGATGGTCGATCCGGCCCAGATATTCAATGTTCCCGTCCGGCATCCATCTCGCCAAATCGCCTGTGCGGTACATCCGTTCATAGCCTGCTTCCCCGCCTGCAAACGGGTCTTTCACAAATTTCTCGGCCGTCAGCTCTGGACGGTTCAGGTAACCGCGGGCTACGCCTACACCGCCGATGCACAGTTCTCCTGCAACCCCGATCGGTTGCAATTGCTCCGTGCCTTCCTTCACGATGTACAGACGAATATTTTGAATCGGTTTCCCGATCGGAATAACTCCATATTCCTCATCCGGCTCGCAATCGAAGTACGATACGTCCACCGTCGCTTCGGTCGGGCCGTAGAGATTGACCAGCTTCGCTCCGGCCAAGCTCGACACCAGCCGCTGGAACCGGGCCACATGCTGTGGCGGCAACGCTTCTCCACTGGCAAAGACATGGCGCAGCGTGCCCAGCTTCGTTTGCATCACTTCCCGTGGCTGCTGCTCCACGTACTCCAGGAACGCATGCAGCATGGCGGGAACAAAGTGCATCGTGCTCACGCCATCGCGGGCAATCGTGTCCACGATGTCTTCCGGGTTCTTTTCCCCGCCTACCGACAGCAAGCTCACCTTTGAGCCGACCAGCGACCACCAGAACAGCTCCCACACCGATACGTCAAAGGTGAAGGCGGTCTTTTGCAGGATTGTGTCTTCCGCACTCAAGCCGTACCGATCATGCATCCACAAAATCCGGTTCAGCACAGAATGGTGCTCCACCATCACGCCCTTCGGTTTCCCCGTGGAGCCGGAGGTATAGATGACATAGGCTACATGGTGCGGGCCAGCCAGTGGCTCCAAATTCGAACCGTCTTCGTGGTAAATGTCCTCGCGATCCAGCACCAGCACCTGGCCGCCAAAACTCAGTGACGCTTGCTCCGTCAGATGCGATTGCGTCAGCACCAGCTTCGCACCCGAATCCTCCAGCATAAAGCGGATACGGTCCGCCGGATATTCCGGATCGATGGGCACGTAGGCTCCGCCTGCTTTGAGGATTCCATAGATGCCGACGATCATGTTCAGCGAACGGTGAACCAGTATGCCTACAGGCTGATCCGGCTGAACACCTGCGGCACGCAGCGTCCGAGCCAAACGGTTCGCTCGCTCATTCAACTCCGCGTAGGTTAACGACTCCGCTCCGCACAGCACTGCCACTTGATCTGGTGTTTCCGCTACCTGCTGCTCGAACAGCGCACTTAACGTCTGATCTTGCGGATAGGCTGCCGCCGTATTCCCCCAGACCTGAACGATCTGTGCCTGCTCTTCCGGTGCCACAAATTCCAACTCATTCACTCGGATATGCGGATTGTCGATAATTTGCTCGATAACATGCAGTACATGTCCCTGCATACGCTCTATCGTGGTCCGATCGTATACATTGGCGTTATATCTGAACATGATGCGGAAGGTTTCGTCGGGCATCACAATCAAGTCCAGATCATAATTCGTTTGCTCGACAACCTGTACATTCATAATTTCAAAAGCGGACGGACGAACTTCACTAAGCTGTTCAACTTGCTCCTCTACCGGATAATTCTCGAATACCATAATGTGGTTAATCAGGTTCTGCTTCTGCTCCGTCAGCGCCTGAATTTCATACAGCGGGAAGCTGTCATAGGCTCCCGAGGCCAGTGCCTGTTCCTGCGTTTTCCGCATCACTTCCACAAAAGTGGCATTCCGTTCACTTTGAATCCGCACCGGGATCGTATTAATGAACAAACCAATCATATGCTCTACACCGGCAATATCCGTTGGACGTCCAGATACGACACTACCGAAAATAACATCCTCGTTGTTGTTATATTTCTGCAAAATAAGGCCCCACACGCTCTGCATCAGCGTATTAATCGTGACCTGCTGCTGCTTTGCAATCCGGTGTATGGCTTCGCTCCACGTTGGGTCCAGATCTACCGTTATTTTTTCAGAAACATATTCGCTGGTTTCACGTGCTATAGTGGATACCGTATTAGCCGCTTGGTTTTTCGATGAAGCATCCGATCCAGGTAACAACGTCTGCTGTTCAAAGCCCGCCAAATAGCTGCTCCAGTACTCTTTTGCCGCACGTTCATCCTGACGCTCTAGCCATTCGATATATTGGCCATATGGTGTAATCGCTACAAGCTCCGGTTGCTTCTGCTCCAGTAGCGCAAAGTACGTACCAAACACTTCACCCGTAACGAGCGATAAGCACCAGCCATCCATGACAATATGATGGAAGCTCCAGACCAAATGATACGTTTCTTCATGGGTTTGCAATACCTGTACGCGCATGAGTGCATCCGTACCAAGATTAAAGCCCCTAGCTTGGTCCTCTAGCTTAAACGCCTGGATATACGCCTGTTGCTCCGCTTCCTGCATTTCCCGTATATCCTGGAAGGAAAGGTCGCTATCTTTGTGACGGAACACGATCTGCAATGGCTCCTGACTGTGCCCTGTCTCAAACATATGGAAATTCGTCCGCAGCGCTTCATGACGCTGTGTCAGTACATCCAGACTCTTGCGGAAAATTGCAACATCAAAGCTGCCTTTTTGATCAAACGACGCTTGCTGGAAGTAGGCGCCTGACTCCGGCTCCATCAAGCTATGGAACAGCATCCCCTTCTGCATAGGCGAAAGAGCATACACATTTTCCAGCTCGCCCACAGAAGAAGTTTGCTCCGTCAATTGCTCCAGTTGCTCCAGTGTCAAGCCTTTGAACAATACATCACTTGGTGTTAGCTCACTCCGCTCTTTGGAGGCACAATGAGCGATCACTTCCTGCAAGCTTTCCTGCAGCAACTGCGCAAATTTTTCTACATTTTGCTGATGATATACCTTACTGTCATAGCGAATGTCCAGTGTCAGCGCGCCCGCTGTAATCATTCCGTTCACATTCAGCGGATGCTCCAGAACGGTATGGTCACTCATCGGCTCTCCACCTGGATGTGAGGACAGCGTGATATCCCCGTTTTCCAAGTCCTGATCAAATTGTCCCAAATAGTTAAAGCTAATTTCAGGCTGCAGGGTCCAGGAAGGATGGGCATCATGCTGAGACATATATTTCAAAATGCCGTAGCCAATGCCCTTATGCGGCACATGACGCAGATCTTCCTTCACCCGCTTGATTCGCTGCCCGACTGCTGCCTTTCCGTCCACACCCAGCAGCACCGGATACTGGCTTGTAAACCAGCCCACGGTACGGGTGATGTCGATATCTGGAACAATGGCTTCCCGGCCATGTCCCTCCAGATTGACCAGCACACGCTCCTGACCGCTCCAGTTATATACCGCTGTGCCGAGTGCGGTTAACAGCAGATCATTGACCTCGGTGTGGTACGCACGGTGTGCTTCCTGCAGCAGCAGTCGTGTTTCCTGTTCACTCCAAGCTACGCTCACCGTTGCAGTGTCTCTGATTAGAGAATGTTGTCCCTCCGCTCTCTCTTGATCCTTAGGCAACGATGCGACTTCCATTTGAGCGAGATGCTGCCAATATTCACGTTCGTTGTCGATCGCCGGACTATTCGCATATTGTGATAAGCGCTCTGCCCAAGCGGAGAAAGCCTCCGTTTTATAAGGCAGGCGAATCGCTTCTCCCCGCACGGCCTGCTCATATCCCGTGGCAAAATCCTCAAGCACAATTCGCCACGAAATCCCGTCTATGACCAAATGGTGAATGGCAATCAGTAAATGATCTCCATCCATGCAGCGGAAAAGTCCCAGCTTCACCAGCGGTCCTTCGTCCAGACGAATAGAACTTTGGATGGCATTGGCTTTCATTTCAATGGCTGCTGCAACATCTGTAATGTTTTGCACATCCGTCAGATCAATAACGTCCAGACGATACAGCTCGCCTTCGTTCAGACCGCGATTCCACGCTTCATAGCCCTGTTCGGTCTGACGGAAGATCATACGCAAAGCATCATGATGCTCCGTTACCTTGGTCACCGTTTGATGCAATGCGGCTTCATCAAAGCCTTGTGCTCTATACAGCATCACCGACTGGTTGAAATAATGTGGCTCTGCTGAGGATTGTCCAAAGAACCATTGCTGAATCGGGGTCAATCTAACTGCCCCCGAAACCACCCGCTGATCGGCTGTGCGGCTGACCTTGTGAATATGACCGCTCAGCAGCGAAATGGAAGGATATTGGAACAAATCCTTCATGTCCAGCTTGTAGCCCGCTTGCAGCAAACGGGAGGATACCTGGATCGCTTTGATCGAATCGCCGCCCAGATCAAAGAAATTATCCAAAATCCCGACTCTCTTCGCTCCTAATACAGCCTGCCAAATCGAAACCAAAGTCTGCTCCAGCACTGTGCGCGGCTCTACATAATCCGCTCCGCTTTGCAGGTTGCCTTCTGGTGCCGGCAGGGCCTTGCGGTCGATTTTACCGTTCGGTGTCAGTGGCATCTGCTCCAGCTGGATGAAATACGAAGGCACCATGTAGTTTGGTAGCTCCTCGCCCATTAAGCTGCGCAGCTCACCAGCGCTTACTTCCCGTTCAGCAACATAGTACGCCACCAGTTGGTTTTGCCCCTGTTCGTCCGCCTGGGCCAGTACGATGACCTCTTGTACGTCTTCCACTTTCAAAATTTGTGCCTCGACCTCACCCAGCTCGATCCGGTAGCCCCGGATTTTCACCTGATGGTCGATCCGGCCCAAATATTCGATGTTGCCGTCCGGCATCCATCTCGCCAGGTCACCCGTACGGTACATTCGCTCATACCCTGCTTCGCCAGCCGCAAACGGGTTCGATACAAATTTCTCAGCCGTCAGCTCTGGACGATCCAGATAACCCCGGGCCAGACCCGAACCAGACACGCACAGTTCACCCGCGACGCCTACCGGAGCCAAATGTCCATGCACATCCAGCATATATACCCGATGATTCGGCACAGGGCGTCCGATGGAAATCAGTTGTCCGGCCCTCTCATCCTCGGATACCGGCCAGATGGATGTCGCCACCGAGTTTTCGGTTGGACCGTAGCCGTTGTAGTACGCCACTTGATCCTTCCACTTGTATACCAGCTCGGTTGAGGATGCTGAACCCGCAGTGAACAGAATACGCAGGTGTGGCATCCGCTGCGGATCCAGATAGACCGCATAGGTCGGCGGCAAAGCTGCCACCGTGATGTGATGATCCGCCATATATTGCTCAAACCGCTCGTAGTTCAAAATCGTCTCTGTCGTTGGCACATACAGTGTGGCTCCACAGAACAGTGCCTGGAAGATTTCCCAGCAAGCCGCATCAAACGAGTAGCTGGCAAACAGCAACGCATGATCCGACGTACGGATTTGAAGTGTCTGATCAAAATACGTTTTCAGATTGCACAACCCGTGGTGCTCCAGCATTACGCCCTTCGGCTGCCCGGTTGTACCCGACGTATAAATGACATACGCCAAATCGTTTGGACCGGACCACGGCTCCAAATTGGAATCATCCTCGTGGTACACCGTTTGCTCCCCATCTAACACCAGCACGTGACCGTCGATAGCTGCTTTGTCCACCAGATGGCTTTGCGTCAACAGCAGCTTCGCACCCGAGTCGTCCAGCATGTAGCGGATACGCTCCTCTGGATAGGTCGGATCGATGGGGACATATGCACCCCCGGCTTTTAAAATCCCGAAGATACCTACGATCATGTCCACCGAACGCTCAGTCATCAGACCCACCAGACGATCTTTCGTCACGCCTTGACTACGCAAGATACGAGCCAAACGATTGGCGCGTGCATTCAGCTCGCGATAGGTTAATTGCTCTCCTTCGAAGAACAATGCTGTCTGCTCCGGCGTCCGCGCGGTTTGCGCCTCGAACAAGCCGTGAATCGTTTGCTCGTTTGGATATGCTACCACTGTATTTCCCCAAGCCTCAACGATTTGCTCACGCTCCTGCGCGGTTACCATATCCAGCTCATGCACCCGAATGTCCGGCTTCGCTGTTACCTGTTCCAGCAGCTGTACCAGATGACCTCGAATTTGCTCTACACTTTCCCGTTCAAAGGCCAGTGCATTATACCCAAAGCTCATGTGAATGGTGTTCCCTGGCAGCACCACCAGGTTAAAGTCATAGTTGGTCTGCTCGACAGACTCAGCTCCGATGATACTGAAGCTGGACTCATCACCGTTGCCTAATTGCTCCAATTGTTCCTCTACCGGATAGTTCTCAAAAATAAGAATATGATTGATCAAATCCTGCTTAAGCTCTGATAGCCCCTGAATTTCATACAACGGATACGTATCATAGGCATGGGAAGCAATCGATTGCTCTTGGGTTTGCTTCATCACGTCTGAGAATAAGCTGTCCACTTGACTGCGGATACGCA